>JAHHID010000018.1 GCA_019359015.1 Spirirestis rafaelensis WJT71-NPBG6
AAATTTAATACTTTTGGAGCTAATCGTGCCACACTAGGTTCCCTTGTTTTCAGCCTAAACTGCTTTGACTTTACTTTCTTAGTTTCTCACAATAATGCTTGGTTTATTTCCGCCGTGCTGTACTAGGCGGTCAAAATATGCTTAAAATCAAGCATTGGCAACTCAACTGGCTGGGATTAGGCTCTGCTTTGGCACTTATGAGTGCGACAATTGCCCCAGCCGCAGCCGAACAAGTGATAGTCATTGATGGTGGTGGAATTTCCGTTGGGGTAAATCAGCCCCGTGTACGTGGTAACTCTATTTATTACGGTAATTCAATTCCCGTAAACCATCCCCGTAGAGGTAGTTATTCTACTTATTACGGTAATTCAATTCCCCTAAACCAGCCGCCTACCGTTGGTAATTTTATTTACGGTAGTCCGATTCCTACTCCCATACCTGTAAATCCGTCAACCGGACTGATACCGAGTCAGAGTAATTATTACTACTCCTATCCGCGTGTCAGACAGAATGTGAGAAATTCTAACCTTGTTAATCCTGTTTTAGTTAATCCGACAATTCGGAACTCAACGCTGATTAATCCAACGATTGTTAGAGATTCATGGCGTCGCACACCTGTAAGGCAGCGCGTTATCTACAACTATCCTTGGTAATCGGGAATGGGGCATGGGAAAACAGGAGGGGAAAAAGCAAAGGGGGAAAGGGGAAAGGGACTCATGGGAAGAATTATTATTAATGTCCAATGCCCCATGCCCCATGCCCAATGCCCAATACCCGCTTCTAAGAAGTAAATTGAGAACCAATCAACATTGTCCCGATACCGATGTCGGTGAAGATTTCTAGCAGTAGAGCGTGAGGAATGCGACCATCGATGATGTGTGCTGCACGTACTCCTTGAGCGAGCGATCGCACGCAACAATTTACTTTAGGAATCATCCCACCACTAACTACATTAGTGGCAATCAACTCGCGGGCTTCTTGAATATCCACTTTGGGAATCAAGCTTGACGGATCTTTGTAATCTTTTAAAATACCGCGCGTATCTGTGAGCAAAATTAACTTTTCCGCTCCAAGTGCTGCTGCTATTTCTCCAGCTACCGTATCGGCGTTGATGTTATAAGCTTGTCCTGTTTCGTCTGCGGCTACGCTGGAAACTACTGGAATATAGCCATTGCTAGCGAGTGTGTCCAAAATCTTGATATTCACACCGCAAACTTCCCCCACAAATCCAATGCCTTCTTGACCTTGGGGACGGGCTTTAATTAAGTTACCATCTTTACCGCATAATCCTACCGCCAAGCCGCCAGCTTGGTTAATCAAAGCGACAATTTCTTTATTAACTCGACCGACTAAAACCATCTCCACCACATCCATTGTCGGGGCATCGGTAACCCGTAGACCATTTTTAAATTGCGGTTCGATTCCCAGTTTATCGAGCCAGCTGTTAATTTCTGGTCCCCCACCGTGGACTAAAATTGGTCGCAAGCCGACGCAGGATAAAAATACAACGTCGCGGATAACTTTATCTTTGAGGGTGCTATCTTTCATCGCCGCGCCGCCGTATTTTACAACAACGGTACGTCCCGCAAATTGTTGGATGTAAGGTAATGCTTCGCTCAGTACTTGCACGCGAGTGGCTGCGGCTTCTTTGATATACTCAGTATCGTTGACTATCATGGGGAGCTGTTGACAGTTAAAACTGATCTAGACAGTGTAAAGGAGTTTGCTACTTTCAACAATCTCTCATAAGACAGTACAAAAACATACTGGCAGCTTTTTTTTGAATGCGTGAATGCGTGAATTCGCAGCGGCAATTCCTCCCATCCCAGCCACGGAAATGGGCTTCCTTGCCGCGACGCTGTGATTATTTCAGAACAGTGGGGATCTTCTGAAGTACTCGTGTCGCGATTTGTTCGGGTGTTTCTCCTTCGCTGACGCTGATTCGCAGATCGGCTTGATTGTAAAGTGCTTGTCGTTGTTCAAGAAGCGATCGCAGTTTTTGCTTCAAGTCAACATCTTGCAGTAACGGTCTTGTGGTATCAAGAGCTAAACGGGTGTAAAGTAACTCTACTGGCACATCCAGCCAAACAATCAAACCGTGGCGCAGATAACTCCAGTTTTTTTGTTGGAGAATAACCCCTCCGCCAGTGGAGATAACTAATTTTGTGAAAGCGCAAATTTGTGCTAATACATCGCTTTCAATCTGACGAAAACCCGCTTCGCCTTCGGAAGCAAACAACTGGTTAATAGTTTGTCCCGTTGCTTGTTCAATCACGTTATCCGCATCCAGAAACCCGTAACTCAATTGTTTCGCCAGTTCGTGCCCTACAGTAGTCTTACCGGCACCCATCATGCCAATTAAGTACAGGTTAACTCCTTTTAATATACTTTCTGTCAATTTTATACTCCTTTAGGGCGCTTGGATTCCCCGCCCCTACTCCTAACTCCTGACTCCTAACTCCTGACTCCTGACTCCTGACTCCTAACTCCTGACTCCTGACTCCTGACTCCTAACTCCTGACTCCTAACTCCCTTCTTCAGTTTACATCTCGGCGTTGAGACGAATTTCTCGAATATGGTTTTTTAGTTGCGCTTCAAAAATTGTCTGACTCATCAATGAGTAGCCTGATTTATCTTGATTTTTAAAATTTTCCTCAATTAACCTTTCAGCTATATATTCCATCAAAACTGGGGTTTGTGCAAAGCTGGATGCTTGTCTTTCAATAAGCGATCGCCTTTGTAATAACTCTATACCTTCTAATATTAATCGTTGCCAAACTCGTGGCATAATCTCTCTTTGCAATTTTCGTACTGAAATAAAATTGCGATTTAGTGCTAGCCAGTACATAATCTGCTTTTCCAAATTAGATAAGCGATAAAACTGCTTATCTAAAATCGTCCGAATATCACCAAAAACCACAGTACCTTGTTCTAAAAACTCATATATATTGCCAGCGAATAATTCTTGAATAGTAGTAGCAACTAACTTAATAAATAACGGATTACCTGCGTACCAATCAATTAATAATTTGCATTCTTCTTGGGAAGAATTTTGAAAGCCTTTTTCTTTGAGAATTTGCCAACTTTCTGCATGACTTAGTCCTCTCAATTTACAAGAGCGAACAGGTAATTTTTCTCCTTCTAAAACCGCAATTTTTTGAGGTTTTTCTCTACTCGTTAATACCAAACAACTTTGATGTTGAGAGTCTCCTAATCTTCTAATTAACTCTCCATAACCCTCATAACCTTGGCGATATCGAATTTGAGAAAGAACATAACTAGAAGAATTTTTTACACCAGGGTTGCTGGCTGGCACCTTCAGCGGATATTCTATTCCCAAGTTGGTATCGTTACCATTGCTTAAAATCGAGTCAACATGATCTAATACAATCAGACAACGTGAAGAGCGCAAACACTCAATTAGTTGGGAAATGCTGCTTTCCACACTTTCTGTGCTTTGTATTTGCGCTTCGGGAGATAAAAGCGTCCGGAGTTGATTTAAGATGACTTCTAGGGGTGGAGCTAGACTAAGCGATCGCCAAATGACAAATTCAAAATTTTCCTTAATTGCTTCTGCCAGCTTTACCGACAAAGCTGTTTTACCAATTCCACCCATACCCAAAAGTACCACTAACCGACAGCGCTCTTGTAAAATCCATTCTTTAAGAGATGCGAGTTCGGTAGTGCGTCCGTGAAATTTACTGACATCAATCGCTTCACCCCAATCTTGTTTTTGGGCTGTTTTCATCGTTGCAAAATCAGGTTCCTTTTTCTCCATTGTGATTATTTGATTGTTGGTTCGCTCTATTTGAAACCAACCTTTTTTATAACCTGCTTTTTCTAGCAACTGAGTCACCCGACTCCAGTTTTTTACCTTAATGCTGCTTCCCTCTTGGTTACTCAGCATATCTTCTATATATTTATATAGCCCATTAGACAGATAAACTCTTACAGTACTACTACTGCGACTTTTATAAACTGCATTCGCAATTTCCGCCGGACTAAAGCCACAAAGTAAACCTCTCAGAAATTTTTTTTCAACAGGTGTTAGAGCTTTTCCTTTTGCCGATGCTAAATCAACGTATAACTTTTCTAGATCCCAATTATTTTTAGCCTCTACAAATTCCTCTTCTATTTTATTTGAATTAGCAGCCATTACAGTTATTTATTTAAAGTAGCTAAGGCACATGCACGCGATAAAAATACCAGCCCTTACGGGTTCGCCAGATGCTTATTGCTGTGGAAACCCCAAGGATTTGATCGCCAAAAGCCCGAGATCAAACTTCTCTTTGTCCATCCTTACGATGAAAGCAAGTCACCTGCTGGATAGCCCCTGCGCTATACGCGGGTTTATCGACAGTCGCGCAAGTGGCGTGTCTCCACTGATTTGAGCATAGTCGCGTTGGAAACCAGGAGAAAATTGTGCTGGACTCACCGACGCTTCTAGATACTCGAAACACCACCAATAATTTCAATACACGGCTGGTATCTTTTTTTTTGTGGTCTCCCTTAAGGCAATATATTAACGATTTATATATAAAGTCGGAATAAATAAACAATTAATTTATAACGAATTTAATAACATTCGTTAGGTGACTTGCCAGTTCTTGCTTCGGTATCTTTAGGCTTAACGGAAATTTAATAAAGCTTCTTTGAAACTTTATTGAATTTGTGTCGTCAATATAAGGGATCAAGACTCTTTGTCAACTGGGGCAGTTTTAACTTTATACAATACTGTGTTTCTACCCCACAGTATTAACATTCAAAAAACTTAGTCATGGCAAGCCCCACTCAAAATCTGTTAAAAATCATGGTGTAAATTATGACTTATTTTCTGACATTGTGCAAAAAAGCTTTGCCAACTTAACGGTTGAAGAAGAAAAACTACTGCATATCTTATTTGAGTGCGCCCGAATAAATAAGTGTGGTCTATTGAGGTATCAACCATGACTCGAATTCGTGACGTTGTGCATAAAGCGCTATCCACTGGCTACCTAACGGTTGAAGCCGAAAATCAACTACGACATTTACTGACAACCCGGTATGACTTAGAAGACTTTAAAGCCTTTATGAGCTTGCAAGAAGCGGCGATGATGGGCAAAGTAAAACAGGAGTCTCGCGAAGAAAGGTGTGGTATTTAGCACATAAATACCACATATCTACTTAAGAGCGCGATCGCTCATTGTCATCGTCAGAATCGTCATCATCAAAAAATCCCCAATCATCATCATCATTTTTCTGATTGGTAGTCGTCGGTGGTTGATAAGGCGGTATGATTACTCGGTAATCAGCATCGTAAACTGATTCAGTTTTTCCTAGTCCAGAATTTTTTGGTTGGCGGTAGCTGTAGGAATAAACTGAACCAGATTGAGAACCAGTTTTGGGTTCTTGTTGACGTTCATAGCTTTGAGAATCTTTGACCTGCGTGTCTTCAGAACTGCGACTAGGCGCAACGTTAGACTTATCCTCAAAATCCCAATCATCATCTGTACTGTTATTTATGTCCCAATCATCCGCTACATCACTGCTTCTAGACTCTGTTGTACTAGCCTGCGGTGGGGGACTGACAGGGCGGGAAAATGCTTCTTCTCTAGGGGTTTGCTTGGCGCGGGGTGAAGTGGCTGGTGATTTGAGTCGAGTTGGGCGTTGTTGCCCAGCAAAATAAGTGGACAAATTAAACAAGCTGCTGATAAGTACAGATGTAAGAGCACCAGCAGTAGTACTAAACAAAATCCACATAGCCAATGGCAAAGGTTGAGTCCGTATCCCCAAAAATACTAACGGTAAAACAGGTGACCAGTTTTGCGCTAACAATAGCGTTAGTCCTCCCAGTACCGCCACTAATAAAATTAAGCGAATGACATCCATATAAAAAGAGGGGTAAAGGTTAAAGGGTAAAGGGTAAAGGGTAAAGGGTAAAGGGTAAAGGGGAGGCAGTGCGGTCTTGGGGTTTCCCCAAGTGGAGCATCTGCCGTGAAAGGGAAAAGGAAAAGAAAAATACGATGAGTTATTTAAATAACTCTTTATTTCCATACCTTTACCCTTTACCCTTTACCCCTCTTAAAAAAGCCCCTTTCCCTTTTATTTTCTCCCTTGCCAACGTTCAAGTGGGATGCAGTCAATATCGAGTTGATCTAAAGCACGAGCAACAACAAAATCAACTAAATCCTCTATCGTTTGCGGATTGTGATACCAAGCAGGAATGGCGGGGACAATTCTTGCCCCGACTTCTGCCAAAGTAGTCAAATTACGCAGGTGAACCAGGCTAAAAGGAGTTTCACGGGGAACGATTATCAGCTTTCGACCTTCTTTAAGCTGGACATCTGCTGCCCGTTCTAATAAGTCGGAACTCAAGCCGGCTGCTAGCTTGGCTACGGTACTCATACTGCATGGAATGACAATCATCCCTAGGGTACGAAAGGAACCACTGGCAATATTGGCTCCAACATCACCCCAAGGATGGCAGTATAGTTTGCCTCCTGCTTCAACTCCAGCTTGCTGTCGCCAAAATTGCTCTTGTTGAATCGGTTCTACTGGCATCCGAATATTCTGCTCTGATTGCCAAACCATATAACTTGACTTCGAGGCAACTAGTTCAATTTCATAGTCGGCTGACAGTAAAAATTTAATCGCCCGAACGGCGTAAATTAAACCTGATGCACCTGATATGCCTAAGATAAGGGGTTTAGTGTTATTTGACACGTTTTTTTAGTAGGGAGTGGGGAGTGGGGGGAGTGGGGGATGGGGGGCGTAAGGGCGGGGAATCCAAGCGCCCTCATGTTTGCCCAATGCCCCATGACGCCAGGTGCTTCTCAGATGCGGAGACGCTTCTCTACGAGACGCTCCGCGAACGCGAACAAGTCGGCAGAGCCGACGGCAGGTGCTTCTCAGATGCGGAGACGCTGCGCGAACAACGGAGGGAACCTCAACGCCAGATGCCTCAACGGAGGGAACCTCCGCACGGCACTGGCTCCGCACGGCACTGGCTCCGCAACGCACTGGCTCCCCCATGCCCCATGCCCCATTCCCTATTCATCATCACCATATGGTTCTAGCTCATCAGACTCCATTTCATTGGATAAGTACATATTTGATACTTCGCCATTGGAGCCGTTCATACCCCTGCCTGATGGGACACCATCGCTGCCTACGGTGACTAAATCAATTTGCTGGCGGTAATAATCGACACTTTTAACTTGCACGGCTACACGATCGCCTAATCTGTAAGAAGCCCGGTTTTTGCGACCAAATAGCGCTTGTTGTCGAGCGCGATACTCATACCAATCATCTTTGAGCGAGCTAACGTGTACGAGTCCTTCGACTCGTAAAGGCACTCTCAGATTACCGCTTTCTTTGTCTTCGGGTGCTGGTACTTCAATTTCCACAAAGAAGCCGTAAGATTGAACACCAGTAATTACACCGCTGAAAACCTCACCAATGCGCTGTTTCATCAAAGAAGCTCTTTGCAACCCGGCTAAATCGGCTTCGGCTTCTTGAACTTCTTTTTCTCTGTCGTTGATTTGGACGATTACCCTTGTCAACTCGCTTTGCAGTTCTTGCTGCAATTCTGGGGGTAAAACATTCCAGTTAATTTCACTGTGGCTTACGGAGTGACACAAATTAACGCGCTCTTTCACGCGGGTGTTGCGGCGATCGCGTCCATGTTCTAGTAGTGAATAATACACTCTTTGCATGAGCAAATCTGGGTAACGCCGCAACGGTGCAGTACAGTGTGTATACTCTGGTAGCGCCAAACCAAAGTGAGATCCTTTAGTTGTGCTGTAAGAAGCTGGCTTGAGTGTATCTTGCAACAAGTAAGTCAGAACTTGTTCTGATGGCGATTCGGCAAAAGCCCTAGTCAATTGTTGATAATCTAAAGGTTGGATATCTACTTCTGCTTCTAGTGACAGTTCCACGCCTAAATTAATCGCTAATTTTAGCATTTCCTGCACATCTTCAGAATCGGGCGCGCCTTGCACTCGCCAAATGGCAGGAACGCCTAAAGCGCTTAAATGATTTGCCATCAGTTGATTAACAACTAGCACGAATTCTGTTAAGAGCGATCGCACAGGTAAATCATTGACTACGGCACAGCCTAAAATACCTTCATCGTTGTAGGGGTTTTGGTTGGGTGGCAGATTTAATTGCAAGCTACCTCGATTGAGCCGTACTTGTTTGACTGCTTTTTGCAAGGCTTGCAGTTGTTGCAACATCTGGACTAGTTCTTCTGAGTCCTTATTTTTGCTTTTCGTAGATTTACTTACTTTCGCAGTCAGAATTGCTTCTGCTTGTTGTTCGCTAATGTGTTCGTCTACTTTGATGATACCCTTTTGAATCTCCCAGTCTAGGACTTCACCCGATTGTGAATCGAAGGTAATTAAAAAAGAGATGGTTAAGCGATCGCTTCCCACAACCAAAGAACACCGTTCTGTCACAGCTTCCGGTAACATTGGCAGTACGACTTCTCCCAGATATACCGACCTACCGCGCTTAATTGCTTCGCGATCAAGAGCTTCATCTGGTAAAACGTAGTGACAAACATCGGTAATGTGAAAGCCTAATCGCGAGTGTCCCTCTGAAGTTTTCTCTAAAGTAAAAGCGTTTTCTATTACTTGAGAATCTCTTGTACCACCGATGGTTAGGGTAAATAAGTCACGATAATCTTGGCGATTTTTTAAATCAGCTTTCAGTAGCTTTTTCTGCAACTTAGCAGCGGCATCGTTAACTGACTCCGGGAAAGTACGGGAAAGGTCATGTTTACAAGTTACCAAATCTATATCAGCAGCGGCTTCCGCATCGCTACCGAGAATTTGTACGACTCGACCGACAGGGGGATATTGTGCCAAAGGGTAACGTAAAACTTCGACATGAGCGAGATGGTCGATCGCTTCATCCAATTTCATCCCACTAGCTAGCAGTTTAAGTTCAAACAGCAAGCGATCATCGAGAGGGACAGCCCGAAAACCGCTTTCTACTTGCTTAATACGCGCCAGCAAAGTGTGATTGGAACGTTCGAGGATTAGTTTCACCTCTCCTTCGGGGGAACGGCGCCGACTACCTTCTTTGAGAACCCTGACCAAAACGCGATCGCCATTCCAAGCATTACTCAGATGACTTTCGCGAATATAAATATCCTCCGCACCTTCCACATCCTGAATGGCGAAACAAAAGCCTTTGCTAGAACAGCGCAGCTTTGCTTCGATGATTCCCTCTTCGGTCACGCGACGATATTTGCCGCGTTCTTTTACTAAAAGCCCCACTTTTTCTAGAACTTCTAAAGCAATTTGAAGTTTTTGTAAACTATCTTCATCTTCACAACCAAGTTTTTTTTCCAAAACTTTCCGAGCTACCAACTTATCATCGGTAAAATTGGCAAGCAATGTAGCGATTGAAAATTCCATGCAGTGAACCGACCTTTGGTCAAAACATCATTATTAGAAGACACTTACGTGGAGAGAGAAGCACCATGAGCCAGCACTCAACCAGAGGTTTAGCCCTACCTCGAGCTGAGACTGGCGCGATCCAAAGGACTTCTCACGACACTCTCAGAGTTCACTACCAAAAAGACCTTTGGCCCAGCCAATCTTAACAAAGCACGAAGAATTGAGAATCCACCCCACTAGGTAATTATGCGACGGGTTTTTGAGGGACTTTGTTTATAAAACTCACTCATTCCAGCCTAAAAGCGCTATGCAGGGAAAACAGCAGGTGTTTGATTGTCTAGATTAAAGGTACTTTTACGGCATTAGACTCTGATGTTTAACTAGGAGAAACTGCCGGCAAACCCAATTGTCCCATATGTAGAATCGGTAACAACTAAGTTAGCAGCGAAACCGCTCAGTGAAGGCGAACCTTATCTTCATTATTGTAGATTTAGAGCGTACTTCTGTGAAAGTAGTTCTGCATATCGGATTGGGTAATTAGTATAGCATTGAAGGTAAGACCACGTAGAGTTAGCTACAAGTAATGAAAAAGTTGTTCACAAAAAGCTATTGCTACAATCGGTACAAGCGATCAAGATATATCAGGCTATTGCATTTAAAAGAGTGAAAACTACTTGACTAAAGAAATATGAAGATAAAGGATGAAAAAATAAATCCGTACAACTTCAAGCTGCACAAAACTTCTGTGAAGTCTTAACTTCATCCTTTAGATGAATGCTTTTTCTGTCTGTAGGGCGTACGTGAACGTAAAATTAAAAGGCGTTGAGAGAAAAACTCACAAAAAATGTTGGCAATCTACCATCAAAGTTTTCAATCGGCACAGATTCCTTTGAACTTTGGGTTGAGATTTGTTCACAAAGCTACATAGGTAGTGGGTTGTCAAAATTGATGTGATTAATTCGTAGTTGGCGCATTCGAGCGTTGTTTAATAGATTTAGATTGGTGAAAGTATTATGTTGGCTCAATTCCAGAGCTTGTATCCCAAGGGCAGTCTTATTTCGGAATTAGTACAAATTTTTCAAGGAAAATATATTGTCCGGGCAAGCGTACACATTGAAGGTGTAATTCGTGCTACCGGTATGGCAGCAGCAGAAACAGTTGAAGCAGCAGAAGATCAAGCAAGAAATCGGGCGCTGATGGTTTTGGGAATGACAAGCTCATCATCGGAATCGACAGTATCTCCGAAATCAATACCGCAAGTGCAGCCCAACCCGCATTCTTCTTTGAACACGGCTGTCTCTGCTCTAAATTCTGTTCCGCAAACAGAAGCGATCGCCGCCGAAGAACAAACGCCGCAAAGCGTCTACGCACCAACTACACAACCAGAAGCGACAGCTAAAAGCGATACCTACAACTATGACTTAGAGCCTCGCTTTGCTATGACTAGCAACCGAGAGCCAGAATTTGAATTGGATATACCGATGGAAAACTGGGCTATGTTGGAGAGCGGCGAACCTGAAGAGAATCCTTTACCAACACCTGCTGCTAGCAACGTTAGACAATTTGCGCCCCGTAGTTATAGTTCGACTGAAGATGCGGGAAGTCAAAAAGGCAAGAGAAATAATAAAAGCCAACCTATAGACTTGTCGGACGTAATTGCGAAAACAGATGTCGAAATTGAGCGCTTAGGCTGGACAAAAGAACAAGGAAAGGAGCATCTGAAAAAAACCTATGGCAAGCTGGGACGCAGTTTGCTGACTGAAGAACAGTTACTTGACTTTCTTAGATATTTAGAATCTCAACCAGATCCAATCGCGGGATTTTAATTAGTTGTTAATTCTTTGTTTTGTGTTCTTTGTGCCCTCAAACTCGTCAAACTCTTTACCAGGCTCCTGCCTGGTAATGCAATCTTAGGGGCTGCTGCCTCGATATTAAGAAATGGAGGCAGAGCCTCCCCAGAGAGGATTCCCCGGCAGAGCCAGGGAACGAGAAAAGCTAATTAATTAATTGCTATCGACAACAGCCATTGGACGGCTACCAGCCGCATGACGGTCAATCACAGAGTCAATTAAGCCATAGTTCTTGGCTTCTTCTGGCGACATGAAGAAGTCCCGTTCGGTATCTTCAGCAATACGCTCAATTGGTTGACCTGTATGATCGGCTAAATACTCATTTAGCTTACGCTTGTGGTATAAAATTTCGCGTGCCTGAATTTCAATATCAGTAGCTTGTCCTTGAGCGCCACCCAAAGGTTGGTGAATCATAATCCGAGAATGGGGTAGACTCATGCGCTTACCCTTAGCACCCGCGCTGAGGAGAAAAGCACCCATACTCGCCGCTAATCCGGTACAAATTGTACAGACATCTGGGCGAATGTGCTTCATAGTATCAAATATACCCATACCGGCTGTCACCGAACCGCCCGGAGAATTAACGTACATATAAATGTCCTTCTCCGCATCTTCAGCATCTAAAAACAGTAGTTGGGCAACAATCAAGTTGGCTAGATTGCTATCAATTTGTTGTCCCAAAAAGATGATGCGCTCACGTAACAGTCGTGAGTAGATATCAAAGGCGCGTTCGCCCCGACCCGATTGTTCAATGACGATAGGAATCATAAGCGCGGGAATAGTAGCTATTTTAATTACATTTTATCGATTACAGCCGTTGATTGGTTTCGGTAATTACTCCCGAAGTGGGGAGGGGGAGAAGGGGAGAGGGGGAGAGTGGGGAAAAAATGCCCTATGCCCTATGCCCCATGCCCTATGCCCTATGCCCTATGCCCTATGCCATTTTGTCACGTAAATTTAACTTTTTTCCGCATTTTTACTCACAATTATCCGGATGAATCTGCCTAAAGTCGGAAATCGATAGTACGAGGTGCAATCGGGGTAATCAACCAAGACTGCAATTGCCATTCACCCGAAGACACACAGAACCTGCCATGCTGCAAAAACTTATGCAAGCCGCTATCATCACGTTTTTACTTCAGTTGTTAGCGGGACTTAACCAAAATACTAATATTCATACTCAGGCAGAATCATCTTTAAATGCAAAGCCAGCGCCAATGGTTAGCTGGGTATTTCGCTCTCTGCCATAAAAGTATAGTATTTGACAAATTGTCGAGGAATAGGGCGATGTCTTGCGACAAGCGGCTATGCTTGTACGCTTTTCAAAATCGGCGTTGCTTGTCGGTGCTGTCTAAAATAAAGCTGTTTTCAACAGCTTATTCTCTAACAGGATGATGAAATATTTATCCTGAAAGTGAAATGTATTAGACTGAGCAAAGAAGGTAACGTATCTACCGCTCTGTGAATCATGACGAATCGCCTTGCTCAAGCCAAGAGTCTGTACCTCCGCAAACACGCAGAAAACCCAGTTGATTGGTGGACTTGGTGTGATGAAGCACTGTTGACTGCAAAGGCGCACAATAAACCAATTTTTCTCTCCATAGGCTACTCCAGCTGTCACTGGTGTACTGTGATGGAAGGAGAGGCGTTTTCAGACTTGGCGATCGCCGAATACATAAACGCTAATTTTCTCCCGATCAAAGTAGACCGCGAAGAAAGACCCGACATCGACAGCATTTATATGCAGTCTTTGCAAATGATGAGTAATGGTCAAGGAGGTTGGCCCTTAAATGTCTTTCTTTCTCCAGAGGATTTAGTACCGTTTTATGCTGGTACTTATTTTCCTGTTGAGCCGCGCTTTGGTCGTCCTGGGTTTTTACAAGTTTTGCAAGCGCTGCGTCGATACTACGATACCGAAAAAGACGACTTGCGTCAACGCAAAGCGGTAATTTTAGAGTCGCTGCTAACTTCTGCGGTTTTGCAATTAGATGACGGCACAACGGCACAAGATAATGAATTATTACGGCAAGGCTGGGAAACTAGCACGGTTATAATTACTTCGGATCAACAAGGTAATCGCTTCCCGATGATTCCCTATGCGGAATTAGCGCTACGGGGAACTAGATTTTCTTTGCCTGATGCTGAGGAAGAATCAAGGTACAATGGCAAGCAAGTTTGTACTCAGCGTGGGCTAGATTTAGCATTAGGCGGTATTTTCGATCATGTAGCTGGTGGCTTTCATCGTTACACGGTTGATTCTACTTGGACTGTACCGCATTTTGAAAAGATGCTTTACGACAATGGTCAGATTGTGGAATATCTGGCTTCTTTGTGGAGTGCAGGAGTACAAGAGCCGGCTTTTGAGAGAGCGATCGCTCTAACTGTAAAATGGTTAAGCCGCGAAATGACCGCTCCTGAAGGTTATTTCTATGCAGCTCAAGATGCTGACAGTTTTACAACACCAGCAGAAGCTGAACCAGAGGAAGGCGCCTTTTATATCTGGAGTTACAAAGAATTACAGCAACTGCTCACTTCTGAAGAACTAACAGAATTACAACAGCACTTCAGTGTAACGCCTAATGGCAACTTTGAAGGTAATAATGTGTTGCAAAGGCGTTATGCAGGAAGATTAAGTGATACTTTAGAAAACGCACTTGCGAAACTTTTTGTTGCTCGTTATGGTGCAACACCTGAGTCCCTTCAAACTTTTCCTCCCGCCCGTAACAACGAAGAAGCAAAAACGGTAAACTGGCAAGGACGCATTCCCGCAGTCACAGATACAAAGATGATTGTCGCTTGGAATAGCTTGATGATTTCCGGTTTGGCAGTAGCTTATAGAGTATTTCAACAACCGTCTTATTTAGAACTAGCAACACGAGCGGCAAACTTTATCTTGGATAATCAGTTTGTGGATGGACGTTTCCATCGACTAAATTACCAATTGTCACCGAGCGTGTTAGCTCAGTCTGAAGATTACGCCTTTTTTATCAAAGCGTTATTGGATTTACACGCTTGTTCACCTAACCAAACGTTTTGGTTAGAAAAAGCGATCGCTCTCCAAGATGAATTTGACGAATTTCTTTTAAGTGTTGAATTAGGCGGATATTTTAACACATCTAGTGATGCAAGTCAAGATTTAATTGTGCGAGAACGCAGTTATGTAGATAATGCCACACCGGCAGCGAATGGAATAGCGATCGCTAATCTTGTGCGGCTGGCGCTTTTGACGGATAATTTGCATTATCTCGATTTAGCTGAACAAGGGTTAAAAGCTTTTCGGGCTGTAATGAGTCGCTCTCCTCAAGCTTGTCCGAGTTTGTTTGCAGCTCTGGATTGGTATCGTAACTCGACTTTGATTCGCACCACAAGCGAACAGATAAATGTTCTGATACCCAAATATTTGCCCACGGCTGTGTTTACCACGGTATCTAAATTACCAGAGCGTAGTGTAGGATTAGTTTGCCAAGGTTTGAAATGTCTGCCAGCAGCTGAAAGTATCGAGCACTTATTGCAGCAAGTTCAGCAAAGTCAGACTAGGGGATAATGTTTTAAGCGCAAAGAGCGCTTATTACGAATTTCCTAAAAGAAGCATGAAACAACCCATACTAGGAAAAGTCAGCCCGATAATTCCTGCTGGTAGCGATATGGAAAAAGCGATCGCTTTTTACGAACAACAGCTGGGCTTTACAACAATATATCAAGAAGGCGATCCAGTGACGATGGCGATCGTCAAACGTGACTCAGTAGAAATTTTTCTGCAAAAGAATGATGATAAATATTTAGCAGAATGGACAAATTTTCGCATCCAAGTTGATGGTATAGAGCAACTTTATGAGGAATTGCAAACTAATGGTGGACAAATGATTCATCGCAATGGATTTATCGAAACAAAACCTTGGGGAACAAAAGAGTTTGCAATTCTTGATATGGCTGGTGTTTGCATTACGTTTTATGAACCAGTAAACTGATGACAACAAACTAAGGTGATATGTAGCATTAACCTTGATTGGATTTTTGTTGGTGCTGACGTTGTAGTTCGGAAAAGTCTTTTAAATCGTCTATAGTTTGTGGTGCTGGAAATATCTCGCTAGTATCGGATTTAAACCTATCTACGTAAACTTGAAAAGCTTCCTCATCTTCTCTGTATTCAAGGATATATTTACGCAGTTCAGCACGGCTCATTGAGGTAAAATCTGGTTTGCTCATAAATATCTCCATTTTCCATTTGGGCAAATTAAGATTTATGTCTCTTCTCCAGCCAAAACGACAATATCTTTTGTGCGCTCGTCTATCCGAATCAAATATATTGGTAGATACATCTTGGTTGCCCAAAAGCCAAGAATAAAGCAAGTTCGCATTTGTTCTTGTGTTGGCATATTTAAATTATTATTGATGACCACTCGTAGCGACAAATTAACTGCGATAATCTTAGCCGGGGGAAAAAGTTCTCGCATGGGTGAGGATAAGGCTTTGATTTCTATCCAAGGTGTGCCATTGTTGCAAATGATTTATCAAATCGCTGAATCATGTGCAGCTACAGTTTATGTTGTCACACCTTGGGAAGAACGCTATCAAGACATACTACCGCCTAACTGCCAGTTTATAAAAGAAGCGCCTTTATCTGCTGGACCATTAGTCGGATTTGCTCAAGGACTAGCGCAAGTACAAACTGATTGGGTATTATTGTTAGCCTGCGATTTGCCGAACTTGCGAGTTGAAGTTTTGCAAGCATGGGCAAATGAACTTGATGATGTCTCAGATGAAGCGATCGCCGCTTTAGCGCATCATATTAAAGGATGGGAACCCTTATGTGGTTTTTATCGCCGCAGTTGTTTAGCAGACTTAAATAAGTATATCGAAGAAGGCGGGCGATCGTTTCAGCAGTGGCTTAATCAACATTCCGTGCAAATTTTACCCGTCATAGAACCAGGAATGCTGTTTAATTGCAATACACCAGAAGATTTAGCTAATTTAAATTAAGTTCATATATAGCAGTCCTAAATGAGTTGTAAAACACCTCTTTCTTGTCTATCCTTTTTCACTTACTCTGTTTTTTAACGGGATTGAGCGATCGCTCCCACCGACTAAACGCTTGGGAAAAAAACAGCGTCAGGAATAAATAAACCAAAGCGACAGTGGCGTAAATCTCAAACGAGCGATAGTTTTCGGCTACAATCAGCTGCTCCAGCACAAAAGCGCAAAGGCAAAGCAGGGGAAAGGCGAACAATCCCAATCAGTGAACCCCCGACTATTCCCAGCAATACTGAGAGGGCTGTGAGTTCAAGAGTCACCAAAGCCCCACCCAGCAGGACGGGTAGTGACTTCAAGATAATGTTTAGTGAGATAAATAACTCGGATACGCCTTTTTCAGGAATCTGGTTTTCAATGGGCGATTTTTCTGGTAATTGTGGCGGTTGAATACCAAACCACTTTTGGTAAATTTGGGCGTAAGTGCCATTTTTCAGCACTGTTGCCAGACCTTGGTTAATCAGGTTTAGGTTGGGCGATCCTTTGGGTGTAGGAATGCCATAAAATTCTTCTGTAAGCAGACTGCTGACTACTTTGAGTCGCTTCAGGTTGCCACTCTTTATGCCGTATAAGATAACGACTTGATCGTTAAGAACGGCATCGACATTGCCGTTGATTAATGCCTGAAGAGTTAAGGGTGAATCATTAAAAGTGCGAATTTCAGATCCAGGAAGATTTTTAGCCTTAAGTGCGCCGGTCGTTCCAATTTGCACACCAATAATCTTGTTTTTAAGACTGTCGAAATTGGTAATATTTTGATTGTCTGTGCGGGTGGCGATCGCTAGACCAGATTTGAAGTAAGGACGCGAGAAGGAAATTATCTTTGCCCGTTCAGCAGTAATCGTCATCGCTGCAACTGCTGCATCTACAGTTTGCGTCTGCAATGCGGGAATCATACCAGCAAAGGGCATATTTTGGTACTTAACTTGAAAGTCAGCAGATTGCGCGATCGCATTCATCAAGTCAATGTCAAACCCCTGCAACTCACCACTTGCAGATTGAAACTCGAAAGGCGGAAACGTAGGTTCTACTGCCACTGTAAGTGTTTTACCAGCAGTGGAACCGTTCGTGAAACTACAACCTGAAAGCAGAAATAGACAACTTAAGCCAAGAACTAGCCAACGGATAACAGTCAAGTCGCTTCGCTCCAATTCAAAATTCAAAATTCAAAATTAAAAATTAATTAAAAATTATTTTTTATTTCTTAATGCGTGAATGCGTGACCAATGCGTGAATTCAAAATTCACGCATTGGTCAATTGAGCCATATTTTTAAGACTTTTCTCATTACTTCAGGTCATGAATTTCCAGAGAAGAAATCGTAAAATAAATCGCGTAGCGCCACGATTAAAGCGTGGTGGTCTGGGCTTGAAACCTTTTAGCAGATAAATTATAAATACTCCCTGCTCCCCTGCTTCTTAACTCACACATGAGGGAGAGGCAATAAATGTCCAACTTGTCATATATGTTCCAGCGAACTTACTTGAATAGTCAGTAGAGCTATCCTGAACAAACCAGTCAGGAATAACTTTTTGCTGTGCAATTTTTTTTTCCAAGCTGAGTTGTAGGCACATATTCTCGTAAACAATGTTTGCTTTCGCAGTTGACAGCATTTTTTCTACTAACTTGTATAGCCATTCCGCTCGAACAAACAGACTATGATCTGGATGGTCGCCATAATTAAATCCTACAATTATGACCACATATCCTTTGTCGCTTATTATCTTGTCCAGACAAAATTGAATAATTTCCTGTTCATTCTTGTGTTGTTGGCTTTCCTTATCAACGGTATGATATATCATCCCGCATAGTACCACTGCATCAAACTTTTTATTTTCTGTAGCAAGTTGACGCAGAAATGGCCATAAGTCTGAGCAGACAAAGGTTCTGTTGGGGTATAGGTTTAAACAGTATTTAATTGAATATTCACTGTGATCTACCCCAACGTAGTCGCATTGAGAAGGTAGATATTTGAGCAAAGCCCCATTACCACAGCCCAGATCCAACAAAGAGAATGACCTTTCTTTAAAAGCATCCTCTAAAAAATCAATAAAGAGTGTATAACGGGTAGCATTTTCCGGTTGTTCAAAGTAGGAAAAATAGTCTGATTGAAAACGTTCTTCTTCAGACATTTTGCGTTCAGGGTAATTATCTTCCATATTGTAAGGATGTCATTTTAATGGTGTGAAGAGCGCAAACTTGTAAACTACCTTCTCCGTAAGATTCTAGTACTGGGTAAAATTTTCGCCCAACCATAGGCGCATAGTCAAGGAAATTCTACCAAAACTCTTGACCTTGCCTCACCCGATCAGGAGCCACTTGGCTACCTAGTAGAGATTGATGTTACTGTTCAGCGCAAAATTCTAACATTTACTTAGCCTTAAGTGATTCTATAATTGATAATTTACTATCAGATAAATAGGAGCATTTAAGTTGCAGTTTCCGCGACTCGGAAAAATTATTGAAAGCGATCGCATAATCCTAGCCACATTACTTCTAAGTATCGCCCTAATTATAATCGTCGGCATTTCCCTCTCATTTGGGGCAGTATCAATGACAACTGCTCAAATATGGCAAGCACTTATGAAAACAGGCGATCCCCTAAATCAAACGATTATTTGGGATTTGCGTTTACCGCGCATCTTAGCAGCAGTTTTGGTAGGTGCAGCTTTGGGAATGTCTGGCTCACTGCTGCAAGGAATGTTACGCAACGGACTAGCCGATCCCTTTTTACTCGGTATTTCTGCGGGTGCGGGTTTATTTGCTATAACCATGTTTAGCTTAGGAATCTTTTTAAGTTGGATTCCCTTAGCTGCTTGGGTAGGTGGATTATTGACAACAATTGTTGTTTATTTTTTAGCTCGGAGTCGTGAAGGTATATCAATCGAGCGGTTGATTTTGGGTGGAGTTGCCGTCAGTTCGTTATTTGGGGCGATTCAGTCTGTATTATTATTGATGGCAGAAGATGGTAGAATACAAACCGCTTTAAGTTGGTTGATTGGCAGTTTGAATGGGCGCGGATGGAATGAAGTGACGGTGGCTGGAGCTTATATTAGCGTAGCCTTGTTATTGGGATGCTTGTTAGCGCGTGCCGTCAATTTGTTAAATTTGGGTGATGAATTAGCAGTCAGTTTGGGAGTAAACTTATTGCGCGATCGCATTTTAATCGGTGCTGTAGCCACACTTTTAGCTGCCGGTGCTGTCAGTGTTGGTGGATTAATCGGCTTTGTCGGTTTAATTGTACCTCACGGCATCCGCCTTCTCGTCGGTACAGATTACCGTGCAGTTTTGCCATTAAGCGCGATTGGGGGTGCTTTAGTTCTCACCGCAGCTGATTTGCTTTCGCGTTTGGGTGCTGTAGAACTCCCCGTTGGTGCAGTCACTGCTTTACTTGGTTCACCTTTATTTATTTGGTTATTGTACAATCGAAAATCTGGAATTTAAAGAGTTAGGAATTAGTTTCTCGTTCACAAGCTCTGCTTGGGAATGCTTTAGTAGAAGCTCTGGCTACTATCTTAAGTTTAACAGAGGCAGAGCCTCTAGAATTGCACATACCAGGTTGAACCTGGTAACGAGATAAATCCAAAATCAAAAATTCACAGATGCTTTTAGAAACACAAAATCTCACTGGTGGTTACACCACAAAACCAATTGTCCACGAAATTAGCTTGACACTGATAACAGGTGAATGGTTGAGTTTAGTTGGTGCAAATGGTTCCGGAAAATCGACACTACTAAAACTTATTAGTCGCTTACTAAAGCCACAGCAGGGAAGTGTGCTGTTAGATGGTAAAGCTATTCACAGCCAACCCGCGTCGGTTGTGGCACAAAAGTTAGCATTATTACCACAACAGCAAACAATTCCCAGTGGTTTGACGGTGCGCCAGTTGGTATCATTAGGACGTACACCCTATCAACCTTGGTGGCAATACTCACTTAACGCTGAGGATAGAGACAAAGTAGAAACCGCGTTGCAGTTAACGCGAATGGATGGATTATGCGATCGCTTTGTGGAAGAATTATCAGGAGGTGAACGACAACGCGCATTTTTAGCACTTGCTTTAGCTCAAGATCCGCAAATTTTGCTTTTGGATGAACCGACAACTTATCTAGATATTCGCTATCAACTTGAATTACTCGAACTGCTCAAACAACTAAATCAACAGCATTTAACGATTATTACAGTTTTGCACGATGTCAATTTAGCAGCAAGATATAGCACGCGTCTTGCACTTTTATCTGAAGGAAGAATTTTTGCTGTAGGAAACCCGAAAGAGATATTGACACCTGCAAATTTAGCTGATGTTTTGGGAGTAGAAGTTGTAATTCTAGAAACACCTGTAGGTTTGCAGATTTGTCCTGTAGCAGCGATGAACGATTAAGCTGTATAACTCTTGCTACTATAATTTTATATTATGTATAAATTCTAACTTCGTATATCTGATAAGATTTATATATATGTAATTTAGAAGACAAGTCTTTTTAAGACTATAAAACTATTATTAGAGAAAGATTTTTCAATCAACCTTGTATATAACCAGGCGAGTAGCACAGTCAGATATTCCGAGGAGAATTTGGCATATGTTTACTCGTCCTTTTTTATATCCATTCATATACAATAAAACAGAATTCAGAAGCCAGAAGTCAGGAGTCAGAATTATATAGCAATCCTAAATGATTCGTGAGACTCTCTATTTCTTTGTTTGCTTTGCGTCCTTCTCTTCTCTTCGCGAACGCGTCTTTGCGGTTCGTTTAAAAACATGTTTAATCGTTGCATCTCATCGATTTTCGCAATATTATTAAGCTTCCTTCTATTCGCTTGCAGCACCGCAACCACACAGCAACCACCAGCCACAAATACAAATTCAACTCAGACATCAGCCAAAAAAGTTGTCGCTCTCAGTTCACTTGCGGCAGATATTATATCTCAACTTGACAAAACAAAACTTGTCGGCATTACTGGAAGCAAATTATTTAAAGATAATCCGCAATTGGAGAAACTTCCCCGCGTCAGTGAAGGGCAAAATCCGCCTAATTTAGAAAAAATAGTCGCTCTCAAACCAGATTTAGTGATTGGTGCAGAAGGTTTTTCTAATCAAACAACAGACAAACTCAAGCAACTAGGAATTCCTATATATCTCACCAAAGTAAATAACTGGGAATCATTACAAGAACTTACCAAAACACTTGCTCAGTCAATTTATGCCGATCCGCAGCCATTATTAAATCGATATAAAACGTTTTTACCAGATAATCAAAATCAGACATTATCCACTTTAGTTTTAGTCAGTCGCCAACCAATTTTAGCACCCAATAAAAATAGTTGGGCTGGCGATTTACTCGCAAAATTTCCGACAAAAAATCTAGCGGCAGAGTTACAAGGTAACAGCCCAATTGGTGGATATGTAACGCTTTCAGCCGAGAAAGTTTTGCAAGCAAATCCAGATGTAATAATTGTTGTAAATCCTCCACAAAAAACTGATGCAGGGGTTTTAGATGACTTTAAAAAAGAAGCTTTTTGGAAAGAGCTCAAAGCCACTAAAAATAACCGAATTTACGTTTTCGATTATTACGGATTAGTAAATCCAGGTAGTATAGATGCAATTGAAAAAGCCTGCAAACAACTCAAGCAGCTTTTATAACTCGTAGTGAGCACTAAAGTGCTCACTACGAGTTTAAATATATTAATTTACTTATCGAAATCGCAATCAATATTTACACAACGAGCAGTCTAAGCAACTTTCTAGATGATGTTCTGTTTGAAAATGGTATAAATTAGGACTTAGACACTTGATAAATCGCTTGCAGTTGTTCAACCACATGGCAAACGCGCATAACGTTATTTTACATCTCTAAATAATCAAACATTGAATAAAGTGCATAATTTGATTGTGCTGACACCTATTGAGAATGTATAAGCAAAGCTTTCTCAGCTTTACTTCCGTAAACACAAAAAGGTAGGTTAAAACTAAAGCCTAAGTTCTACAGATATAACTTTCACCAGAATACAGACAACATCTTTTAATAGTTTTGCTACAACCAAAATGTAATTTTAGCAAAACTCTGATGTAAAAAAAGTTTCATAAGTAGGGTAAATATGGCTAACAACATCTACGCACTTTTGGTTGGTATTGACGAATACGATCCGACATCTACTCAGCAAATTTCCTCATTAAAAGGTTGCGTTAACGACATCAAAGCGGTAGAAGCTTATCTGCGCGATCGCGTCACTGAAGACGGAAAATGGAAACTAGTTGAACCCACTAATCAATCGTGGATACTCACCAATGAACAAGCTACTCGTAAAGCAGTTATCAACGGCTTTTTAGAGCATTTGTGCAACGCAGACAGTGAAGATGTAGTCTTATTTTATTATGCAGGTCATGGCGCTCAAGAGAAAGCACCAGAAGAATTTTGGCACTTAGAGGCAGACCGCTTAGATGAAAGTTTAGTTTGCTACGATAGCCGTACAGAAAATAGTCGAGACTTAGCAGATAAAGAAATAGCCTATCTAATCTCGAAAGTTGCAGAGAATAACCCTCATGTCGTCATCATTCTCGACTGCTGTCACTCCGGTTCGGGAACCAGAGATTTATCACCAGAAATTAAAGTACGTCGTTCTCCAATAGACTCGCGAGAACGTCCGTTAAGCAGCTTTATTTTTGCCGAAGACACAACAGCATTGAATGAATTATTGAATTCTTCGCGCAGCTTAGATGCGAAAACAACTGGTGTAACATTGCCTAAAGGCAAGCACGTCATGTTTTCCGCTTGTCGTGACTATGAATTGGCGAAAGAATATAAAGGAGAAGACGGTCAACCCAGAGGAGCTTTTTCTTACTTTTTATTGCAAACTCTCCAGCGCACTAATAGTAGCATTACCTATCGAGATTTAGCGAGAAATCTCAATGCGTTGGTAAGTGGTAAAGTTAAGGAACAATCGCCGCAAGTAGAAGCTACAGATCCAAAAGATTTAGACCAACCTTTCTTAGGTGGTGCAATCAAAGAACGTCCCAACTACTTTACCTTGACCCGCAGCCAGAACGATAATAGCTGGGTAATTGACGCAGGTGCTATTTCTGGTATCCCGAAACCGTCTAAGGATGGAGACACTTTATTAGCAATATTTCCAGCTGCAAGTACTCCAGAACAATTAACTCAACTAGACCAAGCTTTAGGGTCAGCGCAAGTTATGGAAGTGCTGCCACAAAAGAGTAAAGTCAAAATTATCAGTGGTAGCGATCGCTTATCTCAAACTGAAACTTATTGGGCGATCGTTACTAACATACCATTGCCGCCTTTGAAAATTTACATCAGAAGCGAAGATAGCGAAAAAGCAGGTTTAGAACTCGTAAAACAAGCACTACAAACATCTGCACCCAATTCCAAACCCTCCTTATACGTCAGTTTAGTAGAAGACCCAAAAAAGGCAGATTACGATTTAGTAATTCGTGGAGGTCAGTATTGGATTACACAGCCTTACGATCAACGTCCGCTAATTGCTCCGATTCCCGAAAACTCGACCCAAGCTGGTTATACCTCGGAAAATGCTCGTGAAGTAATTCTTCGTTTAGAACATATCGCTCGGTGGACAAACATTCTCGAACTTTCCACCCCTGCAACTAGTAGCGTTAAAACCGATGATGTAGAGATGGAAATCAGCGTCCTTTCCGGACAACAAGAAACTTCGCTTAGTGGTGATGACAAAATAGCTTCAGAAATGCGGCTGGAGTATACCTATGAAAATGATGAATGGGTAAACCCAATTATCCAAATCAAACTCACTAATAATAGCAATAAACCACTTTATTGCAATGTATTAGACCTCGCAGAAAGTTACTCTATATCTAGCAACTTGTTAGATGAATATCAAGCAAGCAGCTTCAAACTTCCACCCAAAGACTCAGGAAAAAACAACCAAATCGAAAGTGGCAACCTCAAATTACTAATTAGACAAGAATATTTAGATTTGGGAATTACTGAGTACAAAGATATATTCAAGCTGATAGTCAGCACAACCGAATTTGATGCGAGTTTGCTACAACAAGATGGATTAAACCCCCCCCCTCCAACTCGTTCAGTTGGAGGAGGTGGCACCCTTGACCGTTTAATGGCAGGGGTAAACAGTCGTGAAGCTGTCAGAGCGGAAGGCAGCTATGATAATTGGATGACTAAGGAAGTTTCGATTACCATAGTCTGTCCGCAAGAAGCGATCGCGATTCAATCTGATAGCAGCATCGCATTACAAAATCGTGTAGTTGAAGTGCAACCACATCCGAGTTTGCAAGCAAAAGTTAATCTCACCACTGTACCGCAAGCAAGTAGAGATTTAGGCAATTTGATTTTACCTGCAATTTTGCGTCAACAACCTCGTATTACTGAATCCTTTCAATTTACTACTAGCCGAAGTAGCGATCCCGGCTTGAGTGCTTTGGAGTTAACTGACGTAGTAGATCACACCGTTGTTACACCAGATGCGCCACTAAAATTACTAGTTGATACCCAATTAGCAGAGAATGAACACCTTTTCCCCTTTGCTTATGATGGACAGTTTTTCTTACCATTAGGAAGAGGTTCCCGATTCTCAGATGACAAAACGGAAATTACTTTAGAAAGGTTGCCAAAACCAACAGTAAGCAGTCGCAGCATACACGGTTCCATTCGGATTTTCTTTGAAAAAATCGTTAGCCAAAAAGTAGGAAGCCCATTTGAATATCCCATTTTAGCTATAGCCGAAGTTGGCGAAAAAGACAAAGTAACCTACGAAAAAGATAAGGAGATAATTAAAGCGCGAGTAGCGCAATCCAAAAAAATTCTCCTCTACATTCATGGAATTGTTGGTGACACTGCAAGTATGGTTCCCAGTGTTAATAAAGCTTTCGCGGAAGTCGATGGAAAACTGCTTTCAATTAAAGAGCGTTATGACGTAGTTTTGGCTTTTGACTATGAAAACATCCAAACTACAATTGAAGAAAATGCCAAGTTGTTAGGAGAAAGATTGCAAGAAATTGGCTTGGGAGCAAACCACGGCAAACAATTGCATATTGTGGCTCACTCAATGGGTGGTTTGGTTTCTCGCTGGTTTATCGAGAGACTAGGTGGCAATCAAGTTGTGCAACATTTAGTCATGTTAGGCACACCAAATGCGGGTTCACCTTGGCCCGCGATACAAGATTGGGTTTTTAGCGCTCTTGGTATCGGGTTAAATCAACTTTCAGATATAGTTTGGCCCACGAAAGTAGTAGCAGATTTACTTAAAGTTCTGGAAAATAATGATAAATCTCTGGAGCAAATGCAGCCAGATTCACCTATTTTGAAAGAACTTGCCGAAAATCCCGATCCTGGTGTTTGTTATACAATTATTGCCGGTGACAGGTCGGTGATGGCTGCTGCCAATGCAAAACTGCAAGCAGACAAGCAAATTAATCCCCTCAAACAACTGATGGAGAGGATGTTTGATCCATCTGTAAATAAAGTTGTAGATATGGCGTTCTTTAGTCAGCCGAATGATATAGCGGTGACTTTGACTTCGATCAAGAGCGTTAATTCTAAGCGATCGCCTCAACCAAGAATATTATCACCCGATGCTGCCTGCGATCACCTCACCTACTTTACCCATCCTGCCGGGTTAACTGCACTATCGAGAGCGCTTTACGAATTTTCCCATCCGGAAAATCAGCCACCAACAGCATCAGCAACAAATGCCGATAAAACCCTCAATGTTACACACTCATTAATTATTGAACCTGAAGAAAATACCACACCAAAACCCGCTGATACTTCTTTAGAAACCACAACAAAAATACAAAACCCTCTGCTAATTAGTAGCGCAATTATTACCGTAATTGCATTGACTATTGCAGGGGTTGCTATCTCTATTTTGTGGAACCGTTCTCCGCAACCACAGCCAACTAGTCAAACCCAAAGCAGTCAGACTGTAGCTGTTAACCAACACTCACTTTAGCTGGTTTCTACCAACTCGTGGAAAAAACCTGTAAAAAACGAGCAAACCTTTTTGGTTATCTGTTCTAGACGAGAGATTTTTCATGGAGGCTCTGAAAAAGAGCGGGTTTTCTCGTTATTATTGACATTTTTCGCAACAAACCCGCACATATTGAGAAGGTTTGCTCGTTTTTTATGTCTTTATGCGTCGTCTGGTGGCAAGCTGAGGAAGCGCGTCTACGCTCACAATTCCCCCTTGAACCATGCGATGATAGCCATCGACAGACCGTTAAACTTGCGTCTCATTGGCGAATCGCTCAGATTGCCTTTGTAAACTTAGCTTTATTGTACGTTTTGTTCGGGCAATCGCTTGATGGTGTTGGGTTTTACTTTCTTGAACCAATGCCTTATTCCCGCTTCCTCAAATTTGTTTGAAAAAAATATTGATATTTCCAAGACCTTATGCTAAGGTTATAACTTGTGAGACAAATGGGTCGATGTCCGAGTGGTTAATGGAGACGGACTGTAAATCCGTTGGCTAGCGCCTACGCTGGTTCAAATCCAGCTCGGCCCATCTCACTACAAATTATGGGTGTTGATTTTTGATTTGATTATGCGTTAGCATAGTGAAGAAATTAACACTCATAATTTTAAAGTTATTTTGCCCGTGTGGCTCAGTGGTAGAGCACACCCTTGGTAAGGGTGAGGTCACGAGTTCAATCCTCGTCACGGGCTTTTTTTGATTGCGAAAACTCACATATGAAATGTCTTTAAAGCTGAATTAGATATTTGGGTATTCATGCAGCAACCACCAAAGTGAATTGATGCATAAACAAGTTTATCTATATCAGCTAGATAAACAGCATAAAAGTCAAAATATTTTATATTATCCTGTCAACGAGTGGATACCGTTTTTTGGATCTACCTTAGTGTGATGCAGCAAAATGAACCCTCCATTTTGCTTAAACCATGCTACTGTGCTTGAGAGTTCGTATTTAAATTAAAACGGGCGCAGCAGGACTCGAACCTGCGGCCGACAGATTAGAAATCTGTTGCTCTATCCAACTGAGCTATGCGCCCAACATAAATCACTGGCTCTTGTCAGAGTCAGTTCTTATTATATACGTGAGAGTGAGCAAAATGCAATCTATTATAGATTATGCATTTTTCAGGCTAGGCTAGAAGTTACTAATTACCAATTTAGACGAAAAACTAAACAAATGAAGTCTTGCTTGCTTGTATATTGTGTTGTTAATGACTTCATAAGGGCGGATGCGCTCAAACCAAAAGCCAAGAATAAAGCACTATGAGCCAATATAGCTAAAGTGCGATTATAGATAGCATATCAAGAATGCCCCTGTCAGGTATTAATTTCAGTGTGCCATGTTTCTTCTAAAACGGCAGGATGTTGAAATATCGTCGATTCAGCACCCAAAACTGGATCAGCAAGTGCCGATCCTCCATTATCAGGGGGTAACGTTTCGTTTGATTAGCGTCTTCAAAGCGAATCAAGGGGAACAAGCTAGAGCTTTGTGGAGGGAATTAACTGATAACCGAGGCAAAGCCTGTGTCTTGGTAGAGGAACCGGAGCGCTACAGCGTTTGGGGTAAAATCCGTTTAGAGCAACTAGATAGTGACACTGGTAGTCATAGCAAGACAGGGATTTTGATCCAAGCCAGTCTATTGCTACTGCAAGCGCTTTATATTGACATTGAAGAGTTTTTAGGGGCTCGGCAAGCGTCATTATTTGAGAAAGATATTCTTGACTTATTGCGACAAAGGCAATTTCCCCAGGTATCCTCATCAGAGACAGCTTATAACTTGCTAACAACCAACCCATTGCAGTTAGCCAAACTTCCGGCTTGGCAAGAAAATCATGTGATTATGCTTTTGCAAGAACTGCATCGACTGGGGAAAGGATATTTTGGCAATGCCAACTTTGCAAACCAAGTGGCTAATACATTACAAGATATGCCATCGGGGGCGCGATCACACTTTATCAGTTGGCTAAATCAATCTCCACTGACTAAACTGTGGCAATAACCTACATAACATCGGCAGTTTCTTTTGGTGAAGGAATTTTATACTACTTAGCAGTTAAATGAACCCTTTAGGTTTCACATCAACCGCGCTCCCACATCCTTTTTGCCAAAATACTGCTGTGAATGCATTTATACAGTTAAGCCATATGAGAGCATCTTACAACAATTCATATCCTAGTAAATCCCTGTTCACCACTCAAAACATTATTTTGGCTAGTATTGCCTGGGCTGTGCTGGCACTATTGTACTTTTTGTTGTTTAGTGCCAAAATTCCAGGAGCAGACGGCACAGAAAGCCATCCTGCATGGTACGTAATTGGTACAAATATTTTTGAAGCATTGGCTTATTTAAGTGCTGGGATATTATGCTTAAGGAATTGGCGCAGTCCGCAAATTGTCAGTGGTCGGAATGTTTGGCTGGCAATTGGCATTGGGATGCTTTCTTATTTTCTTGGCGGAATATTTTTCGGCTATACGGAAATAGTATTAAAGCAAGAGCCAATCGTTTCCCTAGGTGATGTATTTTTTGTGGTGACTTATTTGTTCCTTGGTGTAGGCATGATTTTAGCAGTTGCTTCTAGGCGACTCAATCTGGAAAAATGGCAGTGGATGATTGTGTTGGCAATTGGAGCATTTGGCAGCGCTTTGGCGTGGGTGATTTCTCATCAACCACAGGGAGCAGATAAAGTCAGCGAACAAGTGCCATCATGGGTAGAAAATATTGCTCCGATTTTAAGTACCATTTACATTGTCAGCGACGTGTTACTGTTAATTATTACCACCACACTATTGCTAGCTTTTTGGGGCGGACGAGTTTCTTTGTCTTGGCGAATGATTGCAGCCGCAGCATTTTCGCTCTATATAGCAGATATGTGGTTTCAATATGCCACAAATTGGATTCCCAATTATCAAAGTGGAGAGATACTAGAGGTATTTTGGGTAATGAGTGGAGTGTTATTTGGCATGGGCGCAGCCTTGGAATATGACGCATCATTGAGCCGATCGCGGCGTACCGGCGGACGAAAACGAGCTTAACAAAAATTTTGGTGTCTACCGTGAGAAAACTAACAGATTCTGATAAACAAGAAATTCTTAAATTATATCGAGAGACTGCCGAAACAACTTCAACTTTGGCAGAACGATATGAAGTCAGTAATTCGACAATTAGTCGCTTACTCAAAAGTACCTTACCAGAAGACGAGTATGAATATCTCGTTTCTTTAAAGCGTGCTGCCCGAACTCCTGAAGGCAGAGCGCAGGTAAGTTATGACCAGGTGCCATCGTCGATTCAAGCACAAAAAGAGAAAGAAGTCGAGGTGAAAGCAGCTCCCAAGGAAGAAAGCTTTCCACCGGAATTGCCGAAAACTTCTTTGCCAAGTCCGCGCAAAGCACCTCCAAAAGTCAAAGTTGTTGAGCCTCCGCAACCAGTAGTAGAGAAGCAATCTTACCAAGAAGATGAAACCGATGAGGAAGCAGCCGATAACAGACGGGTGCGTCGGCGTTCTTCAGCACCGACACCGATACCAAGACAACCAGTAGCGGAGCAATTAGAACTTTTAGAGCAAAAACCTCAGGAAGTAATAACTAATATTCCCAGCCCTAACTTAGAGGGTGAACGTCCAAACCCGACCGTAATAGCGCAAATGCTCGGCGAAGACTTGCTAGATGAGTCAGAGGATTTGGACGATTTAGACGACGATTTAGATGATGATTTTGATGATGATGATGATGATTTTGAGGAGCCAAGACCTCTAGTCACAAGACGAGCTTTTGGTGATGTCGCGGTGCAAGTTTTGCCGTTGTCGGCGGCTCATTTGCCCAAAACTTGCTATTTAGTAATTGATCGTTCTTCAGAATTAATCACTCGACCGCTGAAGGATTTTGGCGATTTGGGGCAAATTCCTAACATCGAAACTCAGCAAAGAACTTTGCCGATATTTGATAACCACCGAGTTGCAAAGCGCTTCTCTACCAAGCGCGATCGCGTGATTAAAGTTCCCGATAGTAAAATGCTCCACAAAGCACGAACTCATCTGCAAGCCAAGGGAATCACGCGACTGCTAATTGATGGTCAGGTCTATTCTTTGTCTCCGGTTTAATTATTGTTAGCCAGGAGCCAGAAGCCAGAAGTCTGGAGTCTAAAGGCAGAAGTCTGGAGTCTAAAGGCAGAATTAATAATACTCCTGGCTCCTGACTTCTGAATTCTACTTAATTTATGAGTTGTTAATATGGATAGCTCAGTCGGCTATGGTGTGGTATTGGTGACAACTGCTTCACTCGAAGAAGCAGAAGTTATTGCCAATGCTCTTGTAGAAGCTGAACTCGCGGCTTGTGTGAGTTTATTGCCAATTCACTCAATTTATATTTGGCAAGGAGAACTACACAAAGAGCAAGAATGGCAACTGCTGATTAAAACTGATTTGGCGCTATTTGCCACCTTAGAAGCCAAAATTCGTGAATTGCATTCCTACGAAGTCTCGGAAATTATCGCCCTACCCATTATTGCTGGTTCTCAACCTTATCTCGAATGGATTGCCGAACAAGTCAAAATCAGAGAGTGAGAAATTTCATAACTTCTAACTTTAAGTGCAAACAGCCGCTGTTAAACGCCCTGCTAAATTAATAATGTCCTCTTTTCGGGCAATTTGCGAAATCCATTCTGAGGGAATATTTTCCACCCCATAGTAAATTCCCGCCAACCCACCAGTAACAGCAGCGGTAGTATCAGTATCTCCCCCTAAATTTACCGCTTTGAGTACCGCTTCGGCGTAGTCAGAACTATGTGAACTACCCCAACCTATAGACGGACAGGGCTTCCCAATTCATCGGGAATAGCCTCTAGGACTCCGTAGCTCTATTGGTCTGACATTCCCTCCAAGGGCAGAAGTCCTGATTCCCAAGACCCAAATCTTTTTCTTGCAACATATACCTATTAGCTTGGTTTTCGCTTGTGGCATTGATGGTGAGCCACTTGGCGGTGTCAGTTTCTGTCCCGTCAAAGTGGCGAACCCGAAGGGTCAAGACACTAATTATCCTACCACAAAAATTGGTGATTCCTTATACATCCTGGATGTATAAGGAATCACCCGCTCACAATCCCCACCTTATGAGTACATTGAAGGTGGCGACTTCCGCAATCCGTTAATAAACACCAAAGCGACGCTTCCAACTTTACAGCAGAATAAAGGCGTCAGGAGGAGGCACTGCGGTGGACGGGTTCCCACAGCAATAAGCATGTGCCATTCAGAAGTAAAATTTGCTCTATATCTGGCTTTTGAGTTGAAAAGCTGTACAGACGCGAAAAGTGCAATCTGCTGTATATCCGCACTTCATCGGATTGCCTAAACAGCCATTGAATACTATTTCTAACTTTAGAAAATACAGAGTTAGCAAAGGCTGTTTTTTTGACTTAACTGGTACAAACTTTTAGTTCTCAAGTTTGTACCAGTTAAAGAACTGTCTACTTATGTTAAAAAAAGCCGGATATCAAGACAAATCTCCGTAATGATAACAGCTAATTAATCTTTTTAGCTAATTCTCTTATCATTGACATGCATTAATAATGACAAGTTCTTCAGAAGATATCGAAATTTTCTGGAACCTTTTTCATCAGTTTTCGACCTAGAGTTTAAATGCAACACCTACAAATTCGGTGACATTATGAAGCGCTTTATCAAGTCTTTTGTGACAATTTCTGCATTGTCTTCTTTAGTAGTTGCTCCTATTTTTCTCTCTGCTGGTCAAGCTTCTGCTGAAACCAAAAAAGGTACTGACGCCAGCTATGTCGGTGCTGGTACGGCATTTGGCGTTACCAACGGTGGACAAACAGGCGATGCGGCAACATTTGGTGGTAATGTTACAGGTCGCCTGAAATTAGGAGAGACTCCATTTTCCGCACGCGGTAATGTTCTTTGGAGCGACGAAACAACTGCTATCATCCCCCAAGTTTCCGCAGATGTGGGTATTGCTAAAAACACCAACGCTTATTTAGGTCTTGGTTACTCTTTTGTGGAAGCAAACGGCAAACCAAGTCCCCTCGGTAACAAAGATGGCGTAGCTGTAACTGCTGGGGTAGAATCTGAAGTTACTAAAAATTTCTTGCTCTACAGCAATGCTACTTTAGGAATTGATGCCTACAAAAATAGCCCTGCTTCTGCTCTGAGCATCCAAACTGGTATCGGTGTTCGCTTCAAGTAAAATATAATCTACCATCAGCCTCCTCACACAAGACTCTTATAACTTTTAGCGCTCCCATTTGGTTTAAAATATAGCTTCAAATAATTTCTAGAAGCAACTCATAACCATATAAAATATTGCTGGGTTTATTAAGTGTTGCATCACTGATAAACCCAGCTTTTGCCATGTTAAAATGTAAAATATTCCTCTTTATTCCGACCGGATTACCGGGGATGAATTAGCCGAATAAGTGCTAATAACTAGCTGCTTCGGCGTTAAATAATGCCTTATTGAGAACACTATACAACTCTAATGGTTAAATCTGCTCCTGCCCCTACCGCCAACCGTAAGCCTTCCAAAGTCGAAGGTCTTAAAGAACATAGTAATTTTTTACGTGAACCTGTTGCCAGTGAACTACTTCAGGACACAACTCACTTTACCGAAGATGCGGTACAAATTCTGAAGTTTCACGGATCTTACCAGCAGGATAACCGCGACAATCGCGTCAAGGGACAGGAAAAAGATTACCAGTTCATGCTGCGAACCACCAGTCCTGGTGGCTTTATTCCGCCAGAATTGTATCTGACTATAGACAAGCTGGCTGATGATTATGGCAACCATACGATGCGAATAACTACCCGTCAAGGGTTTCAGTTACACGGGATTTTGAAGAAAAATCTCAAAGCGGCGATCGCTGGTATGGTCAAAAGCATGGGTTCGACATTATCCGCTTGCGGTGATGTAAACCGCAACGTCATGGCTTCCCCAGCACCCTTTAAAAATCGCCCTGAATATCAATATGCGATTGAGTATGCCAAAAATATCTCTGACTTGCTGAAACCCCAAACCGGCGCCTACTACGATATTTGGCTGGATGGAGAAAAAATAATTAGTGCGGAAGAAAAGCCAGAAGTCAAGGCAGCGCGGCAAGATAATAGTAAGTCGCTCGTTCATGATAGCTTAGAACCAATTTACGGCAATCTCTACATGCCACGCAAGTTCAAAGTTTGCGTCACGGTTCCGGGAGATAATTCGATTGATTTGTATAGTCAAGACCTCACCTTGGTGGTCATGACCGATAAAAAAGGGAAATTAGAAGGATTTAACGTCTTTGCTGGTGGGGGTTTGGGAAGAACGCACAACAAAGAAGAAACCTTCGCACGGATGGCTGATCCGATTTGCTATGTAACGAAAGATGACGTTTACGAAATAGTTAAAGCGGTTGTTGCGACTCAGAGAGATTATGGCGATCGCACTGACCGACGTCACGCTAGGTTAAAATATCTCATCCACGATTGGGGCGTTGAAAAATTCAAGTCAAAGGTTGCAGAATACTTTGGCAAATCACTCACACCTTTTAAAGAACTACCACAGTGGAAATATGAAGACTTCCTCGGATGGCACGAACAAGGCGATGGTAAGCTGTTTTTAGGCGTTTCCATCGAAAATGGTCGCATCAAAGATGAAGGTTCGTTGCAACTCAAAACAGCACTGCGAGAAATTGTTGAGCAATTAAATTTGCCCATCCGTTTGACACCGCATCACAACGCAATTCTCTTCGATATTGAACCTGAGAAAAAACAAGTTGTTCAAGATATTCTAGAGCGTCACGGTGTCGTCACTGACCCTGGTAAAATAGATTCCTTGGTGCGTTATGCGATGGCTTGCCCTGCGATGCCTACTTGCGGCTTGGCAATCACCGAATCAGAACGAGTAATACCGGGTATTTTAGAAAGAATTCACTCGTTATTAGATAAAGTCGGTTTACAAAATGAACATTTTGTGGTAAGGATGACAGGTTGCCCGAACGGTTGCGCTCGTCCTTACATGGCAGAATTGGCTTTTGTGGGTAGCGCTCCAGAAAGTTACCAAGTATGGCTGGGTGGTTCGCCAGATCAAACTCGGTTGGCGTTACCTTACATGGAAAGGCTGCACCATAATGACATAGAAACGCAGCTAGAGCCGATTTTTGTATTCTTCAAGCAGTCGCGGAAATCTGGGGAAAGCTTTGGTGATTTTTGCGATCGCCTTGGTTTTGATGCCATCCGCGAATTTGCCGCTAATTACGAATCTCAAGTTGTTGGAGAGCCAGAAATTACAGACGATAGCGATGGTTTGGTAGAGGCAATGGCTGATTCTACCACCGCACCGATTGTAGAAGAAAGTGGAGGAAAAGAGGTAGCGATCGCTAATACTACCATTGCTAACAGCAAAGGTCGGCATCGAGTCAGCGTTCAAGATGACATGTACGTCAAGCTAAAAGCTGCTGCTACCAGTCAAGGTAAACCGATGAGTGAATTGGTGAACAAAGCGTTAGAAGCTTACTTCGAGAATCTCGCGTAACTAAAACCTCACGCTTGATTTCCCCCTCTTTGTTTGCAGAGAGGGGGTTATTTACTTTTTTACAGCATTTCATTAATACGAGCGCGTTTTTAAATGCAGAGGGACGCTGAGGTAAGCGCAGAGTAACTTTGTTTTTATAAGTTAAAAATTAACTATGGTTCCATTAAAGTGGGTTGATGCAACAGATTTAATTAGATGGGCAGATAGATTAGATGCTCGCGCACGACTTCCTCAATTATTGCGCCTCCTAATTCATGCTACAGTCCAGCAACCCAAACGTGTTGGTTTTCCATCGGGTGAGAGTATTCAAATGGGGGGATGGGATGGCATTGTGGACGCACCTGAAGGCAATAGTTTTGTTCCTAATGGCTATTCAGTATGGGAACTTGGAGTTAACAAAGATGTTAAGGGGAAAGCAGATGATGATTATGATAAGCGTGTTGAAAATCCTCTAGAAGTGGTTCCTGCTGAAACCACCTTTGTTTTTGTTACTCCCCGACGATGGGCTAATAAGGATAAGTGGGAGAAACACAAGAAAAGTGAGGGGATATGGGCAGATGTACGCGCTTATGATGCTGATGACTTAGAACAGTGGTTAGAACTAGCCCCTGCTGTTCATGCTCGGTTAGCTCGGTTAATGGGAAAGTGGGCGGAAGAAGCTCAGGATCTTAGTAGCTTCTGGGATGATTGGAAAAACTCTACTTCACCAGGAATTAATACACAGTTACATCTTGCAGGCAGAGAGGAAGAAGTTGAAAAAGTACACAATTGGTTGCAAGCAGAACCTTCAAAGCTTACTATCCAAGCAGATACTCGTGAAGAAGTGATTGCATTTTTGGGTGCGGTTATTCATCAAATGCCAGAGGCACAAAATGTAGAGTATTTATCTCGATGCATTATTGTTCAAAGTGAATCCTCATGGCGGTATTTTGCAAGTACCCAAAAATCACTAATTTTAATCCCAGCTTTTGAGCAACCAAAATTTTTACCAAGAGAGCATCATATTCTTATCCCCATTGGTAGAGAAATTAGTCGTGCTAAAGACGGATTAGTGCTTTCGCGCCCCAATAAAACAGACTTTAGGCAGGCTTTGGTAGATATGGGGCTATCAGAAGAACAAGCCTATAACTTAAGTAAAAATTCCAAGCGAAATCTCAACGTTTTACGGCGACTAATTGCAGTTGCATCCGAAATACATACTCCCGATTGGGCAAAACCAGAAAATGCCCGTTCTCTCATTCCAGTTTTACTGGCTGGAGCATGGGATGATACAAAAGAACGCGACAGAGAAGCGATCACCAAACTAGCTCGCAAACCCTATGAAGAAGTTGTAGCAGATATATCACGTTGGGTAAATAGTTCTGACCCTCCTGTTCGACAAGTGGGAAGTGTTTGGCAGTTAATTTCCCGCGAAGATTCATGGCATCTTTTATCACGCTTTATTGTCCGTGACGACCTGGAAGCATTTAAAAACGTTACACTCTCGGTTTTAGGAACCGTTGATCCACGATATGAGTTACCGTTAGACCAACGCTATGCAGCCACCATATATGGTAAGAAGTTGCCAAACTCAGGCTTTCTCAGAGAAGGACTGGCAGAAACTTTAGTACTTTTAGCAACACGGGGGCTACCGCACGAAACTCAAGATATAATATCACCACAGGAAAGAGTCACTGGAATTATACATTCTTTGTTAAATTCCAATGTTGACTGGCAAATTTGGGCATCACTTGCATATTTTTTACCCACTCTAGCAGAAGCCGCACCAGAAGCATTTTTAGAAGCTGTTGACGATGGGCTTGCAGGAGATAATCCCACTTTAGTGCAGTTGTTTTTACAAGAGGATACTTTTGGTGGTAGTCCTCACACGGGACTGCTTTGGGCGATGGAAGTCCTTGTCTGGGAAGCACAATATCTGTCACAAGTTACCCTGATTCTTGGGAAGCTTTCTAGACTCGATCCAGGCGGGAAAATTATCAACCGTCCATTTCGTAGCTTGTGTGAAATTTTTCTATGCTGGCACCCTCAAACACCAGCAAAACTTGAACAACGCTTGCGTGTGATTGATACACTTATTGCTCGTGAACCAGATATTGCTTGGCAGCTTTTATGTAACTTGCTTCCAGAAATTAGCAGCGGTATTTCACACCCAATTTATAAACCTCGTTGGCGAGATTGGAATACAGACTCTACTCCAAAAATTACTTTGTCTGAATACTGGAAGAACGTAGATGCTGTTATGGAGCGAGTTCTTTATAATATGGGGACTGGCAGTAAAAGATTGTGTGATGTAGTTAAGAAAATAGAGTTACTACCATCTCAATTACAAGATAAAAGTATCAATCATCTGCTTGCAGTAGATACCACTAGTATCAACCAAAAAGACTTAGCAATAATTTGCGATACCCTCAGAGGAATAATTCACAAACACAAAGAATTTTCTGATGCTAAGTGGGCATTACCTGCGGATTCTATTGATAAATTTTACTTGCTATACCAAAAGTTTGAACCCAAGAATGTCATATATTCTTATACCTGGTTATTCTCCTTCAACCCTAACTTCCTATATCGTATTCATAAAGAGCGTATTCATGGCTATTGGGAAACAAGAGATAAAAAAATTAAGCAGGCACAAACAGCGGCAGCAAGGAAAGTTTACTTTCAAGCTGATATAAATGTTTTTTTAGAAATGACAGAGTTGGTAAAAGAGCCTGGTTTGCTAGGTGCTGCAATTGCCAACATAGAAACGATTACTGAAGAAATTGAAGTAAGCTTTCTTAGCGAAACTCTTGGAAATGAAAACAATTTACTGAATGTTCTAGCAATAGGATTTATACGTGGTAGTCTCACAAATCGTGGATGGACTTGGGTAGAAAATATCCTTTCTATCGCCCAAAATAACCATTGGTCAGGACAGCAAGTGATTAATTTTTTCTATGCGTTGCCGTTTGAAAAACGCACTTGGGATTTGTTAATTCCTTTTGGGGAGGAATTAACAAATCTATATTGGCAAACCATTCCGGCAGGTTGGGTTAAAGAAAATGAACAAGAGGATGCAATCATTAAGTTATTAGAATTTAATCGTCCCTATGCAGCACTAAACCTAGTTAATTTATACCAAAATGATCAAACTAAATTCTTACCATCAACTCTATTAGTAGATATTCTTGAAAAAGCCGCCTCAGTTGATCCTTATAAGGAAAAACCACAAACCAATACGAGTTGTATGAGCTATCGCATCGAAAAAATTTTTGATATTCTAGAAAGAGCAGACAATATCGAAGATAACAAACTTGCCTTTTTAGAATGGATATACTTACCGCTACTAGTTCATTCGCAACGACAACCTAAACTTCTTTACCAAGAACTTTCCAAAGATCCTCTATTTTTTGTACAAATTCTAAAGTTTGTGTATAAGTCAGAAGATGATAGAGATGAATCAGTGGAAATTGATCGAGCTACTTTAAACCGTGCGGAATTAGGGTATAAGTTACTCGAATCGTGGCATCAAGTACCTGGTCTTAAGGAAGATGGGACTGTTGAGCTAGAACAATTAAGAAATTGGGTATTACAGGCAAGAGCAGCCAGCCAGGAAAGCGGAAGGGGTAAAATAGCAGATGTAAAGATTGGTCATGTTTTAGCATATGCACCGAAATCATCAGATGGTATATGGCCAGATATCGCAGTGCGAGAAATTATTGAAGAAGTTGCAAGTAAACACATGGAACGGGCTATAGCAACTGGCGTTTTTAACAAGCGGGGAGTTTGGACAAAATCAATAGGTGAAGGTGGAGTTCAGGAAAGGCAATTGGCTGAAACCTATCGAAATTATGCAATTGCTGTATGGGACACTCATCCCAGAACAGCGGCAATGTTACGCAGCATTGCTGACGGTTATATCTCTGATGCTCACAGAGAAGATATTTGGGCAGAGTTAGAGGACTAGGTGTAGATAAACGCGAAGTAAATTGCTAAAAACCGTTATTTCGTCGCCGTTTTGGCATTGATGTTCTTACGTTCCAAGCTCAACCTATTTAATTCACATTTGACGTGTTTTTATAAAATATCTAAATATTTTTCGTTTCGATCACAATAGAATCCGGACACAAATCATTGCTACCTTCAAGCGTGCGTCAAATCACATGGCTCAATTGCAAAGAATCGCGATCGCACCTTCTCAACTTCAACAAAATCAAATTCTGCTCACACCTCAACAACAACATTACCTGGGGCGTGTATTACGTTTATGTGACGGCGATCACTTCATAGCAATGGATGGCAAGGGCAAATGGTGGCTAGCGCAGTTAGAAGGTGAGCAAGCGCAGATTTTAGAAATACTGACAGTAGAAACCGAATTATCTGTATCCATTACATTAATGGTAGCCTTGCCGAAAGGTAATGGATTTGATGAAGTCGTGCGGTGTTGTACTGAATTAGGTGTAGCTTGTATTGCGCCAGTGACGAGCGATCGTACTTTACTTAATCCCAGTCCCCAAAAACTTGAACGCTGGCGACGCATAGCATCTGAAGCTGCCGAACAATCAGAGCGTTCCTTTGTCCCAACAATATTAGAACCTATTTCCTTTGACGCTGCTTTATCGTCATTTGCAACACAGCAGAAATATATTTGCGAGGGACGCGGTAACTATCCCCATTTAAAAACTTGCTTGCAGCAAACAGGACAAACGACAATTATCATTGCGACTGGTCCAGAAGGGGGATGGACAGAAAAAGAAATTGACAACGCTATTCAAGCCGGATTTCAACCAGTTTCCCTTGGTCGCCGCATCCTCAGAGCAGTTACAGCCCCGATTGTGGCATTATCCCTAATTTCCGCAGCTTGTGAAGTATAGTAGTAAGCGCTCTTGACACCATATCAGATTTTTAGAGCAATGCTGACTCTATAGGATCAGGCGATCGCACTTTGTTTGAGCTAATAAATGTTGGGTTTCGTCTTCGGACAGAATGATTAGGGTTCCGAAATAGCAATTGTTGTCTCAAAAGCTATTTTGGCGACTCCGGAAATAGCAAATGGGTTGGCTGAAATAGCAATTGTAGTATCCGAAATAGCAAATGCTGTCTCAAAAGCTATTTTGGCGACTCCGGAAATAGCAAATGGGTTCGCCGAAATAGCAATTGTAGTATCAAAAATGGCAACTGTAGCATCCCAAATAGCAATTGTAGTATCCGAAATAGCAAATGTTGTCTCAAAAGCTATTTTGGCAACTCCCTAAATGGCTTTTGCGATCGCACCCTACTGGATTGACTACACTTAAAGTGTTGCAAACATGGTTATCAATCTGAATTTACAGCAATCCCAGCCATCGGCTAACCAATATTCTTTCAGCTAAAATCGAGAGAGTGGATTTTAGTGGTAACAGCCAAGTCTATGGAAGTTACATTTGATTTACCTGATGAAGTTGTCACTCAACTTCAACCCTTTGCAGACAAGCTACCTCAAATCCTAGAGTTGGGTTTACGTGAACTAAATGCGATCGCCCAGGAAGGGTTTTCAGGTATGGCTGAAGTCCTAGAATTTTTAGCAAACCTCCCCACCGCTGAAGCCATTATTGCCCTACGTCCCTTTGAATCCCTGCAAGCTCAAACTTCTGCATCCCGACACCCGAATCGCTCCAAAGTAAAGCTTTGGTCAGATTTTACGCTTTTTGGAGAAACACTATTAGACCAAACAGAAATGCTGGGTCAAATTCAGTCTCACATTCACCTGTTTCGTAGGGAAAAGACTAATTGGGACCCAGCATTTCATTTATATAGCGGACTGGCGTTTACTAAGGGATGAAGTTTTAACCAGGAGTTTTCACTTGACGAGCCATGTCCAAGAAAGAAGTCATGTTCGCACCAGGACGACGACGACCGTTAGAGCTTGTAGCAGAAGGAGCTAGGTACTTGGGAGCAAAAGTCGTTTCAGTTGGTATCTTTTCAACTTTGCTAGCTGCGGGTGTTAGCTCTGGTTTAGCTTCACCCTTAGGAGCCTTGCCATTTTTAGAAGCTTTGGCTGACTTAGAGTCGGCAATAGAAGCAGTAGCTTTTTTTCCATTGGATGACGCTGTGCCATTAGATGGAACTGTTTCCACTTCTTTTTTACTATCAGATACAACTTTATCTGCTGTTTTTTTAGAATCAGATACAACTTTATCTGCTGCTTTTTTAGTTTCAGTAGCAACTTTATCTGCTGCTTTCTGAGTGTTTGATGCTACTTCTTTTGCTGCCTCTTTAACAGTCTCTAACGGCTTTATACTCTTGGCTTCGTCTAACTCTAAGAAATAGCCGTTGCTTTTCTTCTTGGCTGGTGAAAGCTCAGTATTGCCTTTTTTCTTACCTGGTAATAGCCCAGTAACAAAACCCAAAATTCCCGCGATTAAGTTTTTGATAAACCCGAACATTACAATTACTCCTGCTCTTTATATTTGGAAACCTAACGCAATTGTCAAAAATTACGTCAAAATGTTACATTTTATCAAAATTTTGTTTAGTGACCGATTTCCTGGCATCACCCTGTGTATGTGACACTCCTCATTGGTCTGTGCCGATCTAGATTCTAATAACAGTATAGGACAAACGTTTTAAACTCTTTTTCGCAACTAAGGAGCAACTGTGTGTGCCGAGAATTAATTATTAAATTTTACTGTAACTAAGAGCAAGTTTCTGAAAGTTGACTTAACAAAAATTAATGTTATGCACGAAAACTTAAGTATCTCACTGGAGAAATTAGTCGTCTATAAACACTGAGGGGGAGTGTCATAGTCTAGTTGCGCGATCGCCATCGCAGTCGGTTAAATTTTCTACATAATTGGATTTGGATTAGACATATTTTGTATATGAATACTGAGACTCAGCAGGGCAATTCCGTGGTATTGGTACACGGTATTAACGATACGGGGCAAGTTTTCCGGACAATGGCGACCTACCTGAGAAACCGGGGATGGTCTGTGTATACTTTAGATTTAATACCGAATAATGGTGATTTTGGTCTGGAGAAATTAGCACAGCAAGTTGCTGATTATATTGCCGACAGCTTTGCCGCAGAACAACCACTAGATATAGTTGGTTTTAGCATGGGGGGAATTATCAGCCGTTACTATGTGCAGCGACTGGGGGGAATTAATCGCGTGCAGCGGTTTATTACCATATCTTCGCCCCATAATGGAACAGCGATCGCTTATGCTTCCCTACGTCCTGGCTGCGTGCAAATGCGTCCTAACAGCGCATTTCTCCAAGATTTGAATAGTGACGTGGCGATGTTAAAGCAGTTGAACTTTACCTCAATGTGGACACCATATGATTTAATGATTGTCCCAGCAAATAGTTCGCGTCTTCCCCTAGGAACAGAGGTGATAGTACCATCGAGGCTGCACCCTTGGATGTTAACCGACTCACGCTGTTTGGCGGCAGTAGCAGAAGCATTATCTTCACCCCCAATTAATTCCGGTCGCCAATTTGGGCATACTCAGGACTTCCAAAAATCGCTTCTGGGTAACGATAATACTTAAACTCCATCAAGTTATGAAAAGGATCTTCTAAAAAGAAAGTGCGGTGTTCTAGAGGAGAACCGACAAAGCGGTGTTTAGCTTCTTCAAAGAAAAGTAGCTGTCGTTGTTGCGATCGCCTTAATAAATCTTCCCAGTCACCTTCAACGCTAAAAATTAGCCCAAAGTGTCTGGGATAGATACCCCGTTGGGGTGTTAGAAGTTCTTTGGTCATGTGCGCTACCAATTGATGACCGTAGAGATTGAGAATCAGCGCGTGCTGGTTTTCGCGACCGGCAACACAGCCTAACCCATCGACATAATATGCTTTGGTTTGGGCAATGTCGGTAATTGGAAAGGCAAGATGAAATAAAGTTTCGTTCATATATATATGTATGGTGGCTTTGAAACTGAGTATTGATGCTATTTACAATTTATCGAACAAAGCTTTGTTGGTTGTAAATGCGATCGCCTTTGTTAAACTCCTCAGAGGATGTTTGAAAAGTATCCTTATTAACATCAAAACCCTAGAAACCTAACCCCTAACCCTTCTCTATAAGGGAAGGGAAACAGGGAATCAGGGTTTTCAAAGCCTCTCCCCCACGGGGGAGAGGTTTGGAGAGGGGTTATGCAGGTAAACTTTGCGACTTTTCAAACATCCTCTCATTTCACCGCTAAAAGCCCCAGTGCTTCTCAAGCTTGTCCTATTTTTAAATATTTTTAAATATACGGCTTCGGGCTTAGTTTTATAAACCAATACACTGCTGATATAATTTTTACGTATATTTGCTAAAATATATTACGATCCATACGAAACACCAAATTTTTTATTTTTTGGTGATAACACCACCTCCGCAAAGGCTGAGGTTGAATTGAGTGGAATTGAAATCTATCTCAGTCCTTGCGGCTTAAGAAGCACTTTTGTAGATATTAAAAGGGTGTAGATACCTAAGTGTCTATACCTTTATTTTATTTATACCAATTCTTTTTAAAGATGCATAGAATGAGCCTGCCTCCGCAGGCTTTGTTTGTCTAGCCCCAGGCTTCCAGCCTGTTCGCGCAGCGTGCGCTTGGCGCAGGGCGATAATATGCAACTTCACATAGAATTGGTATTAGCCTCCTTGATTACACAAGATTGGATAATTATTTTTTTATCTGAGGCAAAAGCGCAAATAAAAGTGCGTAAACAACAAATTTTGCAATAAATTTATCAAAAATAAACGTTCCTACTTTTCCTAGCTTGTCTATTCTCGTTTTTTTACTTTCAGGAAAATAAACCGCAATTAATCGGGCAACTTTTGCCCTAAATATACTTATATAAAGATAAATTAATTTAAACCATTACTTCTTTTCTCAGTCATGCTTTTATCAGCCATAATACTAAGTAATCAGGGATATAGCTAAATATAAATTTTTAGCGGAGCTAACTTATGGCTATTAACTTATTTGATGCCAACTTCTACCGCGCTGCGAATCCCGACTTAGGAGCAGCAGGTTTAACAACAGATAGTCAACTTAGATCACATTTTGATAATTTTGGTTTAAATGAAGGTCGCCGATTCTCACTGTTTGCCGACCTCAGCTTCTATCGTGCCAGCAACTCAGATTTAGGAAGCTTCAACAATCGCCAATTGTACGATCATTTGCAAAACAATGGTGTGCAAGAAGGACGTCAGTTTTCGCCGTTTGTTGATCTCGACTACTACATGACTTTAAACCCAGATGTGACTCAAGCTTACAACGGTAGTAGGGAAGGTGCGCTTGACCATTTGCAACGTTACGGTTTGGATGAAGGACGCCAATTCTCGCCCTTTGTTGGGCTGCAACTTTATGGGGGTTTAAATTCAGATTTAAGTGACTTCAATAACCGTCAACTATTTGAGCATCTGCAACGTTATGGTTTAAATGAGGGACGTTTATTCGACGACTTTGTTGACCTAAACGTATATTTGAATGCTAACCCAGATATTAATCAAGCTTTCAACGGTAACCGTGAGTTAGCCTTACAACATCTACAAATTTATGGTCTGAACGAAGGGCGAACATTTTCACGATTCTTTGATACCAATTACTACAAATCTAACAATCCTGACTTGAGTGCAGCAGGCTTTACAGGCAGAGAATTATTTAATCACTTTGAGTCATATGGTTTGTACTTTGAGGCGCGTCCTGGTAGAAGCGACGTTGCTGGGAATACCTTTAACACTGCTACTAACATTACCGTAAACTCGAGTTTAAATTATTACATTGATTATCTAGGAGCATCGGATACTGATGATTACTATCAATTTGTTTTGAATCAACCAAGTACATTTTTTCTGGGGGTAGGTGAAGTTGCTAACAATGATTTAGTGCAAAATATGTTGGGAAGTGCATTCGGAGAACTTCTTGATAGTACAGGGCAGGTTTTAGCGTCCGGCAACTACACTACTCAAGCCGATGATTTAGATATAGTAACTCCTTTGCAGCCCGGTACTTACTACTTGCACTTCAGAACAAGTTCCTCAGGTGGCGACAATTACGCTTTTGTTATCGCTGCTATTGAATAATACTCAGGTAAATTAACCATATGTTTGACCTCTCTTCTGCTTTTGAGAGGCTTTGAGTTCTCCTTTTTCCCTTCCTTCTGGTTCCCAGGCAACTTTCTTTGCCTGGGAACACAGTTCGCTCTTGCTGTGCTGTAGAGGCATTCGCGTTTCATCTCTAAAATAGTTATTGTATTGATGAACAAAGAAAAACTACAGGTCATGCATTGCTAATGCTCTCTTTTATTTCTTCTTTAAATCCGTGGCTGGTGGGGATAGGATTAAACACAGTTTTATTGGGTGTAGCTTTTATTGCTCCCAAAAAGCTGCTTACCCCAGCTGGTTTATTGCACGCTTGGTTCCTAGGTGTGCTGCTTTGGGGAACCCTCGGCTGGCAAGGATATGTAATAGTAATGTTCTACTTTCTTGTTGGTTCTGCGGTTACACGCATCGGGATGCAGCAAAAAGAAGCTGAAGGAATCGCCGAAAAACGTTCTGGGGCAAGGGGTCCAGAAAACGTTTGGGGTTCAGCTTTAACTGGGGCGCTGTGTGCTTTGGGTATCGGGATAATAAATTGGGGACTTTTTCCAGTTTCCCAGTCCCCAGTCCCTAGTCCCCAGTTTCTACTACTATTAGGCTTTGTCGCCAGTTTTAGTACCAAACTTTCTGACACCTGTGCAAGTGAAGTTGGTAAAGCATACGGTAAAAGCACCTTTTTGATTACTACGCTGCAACCAGTGCCACGGGGAACAGAAGGCGCGGTAAGCTTAGAAGGAACTTTGGCTGGAGTGCTTGGTTCAGCTGCGATCGCTTGCCTTGCTTGGGGGGTCGGTTTAATTAATATACTCGGTGTGGCTTGGTGTATTTTGGCAGCCTTTATTGCCACCAATATAGAAAGTGTGATTGGCGCAACTCTGCAATCTAAATACACTTGGTTAACTAACGAAGTCGTCAATATATTGAATACATTAATTGGTGCGATCGCTGCAATACTACTCGCCTTAATATGGGCAATATGAACGCAATTGCCGCCCAAACAAGATTTAGTGTTAATTCCAGTTCTTCGCTCAATTCCTCCGGAGGATTGTCTTTCAATGGTAAACAGCCTTCCACTATGCTTAAGGATGGCTATTTTATCGTCCGGAAGAAAATTGCCCGGATGCTGCGAATTTCTTGCTCAATATTTAGCTTAATAAAATGCTTTGACCCTGAAGTTACACTAAAATTGGCAACTAATCAAGTTCAAAATATGCCAGATTCATTCTCAATTGTGAGTATACTTTTATAGTCGTATTGACCTAACCACTTCATGGAAAATTCATCATTTTTGCTAGTAAATGACCAGACAATTTCTATCGCGCAAGCAGTAAAATATCTGCAAGCCTCTGGAAAACTGGGACAGTTTATGAGCGATATTCTGCGCCAGCACGTCATTGAGCAAGAAATTGGCACACGAGAGGATGTTGACATTAGTCCGGCTTTAACCGAACAGACAATCATTGATTTTCGCCTGAAAAACCAACTCACTGACCCCCAAAGTTTCCAAGATTGGCTCAAAAATAATGGTACAGATTACACTACCTTTCACTCATCAGTAGCTTTAGGCTTCAAGTTAGAAAAACTTAAAGCAGTAGTTACAGAAGGAAAACTCCAAGAATATTTTATTGAGCGCAAGCTTTATCTAGACCGGGTAGTACTTTCTCGGATAATAGTTGATAATCGAGAACTCGGTGAAGAACTGCAAATCCAAATCGAAGAAGGAGCAAGTTTTGAGCAACTGGCAAGAGAATATTCACTTGCAGATGACAAAATAGTAAGCGGCATGATGGGACCCGTTAGTAGGGGAACAATGCCGGATATACTAAGGGCGGCTGTTGACGTGGCAAAGCCTGGACAATTGGTAGGACCAATAGAACTTGAAGGACGCTATGGTTTGTTTCGAGTAGAACAATTTCTTCCCGCGTCTTTAGAAGATACTCAACTAAAGCAAGCACTACAAAATGAGTTGTTTGAGAAATGGCTAGCAGAGAAAATTCAAAAGCTGACAGTGAAGCTGCAAGTGAGCTAAAACTTGTGGAAAATGAATCTTTAAGAATAAGCGTGCTAGCAACTTTACCTTGGAATCAACCACCTTTAAGCTGGCTGACTCCCGAACAACAATCTCAATTGCAAAATCGGTCAGAAACTTGTCGATACAAGCTTGGGGAAAAAATCTGGTCAAAGCAAGAAGGAATTTATCAATTCTTTATTGCTTCTGGTAAAGTCCGCTTGCGCGAAGAAGGTATCGGTACACCGTTAGCAACTCTAGAAGCGGGGGATTGGTTTGGTGAGTTGCACTCATCCTCTGTAGATTTTAAAGCTGTAGCTGCCAGTAAAGAAGTAATAGTAGTTCGCTGGGATAAAGCACTGTGGGCAGAATTTTCCACACCACAAATAGAGCAGTTTTGGCGCGGTGAAGAGGACGAGGAGACAAGGGAACGAAAAGACAAGCAGACAACGACACAAATAGAGTTTTCCCCCCTCTCTCCATCCTCTGATTCTCCCATCCCTACGCCAGTCGCCTCTTCTTACCCAGACGCTGCGCGAACAACGGAACGGCAGTCGCTAGAACGCGGGGAACCCACGCAACGCGCTACCTCGGAAACGTCCGCACGACGCAGGCTCCCCTCTGCGACTCCCCCACTTTCCCACTCCTCCACTTCTGTGTCGGGTTATCCATTTGTTTCTAACAGAAATACAGCAGCAGCCTGTTTAACAATGGTGGCGCAAAAGTTAGATAACCCCTTGCAACTCGAATGGGTACAACGCCAACTGAGAGGACAACGCCCGAAAAATGTTGTCGAAGCCGCCGAAAAGCTAGGTTTTGTACTGCGGCGTTTGCAAGTAAGTTGGAGTGAATTACGTTCGTTATCTTTCCCGGCTTTGTTGCAGTGGGGTGAATCGCAAGGGAAACAAGGAAATTGGGTGGTAGCATATGGCGTTAGAGGCGATCGCCTAGTTATCGCCAATCCTCTAAATGGCGATCGCACTTGTGAAGGCGTTTCGCAATCAGTCGCCGAAACCGCTTGGGATGGACAACTTTGGCAAGTAGAAGTCATCCAGCAGCAAGAAAAATTCAACCTCAGTTGGTTCATTCCCGCAGTTTCAAAATACAAGGGATTACTCGGCGAAGTCTTGCTGGCATCTTTTACTTTGCAACTTTTGGGATTAGCAACACCGCTAATTACCCAAGTCGTCATCGATAAAGTGATGGTGCAAGAAAGTTTGCCCACACTTGATGTGATGGCGATCGCTCTTTTGTCAGTCTCAATCTTTGAAGCTTTACTCGGCATCCTGCGGCTATTTATCTTTACCCATACAGCCCGTCGTCTGGATCTGAGTTTATCAGCACAGCTATTTCGCCACCTGATGCGGTTGCCTTTAGCTTATTTTGAAGCGCGTCGCGTCGGCGACACAGTAGCACGAGTTCAGGAACTAGAACAAATCCGCCAGTTTCTCACAGGTACAGCATTAACTGTAATTTTAGATAGCATCTTTGCTGTAGTGTACCTGGTATTGATGTTTTACTATAGTGTGCAACTCACCGCAGTCGCCTTGGCTGTGTTGCCGTTGTTTGCTATTTTGACAATTGTATCAACACCAATTTTACGAAGCTGGCTGAACGAAACATTTAACCGCAGTGCTGATAGTCAATCGTTTCTGGTTGAGACGGTGACAGGAATTCACTCAGTCAAAGCACATGCAGCCGAACCAGTAGCACGCGATCGCTGGGAAGGTTTATTTGCTCGCTTCATCCGCACAGGTTTCAAAGCCTCCACCACTTCCAACATTAGCAGCAACATCGGTGACTTTCTCACCAACCTTTCCAGCCTGCTAATACTCTGGTTTGGCGCTAAATTAGTTATTGAGCAAAAACTGACCATCGGGCAATTGGTGGCATTTCAAATGCTCTCTGGGAGGGTAACAGGACCATTATTGCGGTTAGTCCAGCTATGGCAAAATCTCCAACAAGTCCTACTTTCGGTTGACCGAATTGGTGATATTCTTAACGTTGCCCCAGAAGCTGAAGCTGGAACCGGTCTAGTTTTACCAGCTCTCAAAGGAGAAGTCGCCTTTGAGCAAGTCTTTTTCCGCTACCGACAAAATACCGAACCCGTTCTTAGAGGAATCTCCTTCAACGTTCAACCTGGGCAATTTGTTGGTATTGTCGGACGGTCAGGGTCTGGTAAAAGCACCCTTTCCAAGCTGTTGCAGCGCCTTTATCAAATAGAATCAGGACGCATCCTCATTGATGGTTTTGATATCAAAAGTGCCGATCTCGCCTCGTTGCGTCAACAAATTGGGGTAGTTCTCCAAGAAGACTTTTTGTTTAACGGTTCCATCCTGGAGAATATCACCCTCGGCAATCCCGACATCACCGCCGAACAAGTTGTAGAAGCTGCCAGATTAGCTGTTGCTCACGATTTTATCAGTGAATTACCCTACGGCTACGAAAACAATGTTGGCGAACGCGGTACAGCTTTATCTGGTGGACAACGCCAACGTATTGCTTTAGCTCGGTTATTTCTCTCTCAAGCGCCAATCTTAATTTTAGATGAAGCTACCAGCGCCTTAGATAGTGAAACTGAACAGCAGGTTCTACAAAACTTGCAAAAAGTTTCTAGTAACCGCACCGTGTTTCTTATTGCCCACCGCTTTGCACCACTCAAACGTGCCGATTTGATTTTGGTGATGGAACGTGGTGTAATTGCCGAACGTGGTACCCACTCACAACTGTTGCAAGAAAAAGGTTTGTATTGGTCACTATATCAGCGGCAGCAGGCAAATATATAATCACTTACTTGCATTTAAAACTATTATGCAAGGGCGTATTACATCTAAAATGCAAACCGATATAGAAAGACATTAGCAATAAATTCTCTTCTACTGCCGGCAAAGTGAGAGCAGACAATACAGCGGATTGCAAGGAGCGTGAGGTACAGTGTTTTAGTCTACAAACCAGATAAAAAGCCTTTTTTACTTTTGGCTCCTGACTCCTGAATTCTGCTGTAAACGACAAATATTTACTATAAGTCTGAGCTGCACAAGTTGTAGCTCAGACTTTCTCTTATTTATTGTATTTCCCTTGTTAAGTAGTCATTATCAGCTGTACTTCTTTAAGACACCTAAAAATTTCTAGTCCCCAGTCCAAGCGTCCCTAGAAAAATTTACCGCATAAATCAAGTCACTTAGTCTTATTATTACCGTAAAGATTAAGTAAAACTTTTATGTTTTGTTTGTTAATTTAAGCACAATATATTTTTTTTTAAACAAAAGAAAGCCATCATCTAATTTGATAAAATATATACCTCCTATACCAGATCGAAAATATGCCAGTGGATTACGCAGGCAACACTCCAGATAATGCTAGAAAACTTGATATTAATACTAATGCCCAAAGTTTTAGGGATAGAGTCGATAATCTCGACCTAAATGATTTCTACAGCTTTAACCTCAGCAGCCGTAGTAGTTTTGATCTTAAGCTTGACAAGTTAAAAGCAGATGCTGATGTAGCGCTGATTCGAGATGCTAACAATAATGGTCAATTTGATCAAGGGGAAGTATTAAGTACCTCCACTCGTAGTGGTAAGCAAGCAGAATCAATTAATGAAATCTTGGGTGCCGGTACTTATTACATACGGGTTTATCCGGATGGTAATGCAAAAACGAACTATAAATTAACAGTCTCGGCAACACCATTTAATGATGCTATTAGCACCATAATTTCTACTTCTGCTGATTTAGCAATAAATACGACTTCTGTTAACACAGAGGTGAGTTTACCAAACGCGATCGCATCCGCATCTCCTACTAACAACACAAACATTGTCGCTGGAACTCTCGGAGCAGATACCTTTAATTATCAATCTGGCTACGCCAAGACAATTATCAATGCCAATGGCAACGTTGACTACGGTAGTGGAAAGCGCGACCTACTCAATTTATCCGGGATTGCTTCTACTTCAGTCACAACCAACTTAGCAGATAACTTAAAAGGAGGTGTAGTTTACAACACAGGCAATGGTAATCGTTTATATGATGCCATAACACTTAGCGACGCTAGCGAAATTTTGTTTCAGGGTATTGAAACCATTCAATTTAAAGATAAAACCGTTAACTTATCTGTAACACCCAACGACCCCGACTTCAATAAACAGTGGAACCTGCATATGACCGGTGTTCATAATGCGTGGCGTTTCACTCAAGGAAATGATCAAGTTGCAATTGGCATTGCAGATACAGGGTTGGGAGCCAATAGCAATGGTATTCACCCCGATCTACGCTCCACCAGCTTCGTGGCTAACAACTACTTCGATGAATCGGCAACTTACTCTCACGGCACTCGTGTCGAAGGAACCATTGCTGCTGCTAGTAACAATGGTGTCGGGATAGCTGGTATTAACTGGAACTCTCCCGTTCAGATGATCGATGTGGTAGGTGATAACTCAGGAGATTATGATTTAGTTCAAGCTACGCAGGCACTGATTGCTGGAGCTGGAGGTCGCAAGTTAGTTGTGAACCTCAGCTTGTCTGGTGGTAGCTCACCTGCATTTGAGAAACTGGTTGCTGATAACAAAGATAAAGTCTTATTTGTAATTGCATCTGGCAATCAAGATAAAAATACAATTGCTAGTCCCGCATCATTGGCGGAAACTAACAACAATGTCCTTGCAATAGGTTCTTCTTGGGGAAATGAAGATTGGTATGGCAATGCAAAAACACCAGGGGAGGGCATCTCCTATGAAAATTGGTGGGGTTATAACCGTGGAACTGGCTTGACTTTAATGGCTCCATCTGAATTTATTGCCACATCTGCTACTCGTACTGATGCATCTGCAACCTATGAGATGGGCTACTATGACCGTTTCAATGGAACTTCAGCATCAACAGCGGTGGTGACAGGCATAGCTTCTTTGGTGTGGAGTGTTAATCCAAATCTTACTGCTGGACAAATCAAGACTATTCTCTCAGAAACAGCCTACGATTTGGGTGCAGCTGGCTATGACACGGTTTATGGCTCCGGACTAGTTAATGCGGATGCTGCTGTGCGACGAGCAGAAGCTCTTGAGAGGGGTTTTGCTTAATACATTGGAATAACTCCTTCCCTACCTTTAGGGAAGTCGTTTTTACATTCGGTGTGTCTACATTTTCCCATTTAAATGCCTTGCTATATGCTCTGCCTTAATCTTCATTGGAGGCAGAGTTTTTTAGTAGTTTGCCTGCGTAAACACCTGCGGGTTAATCAGAATTTGAGCGCGATCGCAACTCTTCATAAAATCCAAACTACCTGTCAAGTCTCACTAAATTGAGGCAATTTTGATTTTTGCGACATAAAAAACCTCATCTGAAGGATGAAGTGTAAGAACCAGAAGCGATAAATCACTTCTCATTGGAATAATGACGCTACAAACTTCTCTGCGAGACGCGCTCTTTCTTTGTCTTTTTTCATCCTTTATCCTTCTCAATCGCAAAGACGCACTCACGTTCATCCTTTCTTTGGTGAGCATTTCTACTCAGTGTTTTTCACTTTGTGGGGAAGACTGTTTTGTTGAAAAAATCAAAGCATTATTTTTTACAAATTGCGCGTAATTACTTACATTATTTACTCAGCATTTTATCGGAGAATTATATAAATAAAGTATTTAAAAATACGTGTATTTCTCCTAGCTGTTTTGGTAGGTAAAGCAGCAGTATAGAACTACAAATTAATTTTGAAACGTAGCTATAAAACCTTTACAAGGCGCACCCTGAAGTCTGTGTCTTGTCAATTTATCTTGAGCATAGGACGCAGAAATATTTATGCCAGTTGATTCAGTCGGCAATACTTTAAGTACAGCAAATAAATTAAATATTACTTCTTTAAATAGTAACATTTCAGAGTGGGTCGGCAAAAGTGACCCAAACGATTATTACACATGTAATGTCAGTGGTCGTAGTAGCTTTAATCTTGCTCTTAACGATCTATCGGCGAATGCAGATGTGCAGCTGTTAGACAAAAATGGAGCCGTAGTTGCAGGTTCTTATAGTCGTAAGCGCAAGGCTGAATCTATAAGCAGAACTCTAGAAACAGGTAGTTACTACATCCGAGTCTACCGAGTAGGTGATGCGAATAGTAGCTACAAACTGAGCGTTTCTGGCAACGAAGCGCCGCAATTATTACAATTTGGCACTGATAAAAGCAGCTATCAACTAGGCGAAACTGTCAAACTTACTAACGCTACAGTATTTGATGGCAATGGTGTCACTGACTTAGCGCAAGTAGATTTCCGATTGCAAAAAGATGGTGGAAACTGGGACATCATCAGCAATGTAAACAAGTTCAGCACTGATGGCAACAACAACCGTGCTAGCTTTAACTATGCGATTAGTAATCTAACTGGTGGTAAATATCAGTTATGGGCGAAAGCCTACGATAAATCTGGTGCTATTAGCAACACTTACCAAACAAGCTTTAGCATTTCTGCCAACGAAGCACCGCAATCATTACAATTTGGCACTGATAAAAGCAGCTATCAACTAGGCGAAACTGTCAAACTTACTAACGCTACAGTATTTGATGGCAATGGTGTCACTGACTTAGCCCAAGTAGATTTCCGATTGCAAAAAGATGGTGGAAGTTGGGACATCATCAGCAATGTGGATAAATTCAGCGCTCAAGGTAGCGACAACCGCAATGCTAGCTTTAACTACGGGATTAGCGGTCTAAGTAATGGTAAATATCAGTTGTGGGCACGAGCATACGATAAATCCGGTGCTACTAGCAACACTTATCAAACAAGCTTTAGCATTTCGCAACCCGCTCCTGTAGTTGCTGATCCTGGGGATTGGTTTGACCAGAATATTCAATCTGACGGTATACGTGCAGCAACAAGGTTGCGTTTCGCAGATAATGTGTTAGACCGCAACGATATTATTAGCATCTTGCGTGAAGGTAAAGATAACAGTGTAGTTGATGCTACAGAAGTTAAAGACCTTCGCACTTTAGTTAGCAATGCCTCTTATTTAAAAATTCCTGAACATGTCCGCGTTTTGGCTAACAAAGTTGTTAACGGTGATGTTGCTAATCAAAAGTATCAGGGTAATACACTAGGCAACTTGGATGTAGGTAGTAGTGATATTCAGTTAGAGAACCTAATTAGTAAGTGGTTTTATGGTAGCGATCGCCCAACAACTTCCTACACTTATCAATATGCTAGTGGTTCTCTGTTCCAAAATGGCATCAGTTATCAAGATATAAAACAAGGTGTGATTAATGACTGCTTCTTATTAGCAGGTTTAGCGGAAACAGCTTTCCGTTCACCCAGCACAATTGAGAGTATGTTTATTGATAACGGTGATAATACTTTTTCCGTCCGCTTTTGGCAAAATGGGGTAGCTGACTATGTGACGGTGGACAGATATTTACCGACCACTGATACAGGGTATTTAGCTTATGCGAATAAGGGGAATCACTATAATAATTCTACGAATGAATTATGGGTAACTCTTGCCGAAAAAGCTTATGCTCAACTTAATGAATCTGGATGGATCTATCAAGATAATACCAATTCTTACAAGGGTATTAGTCATGGTGGATATGTTGCAGATGCCTTTTCTCAAATCACCGGACGTAAAGTTTCTAGTTTTAATGCTCTTGACTTTAACTCAATAGTCAATGCGTTTAATTCTGGTCAATCGATTGGGCTAGCGACAAAATCAACTGGAGTTGCATCAAATATCCTTGCCGATCATGGTTATGCAGTGGTTGGTTACAATTCCTCTACCCAAAAGTTTACTCTTTTCAACCCTTGGGGAATCGATAACGGCTCCTCAAAATCGGGCATCCTAGAATTAGGTTGGAATGAAATTGCAAGCAACTTTAGTTATTGGGATTCCACAACAACTATATCAACTTAGCCCTCACCCTTCCAGGGTGAGGCTACAAGAACAAAGCCTGCGTAGGCAGGCTTTTAGACATTAAGTCCGCGTAAGCGGACTTTGTTTTTGTAGCCGCGACTTTAGTCGTCGGGTAATGAGGGCTTCTGTGTTTTTTTATGTTTATTTATTTTATTGGTTTCGGAATATACAAATAAATTATTTATTAAAATCTTTGTTTGCAGACAATTATTACTGACATATTGCCATTTGTAAGCAAATTGGCATTTTCACATTTCAATTCATAGTAATTATTGGCAAAGAGAAGTAATTTCTTTTTTAAAATCTTGTTGCCAAGGTTTTAACAGCTTGTGCTGTCAAAAGTATTGATATATATCAGGAAAAATACTAATGGAAAGTGATTCTAATAGAAACAATTCTTATGATAAAAGACTCAATTTTACTCCTGTATCGTCAGTAAATTCCTTTCATGAACAGGATAATTACGACTTTCGTTTTGGCAGTCACAGCAGCTTCAATACAGCGACAAATGACGTGCAGATGCTCGATTCCTCTACTACTGCTAATAGTCAAAACTACAACTATACCGATGGCTATGGTTTAATTAATGCCGCAGATGCAGTGAGTAAAGCTGCTGGTAAGAATACTTTTGCTGATGTTCCTAACCTCGGTGGAAATAATTGGGGTGCTGACCTTGTGAAAGCGCCAGAAGCGTGGGCAAAGGGATACACTGGTGAGGGTGTTGTCGTTGCTGTGGTGGATACTGGGGTTGACCGCAACCATGACGACTTAAAAGATAATATCTGGGCTAATAGTAAAGAAATTGCTGACAACGGCAAAGATGATGATGGCAATGGCTATGTTGATGATGTCTACGGTTGGAATTTTGACAGCAGCGACAACAATACTTTAGATGTAGCCGGTCATGGCACTCATGTTTCTGGGACTATTGCGGGAGAGAACAATAACTTCGGTGTGACTGGCATTGCCTATGATGCGAAGATTATGCCAGTCAAGGTTTTGAGTGACTCTGGCTCAGGTTCTTATGATGCGATCGCACAGGGGATTCGTTATGCTGCGGACAATGGAGCCAACGTCATCAACCTCAGCTTAGGTGGTGATTATCCTAACAGCGCTCTAGAATCAGCTTTGAAATATGCTAGCAGCAAAGGAGCGATCGTTGTTATGGCAGCGGGTAATGACAGTGGGTTACTACCAGGTTATCCTGCTCGCTACGCAAACGAAACCGGAATTGCTGTTGGTGCAGTCGATAAGAAAAATAATTTGGCTAGCTTCTCTAACCTAGCTGGATTTCAACCACTTACCTATGTTACAGCTCCAGGAGTCGATGTCTACTCGACACTTCCGGGTAATAAGTATACTAATTATAGTGGCACATCGATGGCGACTCCCCACGTTGCTGGTGTAGTCGCGTTGATGCTGAGTGCTAATCCCAATCTAACTGATGCTGAAGTGCGTCAAATTCTCACAGACACTTCGGGAAATAGTACACAAGCTACAAATTCTAACTTCAGCTTAAGTTCTACAACTCAGAGCGATCAACTTTTTGCAAACATATCTAGCACTGCACTTCAATCTTCCCCTGAAATTGTCGCCGATTTTGGGCGACCGCACTCTTTTTTGCAAAGTTTTAACAGTGGAATTGAAAGTAATTCTAGAAACCTTTTCCAAAGTTACAAGCCCGCAACTTTCAGCTTGACGGATAGTTCTATTCAAGCTAATAAAATGTTGATACCAAAATTTCAGCTACAATCCCAATATTCTCAGGACATTTTCGGCATCAATAGCATTGACAGCGATGCTGCTGTTGAAAACATATTAAATCAATCGAAAACACAAATCGAAGAGTATCGCGATTGGTTGTTTGATATCAATTCGGAAATAGTTTAGGAAAAACGCACCGACAGGCTGGAAGCCTGGGTCTATACGAACAAAGCCCAGCTGCGTGGGCTTAAATCATAAAAGCCCGTGTAGACAAGCTCTGTACGTATAGCGACACCCTTCTAGTACACGGGGCGCGGAAATAAAGCTACCGTTCCAAATCAACGAAAAGCTTACATTATAAGCTTTTTGACTTTTGACTTTTGACTTTTGACTTCCGCGCAGCGGTACTAGGGTGTTTGGTTCGGGCAAATTGCGATGTTTGATGAGAAGCTACAAACAACCCACCGCCAAATTTACCTCACAGAGAAAGCCTCGCTAAACCTGCGAGTCACCGGCTCCATTATGAAAGTTAAAATTGACTTTTTACGAGTGACAATTTCACCATTAGCAGTCATCCCTGGTGTAAATCCTACTTCTTGACCTCGCACGATTACAGAGTGCTTATTCAGCTTAATTCTTGTCGGGAAAACTAAGCCCAATTCTTTATCAACGATCGCATTCGGACTTACTTGCGCTACCTCACCGTTAATAGTACCAAATTCCTGAAAAGGAAAGGTCGCCATTTTCACTTTGGCTTTCATTCCCTCGCGAATAAACCCAATATCACGATTTAAGACTTTCACCTCTAGCAGTAAATCTTCCCCTTCTGGTAAAATAGACAGCAACTCTTCACCTGATTGCACTGGTCCTTTAGTTGCTTTGATTCTATAGATAGTTCCGGCTACCGGAGCTTTGATGGTTTCGTCATCTTGTTGCTTTCTTGCCTGTTCTAACTGACCTTCAACGTTGGTCATTTCTTCTTTGCGCTTGTTGAGTTGAGTTAAAATTTCACTTTTACGCTCTGATGCTACACGCTGCGCTTGATTGCGGGCACCTTGATAAGCTGCTTCCAGGGAGCGAATTTCTTGCTTTTGCCCAGCAATATCTTTTTCTAAAGACGATACTTTGTCTTGCTCTTCGTTAATTTTGCTTTGAGCATTAACTATCTCATCTTTTGTTCTGGTAATTTGTGCATTTGCCTGGTTAAATGATTCTTGCGCTTGCAAATATTGTAATTTCGCTACTCCACCGCTAGCAAGTAAAGATCCGAGTCTATCTACCCTTTCTTGGGCTATCTTCAGGTTAGGTAATATTTGCTCGCGGACTTGCTTGGCGTTTTCCAGATTATTTCTAATATTAGCAAGATTACTTCTGGCGTTGTCTAAATTATCTTCCAAACGGGTGAGCCGTACTTTTGATTGGTCAATTAATGCTAGTTGCCGATTGGCATCGGCTTCAGCAGCTGCTTGACGTGCTTTGAAGTCTTGCAAACGAGAGTTTAAAAGTTCATCTTGGATTTGCGTTCCGGTTGTTTCACCACCAATACGTTCTGCATCCAAACGTCGCATATCTTCCTGAATCAACTTTACAGATTTGCTGAGGCGAGCAACCTCGGTTTTTTGAATATCTGGGTTGCGTTGAAGCAGAACTTGGTCTTTTGCAACGCGATCGCCTTCTTTGACGTTGACTGATACAATTGAGCCACCACCCAACGATGTCACCGGTCGCACCTGTGTGGAAGCAATTAATTCCCCTGGTGCTGTCGCTACTTCATCTATTTGCGAAAAATTCGCCCAGGCGATCGTTCCAAATATCGCCGCACTAATTGTTCCTGCTAAAATTCTCGTGTATAGCGGTGGTAATTCCTGTACCGCTTTACCTAATTCATAAGATAATTGGTCTTCTGGTTTAGCGAATCTTTCTTTTGTCTGACGTGCTTGAGCAGCATTTGCAACTATGGAAGATTTCATAAAATTTTAGATTTTAGTTAATGGTTAGTTGAGCGTGGTTAATGGTTAGTTGTTAGTGGTTAGTTGGAGGGTTGGCGTGTTGTTCTACTAACCACTATCAACTATCGACTATTCATTAAACACTCAAACTGCTAAATAACGCTTGATGAAACTTTCTAATGTTTCTAACTTAAAATTATAAATCGCCTCTAAATTGGCAATTTCCTCAGTTGTACAGAAAAATTCATTCCCCAGCAATGTACGGAAGGTTCCCAAAGCTTTTTGTCCTTCAGAATTAAACAAACCTAATGCACCCCGTAACCCATCAACTAGCAAAAGTGGCGCGTTAATTAATACTGGCTCTTTGTTGAAGATCCGACTAAAAATCCGAGGAATATCTCCTCGCAATAAAACCTCCGGTCCCCCGACTGGTAAAATTTTGTTACGAGCAGCTAAAACTGTCATAGAATCTACTACCATTTTTGCTAAATCATCTGTACTCACAATTGAGGTACGGTTTTTCGGGTCGCCAATAAGCAAATAAAGTCCCGTTTCCCGAAACCGTTCTGCTAATGGCAGCAAATTTGATGCTAATCCAGCTGGGCGTAAAATAGTGTAATTTAAACCACTGGCTTGTAAATAGCGCTCTACTGCTCGTTTTGCTTTGAAAACCGGAGCATCTTCATACCCTCGGTCAACACCGAGTACGGAAATAAAGACAAAGTGCTCTACTTTATTGGCTTTTGCTTGATCAATTAATTCAATATTCGCTCGGTAGTCTAGAGATAAGGCATTGCTACCAGAACCGTGGGCGCTGATAATATACTGTACGCCCTGACAAGCTTTCTCGATATCCTTTTGTTCTTGCAAATCGCCGATGAAGATGTCAGATCCTCGGTGTTCTAGCTCGCTGAAACGCGATGTGAGACGGACAAATGACCTGACGGACATCTCTTGTGTACGTAGTAGTCGCACGACTCTGCGACCAATATCTCCTGTTGCTCCAGTGACCAGAAACATATAAATTTGAATTATGTGTTGGTTGTAGGTTAGTTGTTAGTTGTTAGTTGTTAGTGAGCCACTGCGATCAATTGCGGCTAGAAGCCACAGTCACGCTCATTGGCGAGCTTCGACGCAGGAGCGTCACCCGAAGGGTTGTTAGTTGGAAAAACTGTAACCACTAACCACTATCCGCTAACTCTTAACTCCTAACCACATCCTAGAATCTAAAATTCAACAATGACGGGTGTATGGTCGCTGGGTTGAGGTAATTTTCTCGGTGCTACATCAATAGTGCAGCTGACTGCACGCTCGTACAGAGCTTCCGTTAGATAATGATGGTCAATTCGCCAACCTAAGTTACGGCGAAAAGCAGCAGCGCGATAGTCCCACCAGCTATAATGTCCACCTTCACTGGTAAATTTGCGAAAGGCATCGGCAAATCCTAATGCGAGAATATTTCGTAAGGCTTGGCGTTCTGCTTGAGATGCCATGATGTGATTTTCTGCAATTACGCCTTCATGAATATCTTCAGGCTCTAAGGCAATATTAAAGTCGCCACACACGCAGATTGTTGTTTGTGATGATAAAAGCGTAGACCCGGAGGGGCTTGTCGTAAGACATCGCAAATACTCTAAGAGCAATTTTAACCATTCGAGCTTATATTCATATTTTTCGCTTCCTACCGCTGAACCATTGGGAACGTAAAGATTAACGATCCGAATGCCATTGTTTACACCTGTAATCACCCGCTTGGACTCATCCCAAGTTGGCTCTATATCACCCAAAATCGGTGTAAAACCAGTACTTACATCTGTAAGCGGTTCCCGACTAATCAAAGCCACACCGTTGTAAGCTTTTTGTCCTGATGTATACAGATGATAGCCCAATTCCTCAAAAGGCGATCGCGGAAAGTTACTATCTACAACTTTGGTTTCTTGTAAGCAAAGGACATCAACCGGATTTTCACTCAACCAATTAATAACGTGTTCTAAACGAGTACGAATCGAGTTGACATTCCAAGTAGCAATTTTCATATTTTTAAATTATCAGTAAGTCAGTTATTATTTATCAAGATTTATTAACTTACTTTTAGTCAACAAAAATTGATTAAAACCAAAAATTTAGTATTTTAAGATACAAAATCTTTCATTGAATATATGATCCCCAAGATAGATGAAAGTGTTAATCATTACGTTGTATTATAAATTAGAGGTAGTCTTATACCTCTGTGAAAATAGTGTTTAATTAGTTAATTGTATTTTCAAGGTACGGTTAACCGATATTGTGGTCTGGGGAGAAAATAAGGTTAATTTAAATTGCAAACGTTCAGGTATAAATGTTCTACGGTGATAACATTTAAGTCCCTGACCTGAGGATTTTTTCAACAGCCCAAGCAAAGCAAAGAAATGAAAATCGCTCAAGTAGCCCCCTTATGGGAACAAGTTCCACCTCCGAGTTATGGAGGAATTGAGTTGGTAGTGAGTCGATTGACTGATGAACTAGTGCGTCGAGGTCATGATGTCACTTTGTTCGCTTCTGGCGATTCACAAACCTTAGCTGATTTAAAAGCAGTTTATCCGCGTGCATTGCGCTTAGACCCGAATGTTAAAGATTATGCAGTGTATGAAACGCTCGAACTCAGCCAAGTTTACCAAAATGCAACGGAATTTGACATCATCCATTCCCATGTAGGGATTTCGGCATTACCTTTAGCGAGTTTGGTATCTACACCAACAGTGCATACTTTACATGGTAAATTTACCGCGGATAACCGTAACGTATTTTCTTACCACCAAAAGCAAGCATACGTCAGCATTAGTAACGCGCAACGTCAAATCGATCTTAACTACGTCGGCACAGTATACAACGGAATTAACCCGGCAGATTATCCTTTTGTCGCCAAACCCCAAGACCCGCCATATTTAGCATTCTTAGGACGCTTTTCACCAGAAAAGGGACCACAACATGCGATCGCCATTGCGAAAAAAACAGGTTGGCGTCTGAAAATGGCTGGAAAAGTGGATTTAGTAGATTCTCAGTTTTTTGAACAAGAAATTGCCCCCCAAATCGATGGTCAGCAAATTCAATACCTCGGTGAAATCAACCACGCCGAAAAAGGTGAACTATTGGGCAATGCTACTATTACGCTTTTTCCCATTACCTGGAGCGAACCTTTTGGTTTAGTAATGATTGAATCAATGGCTACTGGAACACCAGTAATTGCTCTGAACTTAGGTTCTGTACCGGAAGTAATTGCCCAAGGTGTAACAGGTTTGGTTTGCCAAAGTTATGATGAAATGGCGGGAATGATTAAATCTGCTTTGGAATTAAATCGTCAAACTTGCCGAGAATACGTAGAAAACAACTTTAGTGTTAACCAAATGGTTAACGGCTACGAAGCGGTTTATGAAAAAATAATTCAAGATCGTATTCATTCTAACGGGCGCGTTCGTGTCGGCAAAATCAACTTTTAATTAACGCTTTTTTTCTAGTTAAAACAAACAACCATTTTTTGTCAAGGAGGACATTTGTATGAGTATGAAAGCCAACACCTGTCCGTGTTGCGGTGCTTCCCTGCTTCGTCATGTCCGTCACGGGGAATTATACTGGTTTTGCCAATCTTGTCGCCAAGAAGTTCCACAATTAACAGTTTCTCGCTTGACTAACCCAGAAACCAGAACCACGGGAGTGCTTACTCCTCCAGTAGTCAATTCTTAAATTACTCAGACTGATCCTCAAGGTTCAAAGTTCCCAGGTTCCTAAAATTCGAGATTAATTAACCTTTGATAAGTTGCCGACTTCACCTGGTAAAATCAGGTGGAGCTAATTAATGGGTTTTGGCTGTGTTAGCAGCATTGCTTTATGGTCAGGAAGATTTACGGTTAGAGTCAGTTGCCGATCCTACTCCTGGTGAGGGTGAAGTCGTCATCCAAGTGGGATGTGCCACAACTTGTGGTACGGATTTGAAAGTTTGGCGGCGCGGCGGCCATGCTAAAATGCTCAAGCCTCCAACTCTGTTTGGTCATGAGGCAGCTGGGCGAATTGTAGCATTAGGTGCAGATGTTAGGGGTTGGGAAGTAGGCGATCGCGTAGTCGCAAATAATTCTGCCCCTTGCATGAAATGCTTTTTTTGTCAACGTCAAGAATATTCGCTTTGCCCGAATTTAACTTGGAATAATGGCACTTTTGCGGAATACTTGAAAATTCCCGCAGCGATTGTAGAGCATAATTTGTTGCCGATTCCTGATGAGTTGCCCGATGAATTAGCAGCGATGACTGAACCTTTAGCTTGCGTTTTGCATGGGGTAGCGCGTTCTAACGTCAAAGCTAAAGATAAAGTAGTCGTGTTGGGAGATGGAGCGATCGGGCTGATGTTCGTCGCCAAGTTAGCGTATGATTGCGCTGCTGAGGTGTTTTTGTTGGGTGGTAACGATACTCGGCTAGAAATTGGTAAAAAGCTGGGTGCGGCAAAGACTTTTAATTATCGTCAGATAGCAGATATTCCCAGTTTGGTGAAAGAACTAACCGATGGGTGGGGTGCAGACATCGTGATTGAAGCGACTGGTGTACCGAGTGTTTGGGAAAGTGCGATCGCCTGCGCTCGTCCTGGTGCTACAGTCAACTTATTCGGTGGTTGTCCGCGAGATACGACGATTAGCGTTAACACAGAACAGTTACATTACAGCGAACTTACTCTCAAAGGTGTATTTCACAACACTCCTAAGTTTGTACGCGAAGCCTTATCACTCATCGCTAGTCGAAAAATTCCTTTTGAATTACTTATTAGCGAACACCGTCCATTGAAGGATTTGGAACAGGTATTTTCTGATATGAAGGCGCGTAAAGTAATTAAAGTAGCAATGATTCCGTAAAAGGAAAATAGCTTTTAGAATATTAATTGAGTTATGAATAAACTAAAAATTTGTACTCTAACAGTTTTATTTTCAACTTTAGCATTTGCCCCAGAAAGTCGTGCTGCTACAATTGCACCATCAATACAGGTGAAGCAAGCTGCACAGTGGTTTACTGGTTTCTTCGACAATGCCCAACAGGTAGCTAGTAAACCTTCGGTTCCATTTATTACAACATTGAACTGTAAAGTTGAGTTAGCTAATGCTAACCCTGTCGATGAAACAGAAAACATTTATCTTGAACAAAGAAGTTCAGCTTTTAATCGCATACGGTTTTATTCTTTTAGTGAAGCAGATTCTGGTGTAAAGCTGAGTATTCGTAGCTTTGTCAACCCAAATATTTTAAGTGGCATCTGCAATAACCCTCAGCCTGAACGAATCATTAACAATAGCAATATACTTGAGACAAGCTGCGACCTTTTGCTGATGTTGCAAAATAATCGCTACATAGCAAATAATGCTCCAAATGGCTGCCCAAGCAGTTCAGGTGGCAAGGTGGTTTCTAGTTTAACTCTCGGTAATGGCGTTATTGACTCGTTAGACCAAATTTTTGATGCTAGAGGTAATTTAATTGTCAGCACACCAATTGAGTTTCGCCGATTTAAATCTATCCCCGAATCATCTAACACCTTGGGGCTTTTAGCTCTGGGTATGAGTTTAACATTTTCCAGAAAACAGAGATATAAATCAACAGACAAGAAGAAAGCTTTTGTTTAAATACGCTCTTATTCAGCCTTTAGGAGAATTGTTATAAATGACCTATTAGTCTTGCTAAAGATATCTACAAATACAAGTAACTACGATGCGTCAGGATATTGAACTGTATAAGTAACTTTAGCCGTAAGCTACGGACAAGAACGACGTAACTGACGATCCTAAAATATTGCTTTAGAAATTCGGTAAACGCACCGTTGATCGCCGAGTGTAATGTGTTCTACTCGAGTCAACATTAGACGGGAGGCAAGGGTATCGCTGTTGCCCGCTCCTCTGTTATGACAAGGTTAGCGAGTTCTCAGCAATCTTAGAGAAATTCAATTCTTTAATTAGGGACGACAGCAATGTCTAGAGAAATTCAACACATCAATCCAGTCGGGTTAAGTAACCCATCTCATTACGGCTATGGTCACGTTACCGTTATCCCTCCTGGCGCAACACTAGTCTACATCGCGGGTCAGCTGGGTGAGGATGAAAACGGTAATTCGGTTTCTGATGACTTTGCTGCCCAATTGAAACAGGCATTTGCAAATCTTCGCATAGCATTGATTGCAGTTGGAGCAACGCCAGAACAAGTGGTGAAAATTACAGTGCTTTGTGTCGATCATAATGCTGAAAAACAACGATTGATATCACTAGAACGTAATGCAATGTGGAATGGCGATCGCAAGCCAGCGAGTACGCTCATTCCAGTACCAAAATTGGCAGTGGACGGCATGTTGTTTGAAATTGATGCCGTTGCAGTCATTTCAAACTCTTAACCATTGAGGAGGTCTTTATGTCATTACCCCTAATCTTGCAGCCTGGAGAAGGAAAATCAGTCAAGATTCGCACAAGTACTTGTACCTTCAAAGTGACTGGGAAAGATACACACGGTCATTTTGGGCTATTTGAGTTTGTCATGGAGCCAGGAACTGAGGGTGCAAGTCCTCATATTCACAAACAACTGACCGAAATCTTCTATGTGGTTGAAGGTGAAGTTGAACTCGTCGTGGATCAACGCAGCGTGACTGCTCCACCAGGAACGTTGATGCTCGTGCCGGAAAACATGGCGCATGGCTTCTCGAATCCAGGACAAACGCGATCGAAGCTGTTAATCCTGTTCTGTCCTGCTGATTCACGAGAGCAGTATTTTGAAGGTTTAGCAGAACTGACAAAAGATGGGCGACAGCCCAGCCAAGCAGAGCTACTTGAATTGATGCACAAGTTTGACCAGTATCCAGTTTCTTAACTTTCTGCCGCAGTCAAAGTCGCTAAAGCAGTCGGCGATCGCGCAAATGTAGGAATTTCAATCTGATAAGAATATCTGTTGATTTTCACATTTTGATTCAAGTTCACAGAGCGATCGCTCGATGTCAGATGTCATATGAGAATTGACATTTATTTCTCCAAAAACGGGAAAACTATGATTACACCCTTTTATGAGGGTAAATCGGAGTATTAATTGTGAGGAGAAAATGCTTAAAAAACTTCTACTTTGTTTTTTAGTTCCCTTATTTTACCTGGGAATGCTTTCTAATTCTAAAGTTAACGCTTTACCAGGGCAAAGTACAGAGGAAGTCGGTACATGGATTAAAGCTAATTCTACACTTCGCCCCAGCCGTAATGAGCGATTTTTGATTCAAAAGACTGATACAGCTGCCCAGCGATTTAGTTTTCAAGCATCGGTGTTACCACCTGGGAAAGTCGGTTTTACCAAAGACCGCAGCAGAATACGCACGGAACGGATTGCGATGTATGATGCGATTAACGGTATTACAGCTCAACGTTTGCAAGAATCGTTGCGGGTAATTTATGGATTGGATATCTATCAAGACTTTAATCGCGCTCAGGTGATATATGAGTATCCGAATCAAAGTGCGATAAATAATGCGCGTTTAGCGAAAACTCCCATCAGAGAAGCTTTACAGGGAGAATTACGAGTAGGCGATCGCTATGCATACTGGGTAGAAGTTGCTCAACCCAAAGAAGGTAAAGCCTTCACCGGTCAGATGACAGTTTTGCTGAAAACCGATTTAGACAAGTTGGAAGCCGAATTGCGAAATCGTTAATGTAGAGTTTGCCAATCGCCAGAAAATATACTTTCAACAGCGATCATAATTCGCAGCAAGTCTTCTTTTAGCAGCGGGGGCCATTCTACCCCAGCTTTGCGCCCTGCTGCAAATAACTGCTGCGTCTTAATGCTTAATTGATACAGCGAGTTAGCTAGTTCCCTATCTACAGTCGTAGCATCTTTAAGTCCTTCAAAAACCACTTTCAACGCCAACAAAATCGAGGTAATGTGACCAGGTACAGGTGGTTTTCCGTGTTGCATACGCATTAACAGGGCATCTGGGTTTTCCTCGCTTATTATTGCCTGGTCAATAAGCAATTTGCGAGCAGTTTCGTAATTCATTTTTACAGAGTACCATTTAACCGCACACAGTGCGTGCGATCACACTAAAAGTCGCCACTGGAAACTTTACTTTTTTCCAATGTCTCAAGTTATGGATGCTTGGAACAAAGGTTTATATGCGTACGAGCGAAAACGCAGTAACTTGGCGGCTACTTAATATTTCGTCATATGGCAATTCAGTTAAGTTCAAAATAGTGAAACAGTTGAAACAAACATCATAATAATATTTTTATTAAAATTTAAGTTTTTAACTTTATGAAAAGAGTGATTATCTAATTAAGTAGGCGATCGTCAATAAATTTCACTTAGTTTTATTTTGTGCCCAATGCGAGCGTGCCCTATGCCCAATGAGTGACGTTTAGTTTTACTTAATCTACCTAGTTTTGATTAACTTGAGTAATGGGCGTTGCTGATTCTTAATCTTCATCAAGTTATAAATCCGATTATTAAGTTTTTGATAATACTTGTGTCGGCTTGTACGCTCATGGCACAATCTCTTGCCCAAATTGTGTACGCTGAAAAGAACTAAGCTAATGATTAAATTGAGGTCTGATGACTCCTACGATTATGCGTCAGCTTTGGACTGTGGTTGAAACAGCCCATTCCAAGACCCTCTTGCAACTAGACGATGCTAGCTTGGTGCAATGGTTAGTCAAACAAACCAAAACGCAAGCATTGTTAGATTGTAACGAAACCGATTTTCTGTGTGACTATATTCAAGCCAGGTTAAGCCTGATTCGTGATATTGCCCATGACCGTCAATGTTACGGGTAAGAAAATCTTGATTGATTAGTGGTTAGTGACAATTTTGTTGAGGGGAAAAGGGAAAAGGGGAAATGCCCAATGCCCGATGCCCGATGCCCGATGCCCGATGCCCAATGCCCGATGCCCACGCTCCAATCAACAACTAACCACTAACACTCGTACTATTAACTTTTTCGCGGCAAATAACCTTCCACTAAGCAGTCGGAACCTACCACACGCCAGCTTACACGTTCTAAGGGCAAAGCCTCAGTCATAGTGGTGAAGCCTAAGTCACCCACAGGTGTGGGTGCATTGTTACCACCAATGATTTTCGGAGCGATAAAGGCAAGAATTTTTTGTACAGCACCAGTGGCGATCGCACTAGCGGCTAATATGCCGCCACACTCCCACAATACGCTGCAAAAACCCCGCTCATATAAGTAAGCCATTACTTTATCTGGCGTGAGGGGAGTTAGTTCCACCACCTCTACTCCCTGCTTTCGCAAAAATTCTTTAATCTCAGGGTTAGCATCTACTTCTGTTAACACCAAAGTTGGAGCCTCTGAAGTTTGCCACAAGTGGGCATTTTCTGGTAAATTCAGGCTGCGACTCATCACCACCCGTAAAGGATTATTTGCCCCCTCTTGATGGCTGGTTAAGTAAGGATTATCTTGTCGCACTGTATTACCACCAACAATTACAGCATCGCAAGCAGCCCGCAGTTGATGTACTTCAGTGCGCGCATCTCGGTTTGTCACCCAAGCACTGTGACCGGCGCTGGTGGCAATTTTGCCATCTAAAGTCATGGCATATTTCAAAATGCCCAAAGGTCGTTTGTAGAGAATACGATGAACAAAACCTTCATTAATTTTCTGGCAAGCTTCTTCTTCCACCCCTGCCACAACTTCTATCCCAGCGGCACGTAAACGGGCAATACCACCCCCCGCAACCAGTGGATTGGGGTCAACCATACCTACTACCACTTTTGCCACCCCAGCGGCGATTAAAGCTTGAGAACAAGGGGGAGTGCGTCCGTAATGATTGCAAGGTTCTAGGCTGACATAAATTGTCGCTCCACGAGCCGCAGTGCCAGCTGCTTTGAGGGCAAAAACTTCCGCATGAGGTTCACCTGCACGAGGATGAAATCCTTCCCCGATAATCTCGCCATCTTTGACAATTACCGCTCCCACTAAAGGATTTGGCGAAGTGCGTCCGGTGGCGCGTTTTGCGAGTTCCAAACACCGCTGCATCATGCGGGAGTCAAAGTCATTTCCCACCATTTTCTCTAAGTGTGAATCCAAACCAACTGCCGACTTTACTAAAAGTGCATTTTCTTGACTGTAATTATTGTCTGATGCATTTGGTTGAGCAATCACAGGGGAATTATCCATAACTTTGGGCAATACAAGGATTAGGGATTAGGGACGCTTGGATTAGGGGCAGTTGGATTAAGAATCGAAGAATATATAACTTTTAATCTCCTTAATCTCTAGCCTTTAGCCCTATCCTAAGCGCCTAAGCGCTTGAATCTATATTGCCAGATGATGCCCAAATTCAAAGAAAAATTTCGGACTAAAACACCACAAACACAGGTGAATCGTGAGTCCTGACTTTTTCCTCAGCTTTTCACCCTCGGCTATAACACTTTGCCCTCAAAACAAATAACTTTCTTACCCGTGCCTCAGTCCCCAGTCTCCATTCTCCTCATGACTGTGCCAATTTTATTTGCTGCCACCACCGATTTAAAGGATAATAAAGCACAGGTGCCCAGAGACTACTGAGAATAGCAGAGGAAAGGGCGACCTTCTGGTAATATTTCCAGATGTCTTCAATATTGCGATCGCCCATCCAACTTAATAACGATGCAAAAATAGTCCCCTCTAAAACCGTCATTCCAAAGACAATTAAGGCAATAGAAATAAAGTCTTCTTGGATAAAACGCTGCTTTTGCATCAAACCAGTAATCATGCCCACTATTCCCAAACTGATAGCATGACTTGGGTTAGGCGATGTCATGGCATCTTGAAGCAGCCCCAACACAATACCTGCCAATGCTCCTTGAAAGACCGTGCGCTTCACGCTCCAAGATACTACCCAAATCAATAACCAGTTAGGTCCAATTCCCAATAATTCCATACCAGGAAGGCGGGTTGGCAACATCATTAAACATAACAGTACAGACCCAACCGTTACCGTTAAATCCAGCACTTGACGTAACTGGGGATTCCATTGAGAAACAGGCTTGACTTTTGGTTTAGATGGCGGTTTCGATTGCGATTTTCGCTCTGGCGATTTTCGCTCTGGCGATTTTGGCTTTTGCTGCCTGCTGCGACCTAATGCAGGAATCTTCATTATTTTTAATATATTTGGGTAAATTTAATTACACTATTGCGGCTTTTGATTTGTCGATTCAGGTTTTGTTGGCTGTTGAATTTCTGGCGTTTGGTTTTCCGGCTTGGGGTAAATAGTTACCCAATCTAAAGACCGAATTGGCGGAAAAAGTTCAATTGTTGCTATCGATGCTGGGAGTTTCTTCAAATTCAGAGACTTCACTCGTCCTACTGCCCAGCCAGAAGGAAACTTCTGACTGTAATTAGATGTAGAAACTAAATCTCCAGGCTTGACATTGGGAACTTTTTCATAAAATTCCAGCACACCATCAGCTGAAGCATCTCCACGCAAAACGCCTTTAGCTCCAGTGCGGCTAATTGTTACACCCACTTGGCTCTTCAGGTCGCTAATTAACAACACGCGGCTAGAATTGTCAGTAACCTTTTCAACCAAACCTACTAATCCACCCTCAGCCTTGACAATGTAACCTTCTTGTATTCCGGCGCTTGCTCCGCGATTGATAGTTACTTGTTGCCACCAATGGTCGCCACTGCGTCCCACCACCCGCGCTGGAATTGGGCGGGCTAGTTTGGGTTCTTTTTCAATGTAACCGAGTAAGTCTTTTAGCTTTTGATTTTGGCTTTCCAAATTTTCTATGCGCGTTTTCAACTCCAACACCCGCGCATCTTTAACACGTTCTTCTTGAGTTTGACCTATCTGCAACATTTGCAACGGACGGGTCATTTCTTGATACATACCCAGCAGAAGCCCGCCTTGAGTTTGTCGAAGCATCCAAGCGCTACCAACTACTAAACCTAGCAGCCCGATTTGTAATCCTTTCCGCTCCCACCAGCGACGCGTAGTAAACATATATACCTTTTCATAAGAATATTTTTACAGAAGATATTGGATTCTATGATGTAAAACCCAATATCTAGAATTGTTCATCAATGTTACATATTGCGAGAACGCCCGCTGAACACACGTTCTAGCTGCTTGAAGTTCTCTAATACACGCCCTGTTCCCAGGACAACACAGCACAAAGGGTCAGCCGCTACGTGGGTGACAATCCCTGTTTCATGACTAACTAGTGTATCCAAACCTTTCAGCAAAGCGCCACCACCGGCTAACATAATGCCCCGATCAATAATGTCTGCCGCCAGTTCTGGAGGTGTGCGTTCTAGTGTCCGCTTCACAGCCTCAATAATCACTGAAAGCGGTTCCGCCATACTTTCACGAATTTCTGGACCTTTGATGGTGACAGTGCGCGGTAGCCCAGAGAGCAAGTGTAAACCTCGGACTTCCATCATCGCTTCTTCGTTTTCATGAGTAGGATAGGCAGAACCAATGCTAATCTTAATATCTTCAGCGGTTCGTTCTCCAATCACCAAGTTATGAACTTTTTTCATATAATGCATAATGGCTTCGGTCAGTTCATCACCAGCGATGCGAACTGATTCGGAGATCACCGTACCTTGGAGACTCAAGACTGCAACTTCTGTAGTGCCACCTCCAATATCGATTATCATGTTTCCAGTCGGTTCAGCAACGGGTAGCCCTGCACCGATTGCCGCTGCTACTGGCTCATCGATTAAATAAACTTCTCTTGCACCTGCTTGGGTGGCTGCGTCCATTACGGCTCGCCGTTCTACGCCTGTGACTCCACTGGGAATGCCGATGACAATCCGTGGTAAAACCAGAGATCTGCCTTCATTTACACGCTGAATAAAGCTTTTTAGCATTAACTCCGCTGTATCGAAGTCAGCGATTACACCATCCCGCAAGGGGCGTACCGCAATCACATTTCCCGGTGTCCGACCAAGCATTTTTTTGGCTTCTTCTCCAACTGCCAGTGCTACCTTTTCGTTTTGATCGATGGCAACTACTGAAGGCTCTTGAAGTACAATGCCTTTTCCAGATACATAAACTAGGGTGTTGGCGGTACCGAGGTCGATACCCATATCCCGCGATAAGGAAAATTTACTGAAAAGACCCACGCCTCTCTACGCCCCCTAATATTTAATACTTTTGACAACTACCATAAGAGTGATTTGTCCAGGATTTTATTACGTTTTTTATCCGGAGTCTAGTAAAGTAGACTATTTTCTCAGTAATATTTGGGAATTTTTACTATCTCAAATGACTATTACTTTTTGATATTCTCCCGCGATATCAGCATATCCGTATAAAATTTTCGGTAAAATAGAGAAAATTTTATCATTTGTTAAGTAATTATAATTGTAAATTATTTAACATACTTTTAATTGCTTTGCAATTCGCTATTATGGAAGTCACGATTAGTAAGTACGCCTGTACTGAAAGGTAAAAAATATGAGTATTAACGTTGTGACTCTGGTTGGTCGTGTAGGAACTGACCCAGATATGAAGTATTTTGAGTCAGGTAAAGTTAAGTGTCGGTTAACACTAGCGGTGAATCGTCGATCGCGCAACAGCGATGAACCTGATTGGTTTACCCTAGAATTATGGGGAAAAACGGCGGAAGTAGCAGGTAACTACGTAAAAAAAGGCAAGCAAATCGCCGTTAAAGGTTCCTTAAAGTTCGACTCATGGAGCGATCGCAATACAGGGATCACTCGCTCATCACCAATTATTCAAGTCGATCAACTAGAATTGTTGGGTTCCAAGCGGGATGCAGATAGCGATATGGGGGATGACAATTTTTAATAATGGGCATTGGGCATGGGGCATTGGGCATGGGACATGGAAAGAATCGTATTAGAACGCGTATCACTGTCTTGAGTGTCTCTAATAACTTTTTACTCAATTTTCAATGCCCATTGTCCCATGCCCAATCCCCAGTTAATAACTAATTTGCAGTGTTACCGATGCGTCTACTTCTTGTTCACCACCAACCACGGGGGTAGAAGCATCTTCTGCTGATAACTTGGCGGTGCTGCGATAGGCAATAGGTGGTGGGGTCGGTGCATTTGCATTATTAACTTGAATGCTGACTATTTCTTTAGATTTAAAACCTAAAGAAGCAAAAACAGCATCAGCTTGCTGTTGAGCTTCTTGGGTAGCTTTTCTGAGTGCTTGTTTTTGCGCTTGAGCGATCGCTTCATCACTAGCCACAAAACTAATACCATTAATCTGTGTCGCTCCCACTTTTACCGCTTCATCCAACAATGTGCCGGCTTTCTCAGTAGCAATGCGAAAACTTACACTATTTGTAGCCCCATATCCTGTAATTCGCTGCACATTATTGTTGTAGCTATAAACTGGGTTAAGTCTAATACCCGTGGTTTGTAATTTGTCTACATTGCGGCTTTTAAGCAACCCTACCACGGCTGATGACCTCCGGGCAGCCTCTTGTTGTACATCCTGTGCAGTTTTACCCTGAACCTCCACACCTAGATTTACTTGAGACAGAGTTGTCGGAATTGATTCCATCCCGCGACCAGTAACGGTAAGGGTTCGCAACATTTTTTGTTTTTCTTCTGTCAAACCTGGGTCAACACAACTTATACATGCAACTAAGACAAAAGGCAGTGTTTTCAACAAGTTGCCAGCATTAAACCGAGAACCGGATAAAACAGTTCTATTCATACTTTGTTCCACTCCTCAAACAATTTATAGACGCTTTAACTATGGCGTCATTAGTGATATGTTCCTACTTTCGCATTGCAATAGTCAAAGGTAGGAGCGGTTACATTTTTTGCAACTGAAAATTGATTCATGAAGAAGGGGAAAGGGGAAAGGGGAAAGGGTAAAGGTATGGAAATAAATAGCTATTTAAAAAAACTCATGATTTTTATTAACCTTTCCCCTGCAAGGGAAAACTTACCCTTTCACGGCAGATGCTCCACTTGGGGAAACCCCAAGACCCTTCGGGTTCACCAGAGCCGGCACGAGGGAAACCCTCCCGCAGTGCTGGATTCACCGCACTGCCTCCCCTTTAACCCTCTTGTCCCCGACCCTTTCCCCTCTTCAAAAAGCCCTTTTTTCCTTTCCCCTTGGACCCTCCCTTTGGTAAAGGAAGAACAAGTGTTTTGTCAGCGAATTCTGACAAATCCAGCTTTAGTAATCAAATCCTGACCTTGAGGTGTCAGCAGCAAGTCAGCGTATGCTTCTCCCGCTTGCTGATCGCTCTGTCCATTTTGTTTCACAATCACAAATAACCGCCGAGTCATCGGGTATTCACCGCTTTGAAAGGCAGTTGTATTCAGTTGGTTACGTTGTTGCGGACACTTTTGCAGGGGAACTAAAGGCAATGCGTAGGGTGGAATCAGTTGTTCTGGTTTACGTCCCAATGGCAAAGCTTTAACACCACATTGTCCAACCACTTGCGGGGCAGAAGCGTAGAAAATACCGCCGGGATTTTTCGCCACTTCTCTTAAAGCTTGTGTCGTCGTGGAAATAAACTGGACGTTAGCAGCAAGCTGTTTATCTTCTAAGACATTTTCGACTAGGAATTGGACATTGCCCCCTCCCACTTCCACTCCTTTAGAGTAGAGTGTAATGGCTAAATTTGGACCACCCACTTGTTGCCAGTTAGTAATTTTGCCAGTATAAATGTCTTTCAGCTGGGCAATAGTTAAACCAGGAATGTTGAGATTGGGGTTAACTGCGATCGCAATGCCATCAATTGCCACAGGAATTTCTTTGAGTGTAAAACCTCGCTGTTCTGCCTTCTGGTGTTCCTCATCTTTAATTGAGCGAGATGACTGGGAAAAAGATAGTTGGTTACTCAAGAGCATTTTGAGACCAGTTCCAGAACTAGATTTACCTGTGGGCGGTTCTGTATAACGTAGTTGAAATTGGGGAAAGCTACTTTGAATTGCAGAATTAACTTCTTTACGAATGGGTGCCCAAGTAGTACTACCACCATAGTTAAAGAGTCCAGAAGGAATATTTTTCACCTGGGCGAAACTTTCATTATTAGATTTTTCTATATCTTGGGATAGATTCTTATTATTATTAATAGTGGATAGTTTTATAATATTAATATTAGAAATATTAGCTAACCACAGAAATACACCACCTACTAGCCCCAGTGCGACTAACATAGTCGCTAAGAAAACTGTTATTTGTTTTTTGTCTGTCATATCTGTTTTTTAGTTTGTAATTAATAGGACTATTAATTGAAAAACTAATTAACTTTGAATTTAGCCACACTGGCTTGTAAGTTTTCTGAAATATCTACTGTTGTTTGCAGAGAAAGAGAAACTTCGTGAGATGAATTGCTGGTTATTGCGGATACTTTAGCAATTTCTTTCATAATATTGGTGACTTCGGTAGATGTTTGCACTTGAGATACTGTAGCCGCTGAAATCGACTGCACTAAGTCATCAATTTGCTGACACACATCAATAATTTGACTAAAACTTTGTTTGGTATGCCCAACAAGATGTGTGCCTTCAACCACCTGTGCAGTCCCTAATTCCATAGCTTTGACAACTTCGATGGTTTCAAATTGAATATTGGCGACAATTCCTTCAATTTCACTAGTTGCTGTCGTACACTGACCTGCTAGTGCGGCTACTTGTTCAGAAATCACACTAAAACCTTGACCTGCTTCACCAGCACGCACCGCTTCAAGACCAGTGTTGATGGCTAATAAGTTAGTTTGCTGGGCAATCTGGTTAATCAATGACAGTATGCGAGAAATTTGTTGCGAAGATTCCCCAAGACGTTTGACTTTTTTAGAAGTTTCTCCTAAGGTTTGTCGCAGATTCACGATATTTTCTACTGTAAGATTCATTGCCGTGCCTCCAGTTTCCGCAGTGTAAGAGGCATTACGGGCAACTTCTGCGGCAATATTTGCATTTTTTGCCACCGCTTCAATTGAAAGCTTCATTTGCTCAACAGAATCTAAAGAGTGGTTGATTCCTTCTGCTTGTTTGAGTGCTTCAATTGCAAGTTGATCAATTGCTCCAGAATTTTTGCCGATCGCTTCATTCACTTCAGTAGAGGTAACTTTTACTTGGGTGACAATTTCTCGCAGACTTTCGACAATAGAATTAAAAAAGTCAGCCACGATGCCTATTTCTCCAAAAGTAACTTCAGCACGCACTGTCAAGTCACCTCTAGATGCTGCTTCAATCTGCTCGAGCAGTTCTTCTAATTGCAGTTGCAGTTGTTCTTTTTGTTGACGTTGCTGTTCGGAAAATATTTCTGCTGCTTCGCGTCCTTCTTTTGTTTCCTCTAAAAGATTGGCTCGGTCTAAACTCAGTCCAACAATTCTGGCGAATTGCTCAAACAAATCGATTTCAGATTCTTGCCACACACGGGGTTGAGAACACTGATGAGCAATCAATAAGCCTAGCACTTTATCACCCATAAGAATTGGTGCTACCAAATTAGCTTTGATTGCGAATGGTTGAAGTTGTTGAATGTAACATTGAGTTAGATTGGCTTCGTAAATGTTGTTAATTGCCACAACACGACCTTGACGATACTTTTCAATATAATTTGGGAAACAAGGGTCATGAATTTCTGCTCCTATTGCCTGAGGAAATCCAGCAACTACTGATTCAGCGATTATTTTTCCATGTAAATTCTCATCGAATTTATAAATAACTGCTCGGTCTGCTTTCAAAGCTTGTCGGATATCTTGAACCGCTAAATGAAAGATATCTTGCAAGTTGAGAGTTTCAGACAAATGGATGGCAAGGTCTTTCTGTGCTCGCGTTACCTCTAATAAACTGACACGTTCTAAGGTAAGTCCGACTTGAGATGCTAATTGACTCAAGAAATTAATTTCATATGATTGCCAAACTTGAGGTTCTTTACAGTGATGAGCAATCAAAAAGCCAAATACTTTGTTATTTTTGATAATTGGCGTTATCAAAACCGCCTTGATTTGCAAACGTTTCATTAACGTCAGATGTTCCGGAGCAAAGTTCGCTAGAAAGACATTACTAACAGCCAAGACACGACCATTTCTATATTCTTCTATTAGTTCGGCACTAATACAGGCATCTTCAATTGTCTCTCCAAAAGCTTGAGGGAAGCCAGGAGCAACAGATTCGGCTATGACTTGCCCACTTCCTTTGTCGCCCAAATGATATATGACTACTCGATCCGCTTTTAGTGCTTCACGAGCTTGTGTTACTGTTATGTTAAATAAATCTTCGGAATAAAGAGATTGGCGAATCGAGATTAAAGTGTTAGTGAACAACTTTAATTGTTCAGCCTCAGCTGCTTGTTGCTGTAGTAACTCTTGCAATTGGGCTGCCATCTGATTGATGTTAGAAATCAAAGTAGCCAGTTCGTCTTCACCTTTTATAAAAATACGGGTATCAAGATTGCCTTGACCCAATTTTTTTACCGCCATACTCGCAACCCGAATTGGCATTGTTAGACGGTGAGCAATAATTGCTGCGATCGCACCTGATAATAATGTTACGGCGATCGTCCCAATCCCCAGTATCTGCAATAATATTCTCGACGATGCAAAGGCGATCGCTGTATTGCTACTCAGAGCTAAGTTCCATTTCAAAGGAGGCAAACCCTCTGCTGTTTGCCAAGGCACGTAAGTTAATAATTCCTCAATATTCTTATTTTTGTTAAACAAAATGCGAGCATTTGCTTTATTTTCTGCTTGCATTTTTTCCCATTCAGGCACCAAGGTTTGAAAATTTTTACCTACGTCTATATTATCCTCCTTACACAGAAAAATTTTACCGGAAGCATCTATTAATTCATAATCATCTTGACTAATTAAAGGTATATTTAATACCTTTTCTAAAGACTTCACAGGTAGAACTGTACGAATGACATAGATAGTTTGATTTGTCTCGCTATCTTTGACAGGAGCAGCCATGTAAATTTTCGGTTGATCTCCAGTTTTTGTGGTTGAAGGCTGGCTGATATAAGGTGTATTGGTTTTGAGTACTGTTTGAAAATAGTCCTCGTTTTTCTGGTTAGGAATTAATTGTCCTTTTGATTCGACAATTAGATTACCATTGAGATCCAACACGGCAATACTCTCATAGGTATTTTGAATAGTTAAATAGTTATTTAACCGTGTTTGCATCTGTTTGCGAGTTATTGTTTCTCTTAATTTACGATTTTGTAAGAATGTCAGATTGGATAGAATCTGAATATCTTCATACCGACTTTGCATAAAACGGTTTAGATTATTTATCAAAAGATAGGCTTTCCCTTGTTTCTCGGAGATTATTTCCTTTTTTTGTGATTGGCTGGCTACAGAATAAGCGAATGTTCCTATTGCTAATACTGGTACCGTCCCCAGAGCGACGGTAAAAATAATCGCTTTTCCATATAAATTTATCCGCTTTATGGCTGAAATTACAGAATTGATTGCTATACCATAACGGCTTTTAGGTTTAAGCAAAGTTTCTTTTTCCGAGCGGACTACAATTGAACAGGACTTACGCAACTGGCACATTTATCTGAAAACTGTCACATAGAATTAATATGGCTCTAAGGTTTATAAATCAATGCTTACAAGCATTTACGGCAAATTGAAATATATGTGCCAGTTGACCTTATATTGTGACGCTTGCGTAAGTCCTATTGAAAAATCACTATTTTTGACTACACCATTTTTGTTATGATTATTTTTAATCTTCATCGTTTAATCCCAGTAATTATCCTCAGTGAATTAGTTTTTGGTAGATGCTACCTACTATCAATAATTAAAGACTTAACAAAAGTCTGTCAAGTCAGCCCACTAACAATTTCAACACATACCAATTTAGGTTTGTGAAAAGCTGTTAAAAAACTCAGATTGTGCTGAGATAATTTTTTTAATGCAAACATACCCAGAGCTGATGCATTACAGATGACCGTTCTTTAAAACTTGAGTTTGCACCGTAAATAGTAGCTGAAAATTAATCATCTTATTTCAGATAAGAGCAAAGCTTGAAAATCTTTAATTCTTACTCTTTAAATAATCAAGAAGCACTTTCTGTTGTAAGTAAGGTAATCATTTAAAAGTAATGGTCTGTGCTGTAATCCTGCGCCATCTTGCTTACAAAAAGGCGATGTCTTCATAATTTTTGAAAGCCTATTCTAATATTGCTTTGTAGTGGAAAGCTACCCTGAATAATTATGAGTGTCAACTTTACTAATTCTTACAAACAGCAAAGTATTCTAGTTTTTTGCTGAAAATGGCTATAATTCAACTTAATAGTAGATATTAAGTATCTTACTACAAATTTCCGAGAATATACGCATAAGAAAAACTTATATTTGTACAATCTAATTATATTCACGTATATAATATCACAACATTACTTAACAATAAATTAATTTTTAGATAAATTATATTGTAAAGGTGTATTTTATGGGTATGTCTAATGCTCAATACCTAACTTCAATCTACTTAAGATTAAAAGCCATGCTATTAGACAAAATGAAAAGGTAAATATAGTAGTAAAGCAAAAAATAAATTTAAATATTAGCTTAATAAGCTGATAATAAATTGACTTAGTTATTAAACAAAATGAAAAGGCAAATATAGTAGTAAAGCAAAAAATAAATTTAAATATTAGCTTAATAACTTGATATTAAATTGACTTAAAATTGTCAATATATTAGTTCTGTTAATACAATAAATAATTTGCTATTTGGGATATGGCGTATTGGCTGCTAAAAACCGAACCGGATAACTATTCCTACTTTGATTTAGAACGAGACGGCAGTACAGTGTGGGATGGTGTAAACAATGCGCTTGCCCTCAAGCATCTACGAACAATGGAAGTTGGGGACTTGGCATTGATTTATCACACAGGCAAAGAACGGCAAATCACGGGTGTAGCGAAAATAAGCAGTAAACCTTATGCCGACCCAGCATTGGATGATCTCAAACGGGTGGTTGTAGATATACGAGCAATTAGAAAAGTAGCCCAACCCGTAACGCTAGCTCAAATCAAGCAGGATGTAAATTCCAACTGGGAAAATTTTGACTTGCTACGTCTTCCTCGATTGTCTGTAGTTCCGGTGTCTGAGCCGCACTGGCAGCGTCTGCTGAAATTAGCAGAGAACGAGCAATTAATTTAATATGGCAGATCTTTTGCGACTGAAAATTGGCTAATAGTTATGAGTTAGTAAAAGAGGATCGGGTGTTTTGTTAGCGAATTCTGACAAATCCGGCTTTAGCTATTTTGCTGTAAGCTCCACACCATACCCAAAAGGTATGGTGCTGGGATATGTCGGGTGTAATAGCTAAATTTGGATTGCCCAAGAGTTGCCAGTATAAAAGTCTTTAGGCTGGGTGACGGTTAAATTAAGAATGCTGAGATTGGGGTTAAGTGCGATCGCACTGCCATCAATCACCACATAAATTCCTTTAAGTATAAAACCCGCTGTTCTGCCTTCTGGTATTCCTCATGTTTAATTGAGCAAGATAACTGGCAAAAAGATACTTTGTTCTCACAGCATAGCTATGAGCAAAAAACTTTATTTATTGCCATACATATCTCTTTTAAATTTTTTAATCAAAGGTTCATTTTTTTATATTCAGTGTCAACTAATATTTTGAAAAATTATTTTCAATAACTCAGCTTTTGTAAAAGGCTTGGTCAAATAGCCTGATGATCTAACAATTTTTGCCTTTGCTCTATCTTTAAAACCAGTTCTTCCTGTCACCATAATTACAGGTGTAGTTTTGAAAAATGAATGTTTACGTAATAAACGACATAATTCATAACCACCTATATTCGGCATTTCAACATCTAGTAAAATTAAATCTGGTTTGCTGCGGATAATTTGTGTTAATGCTTTCAATGGATCGTTAATTCCTATAACAGAAAATATTTCATCATCTAAAAAGAACTTCATAACATTCAAAACACTTAAACTATCATCAATACAGACGATTGTGTAAGTTTTTTCGTTTTTATATTGTTCCTGTTTTGGAGGAAGTTTAGTATCGTCAACAATACTTTGTTGTGAAAATTCTTGCCTACTTTTTGTTTGGGTTGGTGCTTGAATTTCGTTTAAAGCTTGAAAAGACGACTGTTGAGAAACTGCTGATTCGATAAATTTCGGATTTCGTGATTTGTTTTGACACTGTTCAACTAATGAAGGCACATCTAGATAACAGAACTTTGGCATATCGTTCAAGAAGCTTTCAGGAGTAATTTCATAATTACCCTCGTTTAAAGTAAGAAATGACTTTAAGACTTCTAATGCCAATTCCTCGACCAGGATACTTGCTTGTTCGCAACTAATATATTTCTGCTCCACTAACCAGCAAATAGCCATATAATCTGGACGTGGTGTTATTTGGTTTTCAACACCAGTATCAAATCTTTTACGTAACTGCTGATTAATTCTACTATTTAAAGTATAAATTTCCTGACTCAAGTGCTGCAACTTTTTATCAAGCAGCTCAAACATATTATTTAAATAGCAGGCATAAACTAGTTTACCATCCTCTACATAGATTAACCAAGATTCGGAACCACTAAATACTTGTAAACAACAAGTAGAAGAGTCACTGGTAATTTTATTTAATAGAGATAAAGGTTCTAATTGCTGGGAAAGTCTGTATCTAATAATAGGAAAAATATTCATTGTAAACGCTCTTTGCTCAAGTTAAGTTTGTCTAGGTTTTAAACAAAAGTGAACCGTTCATAACATAATTAAAACTGAGTATACTCCCATTTTGTATTTGGATAAAATTTTTACCCACAAATTAATACAGCGTTGTGAAAATTAACCAAATTGGAATATACCGACACGAGCTTGTAAGTTGTCAAAAATATCTAGTGTTGTTTGCACATAAAGGTAAACTTGGTCAAATGAATTGCTGGTCATTTCTGAAAATTTGACAGTTTTTCATGAGATTAATAACTTATGTAGACGCTTACATCTGATATACTGTTGCCGAGGCTTAAGTTTTTTATAAGTTTCCTCTCAGGTTTTTTCCAGACTCAAGATATTTTCTTTTCTGAGATTAATCTACCGCACCCCCAGTTTGAGCAATCTGAGAGACATTACAGACAACTTCGGGGGCAATATTTGCTTTTTTTGCGACCTATTGAAAAGCCTCATTTGCTCAAAGGAATCTAAACTATGGCTAGTTTATTTTCATTGTTTGAGTGCTTCACTAGCAAGTTAATCAATCGCTCCATAATTTCTGGCGATCGCTTGATTTACCTGAGTAGCCCTAAGTTTTACTTGGGTAACAATGTCTGGTAAAGTTTCCACAAGAGAATTGAAAAAGCCAGTGACAGTCGCTGGACGCAGAAGTCATTTCAACACGCTTTCTTAAGTCACCTTTAGACCCTCGTTCAATCTGAAGGAGTAGTTATTATAGTTGCAGATGTAGTTGTTTTTTGTTGACATTGTTGTTCAGAAAATATTTTTGCTGCATCTCGTCCTTTTTATGTTTGCTCGAAAAGATTACCTCGCTCTAAACTTAGACCAACAAGGCTTCATTTTTCAGAATCGGTCAATTTTTTTATTTTTATAACTACAAATCACAATTGGTAATTTCTGAATTCTTGGATTTCTTTTGAGGTAGAGGCACAATTCAAACCTGCTCATTTTTTGTATTACTACATGAGTCCATTGCAAAATAGCCAAAATTGTGGCTCCTGAAAAAGTATTCTAAAAACTCAGATTGTGCTGAGATAAATCTTTTAATGCAAACACATGCAGAAGCTCACACCTTCGAGATAGGTGTACTTTTAAATCTGAGCTCGCACCCTAGGTATTAGCTGAAAAGTGGTGATACTACTTAAGATAACAGCAAAGTTTGAAAATGTTTAATTCTTACCTTTGATGCAGTCGAGAGAGCTATTGAGACAATGTTAAGTTAATTTTTCTTACAATTTACGTATAATCGCACAAAGATAATGTAAATATTAGTCAAGCCAGACATTGGATGATGTTAAACGGGTGGTTGTGGATGTCCACCTAAAAAGAAAATTACCTCAACTCGTGACGCTAGCTAAAATCAAGCAGGATGCTGCTAATTGGGAAAATTTTGACTTGCTACGTCTTACTCGATTGTCTGTAGTTCCAGTGTCAGAGTTGCATGGGGAGTGCGTTTGTTAGAATTAGCACAAGCTACTAATTAATTTAAAGAAGCTGATTGTAGCGCATCTATAATAATTGGTTTAAATAAAAGAGAACGATTTTTACAGAACCAATGCAGTTTTTAGGTGCAATTAACTTCTCTTTGCCTCTGCTGGCAAGCGCAACAGAAACAGCAGACAGTTCAATGGTACTAGCAGCCGTGCTGCTGAGTTTAGTAGTGATTTACCTCGCTAGCAAAGTTGGCGGGGAATTATCTAACCGATTCGGTTTACCACCTGTGTTGGGCGAACTCCTCAGCGGTGTGGTAGTGGGTGTGTCTGTTCTACATCTGTTGGTGTTTCCCGAAGGTGGTGCAGACAGTTCTAACTCTTTGATCATCAGCTTTCTCCAAGGCACTGCCGGTTTAACCCCTGAGGCTGCTGCTGGAGTGTTTGCAGCCCAGTCTGAGGTGGTTTCTGTTTTAGCAGAGCTGGGTGTGATCATCTTGTTGTTTGAAATCGGCTTGGAGTCAAACTTAAAAGAGTTGATGGCGGTAGGTATCCAAGCCTGTGTTGTGGCAGTCGTGGGGGTAGTAGTACCCTTTGTTGCTGGTACTGTCGGATTGATGACTTTGTTCGGTATCGATGCTGTCCCGGCGGTTTTTGCTGGGGCAGCTTTGACTGCGACGAGTATTGGCATTACTTCTAAGGTATTGTCAGAACTAGGACAGCTCAATTCTAAAGAAGGGCAGATTATTCTCGGTGCTGCGGTGATTGACGACATACTAGGAATTATCGTTTTAGCGGTAGTTGCTAGCCTTGCGAAAGATGGCGCAGTGGATGTAAGCAAAATTGTTTATTTGATTCTCAGCGCCGGCGGTTTTCTGTTAGGTGCGATCGCTCTCGGTAATTTTTTCAATAAATCTTTTGTGGCGATCGCTAATAAACTCAAAACACGCGGCGAAGTCGTAATACCTGCTTTTATCTTCGCCTTTCTCATGGCATATCTTGCTGCTGCTATTCACTTAGAAGCGATTTTGGGAGCATTTGCGGCTGGCTTAGTTTTAGAAGAAACTGATAAGCGCAAACATCTGCAAAGGCAAATCTGTCCCATTGCTGATATGCTAGTGCCGATTTTCTTTGTCACTGTTGGCGCAAAAACCGATTTAGGAGTCTTAAACCCAGCAATTCCTAGTAACCGCGAAGGTTTAATTATTGCGACTTTCCTGATTTTAGTCGCCATTTTTGGTAAAGTAATCACAGGCTTTACGGTGTTTGGTCAACCGGGAATTAACCGCTTGGCAATTGGTGTGGGCATGATTCCCAGAGGCGAGGTTGGCTTAGTGTTTCTTGGTATCGGCTCTTCTATCGGCATTCTCTCCAAACCACTGGAAGCCGCTATCATCATGATGGTCATCTTGACTACCTTTTTAGCTCCTCCCTTCTTACGGGTTGTATTTTCTACTCCAGAAACGGTGGCTGGTACGAGCGAACTGATTTTAGACACTTCTGGTACACCCTTGGCAATCGAATCACCAACCGCGATCGCTCCTACATCAAGTGATGCTACAAATTCAGAAGCAACCTCAGATGGGCATTAATCAAAGTCCTGATTAAAGACACATTTTTAACTGAGTTAGGACTTACGCGAAAACCGCCTCAAACTCTCCCTAACTTTGTGTACGAGTGTGAACGAGTGCGGTTCGTCTTTCATTATTTTGTGTAAGTCCCATGAGTTATGAGTCAGTAGTTAATTAAACCTACTGACTCTTCACGAAGAGGGGTAAAGGGTAAAGGGGAAAGGGGAAAGGGGGGAAGAAATTGGTGGCGATTGCGACCCTAAGAGAGCTTTTGACCACAAGAAGTGAAGTGGGGGTCTTAAACCCACGCATGGATAGAATTGGAAAAAAGAATTTTATGCGTGTTTTAAATGACTTCTTCTCCTTTACCCTTTCCCCCTAGAGTGATAAATCAGCACGTCATAAATACAAGCGATCGCTACAGGAAACTTTCTATCTTTAACACCCGTCGCCTAAAAATGTAAAATATTAGCAGTTTTTTTTTAGTTTCTACTAACATAATGTTATTTGTTTGCAGTCTTCCCCGATTTCTCAGTCCCCAAAATGGATATTTTCCAAACAATTAGCAAGTAGCAGTTACAACTTTTGTCTCATTAGTTAACAACAATTGAAATTTCTTACTCAGTGCGCCAACATCAATTACCAGAAAAAACTAAACACAAATCTCTGCCTGAGTCAAGTATCATCAATTGGGATTGACTACTGAGTTAATTAGTAGCTATTTCTTTGTTAGTGCAATCGGATACTTCAGCGATGCAATGAATGATGTGCTAACAAAATGAAAAATTAAAAGCAATGTGCAAAAATTTGGCATCATTAAATGTATTTTGATACCAGCGCAAAATTTCAAAAAAGCACGCAAGAAGACAGTTTGGGGGCAAGGGTTGTGAAGATTTGCCAATATTTTGACAGATTGACAGATTTCACAAATGCGAATCAGGAGAAAGAATTGTGAAAGTACACTGGTTACTACCTGGCAGTTTTGGAACTATCTTCATGCTATCGTCACCGACTTTGGCTGCAAGATTAGAATCCTGGCGTTTTGATGTTAATCAAAATCGGTTGGAAATTAATACTACGGGTGGTGTTCAACCTCAAGCGCAACTACTCTTCAACCCCACGCGTTTGGTAATTGACTTGCCAGATACAACATTTGAGCGATCGCTAAAGGAACAGCAGTTAACTGGTGGATTTCGCTCTATCAGTGTTAAGCAATTAAATGAAAAATCATCTCGCATAGTTGTTGAAGTCACCCCAGGTTATACCCTAGACCCCAAGCAGGTAACATTTGTCGGCATAACTCCCAGTCGCTGGACGGTACAATTACCAAAACCAGCTCCAAAACAAGTCGCTTCCTCCCCAAGAAATCTTTACAATGTGGTGGTAGGAACTACCAAACCAGCTCCCAAAATTGTCAACACCACAAACGCAGGGACGCAAATTGAAAATTTACTTGTTACCGGAGATGGCTTTTTTATCCGCACTAATGGTGTTCGTCCTCAAGTTGAGGTAAATCGCAGCGACGACAAAAAGTCAATTAATATCGATCTTGCTGGCGCATCTTTATCGCCTAATTTGCAACGTGAACGGGTGATTAATCGCTATGGTGTCAGCCGGATTCAATTCACTCAGCGGCAAACACAACCACCAGTTGCCCGCATAACTATGCAGGTAGATAAAAATAGTTCAGATTGGGGGGTAAATGTTAACAGTCCCCGTGGTTTTGTGCTTTTGCCCAGTAGTGTTGTCAGATTACCTGCTAGTAGTAATCTAGACAACAGTGGTGATCGCTCCTTACCTGTTTCACCACCAAATAGTCCCACTCCGACTAACTCACTCTCTACAATTAAGTCTGTGGAACTGGCTGATGATGGTAGACAATTGATCTTCAAAGGCGATCGTGCTTTATCTGCTAGTGGTGGCTGGGATAGAGCTTCTGGTTTATTCCGTATCAGCATCAACAATGCAAAGCTAGCACCTTCAGTCAAAGGTCCGGTTTTAAATAGCAATAGCCCGCTCGGTAGAGTCCGTCTGCAATCGTCAGGCTCAAATACTGTGCTTGTTTTTGTCCAACCAAATCCGGGGGTACAAATTGGGGAACTAAACCAAATCAATAGCCAGACTATAGCTTTAGAATTAAAACGCTTTGTGCAACGTTCTGGGCGAATCATACCCCCAATTAGTGGTTTACCTCCCTTACCACTACCAAGTCAAGTTCCATTCCCAGATCCAAACGCTCCATATCGCATACCATCCCGGAGTCCCCGCATCCCGTCAGGGCGAGTGGTAGTTATGATTGATCCTGGACACGGTGGTAAAGACTCTGGTGCCGTTGGCATTGGGGGACTGCAAGAGAAAAATATCATCTTGCCGATTAGTCAAAAGTTGGCGCAGATCTTGCAGCAAAATGGCGTGCAGGTGATACTGACAAGAAAATCTGATTATTTTGTCAGTCTTCAGGGAAGAGTAGATTTAGCAGAGCGAGCTAATGCTGATGTATTTGTCAGTATCCACACTAATTCTGCTGGTTTACAACGTCCGGATGTCAGTGGATTAGAAACGTATTACTACGACAGTGGTTTAGGTTTGGCTCGTATCGTTCATAACAGCATTCTCCGAAGTGTGAATGTTAGAGATCGAGGAGTCCGACGAGCGCGATTTTACGTCTTGAGAAAAAGTTCTATGCCTTCTATTCTCGTAGAAGCTGGTTACATGACTGGTCGGGAGGATATCGCTAAACTAAGAAATCCACAATATCAAAATCAAATGGCGGAGGCGATCGCTCGCGGTGTCCTCGAGTATTTAAAGCGAAGATAACTAGGATGATTGAAAAACTGCAAGTAAATACACTTAATTGTTTTTCCCAGATTTTATCAACTTAGCAATGCGATGTTTAGCTCAAGGAGAGCAAACGCGTCTACCCTCACAACCCTGATGATAAAAATAGACTTTCCCTAACCCAAGCGCCCAAGCGCCTTTATTTTCCAGAGGTGATTAATTTTCGGCTATAACACCCCACACATCCACCCATACATATTTTTTTCAATATTAAACAGTAGCACCTCACGCCTGGCACGGCTGGAAAAAATGCGGGATAGCTCACTTTGTGAGCTATCGGCACTACGAATAGACGGTACAGGCAACCGCCGAGTGGACTCACCATTTTCTTGTAGCCAAATTGGTCAGCAGCTTTGCCTCATTAATTGACAGCAGTTAAAATTTTTCGTTCTTTGTGCATCGAATACCAAAAATCCATTCATATATTAATTCTTGGCTGATTCAAGTGTGATTAACTGGAAAATGGCTAAGTATGAGTTATTCTGATAGGCTCTTTTTTGGTGTAATCTGATGCTTTAAAGACAGAACTTTTCTGGTTGAACATCATGGCAAATTGACTATTGCGTGCTATAATATTACGCCATTAGCTGTCTATTTAATACAAGCGCACATGCCATGAGCGCAGCATCAAAGCTAAAGATTGGGCGGTGACGGTGTGAGGATTTATCAATATTTTGACGGATTGACGGCTCCCATGAATGCGAATCAGGAGAAAGGACTGTGAAATTACACTGGTTACTACCCGGTACTTTTGGAAGTATTTTGATGCTATCGTCGCCAACTTTGGCGGCGAAACTGGACTCTTGGCGTTTTGATGCCAACCAAAACCGATTAGAAATTATTACTACAGGCGCTGTTCAACCCCAAGCGCAATTAATATTTAACCCTACTCGTTTAGTAATTGACTTGCCGGCAACAACATTTGGGCGTCCGCAGCTAAGGCAGCAGGTAGGTGGTGCAATTACCTCAATTCGTGTCGGGCAGTTTGATGAACAAACAACTCGCATCGTCGTCGAATTGACTCCGGGTTATACTCTAGACCCCAAGCAGGTGAAATTTGTCGGCACAACTGCTAGCCGCTGGACAGTGCAAATACCAACGCCACAAGCAGAGCAAGTAGGTTCATCACCAGAAACTTTACAACAGCCCACAGACATCGCTACGAGGCAACCCTTAACTACCAGCGTTTCTCCCCCCAGAAATATTTACAATGTGCTCAGAACCCAACCGAGCACCTCAGCCCCAGCGACTAAGGCAACGGTTGTCAGCGCCACACAAGGAACGACTCAAGTTGAAAACTTCCGGATTACAGGCGATGGATTTTTTGTCCGCACTAGTGGCGGTAATCCTCAGATTCAAGTAAATCGCAGCGACGATAGAAGGGCAATTAATATTGACATCGCTGGCGCATCTTTATCACCAACTTTGTTGCAACGGGATGTGTCGGTTAATCGCTACGGTGTCAACCGCATCCAATTCAGCCAACTGCAAAGCAGCCCACCTGTTGTCCGCATGACTATGCAGGTGGACACAAATAGTTCTGACTGGCGGGCAAGTAGCAGTAGTGTTGGTGGTTTTATAGTTCTACCTAATACTGGTGTAGTCAGATTACCGGGAAGTAGTAATATTCCAATTCCTGGAAGCAGCAACCCACGTCCCATCCCACCCCCTGTTGTAGCCAACTTACCAGCCACAATTCAGTCTGTAGAACTGGCGGCTACTGGCACACAATTGATTGTTAGAGGCGATCGCAATTTATCTGCAAACGGCTCTTGGGATAGATCCACTGGATTTTACCGCATCACAATTCCCAATGCTCGCTTGGCTCCCTCTGTCAGAGGTCCGGTATTTGGTCCTAATAGCCCCATCCTCCGGGTACGCTTGCAACAGCAAGACTCAAATACTGTTGCCATCTTTATTCAACCCGCGCAGGGAGCACAAATTGGCGAACTCAACCAAGTTGGCGATCAGTTTGTCGCTTTACAAATCCAACCCTCTCGCCGGGTACCAACATCATCATCCGGGCTTTCTTCTCTTCCTTTCCCTCCCCTACCACCACCAAACAGAGTCCCATTCCCAGATCCACTTACTAACGACCGACCGACATCACCGCCACCGTCACGTCCGGTTCCCAGAGGAAGAGCGCTCGTAGTTATTGACCCAGGACATGGCGGCAAAGACTCCGGTGCCCCCGGTTTGGGAGGACTTTTAGAAAAAGATGTCGTTTTGCCTATTAGTAAAAGAGTCGCTGCTATTTTAGAGCAAAATGGTGTACAAACAATTTTAACGCGCGATTCTGACTTTTTTGTCGAACTTCAGGGACGGGTAAATATAGCCGAGCGAGCTAATGCTAGTTTGTTTGTCAGTATTCACGGTAACGCAGTTGGTAACCGCCCAGATGTCAATGGGTTAGAAGTTTATTATTACGACAGCGGTTATAACTTGGCGGAAGTAGTTCGCCGGAGTATTCTCCAAAATATCAGTACTATCAAAGACCGGGGAACGCGCAAAGCCAGATTTTATGTTCTTAGGAAAAGTTCTATGCCCTCAATTCTTGTGGAAGTAGGCTACATGACCGGTCGGGAGGATAATCCCCGATTAGGAAGCCCAGAATACCAAAATCGCATGGCAGAAGCGATCGCTCGTGGTGTCCTCAGGTATCTACAACGCTAAAACTCATTAATAGTTAGTGGTTAGTGGTTAGTGGTTAGTACCAACCAACAACGCTCCAACTAACAATTAACAACCAACAATTAACAATTAACAATCCCCAATAATCCTGTATCTTAAATCCAAAACCTAACTAAAAATCTACCTGTGCTTCCATCTTCCATTTTTGAAGGCAATCAAAATCATTTTTCTCATCTTGAACCCCAACGTGCTCCCATTGGCATCTTTGATAGTGGTGTGGGTGGTTTGACGGTGCTGCGACAACTTTATCGGCAACTCCCCAATGAATCAATCATTTACTTTGGGGATACAGCTCGGCTTCCTTACGGTATTCGTTCGCAAGCGGAAATTGTGCAGTTCGTGCGTGAAATTCTCACCTGGATGCAACAGCAACGGGTGAAAATGGTAATTATGGCATGTAACACGAGTTCTGCTTTAGCTTTAGAGACGGTGCGTGAAGAATTTAACCTGCCGATTCTCGGAGTCATTCTCCCAGGAGCGAGGGCAGCAGTGCAACAAGGAAAGCGGATTGGGGTAATTGCTACGCCAGCAACTGCCAAAAGTAATGCTTATAGGCAAGCTATTCTCGAAATTGATCCAGATGTGCAAGTTTGGCAAGTTGGTTGTCCGGAGTTTGTGCCCCTAATTGAACAAAACCGGATTCAAGACCCTTACACTACTGATGTTGCCCGGTCTTATCTGCAACCTTTAATACAGCAGCAAATTGATACTTTAGTTTACGGCTGTACCCATTATCCTCACCTGGAACCAGTTCTGCGATCGCTTCTACCTTCCTCGGTCAAGCTGGTTGACCCAGCTGTTCATGTCGTCGCAGCTTGTACCCAAGAGTTAGACCTTCTCAGTTTAAAAAATACCCACCCACCACAGCCAACTCGCTTCGCTGTCAGTGGTTGTCCACAACAGTTTGCCCAGTCCTCCTTACCGTGGCTAGGCTGTACCCCAATGGTTGAAGTTGTGCGCTTCAGCGATGCCGCAATTTCTCACATCCACCAAGACTAGTTAAAAGGTTAGGAGTTAGGAATGATGAGTTATGCTTTAGAATTCTAAACTCCGTGCCTCCCAGCTCCCAACTCCTAACTATTGACTATTAACTGCTTCCGTCACATTTGACGTTACCGATATCTCCCGCTTGTGTTTCCCGCTAGAAGCTGAAGTGACACTTTTAACTACAGGTTTTTGTCCTGTTCGCTTCGCCAGAGCTAATAATAAATAGACAGTGAATAAATAACCCGCAGCTAAAATAAAAATCATCATAGGCATGTTTCCGTAAATCATTCTTCTACCTGCACCTTTCTCAAACGAATATAAAATTGCATAAAATTAGTAGAACCTCAGCCAACAAAGTAAATCTTTGATGGCTGTAGTTTGCTATAGGGAATTTTTCCATAGAGTTTTTATTCTCTACGGCTAACGAATTAATTATTAAATTAGTTTTTTCACAGACCACACCTATCACAACAGTTAAATTGCTAAATAGCAATTACAACTGCTGCTTCAGCAGTCTACCTAGTCTGCGTTATTAAAAAGCGTACCTTATGGCAGGAGCAACACTTATGCTCAACTTATGCTGAAATCGTGTAACGGCTTCCCATAAGGGCAACCCTTAGCTCCCAACAGACAATCAGTTGCGGCGAAAACTGCCCTCACCAAATGCCTTACCGTATAGGCTTGCACATCGGAGGAAAACCAAAAGAATAATTTCTTTGATTCAACCTACGACAACTTATTTCGACTCACCACACCTTATGAGTAAAATCACCTATTGGTAATTTATCTTTTTGGGGTGAATATCTCAAAAATTTTAAATCCCTTAATTTTAGCGTAACACAACAGTCCAGACTTTTAAGCCAACTTTAGTGCTAAATTTAAAAATTTCAATGGCAGCCATACAAAAGGCTGAAACAATTTAGTTTTAACTTGCAAATAAATAATGGATCTAGCAGAAGAGATACTTTCAGGTGTTGTTGCGAACGTTACTTATAGATTTTCTTCCCGAAAATCAATTTCTTACTAAGGCCATAGTTACATCTATCCTAATGGAGGTTATTTTGAAGCTTAATAAAAGTTATTCATAAATTTACTTAAGTCTAGATGTACTATAGATAACATGAGAAAGTATAATTTATTTTCCAAGCCATCATAAGCAACGATGTTTGACGAACAACCTAGTCGATTACACTCATGCGACTTTCTCAACCATATTATTTATTATGATTGACCGTTTACAAACAAATAGAGGCTTTATATAAATAATATTTATATAAAATTTTTGTAAATCTACTTTGAGCGGAAAAGTAAATCTAGAGATGAAAGACAACTCCCTGTACAGAATTTTCAACCGTTGTGGGGCAGACAATGGATGTTCGCTTTCAGGGTAGACCGAAGAACGTTGCCAATGAAGGCAAGAATTTGGGCGTTTTTAGACCGCAGAGTCTCAATAAAGGCAATTTACAATAGCATTAGTTTTGAATTTTAATACTCTGCAAACGGCGTTGCTGTGGAATTATCAGTACAGGATAATTGTGTAGACACCTTTATGACTTACGCATCCCTAGAAACTGGGTTTTTAGGAAAATATGCCTCCCAGGCAACCAAATACCCCCATGAGTGGGTATGAGTGCGCGACCGTGGGTAAGTCCTGACTTGATAGCGCAGGCTGGATAATGCCAAACTTTCAAGGTCTCTGTGACGGATAGCGAGGATTCCAATCATGAAAACTTTGCGACGGCACAGGCTTATCTTAAAATGAGTATAGGATATGTAAACTTTCTTAACTTAAGCCAGAGTCCGCCCATCCATGACCCCAGCTACCTCCTTTTTTTCCCCTGTGGAAGCAGACCTGCGAATACTAGCAGACAACCTGAAACAGCTAGTTGGAAATCGCCACCCCATACTCTATGCAGCGGCAGAGCACTTATTCGGAGCTGGGGGCAAGCGCATAAGACCGGCAATTGTTCTATTAGTATCGCGCTCAACAATGCTAGAGCAAGAAATCACGCCGCGACACCGACGCCTAGCTGAAATTACAGAAATGATTCACACGGCAAGCTTAGTGCATGACGATGTGGTGGATGAATCAGATATGCGACGTGGGGTTCCCACAGTTCATAGTTTGTTTGGCAACCGCATTGCTGTATTAGCTGGAGATTTTCTATTTGCCCAATCTTCCTGGTATTTAGCTAACCTGAACAACTTAGACGTAGTGAAACTGCTGTCTGAGGTGATTATGGATTTGGCTTCAGGAGAGATTCAGCAGGGACTAAATCGCTTTGATACTAATACCTCGATTGAAACTTACTTAAAAAAGAGCTATTACAAAACTGCATCGTTAATTGCCAACAGTTCTAAAGCAGCCGGGTTACTGAGCGACGTTTCCCAAGAAACCGCCGAACATTTGTATGGCTACGGTCGTAATCTTGGTCTGGCGTTTCAGATTGTGGATGATATTTTAGATTTCACAAGTTCGACAGATACTTTAGGTAAACCAGCCGGATCGGATCTCATCAGTGGCAATCTGACTGCACCAGTTTTATTCGCTTTAGAAGAAAAACCATACTTAGAAGTGCTGATTGAACGAGAGTTTGCCCAGGTTGGCGATTTAGAGCAAGCGCTGGCGCTGATTGAAGATAGTCAAGGTATAGTGCGATCGCGCGAGTTAGCAGCCGAGCATGCCAAACTAGCCCTCGAACATCTTGCGGTTCTCCCACCCTCAGAATGCCGGCAAGCCCTGACTAATATGACTGATTATGTACTGAGTCGGCTCTATTAAAAGTGAGGAATTAGGAGTTATGAGTGAGGAGTAATTTGTCACTTCTAACTCATAGCTCCTGACTTCTAACTTTTCTAAGCAATATTAGGCGGAATTTGGGTGCGAGAGTCTTTGGGGTGCAGCTTTTTTTGAATTAAGTGTTGCAACTCAGTTCGCTGAATTTCCACAGCGTTGGTACTCATGCCAGGAGTCTCAAAAAAAACTATACTATCTACGGGTTCTAATGCCACAAGTTGAAACAAAATATGGGTGATCGGAATGGGTACAGCTATTACTTGAGGGTCAAGCCCAGCATTGGAGCTGAGTGAAACATCCTGTAATGTAGGAAAAGCGTAGATCACGCACTTTTCCAAGTCTGGATTAGCACGGTTGCTCAATGTAGTTAAAACCCAGTCTTCTTCTAAATTTTGGAGAATATAGTACTGGGGGTGACGTAACCTTTGAGCGATCGCGCTAAGAACTGGGGCGATTGCTGTAACAAGTTGTGGTGTTATACCATCGTTGGGTGCATTGTCAATCAGCAATTGAATTTGTGCTTTTAAGTCCATAACGACCTGCAAATGGCTCTTGGGTAATGGCTATAAGATATTTACGTGTGAATGATCTCAGCAGAATTGGAAATAATAGATAAAAGACAAATCCTAAATACCGGATCTGCCTGCGTTTAGCTTATACGCAAAACCCAAAAAGCCAATACCTACGTTCATACAGGTTGTAACCAAGTATGTTAGGGTTTTTTTAAACTGACACTATGAATTTAGCCGCAACCGCAACTATTCAGGGAGAAAATTCTATCGGAGTGGAGGCGATATTTCAACTCCTAATGAAGGAGTTAAGTCAATTAACCAAAGCTTCGGAGCAGAATTGCCACGATGTGGCTACACGAGTTACCGCCGAAGTTTATCGGATTTGCAATGAAAGTAAACGTATCCAAGCTTCCGGTGCAGTGGAAAGCTCGGCGATGACCTTAGCCAAACATAGGCTACAACAGTGTCTCAGATACTACCAGTTAGGTTCAAATCGGGGTAGGATCGAATTACATAGCACTTTGAGTGCGATTATCTACCGTTACATTAATCCTCCTCAGAGGCAGTTGAGCTATCAAGGGCGGCTGACGATCATTGAAGATTTCTTACAAAGTTTTTATTTGGAGGCGTTAAACGCTTTCCGGCGCGAAAATCAGCTTACCTCTAGCTATCGCCCTCAGAGCCTTCTAGAATTAGCTGAATATATGGCCTTTACCGAACGCTATGGTAAACGCCGAATTCCTTTACCAGGACGACAGCAGCAGTTGATTATTTTGCGGGCGCAAACTTTCTCTCAACAACAGCCCCCCGAAAGCTCTGTAGACATCGAACAAGCCGCAGAAGGTAGCGCTAATGAAGGCGATGGTTCTTGGGAAGATCCAGCCGTGCAGCAATTGCGAAGTGCGATGGCGATGCAACCCGAACCCGAACCCGAAGAAGACACGTTGCGTTCTGTTGTGGTTACGGAGTTAATGAACTATCTGGAACAACGGCAACAAACCGACTGCGCTGATTACTTCGCCCTTCGCCTTCAAGATTTATCCGCGCAAGAAATTGAGTCAATTTTGGGTTTAACTCCTCGGCAGCGCGATTACTTACAGCAGCGCTTTAAATATCACCTGATTCGTTTTGCTTTGTTGCATCGCTGGGAATTGGTTCACGAGTGGTTAGAAGCTTCTTTGCCCACTAACTTGGGCTTGACTCCCCAACAATGGGAAATTTACACCGCACAGCTGGACGATAAACAACGGTCTCTATTAGAGTTGAAACAAGAAGGACAAGCTGATGAAAAAATTGCCAAAACTTTAGGGTTATCAATGGCACAACTCCAAAAGCGGTGGTTTAAAATTCTGGAACAAGCTTGGGAAATTCGTAACTCGTTAGTGTCCGGATCAGGTGCATCTACTCATGAATAGTGACTCAGAATCCTTACAACACCAGTTACTTGCTTGGTTATTGGCAGATGATGTCCAAAAGAGCGAGCATCCCTCGGCTGATTGTGAGGAAATTAACGGGGTAGAAAATCCGCTCTCTGAAACCACCACTTCCATAAGTGGTGATTTTGAGTCGGCAGGGATACCCCAAACCTTTCAACTGGGAGAAATTCCTACTGTGCAAGAACGTTTCCAAGCCGTCATTAAACGTCGGCTACAAGTCCAAATTCAAGACCACCCGCCTTTATTCCCTTGGGAAAGCCAATTAATAGATTACCCCGATTACGTAGACAGTCCTTCGGTTGCATTAGTTCCTGCCTTTGGGTGGATGGCACAGCAATCGAAACTGAATATACCGGTGTCCTTACCTGAAAAAGTTTTTCGGCAATTGCTAGAAAAATGTCAGGCGATTCTTGTATCTTCTCTGCCTGTGGGGGCAAAATTAGTTCAGGTAGTCGAGAGCTTGTTTCCTAACGATGCTCAAACACTCAACGACTTAGCCGGAATGGTTCTAAGAAGCCCTTATCGCTCTGTGGGCGCTCTGGAGAAAATGCCGATCCAAGAAAGCGATTACTCCGATTTAGGAGAACGTCAACAGATGGCTTTATCTTTGCTCGCAGCTAAACAGCTATTGGAAAATCTGACTTTGCCAATTTCAGATAGCAATCCAGTAGTTGAAAGAGAATGGCTAACTAGCGCAGGCACTATCAACCTCAAGGCTGAATATAAGTCTCAAGGTAGAGTGACAAAAGTTTGCGTTATAGGAAATCTACCTATGGCGGGGATTTTGACACTTCAAGGAAATGGGACTCAAGCAAAGGCGATGTCTTCTACTTCGGGTTGCGTAAGTGTTGAGTTATACGGTCAGCCCCTTAACCAGACTTATACTTTGGAGGTTGAGTTTCCCGAATTAGAGCAACAATCACTCTTATTTGTGATTCCGCCGATGATGTAGCCCATATTACCACTGCTAGCACGCGCTTGTTGATAAACGCTGATTGATAAGATAACTATCCTGGTTTTAAGGCTCATCCTTTTTTAAAAAAAGCGGTCGTTAGGGTGTCTACGAGAAGCGGCTATGAAAAAGACACGCTCCGAGGTAAGTTCCCACGCTTGGCAGTAGTGTTCGTTGCGTCTGCATCATCGCTTTACTCATACACCCATTAGCTGCTTTCTCATCAAAATGTTTAATTTGTCCAGGATAAATTGGCGTTTACCTGTTAATCGTTATTGGCGGCATTTGCACTATAAGCCTTTAATGGAAGTGGAAGATTCAATTACCTTACGGGTGCTGGTGCTAGCTTTGGTAATTGTGGGAATTTTGGCGACGGATATTGCAGCTCAAACCGGATTTAGTTTTTGGGCAATTCCTCTAAGCGTGGTGGGTGCGATTTGGGGTTATTACCATCGTCGAAACCCAAATGTCCCGGTTAAGTTTTGTATCGCCATTGGAATGTTAGTAGCGCTCGGTGCTTTCTTAGGGCGATTGTTGGGTGAGTTGAATGATACACGGCTGGGTTTAGCTGAGTTACTAATTCAACTACAAGTCCTTCACAGTTTTGATATGCCGCGCCGCAAGGACTTAGGCTATTCAATTGTGATAGGGCTGATTTTGCTTGGTGTGGCAGCGACGCTAAGTCAAACTTTTGAGTTTGCGCCAATGTTGGTATTATTTTTAGCGATCGCTCTGCCAACTTTAGTTATAGATTACCGTTCTCGCCTCGGCTTAGGAAAGGAAAAAGGTAAAAGCATTCCTCAAGAGAGCCAAGGAACGAGGGTAAAAGTCAGAAAATTATCTTTTTACTTTTTACTTTTTACTTTTATTGTCGGGCTAGGACTGGTCATTTTTGCTTTTATGCCCCGTTTTCCTGGCTATCAACTGCGAAATTTTCCGGTAAGCTCCCCTATCGAAGTTAAAGGCGGTTTTACAGGGCGTAGTATCATTAATCCTGGTTATGTCCGCCAAGGTCATGCGAATAATCAAGGCAATAATAGCAACGGGACGGCGGAAAGTAAAAACGGCAAACCGGGGGGATTAAATAATACGTTTTATTACGGTTTTAATAGCCAGATTAACCAAAACCTGCGCGGAGAAATGAAACCCAAAGTGGTAATGCGGGTGCGATCGCAAGCGGAAGGTTTTTGGCGAGTGTTGGCGTTTGATCGCTACACGGGTAAAGGATGGAAGATTTCGCGCAATGAAGAGGTTCTTACTGTTAAGCGATCGCCTTGGTCTTACCAAATTTTTCTCAACCCCCCAGCAATAAATATACCAACTAAAGAAATAGTACAAACTTACACTCTGGTGTCGGATTTGCCTAACTTGATTCCGGCTATGAGTTATCCGAAAGAAGTATACTTTCCGACACCGATGATAGCTGTTGATAAAGAAGGTTCTTTGCGATCGCCTGTGGGATTATCAGAAGACCTGACATATACGATAATTTCCGATGTACCATTACGCGATCGCACTTCTTTAGGAAACACTTCAACATAGTAAACTTAAACCTCAGTACGGTTTTAGGTCTGCCAGCAGCCAGAGTACGAATAAGTGGAAAGCTTCCGGCGGCAGTGGCTCCTACAATTAAGCCTCCACCTACTTTCAAAATTTGACGTCGGGAATAGATGTTAAACACAACGCTTTCTCCTAAACAAAGAAAATTTTTTAAAGCTAGAGTTAACTAGTCTGCTTTTGGTAAGTAGCCCAACCAAATTAAACGTAAAACTATTGTAGGGTGTGAACGTCTGAGAGTACGGCATTAAAATCGGTATTTTTGCTGCAATTTCTTTAAGAATTGATAACTTTAAAATTTAAGGCTGTATAGAAAAAATTAGAAAAACACTATCTGTAGTAGCTTTATAATCCCAGCACTTGTAACTGCCTACGTAACATGAAACTTTTTAAATTTAAGTAAATAATTTATACTCTCCAACACTTGACTTTTACCGTTAAGTTTTAATCTTTCAGCATCACAGGTTTTAGCCCAAGGGTGACAAAAAAAGCAGCCCCATTACCCGATCATTTTGTGATGCAAAATAGATTGGCATCAAGCTATTAGCTTGGGCGTATTAGCTTATGCATATGCCATTGGGTAGATTTTCAGTTATCTTGGGTCATAAACAGCTAAAAAAAAGCATTCATTAGTTAAAAACTCTAACTGGCGTAAATTTAATCGTTGTAACTCCAATTTTTTATAGATAACATGTAAAGAAGTTACTAATAAGCTTCTCACACTGTATTTGGCATAAGTTTTTTTATGGACATTCAGTTAATCAACATCGGTTTTGGCAATATCGTGTCTGCCAATCGAGTAGTTGCTATTGTCAGTCCAGAGTCTGCCCCGATTAAGCGGATTATTACTGACGCAAGGGACAGAGGTCAACTGATTGACGCGACTTATGGTCGCAGGACTAGAGCCGTAATTATCACTGATTCCAGCCATGTGATTCTCTCGGCGATTCAACCGGAAACGGTAGCAAATCGCTTTGTGGTTTCGCGGGAGCATCAAGTTGTAGATAATTGATTGGGGGTGGGTTGAAAGCCCCACCCCTATTTGCGCCATATCAGCAGTAATATGTGAATTAGACAAGTTTTCTGTCACCCATGCTACCAATTGATTAGTCAATACTCGCTTTGAGAATGACTAATGAATAATATCTATTGATTAATTCACAAGTTGAGCGGATGATGCAAGTTTTATCCATCCAGAATAGTGCTACTACCCAAGAATGCCCGCCTCTGGGCAGGCTGATTGTTTTAACCGGACCAAGCGGTGTCGGCAAAGGCACACTCATGCGATCGCTTCTACAGCGTCATCCGGAGCTATATTATTCAGTATCCGTGACGACTCGTTCTCCCCGTCCTGGGGAAATCGACGGCAAAAATTATTACTTTATTAGCCGTAACAAATTTGAACAATTGGTTGCTGAAGGTGAATTCCTAGAGTGGGCGGAATTCGCCGGGAATTATTACGGCACTCCTCGTGAAGCGGTACTTAATCAAATTCGCGCCGGAAAGACAGTTGTGCTAGAAATTGAGTTGGAAGGGGCACGACAAATCCGCGCTTCTTTCCCCAGCGCTATCAGCATCTTTATTCTACCGCCTTCTTTTGAAGAGTTAGAGCAACGGATACGCGGTCGTGGGCAGGATTCTGAAGAAGCGATCGCCCGTCGTCTGCAATGCGCCCATGAAGAACTTAAAGCCGCGCCAGAATTTGATATTCAAATCGTTAATGACGATTTGGAGATTGCTGTAAATGCGATCGCTACCGCTTTATTTGGTTAACAAAACACATTTAACCTTTTTCGCGGAATTCCCCATCCGTCTACACGGTGGGGATGGATAGCGGACAGTTGCGAGGCACACCGATTGCGGGTGTCCGAGAAATTGTCAATTTCTTGATTGGCATACTTTTACCA
>JAHHID010000019.1 GCA_019359015.1 Spirirestis rafaelensis WJT71-NPBG6
GTTTGCCTGCGGGTAATTATAGAGTCACCGTTAATAATCCCTCTGGTTTCACACCAACTCAAACTCAACCGAATGCGATCGCTTTAGCTACTGGTCAAAATGTTGATACAGTTGATTTTGGCTTCACGCAGCAACAAGGCACACTTGGCGACACTGTTTATAATGATACCAACGGTAACAATACCCAAGACACAGGCGAAGCCGGGATTAACAACGTTACTCTCAACTTAATTGGTGCAGGTCCTGATGGTCAATTTGGTACGCCTGACGATATCACCCGCACCACAACTACCGATAGTAATGGTAGATACAGTTTTCCTGGTTTGCCTGCGGGTAATTATAGAGTCACCGTTAATAATCCCTCTGGTTTCACACCAACTCAAACTCAACCGAATGCGATCGCTTTAGCTACTGGTCAAAATGTTGATACAGTTGATTTTGGCTTCACTGGGCAAGGCTCAATTGGCGACACTGTTTTCAATGACACCAACGCCAACGGTGTCCAAGACCAAGGCGAACCGGGAATCGGCGGCGTTACCATCAACCTCACAGATAGTAGCGGTAATGTTGTTACTACTACTAGTAATAGTAGCGGTAATTACAGTTTTCCCAATCTGACACCAGGCAACTACACAGTATCTATTCCCAACCCTCCTGCCGGCTTTAACCCAACTCTCGTACCGTCATCCATCAGCTTACAACCCGGTCAAAATTTTGATACGGCTGATTTTGGCTTTACTCAGCAGCCACGCGGCACAATTGGGGATACTGTATTCAGCGATCGCAATGATAACGGTGTCCAAGATCAACGCGAACCGGGAATCAGCGGCGTTAGTGTCAACTTAACTGGGGCAGGACCTGATGGTCAGTTTGGCACAGCCGATGATATCACCCGCCCTGCTATTACCACCGATAGTAATGGTATATACAGATTTATTAATTTACCTGCGGGTAATTACAGAGTCAGCATCAACCCGCCTTCCAACTTACCGCAAGTAACGACAACAGGCGGAACGCAACAAGAGCGAAATCTGCAACCAGGTCAAACACTGGATAACGTCGATTTTGGTTTGCGTGGTGGTGCTGTAGGTGCGGCAAATACTGCTCTGCGTTTGGTAAAACGAATTACCAACGTGTTGAGAAATGGTCAGCCCGTCAACGGTATCAATTTCAGCGGCTTTGTCGATGACCCCAGTGATAATAACGATAATCTATTACAGCAAGCAGGACGCCCACCTGTCGGCGTTTACCAGATCGAAACACCTTTGCAAAGCGGTGATGAAGTAGAGTACACAATTTATTACCTTGCTGAAGGTGATCAAGACTTGCAAAACGTCAGCTTCTGCGATTTAATCCCACCTGAGACAAGCTATAGTTCCGGAGAAATTTCAGTCAATCGAGCGGGTGCAACTAGTTTGCTAACTAACGCTGAAGATAGCGACCAAGGAACATTTTACACTCCCTTACGAGAGTTACCACCTGAGGCTAATCCTAATCGATGTCCGCGGAATCAAACAAATACTAAGGGTGCAGTGATTGTCAATTTGGGCACTATCACTATCACCCCTGATAGGAACTTCGGTTTCTTGCGCTTCCGCGTCAGAATCGATTAAAACCTCTTTTTAGTTACCAGGCTTATGTCTGGTAACTAATTTATGTTGGTTCTGTATACGAAAAATTTGACAGTAAATTAGGTATTATTATGGAGGTTTTTACCTGCCACCTTAAATACTCAAGCTGCCACTACCAATGCAAAAAATTAAGTTTATTAGCTCAATTATCACCAGCGCAGTGCTATTATCTAGTTTCATCATGGGGGGAAATATTGCCCAAGCACAGCAGCGTCCCGTTCCCCTTTTGAGAGCTAAATGTGTGAGCAGTGGACTTGGCACTTACCGCGAACAAAATCTTGATGTTTCTATAGGCAAAGCAGTTTATACAAGTCAGTTTTATTTAGGAGCAGGCAACCGCTCGGCTTCTTTGACTTGTAAAATTAAGCCAGATAATCGCCCGGAATCTCCTTTTCAAACTCTCAATATAGGGTTTGGAATACCTGACAATGATACAACAAGTCCAGGTGTTGAAGTTAAAGTTTACTTGGATGGTAAGCAAGCTGAAACACGGACTGTGATGCCAGCACAGCCTACCTCATTAACACTTGATGTCAGCAATGTTAGCAACGTTGCCATAGAGGCTGTTTGCTCTCAATCAAATCAATATTGCGATAGAGTTTACTTTTTTGACGCTGCTTTGGAGCGCAAAATAGCATCTCAACAACCGAAAAAGTAATTTTTTAATAGTTATTTGTTACTTGTTATTTGTTAGCGGTTAGTGGCAAGTTGAAGAGGGTAAAAGAGAAAAGCATAATGCCCATTACTCACGTTCCATCCAACAACCAACCGCTAACAAATAATAATCAACAATCAATAAGTAACAACGGGAGCATCCCAATTTGGCAAAAAGCCCTCAGGCTATAAGCCTGGGGCTATGCTAACAAAGCCTGCCTTCGCAGGCTCTAAGGACTGATATAGCCTGCGAAGGCAGGCTTTGTTTGTGTAGCGATACCCTTCGAGGGTATTGCCGCAAAATTGGGATGCTCCCGTAACAACTAACTTAAAAACCACTTTCATCAGTTTCCGTTGTATTTTCACTATCTATATTGTCCAACTCTTCAGTATTGGAAATTTGATGTCGCCGATGATTTAGATGACGGGATTTACCGATTTTAGGTAATTCCTGTTTTGCTAAATTTTCAGATGCTTGCTTAAACAATGGTTCGATTTTATCTCGCCAATATTGAATATTCGGCAACTTTTCTGGATGGTCTTTATAAGCTAAAACTTTATCCCATTGACCATTCTCAAGTGCTTTATTGATTTCATTAGATAAAGCTTCTGCTTTTGCCCAATCTTGCTGCCATTGGGCGATTGTTCCAGCTGTTTGATTCCAACTAGAAGAAGCATTTGCAGGCAGAGATTTTAAAAGTGCGATCGCTCCTGTTAAATCTCCATTATCATACTTCTCTCTTGCTTGTTCCACAACCTCAGAACCGTTTTCACTAGAAGTTGATTTATCTGATTTTTCCTCATCAAATGTAAATGGTTCAGTAGTAAATGGATTTAGTTTTTCTGGCTTTGGTGATTTTGATTTTTCTAGAGTTGGTGATGAAGTTACAGCCGCTGGTTTTGGTATTGGTTGGGGAATGGGTCGAGCCGCAATTAAGTTACTATCATTTACTGTCTTAATAGCAATACCTTTGTCTCGTAAACAAGATACCCATTGTTCTGGATTAGCTATTATATCAGAGTGCGCCCAAGCTGACTTTCCTGAATCAAGTTTAACTTGTACCCAACCAAGTTTTGTCCGCTTGCCAGTCACCTCAAAACTGGTGTTATCACTAAGTGTTTGCACAATATTATCAGAATTAATTGCGCTCGGCTCTGAACGGATATTAGAATTGCCCGTGACAACAGCCTCGCAGATATTTGCTGAAGCTGCGCCATTATTAGCAAAATTAAAACCGAGATTTTTAGCACTCCCAACCAGATTATTGGCGATCGCAGCCACACCACCTGCCAATAATGCGGCAATCACTAGCGGCAAGAAGTCGGGTCTGTTAGACTCTTTACGGGCAGGTTTGCCAGCAGGATTTGCTGGCGCAATCGCGATGGTTTGCTGCCGAGACATTTGAGAAGTTGGTTTGATTGCTTGGTAGCTAGCAGTTTTCGCGTATTCTTGAGGCTTAGAGGGTACAGAAAGCAGTTGCAATGATAGCAGTGCTTGCATGATGCTGTTATAGCGGTCTTTAAAGTGATAGCGCACCATTTTGCTTAACACTGCCGCCAATTCTGGACTTACAGGTGCTAGATGCTGCCAGATAATCTCGCCTGTATCGGGGTCTTCTTGAAAATCCATTGGCGCTACTCCCGTCAGCGCTTGAATGGCGATGATACCCAAGGAATAAATATCACTGTTGGGACGGGGTTTGCCTTGTCCTTGTTCTGTGGGCATATAACCGGGAGTGCCAACAGCTACTGTAGCCGTGGTTTGCCCCGGAAAATTAAGATTGGGAGAGCGAAGTTGTTTAACGGCTCCAAAGTCTACTAAAACTAATTTATTATCTGAAGTACGACGAATAATATTATCTGGTTTGATATCGCGGTGAATTACGCCTTCGCGGTGAACAAATTCTAAGATGTTCAGAACTTCTAGCAACATCTGAATGACTTCGCTTTCACTCCAACGCTGATTTGGTACAAGTTCCTCGCTGAGTGTATGTCCTTCAATAAATTCTTGGACTAAATAGAATTCTTTATTTTCGTCAAAGTAAGCTAAAAGTCTGGGTATTTGGTCATGATTACCCAGTTTTTCTAAAGTTTCTGCTTCTGACTGAAACAGACGCTTGGCGGTTTCAAAAATTTTTGGATCTGAGTTTGCCCCTTTGAGGTGCTTGACTACGCAGATGGGGTTGCCCGGTCGCTTGGTATCTTGGGCAATGTATGTTTCCCCAAATCCCCCCGTCGCAAGAACTCTAATTACCTGATAACGATGGTCTAACAGCTTGCCGATCATATTCCCTCCCCAGTTTTAACACCCATTTTCCGGATGGTAATAAATATCTCCAAGTTTTCTTTGATGAAATCCGCTATCTTGAGAAAAGATTTAGGCGGAAAACACAATTTTTTCACAAAAACATTGTTAATTTTTATTTCAATATTCCTTTGAATTTACCATGCCACCGAAAATAACCAATTCACTGACGTGGCAGCAGGCTGAACTGCTGATGCAACCTGCTTTCATTCGCGTCGTTGATAACATTCGCAAGCAACTGGATGCATCTGCTTGGAAGGGAACTTACAAGGATGTATTAGTTTGGGCTGCTGACACAAGTGATGAAACTAAAGCGATCGTTACCCAACTGTTGCAAGAAATGGAAGGGGCAACACCGGAACAAAGCGATTTAATCAGACAGTCTCTTGCCAATTTACCAACGCCCCATCCAGGATATCATCTATGTTTGCAGCGTCAAGATCAACATGTGACGGTTGATTTGTGGGAACTCTGTTATCAAGTGTGTTTTCTTGACTACGGGACAGGTGATGAAGCGGTAAGTATCGATACTGATTTAATTGATGAAACGGGTGATGTAGATTGGCTGCGCTTGGAAGCGAAGACTAAGGAGTTAGTTGGGCAAGTGTTTGCGAGTTTACCAGAATAGAAAGGGAATAAGATGCCCACAGGTTAGAAACCTGGGGCTATACGAACGAAGCCTGCCTTTGCAGGCTAAAATGCCCGTAGAATAGAATTATGGGGCTATACCAACAGAGCTTACCTGCGTGGGCTAAAAGGCGATCGCTTTGTGTCTCAGGTAGTAAAGGCTTCAGCCTTTAATTTGAGCGGTAAACCGCTCACTACGAACCAGGACAGTATTTTGCTGCATATACTCATAAAGGCATTTAGCAACATACTCAGCTAATTTGACGGGAACTGCATTACCTATCATTTGTTCTAAGTCAGTTTTGGAACTTTCAAAAATAAAATTACGTGGAAATGTTTGTATATAGCTGCGTTCAATAGTAGTTAAAGGTCGTAATTGCGGCGTAACGGGTGCAGCATCACCAGGATGGATTTTATAATTTTTAGGAATCGGTCTATTAACACCTCTAATTGTCGGACTTGGTTCGTCAATACTAAATATTGCTCTTCTTTTATAGCTTCTCGGATGTCGATAATAATATTCAATGCCTAAATCGCCCAAGTATTCTCTAATTGTTTTTGATTTTTTATCTAAATTAGCTTCTAAATAAGATTCTAAAGCTTTATCTTCGCCGCTCAATTCTCCTATACAAAAAAATCGTTTCCGCTTTTGCGGTACACCACATAAGCTAGCATCTAATATCTTTTCACTTAGTCCGTATCCAGCTTGTTGAAAAACATCTCTAGCTATTTTATATTTGGCGCTCTTAGCTAATCTATCTACATTTTCCATGACAAACCATTTAGGTTTGACACTAGCGACTATTTCCGCAAATTTTATAGTTAAATCGCCTCTTCCCAAATTTTCATCGCGTTTGCCAGCGCTAGAAAAATCTTGACACGGTGGACCGCCTATAATTATATCTGGATTTATATTTTTGATAATTTCAAAATTATCTAAAGCGGCAATATCACATAAAATGACATCGTGATGAAAGTTTTTTTGATAAACTTTGATAGCAGTTTGCCAGTTATCAAAGGCTGCGGCTATTTGAAAACCTGCATTTTGAAATCCGAGAGATAAACCGCCACATCCGGCAAATAAATCTATTACTTTTAAGGATGAATGCAATTCTAATTTATGATTTTGTTTCACAATATAGTGTAAAATTACATGTGATAGAAATAGTATTGCATAACTTATAAGCCCTCAGAATGGAATTCTGGGGCTACACGAACAAAGCCCACGCAGGTGGGCTAAAAGGAAGCGTTTTTAGCTAGTCTGGGTAGGGGAGTTGTGTAGTCGGCTACTTGATTGTTTGCATTGGCTTCCAACTATACAAGGATGCTTGAATTGTGGTCAAATCATGTAAGTATTCATTTAATTGGGCTTTTTTGTTTTCAAGCATTTCACGAATGCGATCGCCTTCAGCTTCCTTTGTCTCCCGTTCTCTCAGTATGCGACCAAAATCATCTCGAAACTGTTTAATATAGTCGTTGATTTGCTGTTCTGCACTTCTAAAATCTTCCTCAACTTGTTTTTCAATGACTCGCTGTATAAGCTGTAGATTTTTTGATATCTGCTCATCTATCTTCTGCTTAATCTGTCGTACTGTTTGACGTAAGTCAATTTCGTAAAATTCCTGTTTATCTTGGTATTCAACATCTACATAATATACCTTACTCGATTTACAGCAACTACTTTCTTTTTTTTGCTCTGTTCGTGTGCGGGTAAATACCTCTTGCTGATATTGAATTTTCGCATCAATTCCTTTAAAGTCAAATTCTGGAAATTGAATAGTGTTAATATTCAGTTCAACTTGCAAACTTTTTCCAAGATAATCAGACAACTCATTTGATATCGCTTGGATATCATTCTGTATTATTTGCACTAATTCTTCTCGGATTTTTGTTCCGTCTCTGACCAACATATCTTGAGTGTCTACCCACCAACTCTGAATATGAGGAGCGCAAAAATCATTGATAGTACGGCTGATTTTTTGAGCTTCTGCTTTAGTCTTTACTCTAGTGATTACACTTGGATGTTAAAGGCGATGTAGCTGCGAACAGGTTCCGCTTTCTGGAAGGGCGCACTCTATCCTCGTAACGGCAAAATGATAGAAGATTAAAAAAACCGATTAATCCAAAATCAAAAATGATAAATGAATATTGTTTATTGGCTGCAAGGGGTTGAATTTGAATGGAACGAAAACAAGGCACAAAGCAACATTGAAAAACATGATGTTACATTTGAAGAAGCCGCAGAAGTTTTTTTTGACCCCTTCTACCAAGTGGGTGATGCTACAGCAAATAACGAACAGCGTGATTTCATCATTGGGTATTCTCTTTCCGAACGCTTATTACTTGTAGTTTATGTAGAACGTGTCAAGCGATCGCGCATAATTTCTGCCCGTCCAGCTACTCGCATTGAAAGAAAGTTATATGAAGAATCCTGAAGAACTCGAACTAAATCTGCGACCTCGTGCAACAGAAACAGTATCGATAAATATACCAACTGATACATTACAATCTCTGAAAAAAGTTGCCGCTAGTCGAGATATGTCTGTTGAAGCTTTACTGAAATTCTACATTGGGCATAATTTGCGGCAAGATTTAGCTAAATTATTCTCTGACCGTGTAATTGAGTCAACCGCTCAAGTTTTAGCACGGCACATGCAATCAGAAGACGAAATTGCAACGATTATTCAAGAAATTCAAACAGAAATAACTCGTTAAGTAAAATTAAAATATAATGAAAGATTAGAGAAAGTGCGTGATAGTATCAAGCCAAACTGAGCCTGTAGAGTATATATGACTGAAATTAACCTTGATGAAATTAAACTTAAAGAACTGCTGAAAACCGCAATTGTTGAAGTACTTAAAGAGCAAAAAGAGGTATTTTCTGATTTATTGGCAGAAATAATAGAAGATATAGCCTTAGAAAAAGCTATCAAGTAAGGTGAAAAAAATGAACTTGTCAGCCGAGAAGCTATCTTCAAAGTTTTGGAAAGTAAAAAAGGAACGTAGAGTTCAGAAAAAGCTTTGAGAAAGATTTAGGCAATATTTTAGACGAAACATTACTTCAAAGAATTAAGGTAGTAATTGAAGAAGTAGAAAACGCTGAAAATTTAGGTAATGTGAGTAGTATAAAAAAACTAAAAGCTGATGGTGACTATTATCGGATCAGGGTTGGAGATTACAGAATTGGTATTAGTGTATCTGAGAGTGTAGTGATTTTTGTCAGAGTATTACACAGAAAAGATGTTTACAGGTACTTTCCGTAAATTGAGCAGTTGATCAAAGCGATCGCTTAACCACAAAACCAACCGTTAGTTGATAATATTTTCATGCTGTAAGTTGATTTAGACTGGATTTTACAATCTAAAATTAAAAATTGCTATCACCATGTCCAAATCTGCAATTGACGCCAACGACGCGGCAGCTATCCAAGCAGCCCAAGATTCTGTGGCTGTATGCGATCGCTCTTTATGGGGAATCATCCGTGTTTCTGATGTTGACCGCATCCGATTTTTACACAACCAAACTACTAACGATTTTCAAAGTCTCAAACCAGGGCAAGGTTGTGACACTGTAATGGTGACATCCACAGCCCGGACAATTGACTTAGCAACAGCTTACGTTTTAGAAGATGCAGTGCTGTTACTAGTTTCGCCGAATCGCCGGGAATTTCTCATGCAATGGCTGGATAAATACATCTTTTTTGCTGATAAGGTGCAATTAACCGATGTCACAAATGAAACTGCAACCTTCAGCCTCATCGGTTCGGGAAGCGACACCATTATAGAAAAGTTGGGCGCTGGGGCTATTATCGGTCAACCTTACGGCACTCATCAACTACTTGATGGTGGGGTGCGTGTTGCTGTGGGTAGTGGTTTAGCTTCGCCTGGATATACGCTGATTTTACCAGCTTCTGAGAAGGCGACGGTATGGCAGAAAATTGTGGAAGCTGGAGCGCAAGAAATGAGCGATCGCGCTTTTGATGTGTTGCGAATATTACAAGGAAGACCAGCCCCAGAGCATGAATTGACTGATGATTACAATCCTCTAGAAGCTGGTTTATGGCGTACGATTTCCTTTAGCAAAGGTTGTTATATCGGACAAGAAACCATCGCCCGTTTAAATACATACAAAGGTGTAAAACAACACCTTTGGGGTATTCGCCTCAACGCGCCGGCGGAAATCGGAAGTGCGATCGCTGTTGGGGATGAAAAAGTCGGCAAACTTACAAGTTATACCGAAACCCCTGATGGTTACTTTGGGCTAGGTTACATCCGCACAAAAGCAGGTGGCGTCGGTTTGAAAGTTCAAGTAGGCGAAACCGAAGGTGAAATAGTAGAAATTCCGTTTGTTTCTCACGAATATCCACAGTAGAGTCTAAAGAATTTAGTTTTTTCATTTAGACCGATAGGGGAATGGGGGGAGTCAGAGGAAAGAATTATTCTCCTTGTCTCCCTGTCTCCCTGTCTCCTTGTCTCCCTGTCTCCTATCCCCTATCCCCTATCCCCTATCCCCTTTTCCCCTTTTCCCTAACTTTTCCTAATTAGCACCTTCACAAAACTCATCTATCCAAGAAGGTAGACTACTGGCATTAGTGGTAGGTGATGAATTAATTTCAACAGGAACATCTTTAGGTTGGATTTTTACACGCTTGTCTTGGGTTTCAATCTTTGTAGCCACAGCAAGCGATCGCTGATATTTGCCATTGCTAGATAACTGGCTGGAAACGACAAGCGATCGCTCACAAGTTCCATTCATTCGGATAACATCACCCGGATGTGGAATAACGCTCTTTTTGCCTTCTCCTCGCCAAGGAGAAAGGTTAGGAACTGAGGTTTTGCTGTGCTTATTATCATGTTTGCCCTTGGTTTCAACTTTAGTAGTAAATCCCAACGGCTTACATTTACCCTTGCTTTCAACTTTAGGGTTGTCATTATTTTTGACTTCAGTTGTAACAGCAAGCGGTTCAAGTTTAGTTTTACTTTCAATGTCGTTTTTTACAGCATCTATAACCAAAGGTAGGGGATCGCTAATCACCTCTGTGGTAGTAATTGAATTTTCAGATTTGATTAAATCTAAATGTTGATCAGGATTGAAGTTAAGACCTAATGCGGCAACAATGCGATCGGGATTATTATTTAGATCCAAAATAAAAGGAAAAATCTGATCGAGTTGCGGTTCTAAAACAGATAAAGTCGCCAACATAAAACCACTGCTTGGGCGACGTTCACCATCATAAGTACCCCAAATTTGCATTTTTACTAACCAGGGGCGATTTTCAAAGTAGTAATTTAGCCACTTTATTTTCAATGATTCACGTAGCTGCTGAATATTCATAGGATGCCTCGCAAAGACTAAAAAAGAGTGCAGTCCTTTATATTTTTAATCACCTTCGTACCCGGAATGAAACCGATAGGACAGTATCTTTTTAACTTATTCACCACCCAGTAAATGCTGTTCTACTACCAAAGACACTTGACTAGGGCGCACACCACTATACCAAACGCGAGCGGGCAAGACTAACACCATCGGACCATTACCGCATTGTCCTAAACAGCCGGTACCCGCAACCGTCACTCCAGGAGCTACTGAAGCCTTAAAAGCTGCTAATACCTTCGCAGAACCTTGCTTTTTACAAGTGCGATTTTGACACACCCGCACACATCTAGAAGAAACGGATAAATCTGTAGTTGGGGAATGGGATGCTTGATTCTTTAACATTTTTTAACAAGAGAGTGGGGGAGCGTGGTGTGGGGGACAACAAGCAATGACTATTGACTCTTGACTCCTAACTCTGTAGAGACGCGAGGAACCGAAGCGTCTCTACTCCTAACTAATCTACTGACAGTCCTTTTGAAGCCAGCCATTCGGGATTGAATATCCGTGATTGGTAACGCGAACCGCTATCACAAAGGATAGTGACGATAGTGTGTCCTGGTCCCATCTGTTTGGCTAGTGCGACAGCACCACCGACGTTAATTCCTGTGGAACCGCCCATTAATAGCCCGTCTTTTCTTAGCAACTGGTAAACTACTCGCAAAGCTTCTTTATCATCAATCTGAACCGCATCATCAGCCGGCGCACCTTCCATGTTTGCTGTGATGCGACTATTACCAATACCTTCGGTGATAGAATTGCCTTCTAATTTGATTTCGCCTGTTTTAATATAACTATAAAGTCCGCTGCCCATCGGATCGGCAACTACGCATTTAATTGCCGGATTTTTCTCTTTCAGGTACATCGCCACACCTGCAAATGTGCCGCCTGTGCCGGTTGCAGATACCCAAGCATCTACTTTACCATCTGTTTGCGCCCAAATTTCCGCTCCTGTGGTTTCGTAGTGAGCGCGGCGATTTGCTAAGTTATCAAACTGATTTGCCCAAATCGCGTTTTCCATATCTGCGGCAATTGTGCCAGATAGTCTAGCGTAGTTATTGGGGTCTTTATATGGTACAGCAGGGACGGGGCGAACTTCAGCACCCAACGCCCTCATCGCGTCCATCTTTTCTTGCGATTGAGTATCGGGAATAATAATTAAACATTTGTAACCTTTGGCATTGCAAATATGTGCTAGTCCAATACCAGTATTGCCGGCTGTTCCTTCAACGACGATACCACCGGGTTTGAGTAAACCTTTCCTTTCGGCATCTTCAATAATATAGAGTGCGGCGCGGTCTTTGACGGAACCGCCAGGATTGAGAAATTCTGCTTTAGCAAGAATTTCGCAGCCAGTTTCTTCACTAAAGCTGTGTAAGCGAATCAGCGGTGTGTTACCAACAGTTCCTACAAAGCCGTTTTTAATATCCATGTTTAATTTACCTGAGTTTTTTCTTACCTATAAAAATTTTGGCTTATATCAATGGTAGGATTTACCCTCTACCAAACTTTAGTCGTATTGAGGATAAACCCAGGCGATACAAAATCACCACTCCCGATACCAGGATTTTTGAGAAATTTATGATGCTTGGTGGTTGAGATTTACGCTTTCCATTCCGATTCTGGAATGGAAAGCATTCATTCTTCGGGTACGGCTTATCCAACAATAACCTCCCGTGTAACCGCTCCTGGTGCTAATTTAATAGAATCTGGTTCAAGATAAAGTGCGATCGCACTTCGGGAATATTTTCTAAAGCTTCTGGCTCTGTTTCTCCAGCAAAAACGCAGCCTGGTAACTCTGGACACCATACGGAACATTGACCTGTTTCTAAATCTGGTTCTAGAATCACACCAAGTTCATTGCGATACCTCCTTGCTTTTATTCTAAATAAAGCCAGAGATTAGTTGATGCTAGTTGCTCCGGCTCAGTACTTAGTTAGGTAAAATTTGTTTGTATCTCCAACAACATTAGTTTAAAAATATAGCGTTGGACGTATTGACTAGTTTACCGTTGATCTAGTTTACTAACTCCAGCCCTAATTGTTGCCGAAACTAAGGTTAGTGATGGAACGTCTAGAGTCATCAAAACAGACCGAGCAAATTACACAAATGGATGCACAAAAAACTTCAGTTTCGGAGCAAGAGGTGACAGCGATCGCTCCGATAGAATCTCTCAGAGAAGAAAAGCCTACATCGCGACCTCGCAAGCGCAACCTGCTACCCCTGCTGATAGTAGCAGGAACCTTAGGTGCTGGAGCGATCGCTGGGGGAATTTATACTTACCGCTATTTGCAGTTTGCTAAATATCACCAAGTAACAGATAATGCTTATGTTTCCGCAGAAATTTACCCTGTAAATTCCCGCATTGGTGGGGTAGTTATGGCAGTTGCCAGCAAAGAGAACCAATCGGTAAAACCAGGGGAAGTATTAGTACAACTCGATCCGCGCGAATACCAAGTATCTTTAGCACAAGCAAAAGCTGATCTAGAACTAGCCAAGCAACAAGCAGAAGTGGCACGGCAAAATATCAATAATGTTGTGGCAATTGATACGCCAGTCATCCGTCCAGTTGCGGCAAATCAGGCTGCTCAAGCAAAAATCGCAGCTAGCAAGTCACAAAATATTAATCAGCAAGTCGAGTTAAATCGCCAACAGTACAAAGCCGCACAAGCAGCGATCGCTCAAAAACAAGCAGAGTTAAAACAAGCTGAACTCCAGCTATCCTACACCAAAATTACTGCCATGCTCGGCGGTCAAGTTGGTAACAAAGATGTCCGAGTAGGTCAGCAGGTGCAACCAGGACAAACTCTGATGTCACTTGTGCAACCGAATCCTTGGATTGTTGCTAACTTTAAAGAAACTCAGTTAGAAAAGATACGTCCTGGGCAAAAAGCGGAAATCAAAATTGCTGCTTTCCCCAGTCGCAAATTTATCGGTAAGGTAGATAGTATATCACCTGCTTCTTTTAGCAGGTTTGCCCCCACGCCGCAAAATAGCCCCTCGGCTAATTCTAATAATAATACGGTGCAACGAGTTCCCGTGAAGATAATGCTTGATCCTGAGAGTATTCGCGGTTATGAATCTCGAATTGCTCCGGGAATAAGTGCAGATGTGACAGTGGAAACTCGATAAATCACAATTCATGTGCAGGCGATCGCTTTACCAAACTTTACTTGTATTCAATACAAAACCAGGTAAAATGCGATCGCCACTTATGTTATCAGGATTTTCTAAACATTCCTCTGGTTGACCCGGACGATATATATAGACTCTACGATTCTTGCGGTCAATCAACCAACCTAGCTGTATTCCCGGTTCCTGCATATATTCTTCCATTTTATCCTTCAAAGGTTGCAGGTTATCAGGAGCTGACCTGAGTTCAATTACAAAATCAGGACAAATTGGTGCAAACTTTTGCTGCTGTTCGCTTGAGAGAGTATTCCAACGTTCTAGTTTAATCCAGGAAACATCAGGAGAACGCTCTGCACCTGTTGACAGCTTAAACCCTGTACTAGAGTCAAAACAAATACCCGTACCATCTTGTTCTGACCAAATATATAACTGTCCGGCTAAGTTAAAGTTACGATTTCCTGTCTCTGAACCAGTTGGGGGCATAATTGATATTTCTCCAAGTTTATTCCGCTCAATGCGTAAGTCACGATTCACCTGACAGAACTCGAAAAATTGCTCGTCTGTCATTTGCATTGATGGCGGAATTAACACGACAATAGGGGATGAAAGCATAATTTACTCCCGACGCTTATTTTTTATTTTCACTTTCTTTTAACTTTTTTGGTAAATCTCAGGTAGGTTTACGCAAAATTTTGACTACAAATTTCTGGAACTCAAGTTGTTCTTGTTGAATCTAATATCTAAGTAATTTTACTTTTTCTTTTTTTAGCTTAATAAGCAATTTAAACTTAATTATCGTAATATTACTGGTTTTCTTTATTTAGATGTCAATTAGTATACAGTATTGCTTGACTGAAGAATGCTGTCATTATTTTATTGTCCTATATGGGGTGGGCACCAATGAAATCAGAAAGCGTAGACGCAAAGCGGCTTGTCGCTAGACATCGCCATAATGAACGCGAACTGCGACAACGACAAGTTGACATACGACTTCGGGAAATGGAAACTGATATCGATGCTGACAATACACCTATTTATAAAACTGTTAAACATCAGCCAGAAAATTCTCAAAAACTTTCGACGAAAAAAGTTATTCTTGCTGCATTGAAGCAGCGTACAGCAATTTATTAGCTTATTACAGCTGATATTTCTCGTTACTCTCGTACTCTCGTTCCCAGCTTCAAGCTGGGAATGCCTATCAGGAGGCTCTGCCTCCTAATATTATAAGAAGATGAGGCAGAGCCTCAATGATTTTCATTCCCAGTTAGAAACTGGGAACGAGGGGACGAGGGATACCAAATTGGGAACGAAGGAAAGAAAACTATGCAACAACAAAATGAAGTGTACAAAAAACTTTCTGATTCTCTCAAGTCTGCATCTGCATTACTCGATTTAGAGCGCAAATCACAACTTTATGAAGATATAATTGCTATTTCCACCCACTTAGCAAATCCCAGGTTTCGGATTGCGGTGTTTGCTCCTTTTAATCATGGTAAGTCAACTTTGCTGAATGCGATGTTGGGAAATCGCACTTTACCCATTGATTTAATTCCCACCACAGGTGCCGCGATTACTGTCAAGTATGGTATTGAGTTGCAAACTCGCATCATATTAGTAGATGGTACAGAAATCAACCACAGTGGAACGGAAATTTTAAAAGAATTCGCAATTCTTGATAATAACAGACAGATGCGAAAAGATGTTGCATCTGTAGAAGTTTTCTCTCCTCATCCATTGTTAGAAACGGGGGTAGAATTTATCGATTTACCGGGAACTAATGATAGAGAAGAACAAGATAACTTAGTGAAAGAGCAACTATTAAGTGCAGATTTAGTAATACAATTACTCGACGCACGCAAGTTGATGACTTTGGGTGAGCGCGAAAATTTGCGAGATTGGCTATTAGATCGGGGGATTAAGACAGTGATTTTTATCGCTAATTTTCTTAACTTACTCGAACCCGATGAACAAAAAGAAGTCCATATTCGCTTGCTATTCGTTGCAGAAAGTTTTTGATCAGAATTACCTCCGGGTTTTAGTAATTTATATCGCGTTGATGCTTTACCGGCTTTAAGAGCAAGATTAAAAGGTAATGTAGCTGAAGCAAGTAGTAGTGGTTTAGTACGTTTTGAATCAGCTTTGGAAAATATTGTAGGTATTTTGCAACAAAATCGCAGTGGTGTGCGTTTACCAAGAGTGCAAGCGATCGCTTCTCAAATTCTACAATTATTAAAAGGAAAAATTGACCCCATCACTAGTACAGTTCGGCGGAAATAAACAGACCATTATTGTGAGAGAATAAATAGCAAGGTAAAAAGCAGTGGTGGCGAGCGTACCAAGGAATTATGTTGTGGCAAGATTAACTCCAAAAAACTTAAATATCAGCGAAGGCGATCGTCATGAACTCCAACAGTTGATCAACCGACACAACACGCCGCAACAGATAGCGCTACGAGCCAAAATAATTCTGATGGCATCTGATGGTCAAAACCACCGTGAAATCGCCCGAAGTTTAAAGATCAATCGGCAGATGGCTCGTTTATGGAGAAACCGATGGTTGGAGACTGACGAAAAAGACTTATCGATTGTTCAAAGATTACAAGATATGGAGCGTGTTGGCGCACCAGTAAAATTTAGTATGGAACAAGTAATTGAGTTGTTTGCGCTTGCGTGTTCCCCACCATTAGATTATGGACGACCAATAAGTCATTGGACACCAAGAGAACTGGCGGATGAAATTATAAAACAAGGTATTATTCAAAGCATATCCGTCTGCCATGTTGGACGATTATTAGAAGAGGCAGAACTTAAACCCCACCAGAGTCGCTACTGGTTAACCCCCCCCTGAGGATGAGGATGAAGAATTTGACACAAAAGTTGAAGATATTACAGGCTTATATATTAGTGCGATTGAACGTGCCCAAAACGGGGAACGCACAATATCGGTTGATGAAATGACAGGTATTCAAGCAACTTCGCGTCTAGAGAAAGACTTACCGATGCGACCAGGTAAAGTTGAAAGAAAGGAATTTGAATATATTCGTCATGGTACGCAGACCTTGATAGCTAATTTCGATGTTGCTACTGGTAAGATTGTCGAGCCAACTTGTGGAGATTCTAGAACTGAATCCGATTTTGTTCTCAATATTAATCGAATAATTGAAACTGACCCCGATGCCAAAAAATGGCATCTGATTATGGATTGTCTTAATACTCACCAGTCCGAATCGCTGGTGAGTTTGGTTGCAGAAAAAGAAGGTTTGAATATCGACCTAGGTATTAAGGGAAAAAGCGGCATACTCAAATCGATGAAATCTCGTGCTGCTTTTTTGAAAGACCCAACACATCGAATTGTTTTCCATTACACCCCCAAACATTCTTCTTGGCTTAATCAAATTGAAATTAGCTTTGTGTATTTTGGCTCGGAAGTTACTAAAAAGAGCAAGTTGTGTCAGTCAGGATGATTTGAAAAATCGAATCCTCAACTTTATTGACTACTTTAATAGAACAATGGCTAAACCTTTTAAGTGGACATATAAAGGTAAGTCTTAGCTACTTAGGGAGTTTCGGAGAAGAAAATATAAAGTAAATGATCATGATTTGCCTGATTAAGGAGGAGAAAGCAGAAGACGAGCAGCAACCGCTTTCTCCCCCTAATAATGATTATTATTCTTGCAATTGGTGCTTTTATTGCTTGGAAGTCCCCTATCAAGAAAGAGTTCAGGGACGAATCCATGGATGGCTTATTTGTTACGATTCAGCCATCAACGAATCGCACTCTGGAAGTCCCTTAATGGTCTGTTTATTTCCGCCAAGCGGTACTAGTGGAATTAAATCTCTTGATGAGAAAAACAACGCCAAAATTGAAATTAAACAGAAAGCGGAAAAAGACAAAAATTCTAGCGCTTATGCAACTTTAGAAGTGCAACCTTTCGATTCGCAAAGAATCCAAAAAGCCTGCCATACCATGCTTGGAGGCAACGTAAGCGCTTTGCAGAGGAAACGGAACTCTAGCCGCTAAAGAGGAAATATGAATCAGCGCACCGCGTCCCTCTTTTTTCAGGTGCGGTAGAGCCACCATCGCACCATAAACTTGTCCATTTAGGTTGACATCAATTATTCTTCTAAATTCTTCAGGTGTGATTTGGTCAAACGGTGCAACGACGCTGGTTCCAGATACATGTACCCAGGTATCGAGTCGCCCATAAACTGCAACCGCTTGATCAGCGATCGCTTTTACCTGTTCAAATTCGCTCACATCGGCAACGACCGCGATAGCTTCCCCGCCCAACTGTTTGATCTCCTCAACCAACGTAGCCAGCCCAGATTGGCTACGAGCGGCAACGACAACTTTTGCTTTTTTCTTGGCAAATCGCAGGGCTGTCTCTCTGCCAATCCCACTAGAAGCACCAACGATGGCGACCACTTGCTGACTGATAGGCTTTAATTTCATGAGTTCTACTCCTAGTTGAATCTCTTTGAGTCCATTTCCCAATGCTTACTGCCACATCTAGACCAAAACCCGAAGTAGGGGAAAATATAACCCCCTCTCTGCAAGCAGAGAGGGGGTTAGGAATAAGGTTCTTACTTATTCGGTTGAGGAGTCATCCGCAAATAAGGCTTGACTTCCTCATAACCTTTGGGGAATTTCTGCTTCAGCACTTCTGGATCTTTCAGCGAGGGGACAATTACGACATCATCGCCATCTTTCCAGTCAGCTGGTGTGGCTACGCTGTAGTTATCAGTTAGTTGCAGTGAGTCAATCACGCGCAGAATTTCATCAAAGTTGCGTCCTGTGCTGGGGGGGTAAGTGAAGCTGAGACGCAGTTTTTTATCCGGATCGATAACGAAGACCGATCGCACTGTTACGGTATTAGCAGCGTTAGGGTGAATCATGTCGTAAAGGTCAGAAACTTTACGATCTGGATCTGCCAAAATCGGATAGTTGAGGCTGGTGTTTTGAGTTTCTTCGATATCTCCTACCCATCCTTTATGGGAGTCAACATCATCAACGCTGAGGGCGATCGCTTTCACGTTGCGCTTGTCAAATTCTGGTTTCAGTTTGGCAACTGTACCTAATTCGGTGGTGCAAACAGGTGTAAAGTCTGCGGGGTGCGAAAATAGCACTACCCAGCTATCACCTGCCCATTCGTAAAAATTTATGTCGCCGTGTGTAGAGGCTTGAGTAAAGTTAGGTACTGTATCACCTAGACGGAGAGTCATGTAAGATTCCCTGTAGTTATAAAGGCATTAAGTATTCTACTATGGGATCATGACACATAACCCCGGTTGCCCAATCGGCGTTTAGCGGTTTGCAACAAAATTTGAAGTAATGTTGCTTAGTGTAAAGAAGCGAAGTTTGCTGTCTTTGATGTCAAAATTTGATTGTACGCTTGGATAGTTTGACGAGCGATCGCTTGCCAACTGAAATTTTGCAATGCATATTCTTGGGCACATAATCCCCGACGCCGACATTCTTCGGGGTTTTGCAAAGCGAATCGCAACAATTCTACAAGCGATTCCACATCTGTTGTACCCACCCACCCAGATTCACTATCGCGCACCTGACGCCAAATATGCACTTGGTCAGAGATAATTACAGGTACTTGCGCTACCATCGCCTCAGCTACAGCAATCCCGAAATTTTCATAATACGATGGCAAGACAAATAAATCTGCGGCTTGGAGCAAAGCTGATTTTAATTCACCTGTGACAAAACCTGTAATTGTCGTATGCGATCGCAGAGGTGAATTTTGTATCTGCAAACTTATCTTTTCTTCATAATTTGGATCTTGGGGATTCGTTCCCGCCAAGACAAAATAAAAATTGCCACCTTCTACCAACAGCTTTTCCAACGCCGGAATTAGTAAATTCAACCCCTTTTTCGGGTCAATTCGCGACATAAAAAGCACCAAAGGTACATTCAAGGGAATACCAAACTGAGTCCGAATTGCATTCCCCCCATCCCCCCCTCCTCCTCTCCCCCCCTCTCCTCTTGGGGGAATAACACCCAAAGGAATCACCAAATCATGCGTAGAAATTCCAAATCGTTCTGATATTTTTGCTTCCTGATCGCTGGTAAAATGAATTGCAGCTGCACCCGCCAAATTTGCCCGTTCTAAAATTGCCGCGTAAAGCTGTTTTAATTGCTTTTTCTTGCGTAAATCAGCCGGGTCGAGAGTACCCAAAGGACGCAAAATGTAAGGCAAATTTTTCTGTCGACACACAGTCGCAGCGGCACTACTTATAGGAGAAAATAAAGCATGAATATGTGCCAAGTCAAATTCATGAGCGTGATTATTTAACCACTTCAATAAATCAAGAGAAAATTTATAGCGACGAAACGGCGAACAACGAAAGTAAATTATTTCATAGCCATCTTGTTTCACCGGGCTATTTAACGGAACATCCAAAGGTTTTTGACCAGAATCGCCATTACTATCTGTAGTCAGAATTGTAACTTTTACATTTTCTCGTGCCAATGCCGAAGATAGTCCCAGTACCATTTGACTAGGACCACCGTAAATCAAAGAAATTGAAGGAACAATTTGCAGAATTCGCATCTTATATAGTTAGGAGTTAAGAGTTGTAGAGACGCGATGTTCCTCGCGTCTCTACTGTACGGGAGGAGCAGAGTTTCTCTCGTTCCCAGTTTCAGCCTGCGAATGTAATTCCAGAGGGTCTGCCTCTAATAAATGTGCCTCCTGTTAACACAGGAGGTAGAGCCTCCACTATTGGCATCCCCATAATTTGAGAACGAGAAATATGATTCTAAAAGCCTATAAAGGTAAACTTTGTTCGTCGATCCAGCGGCTTCCAAGCTGAGGGCATTCTAACCACCATTGACCAATTCCTTATAAAACTCTAATTGCTGTTTTGCTAAAGCTTTATTCGTGTATTGAATCATTGCTTTTTGATAACCGATTTCTGCCAAGTTTTCTGCCAATTCTGGCTTATCCATTAATTGCGATAAGCAATCAGCCAAAGCTTTAACATCGCCTTCTGGAAAGATTAACCCAGCATCACCAATTACATGCGGAATCTCGCCTGAGTTTGAACCAATCACCGGAACTTTACAAGCCATTGCTTCAATTAGCACATGACCAAATTGTTCTTTCCAACCAGCGGAAGTTAAGGTTTTAAATTTATAAGTTGTTTCTGAAGGCAACACCAAAGTACTCATTAAATTGATATACTTGTAAACTTCATCATGGGGTACACTTTCTACCAATATAATTCGGTCTTTAAAGTTGTTTTCTGCGGCTTTGTTCATTAACTCTGATTGCAACGCACCGCGCCCAATTAAAAGTAGCTTCCAAGATTTATCTTTTAAACTGGCTAAGGCATCTACAAGCGTCAGCAATCCCTTTTCTGGGACAAAACGTCCGACAAAGCCAATCACAAATTCTCCTGGCTGAATACCTAATTTAACCGCTAGCTTTGGTTGCTGTTTGGGAGTAAATAAACTTTCATCCACACCTAATTGTGGCATGACTTTAATTGAACCTTTATATCCTCGTTGTCTGAGAATTTCTGCCCCATCTTGATTTCCCGAAATTATACCGTGGCTATTATTCAGGTTGTATTTTTCTAATAAAGCTGCGGGTAATTTTAGTTCGTATGGAAGATTCCACCAGGTAAAAAATATATTTTTTGCCTTCAGCCCTAATAAACGATTTAAAGTAATCATTTGAGCATAAGACAATCCACGAGAACCTTGTTCTACTTGGATGATTTGCGGGCGAAACTGTCGCAACAAAGATATTAAATCAGCGCCAAAGGTGAGAAGTCCCTGGTGATTTTGACTAAAGTTAGAAATCGGAACTATTTTAAATGCGCCTTCATCGCGATATTGCGTTTCAATAATTTTGTTTTGTACGCCTCCCGGCTTCCAACGTTTGGGAACTACAACTGTGGCTTCAATTCCCGGTTCAAGTTGAGATAAAGTGCGTAATTTCTCGCAGTTAAGGTCTACAATATAAGTGTGACTTGCAACTAAAATTTTCATTAATATTGTTAATTGTTAATAGATGGTTGTTAGTTGGAAATGGAGAATTTTATAGTCCCCAGTTCCTAGTCCCCAGTACTACTTAGAAGCCAAAACTTGCCCTTGTCCGACTACAGGCAAATCGTTATAATTTTGGCGATCGCGTTGAGTGTAAATTTGACCATCATTCCAAGCTGATTGAATGACAGTACCGACGGCTTTGAGAAAACCCAAAGAGTAGAAAACTAAACGGGTGAGAATTTTAATCGGGGAACCGCTTTTGTGACAAGGAGGGCGTCCGAGGACGTGACAATCAAATAAACGAGCGTATAAGCGTAAAGCTTGGGTAACGGTGAGGTTTTTCAGTCCTAACAAAAAATGGTTGTGGTAGAAGGTCATTTGATATTTGAGCGATCGCATACTAATATCATGACAACCCCCAGTCTCTTCCCCTAAATGTATTAAATCAGCTTCTGGGTCATACCAAATCTTGTATCCCGTCTGCCGCACCCGCAAACAAAAGTCAGATTCTTCCCGCACCGCACTACCGCGAAACCTCTCATCAAACCTCAGTCCGTACTTGGTAAAAATCTCGCTACGAAAAGACATATTACAACCCCTCGCTGTCAACACTTGCTGGGGTTTAACTGTATGCACCAAATCAATATGATACCAAGCAATTCCTGGGTCCATTGCTTCTGGAGGCAAATATTCAATCTCCAAGTCTCCCCCAGAATCACCCAATTTCATTCTGTCAAAAACCCGCCCCGCAACAGCCCCAATTTCTGGCTTTTCTAGATAGTTTTTGGCATGAGCCGCTAAAAATCCGTTTTTTAACTGCACATCATCATCAATAAATAAAATTATCTCACCCGATGAGCGCCGCACAGCATAATTACGCGCTCCAGGCAAACTTGCCCAATCCAAGCGGAACCATTTAATTTTATCTGCTGCTGAAAGTTCCTCCAAATAAGCTTGAGTTTCTGGCTGATGTTTTGGAGTTTGATCTACAACTAAAACTTCAAAATTCGGGTAGTCCTGTTTAAGAACATCCGCAAGGCTATCACGCAGCGGTTCTTCACGACCATAGGTCGGTATAATCACGGAAATTAAAGGCAAATCCATATGAATTTTAGATTTTAGATTTTAGATTTTAGATTTTAGGAGTCAGGAGTCATAAGAATTCTTCCCCCACTCTCCCACTCTCCCACTCTCCCACTCCCCTACTTCCGACGCTTTCCCTGATTTCCTTCTGCTTGTGCCTCTTTGAGTCTTTCCTGCTTGTCTATTTCTGGCAACTTTAAAAGAACTCCAGCGGCAAACCAATAATAAACAGCAACAGGATCGACATCTAGAGGGTAGTAGTAGGTGTTGTAACTAATAAACAATATAAACACCCATAAAGCTGCTGCGTAACTGCGGAAATTACGGTTTTTTATCGAACGGTATGTCCGGAAGCACACGACTGTTAAAGTTGTTACCAAAGCTAAAAATCCTAATAACCCAAAAATACCAATTTCATAAAGCAGTTTTGGGTAGTAAGTTTCTACCAACTTTGTTTGACCTAAAACACGGGCAGAGTTAGTCGCTCGACCTAAGCCATTTCCTAGTGGTCCTTTTGCGTTTTTCCAATTCTCCTGGAATTGATTGACGATAAATTGTTGGGGGGGTGCAGCATTCCAGCGACTGACAAAACTATCCGTCCTTTCTTGTATGACTGTGGGATTGCTGACTACACCAATTGTCAGAATTAGGGCAAGTGCCATTCCTAAGGGGATAAACCGTTTGAGGTTTGTTAGTTGACCAGTAAGTAATAGTAAAATTACAAAGCAGATGGGGACTAAAGCTAAGGCGATTCTTTGTCCAGAAATAACTGCATTGACAAACACGGATGCTAAAGAGCCTAAACCTATCAGCCGCCAAAGAAGTGAGGGGTCGCTAAAACCAGTGGCAAAGGCAAAAAAGGTACTAGAAATAAGGAACCATCCCCACTGCCAAGGAGCGACAAAGGTTCCTGGTAGGCGAATCACGCCTTGATCAGGACTATAAAGTAGAGAGCCGCCAAAATAACATCTAGCTTGAAGTGTTGCTGTATATAAATCCTCGCCAACTGCATTTCTAGTACCTTGACAGATACCTGTTTGTAGCAACAGGTACTGAATAAAGCCTAGAATACAGCAGCCAAGTATCAGGACAACTTGTAAGCGCGACAAAAAGAGAAAATCCTGCTTATTACGAATCAGGTAGTAATAACAACTAATCAGGGGTAAGTAGCCTAATAATACTTTCAGTCCTAAAATACCCATGCCTATAGGTATTTCCTTGGGTGCATCTTGCAGTAACCCAACGGGAGGTGGGCTGAGTTGTTGAGCACCATTAACAAATAGTAGGGTTAGGATGCAGGAGCCTAATAAAATAAATAGTGGTATTTTTATAGCTTGGGGAATCAGCAGAGGTAGTCGCTGCTTTTTGGAAAGCTGCCAAATTGAAATCAACGCTGGTATGTAGAAAGCGTCTTTAGCTAATTGAAGTATAGGGCTGTTACCGATGTAGTAGGTAATAGTACCACCCAAAGGTACGTAAATGAGAAAGGCAAAAAGCGCTTGTCGGGGGTATTTGAAACAAAGGGCGATGATAATAATTCCCACTACACCCGGAACTGCGGCTTCAATTCCGCCAACTATACCTAGCAGAATGCCGACAACAACGGCGACAAAAACAGCTTTGGTAAGTAAGCTGGTAAATTCTTTACGTGCAATGGTTGCTTTGCGCTTTTGGGCTAACCTTTCTTGCAGGCTAAGAGGGGGAATTTCTGGTAGGAAGCGCTTTTTTTTTGAGCGCTTGGATTTTTTGTTAAGTTTTAGCATTCTCAATTTGAGATTTTAGATTAGGTATTGAGGAGTGGTTAATAGCTAGTGGTTAAGTTGTTTGAAACTAACATTAATTCCCTATACTTACCCTAGAAGGGTAGGGCTATACGAACAAAGCCCGCCTACGCGGGCTAAATTAAATGCAGGCTGTTGACGTGCTCCCCCGCTTAAAAGACGGAGGATTCTTAAAAGATGCAGAGAATTGGTATAACACGCACGTCCCTAACAATCCAAATCCCAAAATTGCTTATTCTGCCAAGTGTTGCTGAACTTGTGAGACTAATTCATTTGTCCAGTAATGAGCAAGTTCAGCATTGGCAGCTTCTACCATAACCCTGATGACCGGTTCTGTACCAGAAGCGCGAACTAATATTCTACCGGAATCGCCCATTGCGGTTTCGGCGAGAGCGATCGCTTGTTGGATCGGTTCACAATTGTTCCATCCCAATCGGCGATCGCGATCTACAACGCGCACGTTCTTTAATAATTGAGGATAAGTTTCAAAGCTTTGATCTACCAGTTCTTTGAGAGAAACACCCGCTTCTTTTACCAAAGCGGCTATATGTAAAGCTGTTAATAAACCATCGCCAGTGATACCATAATGACGGCACAAGATGTGACCGGATTGTTCACCGCCTAGCATTGCGCCTGTTTGCAGCATTTCAGCTTGAACGTATTGATCGCCAACTGCTGTGCGAGTTAGCTTACCGCCAATTTGCTTCCAAGCGTTCTCGAAGCCTAAGTTCGCCATGACGGTGGAAATTATTAAGTTATCTGGCAGTTGTTGCTTTTGTTGCAAGCTGCGTCCCCATAGATAGAGGATGTAATCGCCGTTAACTTGTCTGCCGATATTATCTACTGCTAACACGCGATCGGCATCGCCATCAAAGGCAAAGCCGATGTCAGCATTGTGCTCTTTGACGGTTTGGGCAAGAATATCTAGGTGAGTGGAACCGCAGTTAACGTTAATGCGATCGCCATCTGCTTCGTTATGTAAGCAGATTACTTCTGCCCCCATTTCTTTCAATACTGATGGTGCTAATCCAACAGCTGCACCCCACGCCAAATCTAAAACAATCTTCATTCCCTGAAGATTTACAGCATTCTCTAAAGGTTGTTGCAACGCCTCAGCATAATTTTTCACTAACTCGGGGCGCGAGTAATGCCGTCCACAATTACTAACAATAGCAGGTAATATTGCCTTACCGCGCAGTCCCGCTTCAATTGCTGCTTGTAAAAGTTGCGGTAACTTGGTACCAGTTGCCCCAAAAATTTTAATGCCGTTGTCTTCTGGTGGGTTGTGACTGGCAGAAATCATCACTCCGCCAATGGCATCACTGACGCTGACGAGATAAGCGACGGTAGGAGTTGGGCATAATCCCAAATACCAAACCTCTATCCCGGCTGCGGTTAATCCAGCACTCAAAGCCATTGCCAGCATATCGCTGGAGTTTCTCGAATCCTGCCCAAGAATCACAGGTCCTGGATTAGTAGCATGGTTACGTAAAACAATACCAGTCCAAAAACCTACTTGCAATGCTAAAGGCGCAGTCAGCAATTCTCCCACTTTTGAGCGAATGCCATCTGTACCAAATAGGGGATTTGCTGGCAGTGCGATTAAATTATGTGCAAAACTGTCTTCTATACCTTTTGTCGATGCTTCTGATTGTGAAGCAGAACCGCCACGAAAGCCGTTTTGAGTTTGAGTTATATATGAAACCATTGATTTAAACACTCCACACAGTCACACAGGAGAATAGCACTTTACAATTTATTCAACAATTCTGACAGAATACCTTTTTATCAGGACAATATACTGGTTAGCTGGTTTCAAAAGAAATTTTGAAACAACTCTTATTACGCAATAATACTTAAATTATATTTTATAATAGTAATGGTATATGTGATTAACCAATATTATATGAATACTTTTCTTTTATTTAGTGATCGTGAAAATGTCTTCTTGCATTTCCCTTTTTTAAGATAAGTCTGTATTTGCAAAAACACGTATCAAATAATTTATATTATCTTCATCAATCTCAGTCTTTACTAGGATGTAAATTTACTGAGACTTCATATTTGAAAAAAATAGATAAAAATGTCGAAAAAAGTAAGTTTTTGAGTTTCTATGACTGAGTGTTTCTAGACGGCACTCAGAATTCAGACAAAATTTAGTCAATTGCAACAATTCTTAAAAAAGATGAGGTCAATAGCTGTTATCTGCTAGTGAATTTGCCGTAATAAATAATACAAAATATTACGGCTTAAGAAATTTTAATGAAAATTCTCATCAATTAGCTTTACTGTAGGCTTTTAGTAGCTTTTTCGCCGTCTGTAAATCAAGACATTGGCAGTTGACCTTTTAAAGTTGAGAAATTTTAGTATGAGCAGCAATTTAGCGTCAAAATTGCGTGTAGGCACTAAAAAAGCCCACACAATGGCAGAAAATGTCGGTTTTGTAAAATGTTTTTTAAAAGGGGTGGTGGAAAAAAACTCCTACCGGAAGCTAGTCGGCAACTTCTACTTTGTCTATTCAGCGATGGAAGAAGAGATGGCAAAGCACTCTCTACATCCGATTGTTTCTAAAATTAACTTCCCAGAGTTGAATCGCAAGCATAGCTTAGAGCAAGACTTGGCTTACTATTATGGTTCCAATTGGCGGGAACAAGTTCAATTATCGTCCGCAGGTAAAGCTTATGTAGAGCGTATCCGGGAAATATCTGAAAAAGAACCGGAATTGTTAATCGCTCATTCTTACACTCGTTACCTGGGCGATTTATCGGGAGGACAAATTCTCAAAAACATCGCCATGACAGCGATGAACCTTTCTGAAGGGCAAGGTACCGCTTTTTATGAGTTTGCGGATATTCCGGATGAAAAGGGTTTTAAAGCGAAATATCGTCAAGCTTTGGACGAATTGCCGATTGATGATGCTACAGCCGATCGCATTGTTGATGAAGCAAACGCGGCTTTTGGCGTGAACATGAAGATGTTCCAAGAGTTGGAAGGTAATTTGATTAAGGCGATCGGTGTAATGCTGTTTAACAGCTTGACTCGGCGTCGCACACGCGGTAACACCGAACTTGCTACTGCTGAGTAATAGCAAGGCGGATTTGGTGTCAGCCTGAGCAAAAAAGCTTAAAATGTTGAGGGGCAATTTCCCTGTGACTGCTTTGACTTGATGAAAGCAACCAGAGGGAAACTGCCCCTAAATTATGTCGCGAATTCACTTCAAAGCCGAATTTTGCCGTCCGCCTAAGCGTTGTCCTTGTGCAGCAGGTAGGACGTTGACAGAAATAGTTGCATAAGAGCCTTGTTGCTGACCAATCATGATTAGGCGAATGAAATCACCTAAGCCTTCCAGCAAGCGAGCATTACGTAAAACACCGGAATCCACTGGAACAAATCCAATTTCAAGAGCCAGTTGCATTACTATTTTTCTGGCTTGTTCGTCATCACCAGCAACAAAGACAGAAACGTGATAATCCTTGAGCGGTTCGGGTGCTAATTCAAATACCTCCTGTGCCATCGTGTTAAATGCTTTCACCACGCGAGCATTTGGAACTTCTTTTGCCAACTTCTCGGCGAGAGATTCTACTATCGGTGGATAAGCAAATTCAGAAGGGATATCTTGGTTATTGCAATCGATAAGAATTTTGCCGTTGAGAACTTCAACATTAGATAGCAATTCCTTTGGCATAATACCGCGTGCTGTCCACAAAATTACGTCAGCAAATGCCGCCGCTTCATCATTTGTACCACCTTGCGTTCCCAGGAGTGCAAATTCCGCCACTGCCTTTGCTTTTTCTGCATCGCGGGAACCAAAATATACTTGATGCCCCTGTTCTGCCCAGAGAACACCTAAAGAACGTCCCATGTTGCCACTACCGATGATTCCTATTTTCATGGTTTGAATTCCTAATTGCACAACGGCGGTTATTTGCTACAGTTGCGGAAGTATCGTTAGAAAAAACAGCAGCTAGGTTAATTGATGCCTACTGAATTACATCAATCTTAAGTTACACATAATTTAGTTTTCTAAAAAATAACACCTAAATTCTGAAAAAATCAGGCAAAACTATGGCTGCAAAAATCCCCGTTACCGTGATTACAGGCTTCTTAGGCAGTGGCAAAACCAGCCTAATTCGCCATCTACTACAAAATAACCAAGGTAGACGCATCGCCGTTTTAGTCAACGAATTTGGCGAACTTGGGATTGATGGTGAATTGTTGAAATCCTGTGAAATTTGCCCCGAAGATGGCGAAAGTAATATTTTTGAATTAACCAACGGCTGTTTATGTTGCACTGTACAGGAAGAATTTTTTCCGGCAATGCAGCAGTTAATTAAGCGGCGCGATAGTATAGATTGTATCTTGATTGAAACTTCTGGTTTAGCCTTACCAAAGCCGTTAGTCAAAGCTTTTCGCTGGCAAGAAATTCGTAACGCCGCCACAGTCGATGCGGTAATTACGGTAGTTGATTGTGCGGCAGTAGCATCAGGCACATTTGCCAGCGACCCGGAAGCGATCGCAGCGCAACGACAAGCCGATGATAGTTTAGAACATGAAACACCTTTGCAAGAACTGTTTGAGGATCAACTTGCTTGTGCTGATTTAGTGGTGTTGAATAAAACCGATTTAGTGGATGATGAGACAAAAGCGCAAGTTGAAGAGTTAATTAAACAAGAATTGCCAAGAGTAGTCAAGATTGTGGAGAGCAATCGCGCTCAACTCGATCCATCTATATTATTAGGATTAAACGCTGCTGTCGAAGATAATTTAGATAGCCGTCCCAGTCATCACGACACCGAAGAAGAACACGAACACGATGAAGAAATTGTCTCAACTCACGTAATTTTAGACCGCACTTTTGAACCAGAAAAACTGCAAAAACGATTGCAAACATTAGCACAACAGCAAGAGATATACCGAATTAAAGGCTTTGTTGCAGTTCCTAACAAAGCCATGCGTTTAGTCATGCAAGGTGTAGGAACGCGATTTGATCAATTTTATGATCGTCCTTGGCAACCACAAGAACCAAGACAAACCCGCTTAGTTTTCATCGGTCGTGACTTGAAATCATCGGAAATAGAATCGCAACTTGTAGCTTTATAAGTTAGGAATTAGGAATTAGGAATTAGGAGTTAAGAGTTAGGAGTTATTCTCCCCCACTCCCCCACTCCCCACTTTTGTACAGACGCGATTAATCGCGTCTGTACTCCCCACTCCTCCCATCCCCTTACTCACTATGACTATCTCTCAAATTTTCAACATAGCTAATATTTTCGTTTTGCCTTTTTGGGCATTAATGATACTCCTGCCAAATTGGAAAGTAACGCGGCAAATTATGGAATCATATTTACCTTTTGTGGCGTTAGCTGGAGTATATTTATACTTATTTATTAGTAGCATTACACCAGAAAACGCCCAAGCTTTATCGAATCCTCAGTTAGCAGATATCGCGCGATTTTTTGCGGATGAGAAAGCTGCTGCAACAGGTTGGATTCATTTTCTGGTGATGGATTTATTTGTTGGTCGCTGGATATATTGGGAAGGACAGAAAACAGGTATTTGGACAATTCATTCTTTGGCGTTGTCTTTGTTTGCGGGTCCTTTAGGATTACTTTCTCACATCTTTACTTATTGGATTGCTAAGAGGTTTTCTGGTAGTTCTGATGAAGCGGTGATAACAGAAAAAGCCAGCTAATCAAATTATTGTAGGGTGCGTTATAGCTTAGAGCCTAAAAGGATCTTTGAAAAGCTATTTTTGTTACCAAAGTATTTAATACCCCCCCAACCCCCCCTTAGAAAGGGTGGGCAAATAGAGTCTTAAAGCCCCCCTTTACAAGGGGGGTTGGGGGGTAACGTCAAAGTTGATGTCTTATGTGAGACTTTTCAAACATCCTCTAACGCACACTACTGGAGTTATCCTTTATTAAAAGAATATACAAATAAGGGCACAACCTAGATTATGTGCCCTTTTGCGCCTATTCTACACCAACAAAAAGCGTGATAAAAGCAATCCCAACATACAAACTTGCTCTTATCACTTACGAAGCTTATGCTTTTTGATAGTTGGCATCAACCCAACAACGTGGGATACTTTCACCTGAAGGGAAAACTAAATTTTCTTTTTTAATAGGTTCAGGGTCTTGTTCTTCTTGACCTTCTTGGTCTTTTCCGTGAATAACATCAGTATTCGGATCTATTAATTCCTCAATTTTAATAACTTCCACCAAACTTCCAGTATCTTTGACTTGTAAAAGCATTGAATTAGCCTCCTGAAATTGACTTGACAATTAATAACAAGTTTAATCATAAACTTGCACGCATCTGCGCTTCTTTGAATTGTTTAAACTCCCTTTTTTTCGGGATTGACTTGTAGTGGCTAACGCAAACTAAAAGCCTAATTGACAATCCAAACTTGTATTAGTGAATGCTTGCTAAAAAGCTAATTCGACTAATTATTTCAACCGTATATATGCTTATGTTGATATGAATGTAGTGTTGCCATTAAACCACTATAAAATTACACTCTTTAAAGAGGGTTTTAGGCAAATTACCAGACAACAAGCAAAAGAAAGTTAAAATTCGGTCTGATATTTTTCCAAGATATCTACAAGGTTAACTTGGCATTGTAGTGGCAATAAATCAAGTAAAGGAAGTTCACGTTTGCCACCGCCAATTTTTACGGGGATAGATTCCAACATTTTTATTACTTGGTCTTCATCCACAGACTTAGAGGTAAGTAAAGGATACATCTTTTCTGCAACCACGGTATGCAGTTTGGCATTTGATAGAAAAAGATGCCACTTGGCAATATCTATATATATGTTTTCGCCTATTTCAGCTGCTAGGGCTTCTAGTATTTCTGTGGTATTAGTTTTAGCCATACAAATGACCCCACATAAGGATCGTTAAATATCAAGCTAATTATCATTATTGCTCAATTATTCGGCTTAATTCTACTGCCACAAGATACAATCGCCCTAGCTGTTGATTCTGTCTTCAGGTAGACTTTGGTGGAGTCTGTGAGTAATCGGCGATCGCTGTAATATAAATTAGATGCGCTAATAATACCACTGCCCAACCTACGGTTAACCAAGGCAGCCACTCCCAAGTCGCTGCTTTGAAGTTGTGAAAAAACCACAAACCAGAGTTTATCGGTGCGAAAATCGCCACATGCATGGCAAAGTTCATTCTGTCATCTAACTTACGGTAATCTGGGTCATTGCGATCGGGTTTACGAGGCCAACGAGGAGGCATAATTCTTTGTTACATTTAACAAAATTGCTTTCTGAACCATTCTAAGATTTTTGCGGGTGTCTGTGATAAAGAGGTCAACTTCATGAAAGCCCCTTGCATTTTGGCGGTTTTCTGCTTGCCTAAATTGAACTACTGAATTTTTTTAAAATTGCCGCGACTGGTAAGCCTGCAACTGCGCTCGCAACTGGGCAATTTCTTGAGCCATGTCTATAACCATTGCTGCTCCGACTAAATTTAGTCCTAAATCCTGACGCAAGCGCAGAATTTGACTGATCCGAGCAACATCACGCGATCGCAACATCGAGCCAATTGGTGAAATCAATCCCAACGCAACAAAGCGTTCTACCACTGTAATTGATGTCTGTGTAGCTGAAGCTGCATATTCAAACGTATAGAGGCGATCGCCTTCTTCTGTGACAACCACTCGTGATAAACTACCCTGATTCATACCTTCACCTCATCTAAAGCAGCACGCGGATCAAAAGTGCTGTTGTCGCGAATCTTTTCATAACACTCGCGTTCAATCAAACTCAGATCCTTGGGAGATACAATCTGCAACTTGACAATCAAATCGCTACGTCCACCTTTTGGTAGTGACCATCCTTTGCCGCGTAGCCTTAAGGATTGTCCAGAACGCACACCTGCCGGAATCTTCATTGTGACACTGCCATCGGGCGTTGGGACTTTAATTTGCGCCCCCAAAACGGCTTCATCCGGTCTAATCGGGATTTCAGCAACAATGTTATCTCCATCAAATTGGAAAAAGGGATGCGGCAATACCTCGATAGTCAGGTATAAATCTCCCCGTTGTTCTGAAAATGGGCTGGGACGACCTTTACCCTTGATGCGGAGACGGCTACCAGGTTTTGCCCCTGGTGGAATGCGGACAGTAACCGTTTCATTGTCGATTTGCAGCCGCTTCTGTACTCCGTGGAATGCTTCGGAAAAAGTTAGTGTAATTGCTGCTTCTGTATCAGGTGCAGCTGCTTGGCTGCCAAAATCGTCATAATAATCGCCAAAGCCACGCTCACGACCTGTAGATGTCCGATAGGTATAACTTTTGCCCCCGGTTCTACCTGCGCCACCAAAGCCACCAAGTAGGTCATTGATAAAATCATCAAAATTGGCGTAGGAGTCGAAATCAAAGCCGCCGACATCAACTCTTGTACCTCTACCCCGTGGAGGTGCGCCACCTGCACCAGCTTGATTCCAATATTGACCAAATTCGTCGTATTTTTTGCGTTTTTCTGGATCGGAAAGAACCTCTTGAGCTTCATTGATTTCTTTGAAGCGTTCCTCGGCTTCTTTATTTCCAGGATTCAGGTCGGGGTGATACTTACGTGCCAGCTTGCGGTAGCCTTGCTTAATCTCCTCCGGTGTCGCTGTTTTGCTCACCCCTAGTATCTGGTAATAATCTTTGAAGTCGGTTGAGGCTGGCATATCTGTTCCATTAATGTTACTGAATGGAAATTAGTTTCTAACTATAGGAGACTCGAACACGAGAGCGCCGAGTATCAGATAATATTCTCTTTTTATAAATTTGTTTTGAGCAACTATAAATAGGACTGACAGCACAATGTTTTTGTGGAAATTGTCCTGTCAATCCTGCGGTCTATAGTTTTCTGGCAGTATTAGTTAAAGCGCCAGATATATCAAAGCTTAATTAACGAGAGCCAAGTACGAAAGTTAACCGTAATTAACTAGCTTGAGGTGCTTGCTGCTGAGTTTGTTCTTGTTGAGGTTGTTGCTGCTGAGTTTGTCCGTTTTGTTGTCCGCTAATAGTCTGATTGCTTTGTCCGTTCAGACTAACTGTGACAACTCTGTTCTTTTCTTCTTCAGCTTTCGGCAATGTCAGGCACAGGACGCCGTTCTTAAATTCAGCTTGTACTTTATCGTTTTGAATTCGAGCAGGTAAAGGAATGACCCGTTGGAATCTGCCATAGCGGAATTCGGAACGTTTCACACCTTTATCTTCGTGCTTAATTTCTGATTTGCGCTCACCAGTGATAGCAACCGCTTCAGAGGTAACTTTTACATCCAAGTCATTGGCTTCTAACCCAGGAACTTCTACCTTGAGTTTAATTTCTTCAGGAGTTTCATGGATTTCTGCTGCCGGAATAAAAGAATACCCAGCCATCTCCGCACCGCCATCGCCAGTAGTTATCATGCGATCGAACAGGCGATTCATTTCGCGTTGCATACTAGAAATCTCGCGGAATGGGTCAAAACGTTCCATTTCCCGGAATGGATCAAAACGCACTATAGCCATATTTTCACCTCCGATATAGATGCGATGCAAGAGCTCTAATGCTCTTGCTTCAACCCCAATCTATCAACGGAAAAATCTAGGCTCATCAATCAAATGGATGAGTTTTTGTTGACATTTGAAGTATATAAAATAACATTTTTAGGTTTGCATTATTACAAAAAATTACAGATTTTTTATGTAAAATTATTTAGAAAATTTTGGTTACTCTTCCCCTGTTTTTAGTTTATTTGAGTCGGCGTATTCATTATCCAGGCTGAGAATAATCGCCTGATTTTCCGCCCATCTTACTCACCAGCCGAATCGATTCAATTTGAATCGACTTTTCTAAAGCTTTCGCCATATCGTACAACGTTAGAGCCGCAACGGAAACGGCGGTTAAAGCTTCCATCTCTACCCCTGTTTCCGCTTTGGTTTTGACTGTGGCATAAATTTGATAACCGGGTAGTTGCGGATCGGGTGTGATCTGCACTTCAATTTTTTGCAGTGGCAAGGGATGACATAGGGGGATTAAAGCTGATGTCTGTTTAGCTGCCATAATGCCTGCTAACCTAGCAGTTCCCAATACATCGCCTTTGGGAGCATTTCCGGCTTCAATAGCGGCGAAGGTTTCGCTCAACATCCGCACGTTGGCGGTGGCTACGGCTTGGCGAATTGTGGCTGCTTTGTCAGATACATCTACCATCTGCGCCTGTCCCTGACGATCTAGATGAGTTAAGCCAGAATTATCTAAAAATTTATCTTGCGTCATTTGCTTGTGCTGTGTTATGATTTATTTCTGTTAGGGTGTGTAGCTCAGTGGACTAGAGCACGTGGCTACGGACCACGGTGTCGGGGGTTCGAATCCCTCCTCGCCCGTTAGTAAATGAAAAACGCAAAATTAAAAATGAGGGGCTTTGTTCCCTCATTTTTAGTTTTTAATCGCATTTAAGGCATAGACATCAGGAATGCGACCGATCGCAAATCTAAAGGAGTTGGTTAAGTTTTTGCTAGACATGGTCATGAAAATCACAAATGCTAGGAAAACTAACAAAGCAGCGTAACCAAACATATCGCGGTAGCCTAGTTGTTCGGCAATTGAACCGAGAACTGGACCTGCGATCGCTATTCCCACATCTAATCCTGTAATACATACAGCAAATATTCGCCCTCTTTCTTGCGGCAAGGCGCGATCGGCTATGATTGTAGAAATCATCGGCATGAGAGTACCAGCACCAGCACCTTCAATAATTGCTGCAAAGAGAAAAGTTTGGGCGCTGTTTGCTTTCCACATCAGTAACATGGCTGCCGTGTAAACAACTAAGCTGATAGTAATAAATAAACCACGACCAAAGCGATCGCTCGCTCGACCCGTGAATAACCTTACACTAAAACTAGCGATCGCTCCAGCCGTGTAAAACAACCCTGCATTCAAATCGACTCCCGTTGACTTGATAAACAACGGTGCAAAGGTATGCAAAGTACCAAAAGCCAAGCCAATCAACAACATGACTACAGCCGGGATTCTGACTCTGGGACTAATCAATATTCGCCATAATTGATTATCTTTATTTTCACTTGGTTCACTAGTTTGCACTGGTGGATTAACGATTGGCAAAATACATAACAGCGCTAATCCCCCCAATGCGGCAGCACAGACAAATAAGGGTGTGTAACCAGCCGCAGCTTGTAAATAACCGCCAATAGCAGGTCCTATTGCCAAGCCAATGGGAGTTACCAGACTCATGTAACCAATGACTTCACCGCGATTTGTTTCATCAGACAAGTCTGCTACCAACGCCAAATAGCCGGTGGTAAAAGCAGCAATACTAATGCCGTGAAAAGCACGCAGCACCATCAACAAAGGAATCGATTTGACAACCAAAAAACCAAAAGGTGCGATCGCTGCGACCAGTGTACCAATGAGCAAGACAATTTTGCGACCTCGCCGATCCGCCGTTTTTCCTAACCAAGGACGAGATAGCAACAGTCCGATGGCAAAACTACCCATAACAATGCCAATTTGCTGCTTAGTTGCCCCCACATGCTCAACGTAAAGCGGTAGCGTTGGTAATAACGAACCCATACTAGACCAGAATAATAAACCTGCTGTAAATAAAATCAGCAGGTTACGCCGCAGTGCGGCATCAAATGTGCGAAATAGTTTCACGGTAGATGCAAGTTAATGTTTAGTTTTTATAAGCTTTTGGTGCTGTTGGTCAATTCTAACGTAAAATATTTACCGTCAAACAGCAGAGATAAATGATGTTTGGCTTAGAGGCGCTAATGAGCGCGAGTATTGTTAGTATATCGACTTTTGTAATTAGTGATTTCCAAAATACCTCTAAAAGAAAAAAATACAACTGTTTAAAATTCAGTATTTTTGACGAAATGGCTATCCAGGGCTTAGGGAAATAGATATTTGATTGAGTCTTTTTCTACACCTTTTTTGATATTCCTAAAGCTAGATGTAGTTTTTGATAGTTGCAGCAAACTAGGTAATAAATAAGCATCAACCATAATAGCCATGAATACCCAAAACCAAACAAATTCCCCGAATATTTCTGCTAACTCCCAGCCACATGAAAGCAAAGAGGAACTTAACAAAAAAGCACCTTTTGAATTTGGACTAAGTGTTGCATTGGGCGTTATAACAATTATTCTGGTTGCTGCAACTTCTTACTTAGGACTCGTCCGTTTCTAACTTAAGAGAGAAGATTTTGCACGAATAACCGAAACAAGTCAATTATTGTACGGGCGGGATAAAGAGCGCCCGTACTTGCTGAAACTTTTTATGAATTTGTAACTTTAATTAACGCTTTTTGTTATAACCTCGCGCACGCGATAAATTGGGCGTCCTTGGGATTCGTGGTAAGTACGCATTAGTAATTCTGCCAAAAGACCGAAGCAAAAAAGCTGTACCCCGGTTAATAATAAGAGAACCGCCAAAACTAGCAAAGGGCGATCGCCAATATCCTCATGAAAAGCTAATTTGACGAAAGTCAAATAAATACCGATCGCCCCACCCGAAAGCATTGAAATCAAACCCCACAGCCCAAAAACGTGCATCGGGCGAGTGAGGAACTTTTTCATAAACAAAATAGTTAACAAATCCATCAACACCCGGAAAGTACGCGATAATCCATACTTACTGTTACCAAAGCGACGGGCGTGATGACGTACAGGAATTTCGGTAATTCTTGCGCCTTCAATGTACGCCAAAGCTGGTAAAAATCGGTGCAGTTCGCCATAAAGGTTCATATCTGCGACTAATTCGGCGCGATAAGCTTTTAGCGAACAACCATAATCATGAATATTCACGCTAGTAGTCCGTCTAATTAGCCAGTTGGCAATTTTGGAAGGAAGTAACCGCTTTAAAGCACCATCTTGGCGGTTTTTCCGCCAACCGCTGACCAAATCGTAACCTTCTTCTAACTTTGCCAATAGCATCGGTATATCTACCGGGTCATTTTGCAAATCAGCATCTAAAGTTACAATTGCTTTTCCGATAGCATGATTAAATCCAGCAGACATCGCTGCCGTTTGACCGTAATTGCGTCGTAAAATTACCGCTTTTAAATCGCTGCGTATTTGCGCTTCTTTTCTGAGAAACTCTGCACTTCCATCAGTAGAACCGTCATCGACACAAATGATCTCATAACTTAATTCACTTGCAGTTAAAGTGGAAGCGATCGCCTCAAGCAAATGCGGTATACTTTCAACTTCGTTATATATTGGCACCACAACCGAAACATTAGGAACAACCGCCGAAATTGCCCCATTTTGTTCAGTTATCGTTTTAGAAATCAACCCACTCCTCATATTCCTCCCTTATCCTCACCGTATTCGGGGTTCGTAACTCTTCACAACCCTACCAGCACCTCGCAGTTGTTGGTAATATGACTGACTAACCGCATCTCCCTGTTCCGTCAAACAGTCAATGGCAATACCATTTCGCCCTTTATCTTTGCCGGAACTGTGGATATAATAACCATCCGCCAAATAAAGTCCGACATGAGTAGCTTTTTCGGGAGTGCCAAAAAATACCAAATCCCCCGCTTCTAGTTCTGCTGTAGGAATTGCCTGAGTAAATTCTTCTTGCTGATAAGCGTCTCTAGGTATCCAAATACCTACCGAAGCAAAAGCTGCCTGCATCAACCCCGAACAATCATAATTTGGTGCTACCGTACCACCCCAGAGGTAATAATTTGATTGTTGCATCGCTTTTTGGGTAAAAACAATCACCTCGGCGAGCAGTTTTTTTATTTGAGATTGAGAAAATGAAGTAGCTTCATAAGGTAAAGTAGCAGATTGTAATAAACTCAAATCTGTCGGCGATACCCATCCTGGATAGTCATCCTCACACAAAAACACCTGTAAAGACGCGAAATTTCGCGTCTCTACATCATTATCATTTGATGTTATCCGCAAATGCCGCCCAACTGCGGCTTGAGTTGCCAAGCGCGTACATTCAGGAGAATCATATAAGTTTAGGTCAGCAAGACACTGATACTCACCCGATTTTAGATTTTGGATTTGGGATTTTAGATTAAAGGGCATCCTGCAAAAACAATGATTTTTTTTAATCAAGACGAACAACTAGAAAATCTCGGCTTAGGCATTTTAGAGGCAACTTGGGCACAATTTCCCACTTTAGCCCGTAACCAAATTGCTTTAACTTGGATTGTCTACGATCCGCCGGTACTAGTAAATACTGGTGGTGCTTTAACTCCAGATGCTTTTTGGAATCATTCGGTACGTGGTTTTACTTATCGTGGCGTTGAACGAATTTATCCTGCGAGTGTCGTAAAACTGTTTTACATGGTGGCAGTAAACGAATGGCTAGAAAAGCAAATGCTTCAGACTTCCAAGGAGTTGGAAAGAGCGACGCGAGATATGATTGTTGATTCTAGCAATGATGGTACCAGCTTAGTTATAGATATGCTGAGTGGAACCACTTCAGGACCAGAATTATCAGCCGGACCATTTGAAACTTGGAAGCATCAGCGCAATATTGTTAACCGTTATCTCAAGTCTTTGCGTTGGGCAGAATTAGAGACAATAAACGTCTGTCAAAAAACTTGGGGTGATGGTCCTTATGGACGGGAACGGGCATTTTATGGAGAAATGCTGGAGAATCGCAACATGTTAACGACAAATGCGACTGCCAGATTATTGCATAGTATTGTCGGTGGAGTGGCAGTGTCAAGTGGGCGATCGCAAGCAATGATGGCTTTACTCAAACGCAGTCTCAAGCCCGAAGATTTAGCAACAGACGTTGAAGAAGACCAAATTACAGGCTTTTTGGGTAGTGGACTTCCCGAAAACGGGCAAATTTGGTCAAAAGCTGGTTGGACAAGTCAAGTCCGTCACGATGCAGCTTACATCGAATTACCAGATAAGCGTCCATATCTTTTAGTACTATTTACAGAAGGCAAAGCACACGCAAAAAACCGCGAAATTTTGCCTTTTGTTTCCAAGCATTTTGCGGAAGCTATTAGCAGTTTGGGATAAAGCAGAATACGGAGTAGAGACGCGATTAATCGCGTCTGTACAAAAGTCAGAAGGTGTTGAGGTGTGGTAGTGTAATTTTTAATTATCTCAAATCAACGCTTTCTGACAAAATGACATCTATTGCATCATTGTCTGTTCAAAAGCAACAAAATTTATAAAAAACGCTCTGCATTACTCTGCGCTTACCTTAGCTACCTAGCGCGTTTTAAAACTCTAGAATTTTACGCCAAGCTGTACTTAGAATATTCAGTCGGTAGCACCTTTACATCCTACCTAATCTCGGAAAAACAAAAATTGTCACCCAAAATGTAAATATGGGCAAACAAATCAAATGAACTAATAAAACCGATGTTGCTACCCCCAAAACTTGCCCTTGAACTCCTATCAATAACGCAGCGGCAAATATTCCAGTAAATATGATATTCCAGCGTAAGTCTAAATTGGGTTTGCCAATAGCTAGTAATAACTGAGAAGCTGCATCTGCAAAAGGTCGAGAAATTGCCGATAAACAAATCATTATCAAAACTGGAATCGCAGGTACCCACTTTTGACCAAAAACAATTGGTACATAAAAAGGAGCCAAGCTAGCCTGCAATATAACAAAGGGAATAATAATATAACTAATAGTTTTGAGACTACTAAAATAGCGTTTTTTGAACTCAAACCAATCCGAACGCGCTGCACATAAATGAGGTAATATAGCTGAACTAACGGCGTTGATAATACTTAAGCTAATGCCTAAACCAGCATTAAAGCCAAAGAAGTATATACCCAGTTCTTTAATACCAATGAAGCGCCCAACTATGAGATAATCTAAGTTATTTCTCAGAGTTTTGAGTAAACCAACGCCTAGTAAGTTTTTGCCAAAATGAAAAATCTCCCACCAATGCTTGGTGGTGAATTTAGAGTGCGATCGCCAATCATGAAAATGGTAATATATGATTATCTCCAGCGGTGCCACCAAAAAGGCTGGCAGCACAAAAGACCACACACCCATCCCCGCAAGCGCTAATACAGCAGAAAATATACTCGCAAACGAGTTTTGCAAGCTGTCAGTCACAGCGATAATTTTTAAGCGATTTTCTCTTTGAATTAAAGTCTTTTGGATAGCCGATACGGGCCAAATTAAATAAACAAGTCCTGACACAATAATTGGTAAAAGAATCTCATTATTTTTATAAAACCAAGAAATAGGAAAAGCGGCAACACTCTGGATGAAAAATAAACTGATAAAAATTATCCAGTTTAACCAGTATGCAGAGTTGCATAAAACCTCTAATTCTTTTTCTTCAGCCTGAATAATTTTTGCGCCAATACCGACATTGGTAAACGTCAAGGTAAACTCGCGAACTGTCATCACAATTGCGCCTAAACCGTAATCGTAAGGAGTCAAAAAACGAGCGATGATGACTACCAATCCTAAACGCAAGACTCTGTAGATAATTTCTGTTATACCTAGCCAGCTAAGATTGCGTAGAAACTGGCTAGACAGTTTTTCTTGGATTCGATTAATTAATGAGTCAAGAAAATTCTGTTTCTGTAGATGCCGCTTATTAATGAATGTCATATTTCAGTTAATGTTCAACGGTATTGGCAACCGTACCCAAAATGGAAACACGAGAAGATTTTAATTCTGACAATGCTTGTTTCAAAGTAGGACGAAGTGCCTTTCCTAATCCGGTGACTAACACAATTCCATCTACCTGCGAAAGCAAAACATTGGTATCGAGACGACCTAAAAGATGTGGTGTATCATACACAACTAAGTCGTAACTTGTTTGCGATTTGTCGATAAAAGTCTGCATTCTTAATGAAGACAAAAGCTTTGTGGGGTTTGCAGGTATTCTCCCACCAGTCAAGATAAACAAATTATCATCTGAAGGTGATTGCTGAATTACCTTGCTGATATCTATACCTTCAGAAAGTACTTCACTCAATCCCTGATTGTTTAATAAACCGAATCTCAGATGTATTTGCGGATGGCGTAAATCTCCATCTACTAATAATACTCGCGCTCCGGCTTCTGCCGCCATCTGTGCAAGATATGCCGCTACTGTGGTTTTACCTTCGCCAGATGTCGCTGAAGTGATAGCAATTGAGCGAGTAGAAGCCTCTAATTTATAAGATTGAACTTTCGTATAAAACGAGCAAATTGCTTCTAGAAACTGAGCTGATCTGTGTTGTATAGATTTAGCATGATTATCTTCGCGTTCTGGATTGTGTTTTTTAGTTAACTGGACAACATCACCTGCACGCGCCAATTTTTTCAGTTCTTTATGGAAAGGAATTACCCCCAACAAAGGTAATTGAGTTGTCTGTTTTATCTCCTCACCATCGTGATAGACATTTTCTAAATTATCGAGAACGAAAGCAACTAAAACGCCTAAAAGTATACCTGCAACTCCTCCCAAAAGTATGTTACTTGTACCGCTTGGTGAAACTGGCATTAATTGACCAGTTTTGTTACGCGGTAACGTGGGAGGCATAATTAGTTCCCAAGGAACTTCTTGTTGTGCAGCATCTACGCGCAATGCTTCTTGGCGATTTAAAAGCTGATTCAGCGTGTCCGCAGCCGCTTGCAATTCTCGTTGCATATTAGCATACTGACGTGAAAGAACTGGATATTCAAGAATTTGTTGATTTAATTTAACTTGAGCCGCATTTGTAGCTGACAAACTAGCTTCGAGAGACTTAACTTGGTTAGTATTATTAGCCAATTGTTGGATAAGTTCGCGGCGAATAGAATTTTGAAAACCGCTTACTTGCGATGAATTTAATTTGACATCGGGTGCGTTATTTCCTAATGTTAATTGTGCTTCTTTATTTAATAAAGGTATCAGCTTATCTCGTTGGTCACGCAAAAGCCTGATTGTAGGACTTTCATCTTTAAAACGAACTGATTCTGTAGCAATCTTGGCTTCTATGTCGCGGATGCGATTGAGTAGCTGTTGATATTGAGGTGATTCACTCAAAGCCGAAGCAGCGATCGCTTCATTTTGTGGCATTCCCAACTGACCTTGCAAAGAAAGATACAGTGATTTTGCCTCAGCCAATTTTTTCTCAGTTTCTAACTTTGTAGCTTGCAGTTCATCACGTCTTTTTAACAGCTGTTCTCCTTGTAGCTGCGGGTTAAACAAGTCATGTTGCTGCTGAAAAAATTGTAGTTGACCTTGCAGCGCATTTACCCGATACCGCAATTTTGGCAACTGTTCATCAACAAATTTGATTCCCTGACGTAAATTGGTCTGCTGTTGTTGTTGACTATACTTTCGATAAGCTTGCGATACGCGATCCAAGACAATCTGAATTTTTTGCGGATCGGAGTCACGATAGCGAACCTCGATAATTCGAGATTCATCTTTACCTTTCGCAAGTCGGGTAACATACAATGTACCTTCTCGTCCACTGGCAAGTTTACCAGATACATCATTGCCAACTAAGCGATCGTAGCTAATTTCTGGATATTGTTTTTGCAGTTCTTGAATTACCGGATTTATCAGCTTAGGGCTTTTCAAAACCTCCATCAAAGCTTGATAATCCAAAGCTGTAGTATTTTGTCTGCTGATTTCGTTTACATTCTGCTGCAACGTTTGCGAAAGCAAAATCAGTAACTCATTATCGGAAGTTTTTAAAGGTTCAACTAATAGTTGAAACTTACCTTCATACTTAGGAATACGAGTTGCGCTCCAGCCAATTGTTCCTGTTGTAACGATAACTGCCACGCTAGCAATTACAGCTACCCTGCGGCGTAAAACTGTAAAAATTTGACTCCAACCTTGATTATTTTCATTGCCTTCAGGTTTTTTCCAAAACGCATAAGATTCTCTTGACAATGAATTGGAATTGTTTAATCCCTGCAAATCTTCTTCCTTAATTGGCATCTGCGTTCCCATGCAAAACTGTTGAAGATATCAAGTTAATAATTCTCTTCCGCAAAACTTAATTTTTTTTCCAACCGAGTTAGGCAGATAATTTGGATAGCTACCAATAGCTGATGTTGCGATTATCAAAACCTAGATTCCATTGTTGACAAAAAGTGCGACCAGTCAACATAAACCTATATTATAGACCATGCATTTTGGATTAGTTATGTCTCAATAAATCAGTTTTAGAGGATGAGAGGCATCATCTTACCAAAATTTTTCCAAGTGTAGATATCCTCAACATATCCTGTTAACACAATAATGCACTACGCTTAACCAAAATTTCATTAAAAAATATTCTTGATGAAGATTAAGTAAAGTTAATCCTAAAATTCTTTATTCCAAGTTAAATTTTTGAACAGAGCCGCTTCAAATTTTAACCAGGATAGTATTTTTCTCAGTTCTACCGCTCTTCAAACCCTTAATGCTGGTAATTACAGGTTAATACATTGACAGTTTATCGCTCACTAGGAATTTGTACAGATGACAAATCTAGGGCAAATGTGCCACATTTTTTGTAGCTTCAAAGTTATAAATTAGCTATTGATAACATCTGCGTGCTGACTTGTTAATTAAATAACTTTATCGGCAGTTTTGGCTAGGCTACTCATGCTATTAAAAAGCACTTTTATCGTCTCAGTAATTTCTTTTTAATAGCAGTACTAAAGTGGAAAAATACAGTTTTGATGCTTAGATTTACAAGGCTAGTTGAAAAGGCATTTGTTGTATTTTCTCTTTTTATTTCAACAGCTGCTTTGATACCTGTGCTTTTAGAAAGTCCAGATGGTAGTATTCCGCAAGACCCTTATAGTCCCTTACTTTTTATGGGGATTTATATGGTAACTCTGCTTTTACTGGTGACACAGCGAAAAAGTTTTTTGCTGGTTGCACAGAAAGACTTTTTAATTTGGGTATTGGTAGGAATTGCATTAGCATCAGCAATTTGGACTGTAGCACCAGATATAACCCTACGCCGTAGTTTATTGTTGTTAGGAACAACTCTATTTGGCATATACCTAGCTATGCGCTACAGCTTGCGAGAGCAACTACAGTTATTAAGCTGGGCGCTAGGTTTGGTAATTTTACTTAGTATTGTGTTTGCCATAGCATTGCCATCTTACGGTTTGATGAGCATTCAAGAAGGAGGCGTTCACGCAGGTGCTTGGCGTGGTGTAATGTCGCACAAAAACCTCTTGGGACGGTTGATGGTTTTGAGTAGCGTGGTGTTTTTGTTTGTTGCACTTTCTGATTCAGTTCTTAACAGTAAATACCGCTGTATTCCGTGGATAGGCTATGTTTTTTCCATTGTTTTAGTAGTCCGTTCTACATCCAAAACTGCCATAGTTGTGTTTGTAGCGTTGATGATAATTATGCCCTTGTATAGAAGTTTGCGGCGTAATTATAACCAATTAGTACCGATAGCGATCGCTCTCATTCTTGTAGTAGGAAGTGCAGCTATTTTGTTTGTCGATAACTTACCCTTCATCACCAGTGCATTAGGGAGAGATTTGACATTAACAGGACGCACCGAGTTATGGAGCGTAATGCTTGAACTCATTCAAGAACGCCCTTTATTAGGCTACGGATTCAATGGCTTTTGGAGAGATTGGGATAGCGATGTCACCGCTTATCTTTGGCGTACACTGCAATGGGAATGTCCCTACGGTCATAACGGCTTCATGGATTTATTGGCGGAATTAGGTATATCAGGATTAGCTGTATTTTTATTGAGCTTAACAACAGCTTATATCCAAGGAGTACGCTGGTTAAGAATTACCAAAAATGTAGAAGGGCTGTGGACATTAATGTATTTAAGCTTTTTGGTAATTTATAACATCAGCGAAAGTACCCTTTTAGCTACTAACAGCATCTTTTGGATATTATATGTATCTACAATTTTTTCAATGGCTATAGAGTCACAACAAGCTCAAATTTACAGTTATGCAACTGGAATTTTACAAGAAAAAGAGCCAAATTTTAGATAAGGAGAAAGGATGCTAATTTCAGTATGTATAGCCAGTTATAAGCGTCCCGAAGGATTAAACCGCTTGCTAACTGGTCTAAATAAGCTAACTTTTAAAAAATGTGAAACTCCAGAAATAGAAGTGATTATTGTTGATAACGATGTCACTGGCTCTGCGAGTAAAGTTTGTACAAATCAACTGCTTAATTTCAAATGGAAAATGAAATATTCCATTGAACCGCAGCGTGGTATTTCTTATGCGAGAAATAAAGCGATCGCCTGCGTTAACAAAAATGCAAACTTCATCGCTTTCATAGATGATGACGAAGTTCCCCACCCATCTTGGCTAGATGAACTTTTATCAGTTCAGCAAACACATAATGCAGACGTAGTAACTGGACCTGCATTACCGCACTTTATCAAATCAGACGTGCCTAATTGGGTTATCCAAGGTAAATTTTTTGAGCCACAACGTTACCCTACAGGACATCCGCTGAAAGTTGCATTTACCAACAACGTACTAATTCGCTCCTCAATTTTACACAACATAGATAAAATTTTTGATGAGCGTTTTGCACTCAGCGGTGGTGAAGATTCGCACTTTTTCATGCGCCTCTACCGTGCAGGATATAAACTAGTGTGGGCAGATCAAGCTTTAGTTTACGAGTGGATACCCGAAAGCCGTACTAACATTAAATGGATACTCCAACGCGGTTATTTAGGTTGGAGCAGACACAGCTTTTGTGAGCGGGAACTTTACCCTTCAATTATCCTACTCGCCATACGCATCACCAAAGGAATCGCACTAATTACTCAAGGATTATGCTTCATCCTTCCCTCTCTTTTCTTCGGACAGCATCAATTTATTAAAGCATTGTTACGTATTTACAAAGGTGTAGGAACCTTAGCAGGTATTGCAGGAATGCGCTACGAAGCCTACAAAATAACTCAAGGAATATAAGCAAGCAGCAATTATCAAAACTTGAATCTAACTCTTCAACATAGATTCTCTTTTCTTGGCGTTATTGCCGTTCTTGACAGTTCGTTAAACAGGTGCATCTCAACTCATCTCCTGCAATTGTGAGAAACCAACTCTTCAAGACATCTCACAAATTATTTAACACGTTTCAACGCGGATTTAAGCACGAAGAGTGCTTACTACTTAAAAACTCCAAGCTTACGTAATGAAAATATTATACTTAACAACCGTCCTTCCTAGTAAAAGAACAACAGGCGGTGAAATTGCATCACAGGCTTTTATTGATGCTCTTCAACATAATGGACATGAAGTTTTAGTTCTCGGATATCAGCGCCAAAGCAGTATTTTTAAACCAAAAAACAATGAAATATCCATCGCCCCAAGACACATAGAAACAGAAAAATCTCGGCTTTATCCCATGCTTTGGATGAGTTTAGGAATATTAAAAAATCTCCCTTACTCCTCAGCAAAGTATTATTCCCAGAAATATATCAATCAACTCAAAAGTATTTTAAAAAAAGAAAAATTTGACATCTTAATAATAGATCATGCCCAAATGGCATGGTTAGCACCTTTCATTAACAACAAAGCAAAAATTATATTCATCGCTCATAACGTTGAACATGAAATATATCTAACGCAATTAAAAAATTCTCAAAGCCAGATATCACAACATATATATCAGCGAGAAACTTACCTCATCAAAGATATGGAAGAGAATTTGGCTAGAACAGCTACACAAGTTTGGACATTTACAGACTATGATGCAAGCTACTTTCGAGACATCAATAAAACAACTAAAACTTTCCATCTACCTTCTAGCTTAAAAATATCGCCACATCAACCTACAATCAAAAACTTTGACATTGGTATTATCGGCTGTTGGACATGGAAAGCCAATAAATTAGGACTTAATTGGTTTTTAGAAAAAGTTTACCCGCACTTACCCACAAACTTGTCAATTCAAATTGCTGGGTTAGGTGCCGAATGGTTGCGTGGAAAGTATCCTAATGTCAACTATTGCGGTTTTGTCCCAAGTGTCCAAACATTTATGGCACAAGCGAAAGTATTAGCAATTCCCTCTATTAGTGGGGGTGGCGTACAGATAAAAACTTTGGATGCGATCGCTTCAGGTTCTCCTCTAGTCGCAACACCTACTGCATTACGTGGCATATCTGAATATCCCTCTTCAGTCAGAGTTGCCGAAAAACCAGAGGAATTCGCTAATAGTTTGGTTCAATTATTAGCTTTAAACACAATACCAGATATTTGTACCGAAGCGATCGCCTGGTCAGAAAATCGCCAATCGACATTTTTGGCGGATATTACTTATGCCATAAATCATCTTTAATACATTAGCAATATATCAATGCAACGACTGAAATCAATATTATGGGGAAGCTTCGCAGTCAAAATTGCCATTGGCTTCATCTTAGTTTTACTGTCTACAAATCTCTACCTTTTTTCGCCACAGTTCCCCAGCAGCACACAAGCCGCAGCTACTACTATTGTCTTACCCTTATCTACTCGTGGTTCTCAGATTATTGATGCTAAAGGCAAAATTGTCATGCTGCGCGGCATCAATTGGTTTGGTATAGAAACTAACATTCATGCACCTCATGGTCTTTGGAGCAGAGACTATAAAGACATGCTGGCTCAAATTAAAAGTTTGGGCTACAACTTCATCCGCTTACCCTATTCCGTAGAAGCACTGCGTTCTCAAAACATCAGTGGTATTAACTTTTCAATCGGTGCAAACAAAGATTTACAAGGCAAAACTCCCCTTGAGGTGATGGATTTAGTTATTCAGCAGGCTAAACGCCAAGGTTTGCTGATTCTGCTTGATAGCCACTGCCTTAAAGATGACCGTATTTCTGAATTATGGTACGGTGACGGATTCACTGAGAAAGACTGGATTGACACTTGGACGATGCTGGCAAATCGTTACAAAAAATACACCAACATTATTGGAGCCGATCTGAAGAACGAACCCCACGGTAGTGCTAGTTGGGGAACTGGAAACCAAGCTACAGACTGGCGATTAGCAGCAGAGCGTGCGGGAAATCGAATTGTAAGTATAAACCCAAATTGGCTAATTCTCGTTGAAGGAATCGAGAAAAATGTGCCCGGTCAAAAACAGTCAAATTACTTTTGGGGTGCAAATCTCGAAGGTGTCCGCAAATATCCAGTGCGTCTGAAAGTAGCCAAAAAGCTAGTATATTCTCCTCACGAATACGGTGGTTCTAATGTGTCGTGGTTTGCAGATCCGACATTCCCGGCAAACCTTTATCAACGCTGGGAAACTGGATTTAATTATATTGCCACTCAGCGTATTGCCCCAATTTTAATTGGTGAATTTGGTGGATATTTTGTAGATAACAAATCAAAAGAAGGAATTTGGCAACGGTTTCTTGTCGATTACATTGCTAAGAAAAAGCTTAGTTTTGCTTATTGGTGTTGGAATCCCAATAGTAAAGGTACTGGTGGAATTTTACTAGATGACTGGCAAAATCTAAACGCTCCCAAACAAAAACTTTTAAACAAATTATTGAAATGAATCAATGAAACTCATACGTAGGTTGAAATAGCCTAAGAGGATGTTTGAAAAGCTATTTTTGTTACCAAAAGTATTTAATACCCCCCCAACCCCCCCTTTCCAAGGTTGGGCAAATAGACTCTTAAAGCCCCCCTTTACAAGGGGGGTTGGGGGGTAATGTCAAAGTTGATGTGTTATGTGAGACTTTTCAAACATCCTCTAAGTCCGCCTAATCGCGGACTTTGTTTATGTGCCTGGAAACTCCGCGACTTCCAGTCGTCAGCGATGCTACAAAATATCAATATAAGAATTTAGCATGTCAAAGAATATCAAGCCACGCATTTTAATTGTATCGATGAGAAACTTGCATTCTCAAGCTTTTCGCTCTGCCGAGTATGAATTTGAAGATGCAATTTGTACTTTTGATTATGCTGATATGCTTACGCCGGAATTTGCTTCTGGTTTCTCTCCGCAAATAAATAAAAAGTTAGCGAATTACGCGGGATTAATTCTAGGTAACGGCAAGCTTTTAAAATCAGGTTGTCGAACATCGATTGTAGATAAAGAATATGATTTATTATTTTTTATCTGCCAGCACTTTTGGGACATTACTTGTATAAATTCAATAAAACGCTGGCGAGACAAGTGTGATAAAGCTGTTTTATGGATAGATGAAATATGGGCTAAAGAAGTTGTAGAACATAAGACTAAACTTTGTTTGGAACTTGGCAAAGATTTTGATTATATTTTCACTACTCAAGCCAAAAGTGTTGAGGCGATCGCTAATTTACTTCAGCGTCCTTGTTACTCTCTACCTTATGCTGTGGATGCGATAAAATTTTGTCCTTATCCGCTTCAACCTGAAAGAAATATTGATGTTTATAGTATCGGTCGTCGTTCGCCAATAGTACACAAAGCTTTAATAGAATTAACAAAAAAAGACAACTTTTTATATTTATATGACACTCTCAAGGGTCTGCAAATGATGGACTATAAAGAACATCGAACTTTATATATTAATCTAATTAAAAGAAGCCGTTATTTTATCGCTAATAAAGCAAAATTTGATACCGTTAATCAAACAGGTAATCAAGAAGAATTAGGTTCACGCTTTTTTGAAGGAGCAGCAGGTGGAGCGGTGATGGTTGGAACTCCTCCAATTTGTGAAGCTTACACTACTTATTTTAATTGGCAAGATGCAGTAATTGAAATTTCCTATAATGCCGCTGATATAGCTGATATCATAGCAGAACTTGACGCACAGCCTGAACGCATAAAGAGAATACGTCAAGACAATATTATTAACTCCCTATTACGCCACGACTGGGTATATCGCTGGAGCCAAATATTAGATAAAGTAGGACTAGAACAGACACCAGAAATGTTATCTAGGCAAGCTAATTTAAAAAACTTAGCCAATTTAGTAATAAAAGCATAAATTAGCCCAAATAACAGATTTACAAAGTTAACAACTCAATCTATTATTTAGCCCGCGCAGGCGGGCTTTGTCTGTATAGCCGCGACTTATAGTCGCTAGGGATTATTACAATCTATCAGCAATTTCCCAAATTCTACTATCACCCTTGCGGTCTTTTTTGATAAACAACTTGATTTTTTGCTTAAAAAGTAGTAGAAAGAAAAACACATCATCTACTAAATATCTTTTCCATAATCTTTGAGGTTCACTTAATAACCTAAACAACCATTCTAATCCTACTTCACTCATCCATTTTGGTGCTCTTTTTACATTGTCCGCTTCAAAATCAATAGTTGCCCCTAATGCCATAAATATTTTTATAAATGGCAAACTATCTTTGTACTTATATATCCACTTTTCTTGTTTTGGAGCACCGACTCCTACCACCAAAACTGTAGCGCCCGAATTATTAATCATGTCAATTATATTTTGACATTCTTTTTCATCATGTTCAAACCCAAAAGGCGGAGAATATGTAGCAATTACCATATTTCTGCCTATTTTTTTATTTATCTTATTTTGAGCCGTAAAAGCTACTCCTTTACCTGCTCCTAAAAGAAAAATTTTTATTTCCTCGTTCTTCTTATGGTAATTGTAGAAAGCAGGAAATATGTCGGAACCTGAGATTTTTTCTTTGATTGGTGTTCCGAGGAATTTGGATGCATAAATTAGGATCTTACTGTCACAAAGGTTATAATCACTAATGCTGTATGCTTGCAAAAATTCCGGGTCTTTTTCGAGTTTGATTAGATGATCGACATTGGGCGTAAACACTACCCCCGATTCTAAGTTTTCTAAAAACTCTGCCTTTGACAAATTGTCAAATTCCAAGTTCAGAATTTTAACTTTCTTCATGGTAGCGCCCTGCATGTAATAACTAAGTTTCAACTTGTATACACAAAAAACAATATACTGTGAAGTGTGAGGAGAAGTTTCAAGACTCAATATTGTTCTTTGAATGTTTAGGATTTTCTAGGTAGAGATATTTATGATCAGATATGAACACAGTAAATATCTGGCAGTACATGAAAGCCAATTAGTAGCAGTTACATCAATTGTGGATAAACATTCATTAGCCGCGATATCTAACAATCGTGCAAATTTACATGGGTAAACAACCATGCAAAGCTGGCTCACCCCGAATCTGTTTTATCTACGCCCTTATTTATCACTAACAAAATTAGAAGATTTAACCACACAATCTGTAATGTTATAAACTAATTCAAAACTAAGTAAGTTGAAGAGCAATATACTTTTGGTTTTGATTTATCAAATTTTTGCCGTAGATAAAATTTAAGCTTACAGGAAATTTTCTATGACTTAAATTTGACAATAATTGATAGATTAACATAAAAGATAAAAAGAGAATACTAGCTTTACCTATTTTTCATGAAATAAATATGAAGTTCAGTAGCTATAAAATCAAGAAAAGCTTGATTTTTAGGAACTTTACCTGTTTTTACTTGCAGTACTATGGCGATCGCAAAAGTGAAAAATTTGTAAAGCAGAGTCCAGAGAATGGCATAGTCGATTAATGTGAAAACTACTGTAATCCAATTTTTCTTGGGGAGCCAGTGCGGGGCAAAAAGAACTGTCTTCTCAGCACGAGCACACTTTCATGCGGAGGCATCACCACAGATGAAAATGGGCTTTCACTATCCCTAACTGCTATAGAGATGGACACACCAGAAAGTGTCTACTCCCCATTATCCTAGGAAGGATAAATATACTTAATTTTTGTCACCCGTTAAATTTACGATATATTACTCCATTTGATGGTGTCAGATATTAAGTACTTTCCCCCCAATTAAGTATGTAGGAATTGATTTTTTGGTGTTAAATTTTGAATATTGCCAAAAGTTGACTCGAAACAACGAAACCTATTATCTAATCTGGCAATATTTTTTGAGGAGTGAATGTGAATACTATTTTTTTTCGTAAACGTGTTTTTTGCCTGACCAGTGTAACTCTGGCAGTTCTAGGTAGCGGTTTATCTGCTGTTGCTCAGACAGTACCAGCGGTTCAACAATCAACTCAGCTATCCACAACTGAAGTGTCTGTTGACCAAACGAGTGCTGGGGTAGAGACTCAAAGCCAAAACTTCTCTACTGTCTCAGAAGGCAATCCAGTTTTGGTATCAGATTCTACAACTTCGCAACACTTCCCAGGCATCACTACAGAGGAAACTGCTAATCCAATAGTCACACCTGTTCCCGGAACAACGTCAACCTCATCTGCGGCACTAACTGGTCAGTACTCAGAAACGCAATTTCAAGCGTCTGTGCCTAAATATGATTCTCAGGTGGCACAAGCGGATATTGATCCGGGTAGACCTACCCGTGGTGGCAGCAGCTATGTTGGTCTCGCTGGCAACATTGGTATAAGTGGTGGTGACTCATCTTTGGGCGACGGCAATTTTATGGTAATTAGCAAAGTGGGACTGTCAAATGCCATATCGGTACGACCATCGGCTGTGATTGGCGACAATACTACTTTTTTGATTCCTGTTACTTACGACTTTTCCTTCCAGCAGGCAGCAGATCCATTTAGCGAACCATTACCGATCGCTCCTTATGTCGGAGGTGGTGCAGCGATTAAAACTGGGGATGACACTCAAGTCGGCTTTTTAGTATCTGGTGGCGTTGATGTGCCTCTAAATGCTCAATTTACGGCAAATGCTGCTGTAAATGCCGCATTTTTTGATGAAACCGACATCGGATTGTCAATTGGAGTTGGTTACAACTTCGGTCGCTTCTAAAAGTAATAGGTAATTGGGCAATAGGCAATGGGCATTGGGAATAAAACCAAATCTATGAACCCATGCCCTATGCCCCATTACCTAACTTTTTACTTAGGGCTAACTTTATCTATCGTGTTGATTTTGCCGTCGTCGCCAACTGTCCAGACATCGTAAACACCGACCACATCCCCATTTTGGTCAACATCTACGTTGCCACTGGCTCCCTGGTAGTTAATATCTTTACCTTCTTTGAGTAATTTCAGTCCCTCGCAGACATCAGCAACTTCTGTACCTGGACCATTGGCAACTTCACTGATTTTGCTGGCTATGCCAACACCTGTATTATCTTTAGCGGATTGCGCTGCTAATGCTAACAAAGCGGCAGCGTCCCAAGCGTGCGCGGTATATGGTGCTGGTGGAGATCCTTTCTTGGATTGCCACAGCTTGGTGAAAGCATCTAATCCTTTACCATTGGAACCAGGTACAGTGCCGATCGCTCCACTAACAATATATTTACCATCGCCAGCTTTACCAACTCTTTGCGGGAAGGTATCTGACTTGGTGCCATCTGTCAGCATAATCTGTACTCCCTGAGCCAGACCTTGCTGATAAGCAGTTTTTAGTAGTAAACTAGCAGTTTCTTCATAAGCTACGACCAGCACTGCATCCGGTTTACCTGCAAAAGCTGCTTGAGCTTCGGTATCAAAAGTGGTGGCTTTGGGGTCGTAACGAATGGGGCTGTTTTTGTTAACTACTGTTCCACCTAATTTCTCAAAAGCTTGGACAAATGCTTTTTCAAAACCTACACCGTAGTCGTTGTTGATCACAACTGTGGAAACTTTTTTGAAACCTCTTTTATTCGCAAGTTGCGCTAAGGCTAATGCTTGGTAGGTATCGGGGGGAGCAGTACGCGCCCAATAGCCTTTATAATCTCCTTTGCCTGCCTTTTCGGTAAACACCGGGCTAGTACTACCTGGGGAAATCAACATGACTTTATTGGGTGTGGCGATGGAAACTGCGGCTGTAGAAACGCTGCTGGCAAAAGACCCGACTACACCACCAACTCTATCTACGGTTGCCAATTTCGTCATCCCCGCAGCACCGGCTCTAGGGTCGGTTTGGTCGTCTACAGGCACGAGGGCGACTTTTTCGCCGTTTACCCCACCACAGGCATTAACTGTATCCACAAGTAAGGGAACAGCACCCACCATCTGCTGACCGATGGAAGCTAAATCGCCAGTTGAGGGTAACAGCGAACCAATTTTCAGTCCTTTGGCATTACTCGCTGTAGTAGTTGAGCTAGCTGGGGCAGTAGTAGCACTATCACTAGCTGTGGTAGTTGTGGTAGTAGTAGTTGTAGTTGTTTTCGTACAAGCTGCCGCTAAAAAGCCAGATAACAAAGTAGCTAAACTTAGAGCTAAAGCGGAATTGATTTTTTTCATAAATTACTTTCACTCCTCTGATTTGTGGGAGCCTGAAAGCAATATTCTAACTAGATTATCAGCTGAATTTGAGCTTACAGGACCCCGGATGATAAATAATATCATCATCCTTAGGGAATAAAAGCGTCTGCCTCTAAGTGGATAATTTTTAGCGCTTTGATAGATATTGGTACTAAGCGCTTAAGCTCGTAGTAAGCACCAAGAGTGCCTACTACGAGCTTAAACTCACACTTTACATGTCATATCCAGCTTTAGTCTTCACAGACTGGGAAAACGGAGAGGGAGGGATTCGAACCCTCGGTACGGAGTTGCCTGCCGTACAACAGATTAGCAATCTGCCGCTTTCGACCACTCAGCCACCTCTCCAGACTCACGATTAATGATACTATCAGATTTTTAAGGCAGAGTCAAGGGGGATTTGTTAGTTATTTGTTAGTGGTTAGTGGTTAGTTGTTGGGGGTTGGGGGTTGGGGGTTGGGGGTTAAAAATACTATTAACTATTATCCACGGTCCCACTATCGACTATCCACTATCCACGAACTAACAACTAAAGTTAAAGCACTTGCGATCGCAGCCAAGCTATTGGCAAACTGCTTAACTTTTTCCACTGAGGCACGTAGGCGCGTTGACTGAACACATCATAATTGTTACGTTCAATAACGCTCAAAATGCGACTGTAATGCATCAACGATGCCCACACGGGCAAACGGGCATCGGGTGATAAATGGGATATTCCCTTTTCTGCTTTAATATAATATTGGCGTGCCCTGGCAATTTGAAAACGCATGAGAGATCGCCAGCGCTCATCTACAACACCTTTAAACAAATCTTGCTCAGTGTAGTTGAATCGCGCCAAGTCTTCTTGGGGAATGTAGATTCGTCCTCGCCTTGCATCTTCACCCACATCCCGGAGGATATTGGTGAGTTGGTGGGCAATTCCTAAAGTGATCGCTTCTTCGGTGGGAATGTATGTCGGTTTTTGGCGATTCCACGGCGCTGTGTTGGCGTTTGTATCAACTCCCATCACTGCCGTTGACATCAAACCGACGGTGCCTGCTACACGGTAACAGTAAAGGTATAACTCATTAAATGTTTCGTAGCGGCTGCGGTATAAGTCCATACGCTGACCGGCAATCATATCCCGAAAGGGCTGAATGTCCATTGTAAAGCGCTGGATGGTGTCTACCAAAGCCACATCGAAATTTTCAAAAGGGTTGCCGCTAAAAATAGATTCCAGCTGCTGTTCCCATAAGTCTAGGGTTTCCGGCGTAGTAATAGCAGATGCAGGACCATCCACCAGTTCGTCTGTTCGGCGGCACCAAGCGTAAATTGCCCAAATAGCGGGACGCTTTTCCTTGCTCACTAATAAAGTGCCAAGGTAAAAAGTCGTGGAATACTTTGCTATAAGTTGGCGACAAAGTTTGTAGGACTCATCCACAGAGACCAGCGTTTTCATGCGCGCTTTGGAATCAGGCAGTTGCAGCATTCGTTGCAGGCGGTCGGGTTGGCGTTTGCAGGCTTGAGGAATTTACCTCCGGGTGTACTTCCGAAATCGCCTGCGCTGTCAGCTTACCAGAAAGCACGGCACCTTCCATACTCCCTAAGTAACGTTGCATAGTGTAACTGCCTGCGAGATAGAAGTTACTTATCGGGGTAACTTGGGTGGGACGGTATTTTTGGCGACCGGGTATCGCCGTATAAACCGAGCGCGGTGTCTTGACGACATGAGATTTCAGCAGTTTTGCTGGATTGTCTCCCCCTAAGTCGTCAGGAAAGAGTTTTTCCAGTTCGATTAGGGAAGCGCTGACAATTTCTTCATCGGATTTGTCGATCCAATCTTTCGCTGGTGCTAAAACTAATTCCAGCATTGAGCGATCGGGATTGGCGTATTCGCGGCAGGTGTTGCTCATGTCAGCATAAACGCTCAAAAGAGGCGATCGCGAAAATAACAATTGGTCTATATCTGTCAGTTTCCGATCAAACCACAGATGTAAGTTAATTACTGGTACTCCTTCCAAACCTTCGAGCTTTTGGAAAAACTCTATTTGCTGCCAAGGTTTCGGTAACATCACTTTCATTACATCCACTGACATTGCCGAAACATATAAGTCAGCGGTGATAATTTCATCTGCGGCACCATTCAATCCCCGAATCAAGAATGCTTTCACGCTTCCATCTTCGTTGAGTAGGATTTCTTTGAGGGGCGCATTTAACCGCACTTCGCCGCCACCTTGGGTGATATGATCTACTATCGGTTGACACAATCGCTCGGTAGGAGAACCATCCAAGAAGGCAATCTTAGAGCCGTATCGTTCTTGTAGAAAGCGATTCAGTGCAGTTAATAAAATTGTGGCGGAAACTTCATCGGGGTTGATAAAGGTAAGCGCTTTGGATGCGGCGATAAAAATATCACTATTCACCCGTTCGTCTACACCTTGCCTTCTCAGCCACTCAATGAGAGTGTACTTGTCCATATCTTCAACATACTTCTGACCGCGAACCACAGCTGGGAGTAGCCCGATGGCGAATTTAATCTTTTGCTCCCAAGTCAGCATGTCATTGTTGCGAAGAATCGACATTATCACGTTGAATGGAGCCGGAATATCCGGAACATCAAAACGTGAGAGAGTCCCCGGCTTTTCTGGCTGATTGAAAATTAGCGTGTGCTGTTTCCATTGCAGCCGATCTTCAATTCCTAACTCTTTGAATAACTGAAGCATATTCGGGTATGCTCCAAAGAAAGCGTGCAATCCGGTTTCGTACCAGTCACCGTCTGAGTCTTTCCACGCTGCTACTAGTCCACCCAATACGTCTCGGCTTTCCAAAACAATCGGTGTGTGACCTGCGTCTGTGAGATATTTCGCGCAGGAAAGTCCTGCTAAACCCGCACCAGCGATCGCTACTCGCATTTAACCTTACTGCTCTTCAATATTTCTTAACCGTTTTCTCGTTTTCATTATACGTTGCAATCCGTTACATTTAGCATTCTTCGTGCGATCGTCTGTACATCGTCAAAAAGTTTTCTCTGTGCAAACCCTTCCCCTGTACCTTTTGGAACCAAGTGGATCTATCCCAAAATCGCGATCCGCTTTGCCCTAAATCTCCAGATCGATTATCGGTGATTATCTGTGTCGTTTCATGAGGACGCATTCCCAGACTTAGGACACTAACAGCAAAATACCCTCCTACCCAGCGGGGGGTTTTGTACTTTTATTCTTCCTAATCCCCAGCCTTTAATCGCCAATCGTTAATATTTTATGTATCCAGCTAGCACACTCAAGACTATGAAAATAATTACTATGGTTGGATTTGCTAGTTTGAAATTTTTTATTCATTAAAATTTATTTGCTTGAGTTATAAATTATTCAAATTAGTCAAAGGTAAATTTATCGAGACTTTTGCCACATAACCAAAAGATGAAAAGGTTACCCATTCAGCTTCTTAGGTTCTTTTAACTACAGATTATTAAATATTTTTTTATTGCAGTATATTTGCTGTGCCAAAGCTAGAAAAACTACTATCAGTATTATTTATGAGTCTTATATTAAACAAAACATTGATTACTTTGAAAATACTGATTATTACTTCATCATTATTATCTGAAAATAAGTGATTTATTACGCAATAATCAGCATTGGCGAACATAATAATTTTCTGCCATTGGTAAAGAATGCTAGCTGCTTCATCGTATATTTTGCTTCAGTATTTGGAAAAGCTGAAGTAATATATATACTTAAATAAAAATAAAAGTAGTATTTTTACTGTTGCTAATTCTATGATTTGTCTTTATCTTAGGGATTTCTCAAAGTAATTTATAATAAATTTAAATGTAAAAGTAGTAAATAATCGAAAGCAAAATCTCAAAGCTTTATTTACTTATTTGCCAACAACGGTATATTATGATTTCTGCTGGGGATCGCTCAGTAACGTACCTCTAACTAAAGAGAGATTTGTTTGAATTGGCAAAAGATATACAGTTTGATTTTCTTGGAGAAAAATTATCTTTGCCAAGACTAGGGTTGCACTTCTTATGTGTGCGGGTACCTAAAATTTGACTTTACCATGCTATTTTTTGGATTTTTTTGCATTGCATCCTGGATTGGTTCATTTTTGTCGTTGAGCGAAAACTTGCCACCAAGTTTTATGCCAAAGGTTTCTCCGACAAAGGTTTCATCCGATCTAGATAAACTACTAAGTAACAATCGGGAATTTTGGGAGGCACCTAAGCAGCGATTAAATGTTTGGAGTACAACGATATTACCTACAAGGTTTTTGAAGATAGATTGGGGTTCTAAAAAATCACCACCAACTAAAGCTAATTTCTCGAATCTTTCCGTAAACGGAGTAAAGCAAACTAAAAATCAGTTTTGTAGTTCTCTGGAAGATATTGCATCTGAGCAGATTCCAGTAAAAAGTGCAAGTATTTTGCCGATTCCTCGGTTAATAGAATCTAACCTGACAAACCGAGATTTATTGCCAAATAAAATTTTGCGATCGCTGCAAAATTTCTTCAACTTTTCCACGATGGAGCAAGGCTTTGCAACAACACCAGTACTAGTTGTTCGTCGCGATCAAGATAACTATGAAGTGTGGGTAAATAAGCGTATTGTTGCAACTTTACCCAACGAACTCGAAGCCAAATCAATGCAACAGCGCTTGACGCAAGTCGTTAATTTGCCGAGGTTAGATGCTAATCAATTACGACCGGCATTAGTTGACGGTATACCAGCGTTAATGGCAGGGAATCGCTTTTTATTTGGAATACAAAAAGAAGTTTCTCGCCAAATCCACCGCAGTGGTGAACTATTAGCGATTGAATGGATTAATAATCTTCGTTCAGCTTTCCAAACACCTGCTTTATCACTCGTGGAAGGACAGCAAGAAATGTATGGTTTAACTCCTTCCAAGAAAAAAATGTTTGGTTTAGCTTCTTGGTATGGTGGTTATTTTCATGGTCGAACAACAGCGAATGGTGAGAAATACAATCAAAACGAACTAACAGTTGCTCATAAGTCATTACCTTTTAACACCTTCTTACAGGTAACTAACTTGAAAAATGGCAACTCTGTGATTGTACGCGTAAACGATCGCGGTCCTTATATTCCACCTAGAAGTCTCGATTTGTCAAGGGAAGCAGCGAGGTGCATCAACAGTGAAACCACTGGGGTAGTACCTTATAAAGCCGTGATTTTGGAAAGTAGCGAACCGAAAATGACTTTGAAAAATTCATCTGTTTCTACCGCAAATCTCAAACCGGGTAGAAAACTCGCAATAGTTTCAGATTTTTAAGTGGCGATCGTGCATTTTGTGGGTAAATCGTAATTGGGAATAGGTAATTGGAACGTGGTAATTGGGCATGGGTAATAATTATTTTTCTAGTCCCTAGTCCTTAGTTTCCATTACCTATTACCATAAAAGCTACTGAATGCATTTAAGCGAAGAAACTTCTCTTCGGTCATGCTGCATTTTATAATCGGTTATGGCAAATTCTATTTGCAAAATTAAGCGGTCTTTATGAGTAGGAGTGATTCCTTTATGAAAACAGAAGGGGTCTTCCACAAATCCAAAACCAGCTTTGCCAGATATTTTCACTAAAGATTCCTTACCATAACAATCAATAATATCTTTATCTGTCTCTCGTTTACGTAGCCAAAGATGTGAAAGTTTCTTTTTATTGTGACTGCCACGAACACAGACATGAGGTCCGCTATGCTCATCTACATCAGTCAAATAAAAGAAAAATTTTAAAAAGCGATAATCGTCTATATCGTAGTGAAAAACCTGAGCAGCTTGACTTTGTTGCCGATATGTTATTTTGCTTGAAAAACTCCACCAAAGATTATTTCCTTGATGTACTGGTGAAGCATCTAAATATTTAGCTGCTATTGCTAATAATTTGGGATCGTGTTGTAATTTTTTAATCGCAGGACAAAGTACATCTGTGTTGAAATAACCACCAATTACGAATTTTTTTCCTAACTTAGTTTCTGCTTGTTTTATATGATGACAATAAAATCCTAGATCTGGCTTTCGATTAGCATAACAAACCGTAGATTCAGCGAATTGAACTATTTCTTGAACAATAGCTTTAGGGAGATTAATTCCCAAATATAATCCGTCAATGTTTAGGCTGTTAACAACGTCGTCTACATTTATATCTTCAAAACAAGAGCCAATTTCATTTACAGGTAATGAATATGATTTAGTTGAGCGTTTTGATAAATATATCATTATGGTTCGCCCAATTTTAAATCGAGCAATCTTACGCATTAAAAGCCATTGAGGATTTTGAGTCAATCCTTTGTAATTTTCATAACAAATATCATAAAATTTTGAAAAAATTCTCTCTAAATACATAAAGATTATAGATAGAAACAGCAAAATTTACTTCACAAAAATTCTTTTGCAAAAAAATATACTTAGTATTTGCTCAAGGAAAATAATGTAATTTATATTACAGTATTTCAAGCATAAAAGTTAATACCGCTACATTAATACAGTAAATTTACTGTTTATTTTTAGACTTAATGAAAATTTAGGTTTTAATGAAGCGTTATGTTTAGCTGATTTTAATTGCAACTATTAAAGATGTAGGATAAAAGGTAATGTCCTTGAGGTTGAACATCCACATTTTTGCTACACAACTATAGGTAAAGCATTATGCCAGTATCGCAACTTGAGCGCTTTGGACATCATCTGATTTTGGGTATTTCCGGTACGACATTAAACGATGATGATAAACGCGCACTCAGTGAATTGAAACCGATTGGGGTGATATTTTTTGCGAAGAACTTTCGTCAGGGTACTCATTATCAAGTTTGGCTGGAAACGTTTAAGGATTTGATTGACCAGGTAAGACAATACGCTGAACGCGACTTGATGTTTCTCACCCTTGACCATGAGGGAGGTTCTGTGATTCGCACACCTTTGCCGATCACTCGATTTCCTCATCCTTTTTTGTTGGGAACACTGGCTAGTGAAGTAGCGAAGGCAACAGCATTAGAATTAAAGTCATTGGGAATCAATGTATCTTGGTCTCCTGTAGCGGATGTTTTTTCTAATCCTCAGAATCCGGTGATTGGACCTCGCGCTTTTGGCACGACTGCACAAACTGCTGCACAAAATGCCTGCGATTACTATTTGGGATTGAAGGAGTTAGGAATTTTGGGATGTGCGAAGCATTTTCCCGGACATGGAGAGACTAGTCAAGACTCGCACATTGAACTACCAAGGCTAAATCTGACAGTAGAAGATTTGCGATCGCGCGAACTAATACCTTTTCAAGCGCTGATCGAAGAACAGATACCGATGATTATGACTGCACACATTCTATTTCCTCAGATAGATGCAGATGTGCCGGCAACCCTGTCAAACTCAATTTTAAATGACATCCTCCGGAAAGAACTTGGTTTTAAAGGAGTGATTGTATCTGATGACTTAGATATGAAAGCTGTCTCAGATATGTTTATGAAAAGTGGGACTGTCGCAAAAGCGTTTAATGCAGGTTGCGATTTATTTATAGTGTCCCGCAATATCAATTCATCATCTTTGGAAAGAACTTATGCGATCGCTCAAGATTTTGTAGATTGTTTAAGCAATGGTAGACTTGATGAATCGGTAGTTACAGCTGCTAAAGCACGAATTGATAAACTACTTGAGGTAACTCCTCAATATATAGTTCATAATCTTGACAAAAATACACTATTGAAACATGCGGGACTAGCGATCGCTTGTTCATGTGGAGAGACAGATTAGTTCAAGGATCTACTAGGTGCGAGTTTCGGAAATTCTAAAACTTTAGACGTTGACTGATAATTGCTGACTAATTCTAAGGCTCCAAGTGTTTTTAGAGTAGCTTTCTGTGGATTTAAACTTGTGATGCCTATGATATTCATATTCTCATAAGGACGAGGCGATCGCACTACTTTGTTGCATTCTCCTGTCTCTACATCCCAAAGTCGAATTGTCTGGTCTTGACTGCAACTCGCTAAGGTTTGTCCTTTGGGGTGGAAGTCAATTCCTAAAATCCAATGCTTGTGTCCTAAAAGTGTTTTCAAGCATCTTCCGGTTTGTGTATCCCAAAGCTTGATAGTGCGATCGTGACTGCAACTAGCAATTGTATTGCTATCAGAACTAAACTTGACACCAGTCACCATTTTTGTATGTCCTGGTAATGAAAGCTTACAATTACCTGTTTTGACATCCCATAATTTGATCATCTGGTCAGATCCACCACTGACCAACGTTTGAGCGTCTGGACTAAAAGCGATCGCATAAACCCAACTTTGATGTCCTTGTAGCGTTTTCAGACATTCCCAAGTTTTAGTATTCCACAACTTAATAATACCGTCGCTGCTACTACTAGCGAGAATTTGTCCATCTGGACTCCAAGCAACCGAAAATACCCAATCTGTATGTTTATCTAAAGTTTTAAAGCATTGCCCAGTTTGAATATCCCACAGCTTAATCGTATTGTCTGCACTACCACTAGCAAGAGTTTTACCATCTGGACTACAAGTTAGTGAAAATATAAAACCTGTATGTCCCCGTAATATCCTTAAACATTGCCCTGTAATGATATCCCAAATCCGAATTGTGCGATCGTAACTACCACTAGCTATTTGTTCATTGTTAATAAAAGCAAGCGTGGAGACTTCACAGGTATGACCATGTAAAGTTTTCAGACCCTTGCGATCGCAAAGCGACTCCGTTCGCAGAGCGTCCCGTTCGCGTAGCGTCTCCGACAGGAGAAGGGAAGGAGTATCGCCAACATTCCAAATTCCGACTGTTTGGTCACATCCACTAGCTAAAAACTCACCATCTGGACTAAAAGCTACAGCCCAAACTCGACCTGTATAACCTTGTAAAGTTTTCAAGCATCTTCCTGTCGTAACTTGCCATAGCCTTATGCTTTGGTCTCTACTGGCACTTGCAAGAATATTACCATGAGGATTAAAAGCAACTGACCAAACACGTCTAGTATATCCCCCAAAAGTTTGGAGACACTGCCCGGTTTTGACATCCCACAAGCTAATCGTAGATGCTTCACCAGCAGCAGCTAAAGTTTCTCCATCAGGACTAAAGACAACTGAAATTACACAGTCAAATTGATTGCCTTGTAAAGTTCTCCAGCATTCACCTGTGCTGACATCCCAAAATTTTACCGTTTTATCTGCACTTCCACTTGCCAGTGTCTGCCCATCCGGACTAAAAGCAAGCGAAAAAATTTCACCAGAATGTCCTTGTAAGGTATACAGGCAAATGCCTGTTTTTACATCCCAAAGTTTGATAGTGCGATCGTCACTTCCACTAGCCAGAATTTCTCCATCTGGACTAAAAGCAACCATACGCAAAATCTTTGTGTGTCCCTTGAATGTTTTCAGACATTTCTTACTGTTGACATCCCAAAGTTTAACGGTTTCATCACCACCGCTTGCTAGTATGCTTCCATCTGGACTGAAGCTTATTGACCCACATCGTATTGGATGCGCTTCTATAATATGTAAGCATTTACCAGTGTTAATATTCCAAAATCTGATGGTGCCATCTTCACCACAACTTGCGATTTTACCATCAGCACTAAATTTAACCGTCCAAACCCAGCCAATATGACCTTGTAGAGACATGACATGTCGGGTTTCTACATTTTCCACATTCCACAGGTCAATTTTGCCATTTGTATCACCACTAGCGAGAAGTTTTCCATCTGGGCTAAATTCTACCCAGAGAGTGTTTGCGATCGCTTGATTAAAAACCGACTTGCTAACATCGGCATTAGCAAAGTTACAATCATGTAAATTGATGCCTTGTAGATAAGCTTGCCAAATTTTTAAACCGGAAAAATCATAGCCAGTCAAATCAACTTGTAAGTAACGTAATAAGTTAATTAAATTTCCACCACAGTATCCAGGTATTTCGGAAAAGTTTTCTCGGAGATTTTCAATATTATTTTTAATTTTTTGCTCAATTTCTGATTTGAATTTTAAGTTAAATTTTAAGTTAGCTAATATTGGCTCTAAAATAACCCGAATCTGACTTCCTCGAATATAATCTTTAGCCGTAGCCTTAATTAAAGCGTATTTATTTAATAAATTAATCTCACCCGTTTTTATCTCTTCGCAAACATCTGCAACTAAACGGTCAGTCATGTATTCCATAACCACAGGTTGCTGGGTGAATGTTGCCTTTGTGTTTGCGTTTTTACCTTTTTCAATTAAAGAACGCCAAGTTAAAGACTCCAAAGTTTCCAGTAAATTTGCTTTTGATACTGCTGGGACAATATCTTCTTGTAAATCGCCAACTTGTACAGGTTCCCGATTAATACAAGTCCAATACATGACCTCTGTTTCTAAAGGTGACAAACGTTCAAATTGATGGTCTAAAAGATTGCGAACGCCGTTAAAAACAGTTGTCCTTTCTTCTAAAAAGTCAGAAATACTGCCGTCAAATAAATCTAAAATTGAAGTTGCTGCTATCTTTAATGCCAGCGGATTTCCGCGATAAGATTCAATTAATCTTTCTTCATCATCCACCGACCCAAAAATCCCTTTTGCCGCTAAAATACTCTGTGCTTCGTCATTGTTTAATCCTGATAGCTGCAAAGAACGAATTGGGAGAAATTCCCCTGCTAACGCTGCTACTTCTGCTGGCTTTTCCCGCGAAGTTAGTAATAAGCAACTTTGATGCGCTACTTCCCCCAACCGTTGCAGCAAGTCCCCATATTGCTCATAACCATCGCGATAAGTTCCTGCTCTTTCAGCGCTACTAAATAGAGCATCAAAGTTATCAAGAACTAACAAGCAGCGGGATTTACGTAAATATTCAATCAGCCGGGAGATTTTACCGCTCACTTTTTCCGGCAAATTTGTATCCTGCTGGCAAGAAAGGAACTTTATTAATGTGTCTAATAATTCACTTAAAGGAGGAGCATCGCGTAAACTTTGCCAAATTACAAACTCGAAACCTTCCTGCGCTAGTTGCGCTAACTTCACCGATAAAGCTGTTTTACCAATTCCACCTATTCCTAACAGTGCTACTAAGCGACATTTATCTTGTTCAACCCATTGTTGTAGCTTAGTTAACTCATTGGTGCGACCGTAGAAAATAGAGACATCAATCGCTTCTCCCCAATCTCGATATTGACGAGTTGCGTTTAGAACCTCATCCTTTCCCGTCTCCTGATTAAGGAGAGGGGTGTCTGTCAGGACGGGGTAAAGTTTGTATCCTCTATCTTCGAGAAGTTTTGATACATTACTATAAGTTTTGATATACGTATCTGTCACAGTCTCGATGTATCTATACAAACCTCTGCAAAGTTCAACCCTCAATCCACTTGGTTCGCGGTTAAGTTCCGTAGCAATCTCAGTTGGACTGTAACCAGAAAGTAATCCCCGCAGACAAGCTTTTTCAGTCGGAGTCAGTTGTTTGCACTGCCTGCGTCTTTCTTGCTGCTTGGCATCCGCGATATCTCGGTATAACTTATCGAGATTCCAATGCTCCTTTGCTTCGGCAAACTTCTCCGCTAAATCATCGCTTCGTGGTGATGGGTGTAATGCCATTACATTTACAGTCAAAATAAATTTAGTAATAGATATTTTAATCACAGCATTTAGACGTATCAAAATAATCACACACAATCTTTACAATACCGTGAATATAAGGGCTGGTAGCTTCATCAAAATTCGGCGATCGCTTTACAATGAAGGTGGAGGTAGATGAACCGGATACGCTTATGACTTTGCCAGAATTGCAAAAACAAGCACTGCAATTGCCGATTAATGAACGTTGGCAACTAGTACAAGCCCTGTTGGAATCGCTACAACAAACTTATCCAGCGAAGAAAAAAGGCAATTTATCCCGTTTGCGGGGTATTGCCAAAAGTACAAAGTCAAGCGATGCGTAAGCGCTTGCCGCAAGGCAGCATTGCTCTTAATTTACGAGATTTTGAAGATGCGGTGCAATATGCTTGTGCAATAGCGCACGGATTAGATGTAATTGTTACCGATGATGTATCTGGGTTGGTGAGTGGGGAAATTCCCGTAATTTCACCTGGGGAGTTAGGCAATATTTCAAGTTAATTTTTTAAATCACTATTTTACAAGCTTTATATAGTTAGTCATCAGATAAAATTCAACAATCAAACTCATTGTTTATTGTTTGGTTAGATATAAGTATTTTTTCTGCTGTCATGTTACTTGCTGTATTTTTGTAGCTGGAATTTTGTGTTGCGGAAATTGCTAATGCTCGTTAGGTGATTTGGGGTGAGGGGGTCGGTTATGTTTTTATACATCACCTAGTGAGTCTGCTTGAACTGTGCTGTTGGCTAATAAAATAGGAGAATTTATATGTCATCTCGATTTCAGATTGCTAAACTATTTGTACCACTATCAGTTTCTGGTTTATTGATAGTTTCACTACCAAAAGCTTCATTTGCAATTAAATTCTCAGATTTCGATCCCACAAATAAAAACTCTACGGTAAGAGAAGAATTACGACAGGCAGATCCAACTAACCCTAACTCTACGGTAAGAGAAGAATTACGACAGGCAGATCCAACTAACCCTAACTCTACGGTAAGAGAAGAATTACGACAGGCAGATCCAACTAACCCTAACTCTACGTTAAGAGAAGAGTTACGACAGGTAGATCCAACCAATCCTAATTCTACGGTAAGAGAAGAGTTACGACAGGTAGATCCAACAAATCCTAATTCTACGGTAAGAGAAGAGTTACGACAGGTAGATCCAACAAATCCTAATTCTACGGTAAGAGAAGAGTTACGACAGTTAGATCCTTCTACAAAAGTTGATCAGTGGGTCAATGATCGTGGATCTAATGCTCAAGAGCAAGTCATAAAGATTGCACTTGTTATTGGTGGTTTGGCAGGCTTTCTATTTTTACTCTCTGTCTTGAAAGGCATTATGAAACGTATCTTTGCCTGACTTTTGTTATCAAATACAACTTCTTGTTGCTGTAAGGATCGCTCTTTCCATAACCCGATAATTTCATGCGAACGCAATAATTTTGAGTTGAGGTGAGAGCGATGCCTACGGCGAACAAAGCGATCGCTTTCTCGAACTAATAACTTGTAAACTCACAGTATTTTTCAAAGAACAAGCATATGAAATTGTTAAAAAATCTTTTGGGATACGGCATTGCTACCAATCGATAGAGTGGTAGCATATTTTTTTCAACTCCAGTTCAAGTACAGGCACAATCTAACAAGGCTTTCATCGTATTTGTGAATGGTAGTGGAGATTGTTGTGCAAAAAAGATGCATCAAGCCCGCAAAAGATTACAAGAGGGTGTAAATGCTGATCCTATTTGGATCACATCCTACGCAAATTTTAGAAACGGGAGCAGCACAACAAGAGTCCCTGTGGTGAATCTATCGACAAATGCTGATGCCCTTTTTATCAAAGAAGCTACTGAGGTCATTAATAGCATTCCTCCTAGTAGACCTGTTGTTCTAATTGGGCATAGCTACGGTGGTGATTCAATCCTAAAGGTTTTACCTTTCATTACTCGTCGTGTACAACTTGTAGCAGTTATTGATCCTGTTGGTACAGGGGGATTCCGCAAAGTTGCAACTAGCCGTGTAGTCCCACCAAATGTGGACTATTTCTTGAATAGATGGCAAGAGAATGGATTAACTGGTCAAAACGTAGTTCCCTTTGATAGCAGGATTAGTGGTCAGATTCGCTGTCTTGCTACTAAGGGATGCGACCAAGACTCACAGAACCTCCTTAGAAAAGAAGATGGTTCTGAAAACAGAGTTGAATGTAGATGGGATGAAGTCACTTGTCCTGGCTTTCAAGCCCCAGTACCACCATTTCGTAAAGGTCGTAAAGGTACAAAAGCACAGAGAACAGAACACAACTTCATGGCGGAAGATGAATACATTCAACATATAGTTGTAGAAAAGCTCAAAGTAGCTTTGAGACCATTTGGTGTTCTTAGGTAGAAAAACTAATCTTGATGTTTTAACTAACAATTACAGTTTGAGCGCCGATCTTGTAGGGTATGTTCCATTACATGAACACATCTTCTCTATGTTATTCAGCAGTTTTCTAAAAATTCAATTTCTCTAATAAATTGCGATGATGCTAGGAATTGCAATTCTGTAACTTTAGTTTATTTGGGAAAGTGAGATATAACCGCGATCGCACTTTCCCTTACAAGATAATTTTAAGCGATACCTAACGGTAAGCTTCGCTAACGCACTTTCGATGACAGGATGACAGGATAATTTTAAGCGTTCGCACTTTCGATTACACGATTATTTAATGCGTTCGCACTCTCGATTACACGATTATTTAATGCGTTCGCACTTTCGATTACACGATTATTTAATGCGATCGCATTCTCCAATACATACTGATTTTAGGCGATCGCACTTGATTTTTACCTAAACTCTAACAATTCTTCTACTATTAAATTAATGTCGCTCGCAATTTGTCGTAGCAACCTGGGGGATATATCACGTCCTTTGTGAAATGGAACAGTCGTTGCTCGACCATCTTCGTGGCGAAATTGTTTATGTGAACCTTTTTGACGCACCTCAATAAACCCAAGATTTTCCAGTATCCGAACTACTTCCTGTGGTTTGAGAACAGGTATGTTGCTGATAAGTATTTACTGGATGACAATTTGTTGTATACCGACAAATCCTGTCTCAAAAACTAATTCTTCATCTTCCAAAAGCATCTCAATTACTTCACGTAAATTATCTTGTAATTCGTCTAAAGCTTCACCTTGAGAATGCGCTCCAGGAAACCCAGGAACATAGCCTACATAAAGTTTAGTATCAGGATCTCTTTCAACAATCGCAGTAAATGTTTTCATAGGGCTTGAGTTGTTAAACTAGTTTAGGCGTATTAAATTTTAGGCGATCGCACTCTCAATTACGCGATGATTTTAGGCATCGCGAAGCGTCTCCTTTGGAGAATCGCACTTTCGACGACACGATAATTTTATGTGATCGCGTTGGCGCAGCGAGAATCGCACTTTCTCCCGACACGATTATTTTAGGCGATCACCTTTACCATTTTTTAGATAATTCCGTGCAATTTTAAGAAGATTTTTTCGGAGTCACCTCAAATATTTTTTGAGAGCGATAAAAACAAACATCAAACTCCATAAAAAAGTTTGCTTGTCCCAGTATGAGTGGTATTTGAGTTGCTTGGGTCCAAGCAAATACTAATCTAACACTCAAAAATTGCCCAACACTAGCAGATAAAATTAATACTCTTGCTTCAAACTGAGCCAAGTTACCTGTTAATTGCAGCATCGTTGTTTGCTCTTCCCAAACTGCTCCTAACTCAACTCCAAGTTGATAGGGAAGAACATTTACCATCGCTCCTGTATCTAAAAGTCCGATAACTGACTGTGATTTTTCTTTATAATTCAGAGTAAGCGGCAAAAAAGGCTTAAAGCTAGCTTCTCCTAATGTACTATCGGTTGAAATAAAAGAATATCTTGCTGGATTATTGATCATTTAAGGAGAAGTTTCAGCATTTAAAGCTTCTAACATAATATTGGCAGCTTCGACAGCATCGTAGGGAGACCAAACTGGGTAGGATGCACCAGATTGTATGAGGTTATTTTCTTCATTTGCTAGTTCAGTAGCTAAAAGTTGAATCACCTGAAGTTTACCTGCACGATTCAGTTTGCGTAATTGTTCTATTAAGTCAGTAGATACCATTTTTCAACTAAGACTTTATTGATTTGAGTTTAGCTTATTGCATTTTAGATGACACGATTATTTCATGCGATCACACTCTTGATTACACGCTGATTTTATGCGGTCGCATTTTCGATGACAAGATAATTTTAAGCGATACCTAACGGTAAGCTCCGCTAACGCACTTTCGATGACACAATTCTTTTAGGCGATACCTAACGGTAAGCTGAGTCCCAAGGGGACACGCTGCGCGAACGCTAACGCGGTTTTCATTATACAATGATTTGATGCGATTATTACACGATTGCAGTATGCGATCGCATCTACGCACCTAAGATAACTTGTAAAAGATTACGCAATGTTTGGGTATCAACTTCCTGGAGTTGTCCTAACTTTTTAATCACTAGTTTTTTGTCAATGGTAGTTAAAACTGGTTTGATAATTGAAGGTTTAATTAAACCAGCCGCTTTCCACTCAGTAATTGTCATTTCGCCAAAAGAAGTTGCTGGATTTGCTTGACTTGTAACAGCTATCAACACCACATCTGAACGCTCGCGTTGATAATCAACAGAACTAACAATAACTGCTGGACGTTTTTTAGTAGTAGTCTGGTCAGTGAAGGGAAAAGGTACTAAAACAACATCACCAAATTTATAATTGGTCATACTCAGCATCATCGGGGTTATCCCAGATTTTTTGCAAAGCTGGTTCCGAGAGCTTTGCAGCGCCTAAAGTTAAGCTTACGTCTGAAGAATGCTGATATAGAGAATCGATATAGTTTTCAACTAGTAATACTTCTTCCGGAACCAATTGGCGGATTTTATCAAGTAACCTTTGCTCTAATATTTTGTCAGCTTGCATTGTTTACACTCTTATTTTTGTACTTGGTGACTATATATTATTTTAAAATCTTCTACTGAAGCAAGATGGTTTCAGGCGATCGCACTCTCCACAACCCGATGATATAGAGCGATCGCCTAAACATTAAATCAAATCCCATGACTTTTCCCAATCACCCAATTACGTCGGAAAAAACGCGCTAAAGCTGATTCTTCCAAAGATAGATAAATCGGGCGTCCGTGGGGACAGGTGCGGGGGTTGCGGGTGCGTTGCCAATCATCTAATAGTGTCTGCATTTCTGGTAAAGTTAGGGGTGTACCGTTGCGAATCGCACTGCGACAGGCTACGGCTACTTGTGCTGTTTGTAAATCACCACCCCAACTAAGTTCTAAAATGGCTTCTGCACAGTCGTCTCTTTGCTGTAAAAGTGCAGGTACGTTACGAACTGCCCAAAGTTGTTCGCCAAAGGGTTCTATATCTATATTGATGCGTTGTAGTTGCGAAACTTGCGCTGGTGATAATTGATATAAAATAATTGCCGGTTCGACGGGGACAAGTTGCCAATTCTCGCACAATTGCTCATATAAAACTCTCTCATGAGCGATGTGCTGTTCTACCAACCACATGCCATTTTGATGTTCTACAACTATGTAAGTATTGCTAACTTGAGCAACAGCTTTGAGAGAATTAAGCGGCTTATTTTCCTCTTCAGAATTGGGACGATTGACATGATAACCGCCTTTTTCTTCTGCGGCTTTGATTAATTTACTAACTCGTGTTGTGTGAACTGCTTCTTTGATATTGACAGAATTGATGCGAAGTGCTTGTTCAATGGCGCTGGATATTTGTTCTTGCCAATAAGTTAATTCATTGAGGTAAATTTCAGTTTTTGCAGGATTGCGGTTCCAGTTAATTTGATCGGGAGAAATATAAAGATGTAAAAAACAGATTGGATAGCGATCGCGTGGTAATGTTCTATGAAATCCTGTAAAAATCGTTTGCTCTAATTCTGGCGATTTTACCATGCGTCCATTGATAGCTACACGCACCCAATCTGGACGATGACGATGACAGCGATCGGGCAATCCTATAACTAAGTTTAAGGCTTTGTTCGGCTTCGGTAATTCTAATTTTAGTTCTTGTAAATCGCCTTGTTTAACTTGATGTAGAATTTGAGGTAATAGTTTTCCCGTTGTGGCAGCAGGTGAAAGAGTGAACCATTCACGGTCATTTTGCCAAACTTGCCAGGTAACATGAGGATGACACAAAGCGATTTGATAAATCGACGCTTGCACCGCTTTCATTTGAATAGCTGTGGTTGGCAAGCCTTGACGACGACTTGAGCAATTTCCGAATAAATTGGATATGGTGACAATTGTACCAGGTGCGATCGCTGCTGCTTCCACTACGACAGCTTCCCCGCCATAGCCATATACAACCCTGAATCCACCACCTGAAGAATTTGCCGGACGACTTAAAATTTCTAAATCTGCCAAAGTCGTCAAACTGTGCAGCGCTTCACCCCGAAACCCTAAACTGTTAATTTGCCACAAATCTGCACAAGAGCGAATTTTACTGGTAGTGTGGGCAGATGCGGCTTGCTGTAAGTCATCCAAATTCATTCCACAACCATTATCTGCTACGCGCACCCGCCACTGCTGCGCCCATACGGAAACCACAATCCGCGTTGCACCTGCATCTAGGGAATTTTCTATCAATTCCCGCACCACAGAAGCTAAAGAGTCAATTACCTCTCCAGCTGTAATGAGGTATACAACCTCTGTTGGTAAAGCTTGAATCGTAGAAGACATAAATTTCAGTTTAGGCAAGTTGCCAAGCACTGAATAGAATAAGCAAATTTATTTACATAAGCAAAGAAAATTTTATGAATTGTAAAGAAATTTTGTCCATCATACCTACAGGCTATAAGCCTGAGGCTATACGAACAAAGCCTGCCTTCGCAGGCTAGAATTCAGCCCACGCAGGTGGGCTTTGTACGCATAGCCACACCCTTATAGGGTGTTGGTGCTTAATTATCCCGCATTGCTAAAGCTTTCACAGGTTCAGGTTTGAGCAATCCATTTAACAATGATGCCGGACGTTGACCATAGGGCCAAGCAAAAGCATGACGGAAAGCTGCATCTTGACAAGCTTGTAGCTGTTGGAAGTTAATAATGTCGTAAGTCAAGAGATTCTCATACTCAAAGGGTAAACGCACATTATGCAAACCAGCGTTATCAGTACAAATAGCTATATCTACCCCTGCGTCGAAACATCGGTCAAAAACTAACTTTAGTTCACGAATATCCTCTAAAGTGCCAGTTTTTAAGTATGTTGTCGGACAAACCTCCAAACACTGCCCGCGTTTAGCCACATCTTTAAGTAACTCTGGATACAATAGCGGAATTTGGATGCCATGACCAATCCGCATCAAGTAAGGTAATAATTCTGGATAGCAGCCGGCTGTGGTTTCATAAAGGTGTCCGGTGGTTTTGACATTCAGCGATCGCGCATAATCATACAAGCTAATCCACTCATCCAAGCGATCGGCATAATAGCTATCACCACCAGCAACATCTATTCCACAGATATACTTAGTATTTTGTGCCGCCAAATCTACAATCGCCTTATTCACCTCATAAGGTAAGCGCGAGTGCATACAAAGTATTTGGCTAGTCACAATCGGATATTCTTGTAATTGACTTGCCTGTCCGACAATCTCCACAATTTCCGCCATCTTGTCAATTCTTTGCGATTGACTTAGATTCTTCGGTGTGCGGAGATAAGGCGTATAACGCAGTTCTAGATAAGCCAAATTCTCAAAAATGTAAGCACCGCGCATCAGACGATAGATAAAGTAAGGCAAACTTTCGGCATTTTGCACGCTTTCTACTAAAGTGTGCAATTCCAGATACTCATCTAAAGTACTGCGCGATCGCGTGAAAAACTCTTCAAAAGCCGAATAGTCAGCAAAGCGTGAAAGTAAATCTGAGGAATTGCGTTCTAGGTATCGCCACAGAACACGTGGTACAACCGAACCGCCCAGATGTCTATGCAATTCAGCGTATAAAGCCATAATGGTCTTTTCCGGAAAAATAATAAATAAGTCTAATAATCTTAACAATAGCGCAGAAAAGAAAGATGGGGGGATGGGGAGAGGGGGAGAGGGGGGGACAAGGGGACAAGGAGGCAGGGGAGATAAGGTGACGACTCTCCCGCTAACCGCAAGCGGTGTAACGGGAGCATCCTATCCTCACGGAGTAGGCTTACTGCTTCACAGGACTAGTAACCCAGTATCCTCCACAGTCTGCACGCCACTTGCTCCACTTGGGCTATGCCCAAGACCGCAGTGGCTTAACGATGCGTCCACACCGTCGTTTTGAACAAGTACAAAAAGTATGTTCAACCTCAGATCGCACACGATTTTACCTAGACTACGATTCAAGTCTAGAACCTCATACCATGAATTCATCGGTTCAGATGTTGGGCAGTGCGAATTACCGCTACTCTGCCACAATTTATTTTACCTCAAATGCTTGTTACACAAAGGTTACTGCTTAGGAAGATTGTAAAAAGATTGGCAATCAATAGGGCATCGAACCCTATTGATTACCCTCCTATCCCCCATCTCACCAACCTACGGTGTGGTGGGAGTACCCCGGAGGTTTAGATGGAATCTTAACTATTGACTATTGACTCCTGACTCCTGAATCCTGACTCCACTCCCCCACTCCCCCACTCCCTAGTCCCTAGTCCCTATTGCCTGCAATAATTCTCTCGCTGTGCAGGGTTTGGATAAAAATCCTTTTACACCAGTGCCGGCGGATTCGGCAATGTTTTGATTTGATAATAAGCCGCTCATGGCAATAATTTTTACATGAGGATTTATTTTTTGTAGCGTGCGGATAGCGATCGCTCCATCCATCCAAGGCATCATCATATCCAACAACACTACACTAATTTCCTGCTGGTGTTGGGCATAAATTGCTACACCTTCAACGCCATCACTAGCAGTTAGCACCCGGTAATTATATGTTTCTAAAGTTGATTTAGTAATTTCACGAATTGCCGCTTCGTCATCGACTACCAAAATTAATTCGCCGTTTCCCCTAATTGATTTCAATTCTAAACAAGGCGGTTCGATTTCCACTTTGGCGGAAGAAGGCAAGTAAACTTGAAATTGCGTTCCCTTACCAACTTCACTGTAGACATTCACAAATCCACCGTGATTTTTAATAATACCCAACGCTGTGGAAAGTCCTAAACCTGTACCTTTGCCTATCTCTTTAGTAGTAAAAAATGGCTCAAAAATTCGCTTTTGAATTGTCTGCGGTATCCCCATACCTGTATCCGCAATGGTGATAGCAACATAACAACCCACTTGGGCATCGATATGCATTTTGGCATAATGTTCATCAATGACGAGATTTTCTGCTGAAATCGTCATAATACCACCGTCGGGCATGGCATCGCGGGCGTTGACAACTAAGTTCATTAGCACTTGATGCAGTTGAGTAGCGTTTCCCTGCACATGCCAAAGATTTTCTGATATATGTGTATTACAAGCGATGGATTTAGAGAATGTTCCGGTGATAATGTCCTCAATTTCCGTTAGCAAAGAGTTAACTTTAACAGATGTCTGTCTAGCTTCAATACCGCGTGCAAAAGACAAAACTTGTCTAACTAAATTTGCTCCGCGTTTAACATTATTTTCTAACATTCTTAGCAGATTTTCGCTTTGCGGATCGGACAATTTCATCTGCAATAAAGGAACTGCTAATAAAATCGGTGCTAACACATTGTTGAGATCGTGAGCGATACCACCAGCTAAAGTGCCGATACATTCCAAACGTTGCGAACGCAAAACTTGTGCTTCTAGTTGTTTCTTTTGGGTAATTTCTGTACTGGCAATCAAAATTGATTTCGGTTGTCCAAATTCATCTTTTACCAAAGTCCATCGACTTTCGACTAAAACTTCGTCACCACTTTTTTGTACTTGTTTTAATTCACCTTGCCACGAGCCATTTTTAATTACAGTTAAAAGTGCTTCTTCTGGCAGTGGTAAATCTTCGTACAAAAGCCCCACAACATCTTTCCCAACAGCTTCCTCAGCTTTCCAACCGTACAAAACTTCAGCACTTTTATTCCAGAATAAAATCTGGTTGTGGATATTTTTTACTATAATTGCATCAGTTACAATATCTAGTAGTGCTGCTTGTTCACGGATTTTATGTTCTGCTTGTTTGAGTTGGGTGATGTAATGTATAAGCAATTTATACACTATCGCAACCAGCGCCAAATCTGCGAAAGCAGTGAGAAAAAATTTAGCGATCGCCTTGATACTGCCAGAAAATTCTCTTTCGGGCAACTTCCTGTTTGTGTCTTTAGCAAACATTGACGAATTGTAACGTTTAGTCCGCTGCTGTGATAACTTTTGTGTTGAATCAATGTCGAGAACTAGCATTTGAATATTATTTGTCATTTGCTTATCTCTTGGAGATATAATTGACTGCCGAGCGGCTTCAAACATGTGTTTCGACAACCAAATTTTTGATTCTGTGGATGTTGAATATTGAGATAATTTGCTGCTCAAGTTAAGAAGTACACTGATAAAGTTGTTGCGATTTATCCGTAGCTATTTCTCGGATAATTTAGATAAAAATGTAATCTTTTTTACTTAAAGTTTAATAATGTTCTTGAGAATCATATCCATCTGTAGCGATCGCGTAACCAGTAAGCAAAATTAAGTGCATCGGGAGCATCTTTGAGTGTTGAAACTATCCAAAGAATCAATTTCACCCTTAAAGACAAAACACTCGCGTTAAAGCTTGCTTTTATTTCCTTAAATAATTTAATAGCAATTTCAACATTCAGAAAAATGTCGCCTTAGTTACATTTAATCAAAATTGTTTTTTTTGATTAAGTTACTGTTTCATTGTCTCGGATGGTATTTGGCACATTTTTTCTTCGGAAATTTCTGGCTTTATTTTGACGATTTTTAATACACATACTGCTAGATAAGAACCTGACAATTTTAATATAAATTAATAGTTATCAGTACTGGTAAACTAACTTTAGTTGATAATTTTACAAAAATTAAGATGAAATTCATAATTGATGGCTGATAACTGATAAATCACAAGTAGTTGCTCTCAAGAAATCAGTCAGTTTTTCTCAAAATACGATTAAATAAGCTTGACATTAGTCGCACAATATGTTGATAATTAGAGTTTGTGAAAACTTTAGCTCTTTAATAAACGCTTGGCTAACGTCATTGTCATAGGCGCCCAGTGGGGCGACGAAGGAAAAGGTAAAATAACAGATTTACTCAGCCGCTCCGCAAACGTTGTTGTACGTTACCAAGGGGGTGTCAATGCTGGACACACGATTGTAGTTAACAATCAAACCTTTAAATTGCACTTAATTCCCTCTGGTATTTTGTATCCAGATACCGAGTGCATAATTGGCTGCGGAACGGTAATCGATCCACAGGTTCTCATCGAAGAACTGGATCAACTTGAAAAACTAAATATATCCACTCGCAATTTGCTGATTTCTGAGACGGCTCATGTCACGATGCCTTACCATAGATTGATTGACTCCGCATCGGAAGAACGACGGGGAAATCACAAAATCGGCACAACAGGTAGGGGAATTGGTCCAACTTATGCTGACAAATCTGAGCGTATTGGCATCAGAATGTTAGATTTGATGGACAAAATCGGGTTGCGAGAACAGTTAGAGTGGACTATTAATTATAAAAACGTCATTCTGGAAAAGCTTTACAACTTGCCGCCCCTGAATCCCCAAGAGGTGATAGAACAGTATTTGGGGTATGCAGAACGGTTGCGACCTTACGTAGTTGATACCTCATTAAAAATATACGATGCGGTGCTGCGACGGCGCAACATTTTGTTTGAAGGAGCGCAAGGTACGCTTCTTGACTTAGATCATGGAACTTATCCTTATGTAACATCCTCGAACCCCGTAGCCGGGGGGGCTTGTGTTGGTACAGGGCTAGGACCGACAATGATAGACCGGGTAATTGGGGTATCGAAAGCGTATACCACCAGAGTAGGAGAAGGACCATTCCCCACCGAACTGGAAGGAAAAGTGGGAGAATTGTTATGCGATCGCGGTGCCGAATTTGGCACAACCACGGGACGCAAACGTCGCTGCGGTTGGTTTGATGCCGTTATCGGTCGCTACGCCGCTAGAATTAACGGTATGGATTGTCTGGCGATTACCAAACTCGATGTCCTTGACGAACTAGAGGAAATCAAAGTTTGTGTCTCCTATGAAATAGATGGCGAAAGTTGCGATCACTTCCCCTCTAGTGCCCGTCAATTTGCACGCTGTCGCCCCATTTATAAAACAATGCCGGGATGGCAGGTGTCAACAAGTGACTGCCGCACTCTAGAAGACTTGCCCAAGCAAGCGCTGGACTATCTAAAATTCTTAGCAGAATTAATCGAAGTCCCGATCGCGATCGTCTCCCTCGGAGCCAGCCGCGATCAAACTATCATCGTAGAAGACCCAATTCACGGTCCCAAACGCGCTTTATTGCACGCCGACGGCACACCGGCTACTTTGCTAAGTGCTTAGATGTACAATATTTGTCTTGCCCTTGTAGGGTATGACACTAGTACACCCGAAAAATGACAACTTAAACTGTCATTTTTTTGAATTTTGAATTTTGAATTGTTAAAGTATGGATCTCACAATTGAATGTCAAAAGCGCCCAGAAGGTAGCAAACCAAAGGCTTTGCGCCGTTCTGGGCTAATTCCTGCGAATTTATACGGTCATAAAGGTACAGAGTCTATTGCTTTGACCATTGATGCCAAAACCGTTGAGCGTTTGCTGAAAAAAGGTTCAGTCAACAACACCTTGATTGATTTAAAAATTACTGATATTTCTTGGCAGGGCAAAACCCTTCTGCGGGAAGTTCAGATTCATCCGGCAAAACGCACCCCCTTCCACCTCAGCTTTTTTGCGGTGGCAGGTCACGGTCCGACTACAGTAGAAATACCACTGCGCTTTATCGGAGATGCGATCGGTGTTAAACAAGAAGGTGGTATGTTAGACACCGTGTTTAACCAATTGCAAGTCAGTTGTGAACCAGAAAACATCCCAGAGGCAATTGAAGTTGATGTCTCTAACCTGAAAGTTGGCGACAGCTTGCAGATCCATGAGCTTTCATTGCCCAAAGGTGTGACAGTTTTAGCTGAACCAGAGCAACTTGTTGTCAGCGTTTTACCACCACAAGTCTCCGCTGAAACCGATACAGACACTGAAACCGAGTCTACAGAGTCTCAAGCAAGCTGAAGTATATAATAATTGTCGATAATACCAGGGGGTAACTCCTGGTTTTTTTGTGTTTGAACTTCCAAATCGCCAAGGACGCTAAAAAAAAGATGACAGTTTCTGTTCCAGCTTTGATTGAGCAGATGTTGCAACCTGGGTTTTATCCCCATACGGTAACAGAACCAATTCAACTGATTCAAACGCACATTTCTTATGTGCTGCTAACTGGGGATTATGCCTATAAAGTGAAAAAGCCGATGAATTTTGGCTTTTTGGACTTTTCAACTTTGGAAAAACGGCAGCATTTTTGCACTGAAGAATTGCGGTTAAATCAACGAGGTGCAGGAGAACTGTATTTAGAAGTTTTGCCTATTACTCTGGCGGATAATCAATATCATTTGGGGGGAACGGGAGAAGCTGTAGAATATGTGTTGAAAATGCAGCAATTTCCTCAAGAAAGTTTATTTAGCGCATTATTTGAGCAGGGTAAGTTGAATGAAACAGATTTGGAACGTTTGGGACAAGTTGTAGCTGAATATCACGCTAAAACTGAAACTAACGATTACATTCGCACTTTTGGCGAAGTTGCTCAAGTTAGAGAAGCGTTTGACGAAAATTACGAGCAAACTGAAAAATATGTCGGTGGTCCTCAAACGCAGACGCAGTTTGACGAAACAAAGCTATATACAGATAAATTTTTTGCCGATCGCACAGAACTATTTAAAAGTCGCATCGCTAATAACTTCATTCGGGAATGTCACGGAGACTTGCACTTAGGAAATATTGCTCTGTGGCACGATAAAATTTTGCTGTTTGATTGCATTGAGTTTAATGAGCCGTTTCGCTTTGTCGATGTAATGTTCGACATCGCTTATGCTGTGATGAATCTGCAAGCACAGCAGCGGCAAGATTTGAGTAATGCGTACTTGAATACTTATGTAGAGCAAACTGGCGATTGGGAAGGGTTACAGGTACTACCGATATATTTAAGCCGTCAAACCTATGTCCGGGCAAAGGTAACTTCGTTTTTGTTAGATGATCCAGGTGTTCCTGCAACAGTTAAGGAAGAGGCAGCAAAAACCGCAGCTGAGTATTACAAGCTGGCTTGGGATTACACTAAACCTCGTCAAGGGCAATTGATATTGATGTCGGGGTTGTCGGGTTCTGGTAAAAGTACCACAGCTAAATTATTATCTCGCGAATTAGCAGCAATTCTGATTCGTTCGGATGCGGTGCGGAAACATTTGGCAGGAGTGCCGTTGTTAGAGCGTGGTGGGGATGATTTATATACCGCTGAGATGACCGAGAAAACTTATGCACGGTTGTTATCACTTGGAATTACACTGGCAAATCAAGGTTATACGGTGATTTTGGATGCCAAGTATGATAAACAACAACTGCGGCAAGAAGCGATCGCCCAAGCTAATAAACACCAACTTAAACTGCAAATTATTCAATGCACTGCACCGTTAGAAGTTTTGCAACAACGGTTGCGCGATCGCACTGGTGATATTGCCGATGCCACAGTTGATTTATTAGAGTCACAACTTAACGTAGCTGAACCCTTTACCGAAGAAGAAAAACCCTACCTGAAAATTTTGGATACAACTCAACCACAACAGGCACAATTAAAAGAAGTAATTCGCCAATAGATTTAAGCTTATGGCACCAAAAAAGAACGACTTCGGCGGTCTGGTTAACATCTCTCAAGCTTTCTTTTCTCAACTCGTCTTTGGGTTATTTTTAACACTCATATTTACCATGACGGGCGCACCAAGCTCCCTGAGTATCTTTTTGGGTATATTGGGCGGTATAGCCTTAGGCGGGTTGACAACAGCAACCAGAAGTGGTCCCCAAGCCCCTACTCTTGGTTCAGCTGAAGGTATTGATGCCGGACTGAAATACTGGTTATTTTTCCTGCTGGGCTTTCTGGTTCTGGGGTATCCAGCACCGATGAGTGTTTTGTTGAGCGCGTTAGCCGGTTTCGGCGGGGGCTGGATTATTGCTTGGTGGGAAACCGCAGAACAAACTAGAACCCAACTCGCAGCTGAAGGTGAAGGCGAAGAAGATGTCGGAGAACTCCCAAACGAAAGGGCAATCAAACGGAAACGAAGACCCACTCGCCGTTACCGTCGCTCTCGTGGAGGTTTCAATTTTCGGTTTTGGGAAAGGTAGTAATTGGGCAATGAGCATGGGGCATTGGGCAACGGGAATTAAAGATGCTCGATTTTTGATGCGCGTTCTAATAGGATTCTTTCCATGACGCGGCTATGCTTCTCAGATGCGGAGACGCTTCTCTTCTCAGATGCGGAGACGCTGCGCGAACGAGAGGCTTGTCTGCGACACGCTCCGCGAACGCCAACGCGAACAAGTCGGGCATTGCCCGCGATAGCGCACTGGCTCCCCATGCCCCATGCCCCATTCCCAATTGCCCAATTCCCCATTTGCCATTATGTTTTTATACCTATCTAAGTTACTACCGCTGTTTTTTTACCCGCTAGGGTTAGCCTGCGTTTTTTTGCTGTTTTCACTTCTTATGCTGTGGAAACGACCGCGTGTGGCAGCAATGGCGATCGCACTCGCATTAACTGTATTACTAGTTTCTGGTAATGCTTGGGTTTCTCATTCTTTAGTGCGATCGCTCGAATGGCAAAATCTCCCACTTGCGGAAATACCTTCATCTGAAGCAATTGTGGTTTTGGGTGGTGCAACTAAATCAGCGACTCCGCCACGTCCAGGTGTAGATTTAAATGAAACGGGCGATCGCCTTATTTACGCGGCTCAACTTTACCGCCAAAATAAAGCCCCCATAATCATTCTCAGTGGTGGTCGCATCGATTGGCGCGGCAGCGGTTCCTCAGAGTCAGCGGATATGGCAACAATTCTTACTTCTATTGGTATACCAACAGAGGCAATTGTCCAAGAACCTGACTCTCTCAATACTTATGAAAATGCCGTAAATGTCCGGAAAATTCTCGCGGATCGTGGTATTCGTCGTGTCTTGTTAGTTACTTCGGCAATGCATATGCCGCGATCGCTACTTATTTTTAAGCGTCAAGGAATTGATGTTATTCCTGCACCCACTGATTTTCTCATCAGTAAAGGCGAAATCGAAGAACTCGCCAGCACTCCCAAAGCCGCTATTTTAAACTTGTTTCCCGATAGTGACAACTTACAGCAATTTACCAGCGCTGTAAAAGAGTACATTGGTACTGTTGTCTATCGTTTACGCGGTTGGCTTTAAAAGGATGTGCATTCTCAGGCGGGGTATTCCCCCAAAAATGACAGGAGCGATCACTTAAAGAGTAAGTAAAAAGCAAGAAGCAGCAATTGTTTATGCTCCAGATAGCCATTTTTCTTGTACACCAGCTTTCTGAATAGGTGTACGAGAAGTCTCACGCCAAAGAGTTAACAGCCTTTGAATATATTGCCTACCTTCATAATCTCCTCTGGCAGCGTCAAGTAAATTACTAGCAATCCATTTTGCGGCTGTATCCTCTTCTTTAGTAAGTAGACATAGACAAGATGTAATAGCTTTTACATACCAAGTTCCAACTTCAGGATTGTAGAATTCCACTATTTGCTGTCTTAAACTCGTAAAATCCCTAGTTCCATCAGGATGTAGAAGAAGTGCTATCATTGCTGCTGCTCTAATATTTTGAGCTAAACTCAAGTTTTTATAAATTTGACTCAAACAAGAGGGTTCGTTAATGATTTCAGAAATTATTTTACTGGTATCTTCAAGCTCTTCGTCAACCCCTTTACTACGATAAACATTCTTGTGCCTTATAGGGAAATTCAGTAAAGAGTTTATTATATGGGGTAGTAAAGGAGCCTCTAATGGCAGATTTAACTCAAAAGGGGAAAAATCAAACAATAATGTATCTTCACATACAAGTTCTAAAGATGCTATTAAGAAAGTAGTACGCAATTCATGTTCGCGCTCAGGCGTTTCTTTTATAAACTGTCCCCATATCGCTGGATAGCACATATAATTTTGGGGTTTTCTATAACCTTGTCAATAATCGTATTTACAATTTCAATATCATTAACAACTTCTTTTCTTTGCCAAAAATAAATAGCAGCAGATGGGTAGTTATCTACTAAATCCTTCCATAAATCTAGGTTGAGTTTTTTTCGGCTTTGTCTAACTACTATATGTGGACGTTGGATGAACGACAATTCTATCTGTTGATTATCAAATAATTATTGAAAGTTTTGATAATTTACATTAATTAAGCATTTATTTTTTTCTGTGATAAAGTTTAATTTATCTACTAATATAGATATCCTTAAACTTGACAGCACTTTATTAAACAAATCTTCTCCCTTATCTGAAAATGAACTTATAATATTCGCCAAAATCGAACGCTCTTTTTCTTGACTATAACGAGCAATCAAATAGATTAGCTGCAAAATTCTGGGAGTATTATCAAAATCATTTGAAAGGTTAATATCATAATTTTTTTCTGTCCAATTTAGCGGGCTGTGAATAACTTTAATAAACGAAAAATCTCTAACAATTTTTTCTTTATTGTTAGAAGATACATCTTGTTGGGATTCTAATAGAACTTGTAAAATCTTCACTTCATTAGATAAAAGACCGAGATCACCAGCAATATTACAAGAATCTTCAATATTCAAGCTAAGAATTTGTATACATAATTCAAATGCTTCCTTTGTGAGAGAAGCCCATTCTGGACTTAATATAATTTTCACAACAGTTTTAAGTAGCCAACGCTTAACAGGAGTAGATTGTCTCCTCCTCCTGGCATCTTGACTTAATAGACTTGAAGTTAACACACATGAAATGTAATCAGATGGTGATGCAATAAGGAAATCGCTAACTTCTTCTACCTTCTCATGATTGTCTGGCAATGTATTAACTAAGACAATAGCTGCACCTAGAGTTTCAGTCAGATTATTGTCGTGTAAGCATGAAATCAAAAAACTGTATAGCCATGACTGTGAATTCGGCCGACTGACTTGTATTAAAGGATCAAGTAATTCAATTTCTAAAGAAGCAGCTAATGGTTCAAGGCATTTTCGGAATTGCTGACGAATACGTTTATCTTGCTCTAGTACACCTTCCTGTAGCAATCGTCCAGCTAGAATAGCACCACGACCAAGCCTGCGTCTCAACAGACGTAAATTTTCATCATCTCCTTCGTTAAGATTTTCTAGCACCTCAACTACCACTGCTAGTTCTGTTCTACGCCCATTCTCAACGAGAGCACTCAACAGAAAATGCATAACTTCACGCCAATGAGCATCACCTGCTATTAACTCAACTCTTTCACGTAATTCGTCTGCACTCACAGATTCATAAATAAATTCTGCTGCAAAAAATTCTTGCAATGGGCGAATATCGAAACGTACATAATTACCATCAACAGGTGTACTGACCAGAACTAGTCTGTCTGTTGTCGCTTGCATCAAAACATCAACAGTTTCATCTATTTCTGTTTCTACCATTTGCGATACTGCATCTGTAACGAGTTTTTTAAACTCATGATTACGATCTAACTTTGTCTGAGCGCCTTTACTCAATTCTGCTCTGGCATGTAAAACAAATCCAAGGCGATTATGTACTGTCTTCAGTAATTGCTCTTCTTCACTTAAAAGTTTAGCTAATCTTTTATCTAGCAGATTCCTATTTGCTTCTCTTTTTCTAATTACCTGATAAAAATTTGTAAATAATTTCCATCTTCTTTCAGGGGGTTTTTCACCACCTCGTACTACAATTGCCATGATATGAGACTGTAAAGGTGTAGTCATCAATTCACGCACGGCTGGAGATTGAATAGCAGACATCAATATTTGTAGAGCTTTTTTTGCTTCATTTGGAGAGCGATTTAGCTCTAGCACTGGTTTGGCACATTCAATAGCTTGTTCTCGAGAAAGATTTATCAATTCGATAGTGGGGCCATCTAAATCTTCAAATTGTCCTGAATATCCTTGAGGACGAGATGTACATAGAGTGAGAAAATCGGCATTGATTTCCACAGCCACATCATTTACAAAGCGACAGACTTCTGTGGCAACGGCATCCTTAACATCTTGAGGAACTTCATCAAGTCCATCAAAAATGATGACCCAGCTACGATTTCCTAGTAATCGTTTGAGTGTTCCAACATTAACTTCTTGCTCAACACCAGCAGAAATAAAATAGGCTAAGTATGTTAAGATACCGCGAGGCTTATTTCTTTCTTGTTCTCCAAACCATTGAGCAAATTCTTTTAGCTCAATACTAATAGGTATTCTAGGTACTGTAGGCCAAAAACCATTCTTCTCAGTAGCTTTGCGAATTTCAGATGCTAAGGTCTTTTGTTTTGGTGGAATCTGAGATATATCTTTATTTACAATTAATGCCGCCCGTTGAATTTGACAAAAGAATTGAGTAATTGTTGATTTTCCCTGTCCTGGTCCACCTTTTATAAACCAGACTCTAGCTCGTGATGGATGCTTGCTCCAAATCTGCCACTCCTTGCTATCTGGTTGTTGTTCATCAATACGATGACATCCGGCAGATGTTTTTACTAGCCACGGCATTACTAAGTCTTGACAGTTATATTTATGACAACGAAATGGGAGGTCAACGAAAAGTTGGTGAATACCTGGGCTTTCTCCAGCAGAACCAGCTTGTTCTAGTTTGGTGTATTGTTGGTCATCCAGTTGAGATAATATTAAGAAGCGAAGGATTGTTTTAGCCTCAGGTTGTGCATCCTTAAGTTGATTAAAAATTTCGGTCAAGATGTTTCCTGGTGTCAGGAAATGCCTATAATGATCGCTGATTTCTGGATTAAGTATTAATAAATCAAGGATCTTACGTCCACCCCATATATGAAAATTATCTTTCAGTTCAGGGAATTCCTTAGCCACTAATTCTCTTGCTTTATCAAATGCACCAGTTTCTGGAACTCCTGAAGGATCAACATTAGTTGCAACAATCCAGTTATCTGGTAATTTCCGTGCAGATTCAGGATTTTTAAACTCTTTTAACTCTCCTTGAATCTGGCTTAATAACCATTTCTGGCTATCTCTAGAAAGATTAGGCTTATGAAACTTAGATTGTAAGTACCAACATCCAGACCAGCGATCTATTTCACTTGGATACGGTGCTTCTCCTTCAAAATAACCATCACGTCCACCATCAGAGCCTGGACTAAATCCTGTTAGTCCAAGCCCAAGGGCACGTAGAGCAAGATGATTTACCAAATGCTCAAAAGTATTTGGATCTAGCTGGGTTAAATCGTAGCTATCAGGCATAGAGTTTAAGAATTATCGGATGTTTGAACAACCTACAGTTAGGTGGATCAACATTATCCACCACAACTTTTGAGAGGTATAGATCGAGTAAGAGTTATAGATCGAGTTTAAATCATTTGTAAAAAATTATACTGCAAACAAAGCTTTCTATCTAAAATTCCTGGATAATCCACTTTAGTTGCCCGTGGGTAGCAACGGAACCAAAATGTACGCGCTCTGACTGATTCCTGTGATAAGCTGAACCACATCTAAACGAGCAGCGAGCTAAACGTAAGTTTCTCTAGGGTTGCTCATTTCACCCTGTTTACTAGTGGTTAATATACGGACAAAAAAATCCCGAACCAGATTATAACTGTCTAATAAAAAATTTTCAGAATGCAGTAGATACACTACCCACTATCAGATGGTCTGGCTATAGATTTAGATTTGAAACTATTGTGTTTAGTGAGGACGATGTAGAAGCTGAAAGCATACTACTACTTCCACTGGTTATGTTTGAGGACTTGGTAAAAAATGGTGTCAAACCAGTAGGTAAGGTTCTTGAAGAAATTCAAAACGGTGAATACAAGCCAAAGCCAGATGATTCATCAAATATAAAACTATATGCGTGGTTGCAGCGTAAATCATTATCCTCACTACTACAAACCGAAAATAGTTAAAGAAACACGCAAACTGTATTTTGTAACAAAAGATACTTTAGTATTGAAACCCGCCTGCGCGGGTTTTGTTTGTGTAGCCCCAGACTTCTAGTCTGAGGGGGATTAGGAAATCGCTATAATTTCAATAGTTACAAAATTCTAATTTGCAAATACCTGAGTATCTATAAAAAATGAATAAAAACTTACCGTATATTCTTCGCATTCCTCAACCGGAAATTGAGGAAACCTTTGCCGCTCACCAAACTACTCATCAGTTTTATCACGAAGTTCGGGCGCGCTCAGACTTTAAACGTCATTGTGAATGGTACTCTATCACAGCAGAGCGCAATCGTCAAGATTTAGAAAAAATGCGCGGCGAATTAAATATTTTTAGTTTGTTTCGCCGCCGATAAGGGATTTAGATTATATTATTTCTAACTCATTATCGCGTAAGTGAGCCTTAAATTTTTTACTAAACTGTACTACGAACGGCAGGTTAGCGCTAATCGGTTTACCTTTCCATTCGGTTGCAATTTGCACAATTTCGCCTTCAGTTCCTTTGATGTCAAAACCCTGACCGCGATGCTCAGGATGATGGTAAATTATTACGGATTCTTTAACGCGGACGCGATCGCCAATTTTCATATCAACATTTACACCTAGTTGCTTTTCCAAAAGTATCTCCACAGCCATCCCTCAATTTCACTTGCATTGATTGAAAAATAGACTGCTTGCTTTCGCGAAGATTAATGCCCAAGTACCTGCCATAGAAACATACATCTTTGAAGGAGCGATCGCCTTAAAAAAAAGCCCGTGCAGGCTTTAATAGTAATTAGACGGCAACATCAGAGTCGTCAGGTACTTTAGCAAGAAGTCTCATTTTTTATCTTCGATTTTAAGAGCATTAAACAAAGCGAGAGCTCCAACAGACGCGATCGCCGTAAGGCGTTGCCCTATACCCCGAAGAGTACAAGCATTTCCCTCATGAAGATGGGTAGGCTTACAGGCAAGGAACAACCCGACGACGCTTTTTAAGTGCGCCTTAACGCCAAGATTAATTTTACAACAAATGGGGCATTGGGCAGGAGGGAAGGGGAAAGGGGAAAGGGGAAAGGGAAAAGGGAAAAATATTTCTTCTTTCTTACCCATTACCCATTACCAATTAGCCATCTCGCTTATTTTCCGGGTGGACATAGTTGCTGCACTTTTTGAGGAAGTTGACGACACCTTTGCTGGAATTGTTGAGGATTAAGTTGCGACCAAGCAAACAATCCCATCGTACCCCCTACCAGCAACGCCAACACTGCGGACACTAGCACCCAAAGCTTACCGCGACGTGGTTTTTTGACTTCGGTTGGAGGTGCAGAAGAAGCGGCAGGTGCTTCGGCTAATGGAATGTCTAAATCCAGTAGCGCTTGAGAACTATCTGCTAACTCTGGTTGTGCTTCTTCTGGTTTTTCTTCTATCAGGTCAGCTGGTGGCAACAAGGGAGTTACCCGCACCAAAGATTCTGGAGATACACGGCAATGGGTAAGCACAACTGAAGTATTGTCATGACCATTTTTCTGATTTGCCAACTTAATCCAGTTGTAAGCTGCATCTTCGGGTGAAATTTCACCATTTAATATCGGTACTGCGTATTCCTGCCAGTGATTTTCCACCAAGTTATTATCACTTAAGCCATCGGAACACAGCAGTAATATACCGTCTTCTTCTAAGATGAATCGCTGAATCACAAAACGCAAAAATTCGCCATCTTTTGTCCCCAAAGCTTGGGTAAGGGAATAAGCATCTGAACGTTGTAGTGCTTTACGATACAGACTACGCGCAAAACGTACTTCCCGCGATGCCACATCATCATCTACTGTCAATAGCTGGCAGTAGTTGCGCGTAATCCAGTAAGCACGGCTATCACCAACGCTAGCTAAGTAAAGTTCATGGCTATTTTGTGAGTACGAGCCAGGGGTTATCTCGACTTGTTGCGGGACTTGTAGAGCCATAACGAGGGTTGTCGCCATGCGTTCTCTACCTTGGCGTTTTTGCTCGTCGTTACAAGCGCAAATCACGTTATTTACAACCCGCAAACTTGCTTCTAATTGCTGCTGTAACAAGTCTGGCGATACTAGTTCAGTTTGTTCTGCTACTTCTGCTAGTAAGGCGCGAATTTGCAACTTTAGAGATTGTACTGCCAATTGGCTGGCAACTTCTCCGCCTTCGTGACCGCCGATACCATCGCACACAATCGATAAGCGCGGCAGTAAGGGATCGTCTGAGTCACGGTCGGCTATGGGATAGCAAGTGTCTTCATTTTGATGAAGTTGGGGACCGCTATCTGTTGCTCCTGCCACTTTTAGATTTAATGGCAATTGCGCGGCTGATGATAATAATAACTGATTGAGTTGAGTTGCGATCGCTGCCAACTCGATTTCACCGTCCTCGCACATAGAATCGACTATTTTTTGCAAGGGTTGCGCTACTGCTGATTTAGCAACAGCTACAATCGGTTTCCAGCACTCACCCAACTGCTGAAGACTCGGCTGTTCTGACTCATAAAGTTCCAAGAGTCGCACACACCAACCTTGTACTCGCAGGTTGTCTGGAAACAGTAAACTGAGCGCAACTCCAAATTCTGATAGAGGTTGCCAAAGTTGGATAATTTGCCACAGCCAGTAAACTTGTCGGACTGGGGTTGCTTGTTCCCATGCGTCGGCGATCGCTGGATATAAATTGCCAGTTTCATCTATGGGCACATTTTCCAATAAAAGAATATCACCTGCAAACCCATAAACTTGAGGCAGATGCGAGCGATCGCTCGATAAGCGTAAATAAGGAATAATCGCTTTTGGTAATTCGGATGGTATTTCTGGCAGTTGTCCTGGTTGAATATCCAGCCAAATTTGCGATGTAATTACCTCATATTTCTCGAAAATTCTTTCTCCTGCTTGAATCTTGGTTTGATGTTCGCCAGTTGCCCAAATATAACGGTGAACTAAAGGAGTTTGACAACTTGCACACAATCTGCTATCACCCACACGATTAATGGGGTTAGTACAGCCTGGATTTGTGCAATAAACTATCCGCTCTTGTGAAATCATGCAGCTATAGGTTCAAGGTAAAAATTGACGTGTGAATTTCGATTACATCTAGCTGTCAAAAACCATTTGGCTAAAATAGAGTTGTATAGTGTCCCACCTTTTAAAAAAAGTAATCAAGATATAGGGTAAGATAAAAAGTTTTGCTTTCTGGAAATAGGCAGAGCTTGAGTGTATCTAATAAAAAAGTGCATTTGTTAGTAATGCGATTTAGTTTTTAGGATGGCGTTATGCCAAGTACTACATTAATCTGGCTCTTGGCAGGAGCGGTTCTATGTTTAATGGAACTGTTCTTACCATCAGCTTTTGTCGCCTTCATGATGGGAATTAGTGCCTTTGTGGTGGGGTTCCTGTCTTTAGTGGTTTTGGGTAATTTATGGTTGCAAATTGTGGTTTGGCTGTTGCTTTCCACGTTGCTACTTCTGCTTTCCCGTCGGTTTGTGCAACTGCCACGACGTAAGTCAAAAATTCGAGATGCAATCATAGCTGAAACTTTAACAGATATTCAACCTGGAAAAACAGGGCGGGTACTATACGAAGGAAATTCTTGGCGGGCAAAGTGTGACGATGACCAAATCAGCGTCGCAGCCCATCAAACAGTTTATGTGACGAGGCGCGAAGGCACAACTCTGATTGTGATGCCAGAAAACCTCTTGCATTAGTAGTTATGACACTTCTGCTCATAAATTAGGAAAATCAAATCAATATGTTAGAAAACTTATTTCTGCTGGTATTTTTGGCGTTTGGTGGTTCTGCTGTGGCAGGATCTGTAAGAGTTGTCAATCAAGGCAATGAAGCTTTGGTGGAAAGGTTAGGTAGTTATAACAAAAAACTGGAACCAGGGCTGAATTTTGTTGTTCCTTTCTTGGATAAAGTTGTCTATAAAGAAACTATCCGCGAAAAAGTCTTAGATATTCCTCCGCAAAAATGTATCACCCGCGATAACGTTGGCATTGAGGTGGATGCGGTGGTTTACTGGCGCATCGTCGATATGGAAAAAGCTTGGTACAAGGTAGAAGATCTTCAATCGGCGATGGTCAATTTGGTGCTAACCCAAATTCGCTCAGAAATGGGACAGTTGGAGTTAGATAAAACTTTTACGGCACGCAATCAAATCAGTGAGATGTTGTTGCACGATTTGGACGTAGCTACCGATCCTTGGGGAGTGAAAGTGACGCGGGTAGAACTGCGCGATATTGTACCATCTCAGACAGTCCGCGAATCGATGGAATTGCAAATGTCGGCGGAACGACGCAGACGGGCAGCAATTTTAACTTCCGAAGGCGAACGGGAATCTGCCGTCAATAGCGCTAGAGGTAAAGCTGAGGCGCAAATTCTTGATGCCGAAGCGCGGCAAAAAGCGACAATTCTCCAAGCAGAGGCACAACAAAAGACAATTGTGCTACAAGCGCAAGCAGAACGCGAGCAACAAGTGCTTAGAGCGCAAGCAACATCAGAAGCGCTGGAAATTATCACCAAAACCCTGAAAAGGGACCCAAATGCACGAGAAGCTTTGCAGTTTTTACTCGCCCAGAATTATTTAGAAATGGGTACGAAGATTGGTAGCAGCGACAGCAGCAAGGTGATGTTTATGGACCCGCGTACTATCCCAGCCACTTTAGAGGGAATGCGTTCTATTGTCTCAGATACCAATGGTAGTAACTCCAACCCCCTGTTTGACAAAATAGCTGGGGTGAATAATCGCGCTAGTTGAGATGGGGAATGGGGACTGGGGACTGGGGACTGGGGACTGGGGACTGGGGACTGGGGACAACGAGAATAATTCTTCTTTCTCCCCATCCCCCCATCTCCCCATCCCCCCCTCTTTCCATCCCCCCTCCTCCTACTCCGCTGCTTGTGCCATTTGACATTGACTGCACAAACCAAAAAACTCTAAAGTATGGTAAAAAATCTTAAACTTATGAGTGCCTTGCAATTGTTCTTCTAGGTCATGGACTGGGCATTGATTAATCGGAATTGAGACACCGCATTGCAAGCAAGTCATGTGATGCTTATCTTGCTGCGCTAGGCTATAGAGGGCTTCACCATTAGCCAATGTCCGCACTTGCACCATGCCTTCCATTTTTAAAGCTTCCAAAGAGCGGTAAACTGTTGCTAAACCCATGCTTTGGTTGCGGTTACGCAGTTCTACATAAATATCCTGCGCCGAAATGCCTTGCTTGATGGTTTTCAGAAGGCTCAAGATACGGTCTTGACTGCGCGTGCGTATGGCTCTCATAGACTATAGTTTAAATTTGCCGCTGTAGTTGAAGCTGTAAACTTGCTAATTGATAAATCAACAAGTTAGGGCTTCGTAATCTTATTTTCACTCACTTGGAACAGAAAGTTATAGTATAGCGATCGCAGCATTCAGCAAAAGCCTGTGCAAAGGAAATATCTAGCCAAAATTTTTGTGACGCTTCGTCCTTCGGTCTTAGACCCTGCTGGTGTGGCTGTACAATCTAGCCTGAAGCAGTTGGGATACGATAACGTTGACTCTGTGCGGATTGGTAAGTACATCGAAGTGATTATCACTCAGCCTGATGAAGCTAAAGCACGTCAAAATTTGGATCGCATCTGTGACCAAATGTTAGCAAATCCCGTAATTGAAAATTATCGCTTTGATTTGATTGAGGTCGAATCACAGACGGGAGTTTTTTAGGGATTAGGGACTGGGAAAGAAATTTTTCTGACTCCCAGTTCCTGACTCCTAACTCCCAACTTTCATCTCCTGACTTTTAACTTTCGTAGAGACGCTTCGGACCGAAGCGTCTCTACAACTCCTAATTCCTAACTCCTGAACAATGACTAAATTCGGCGTTTTGGTTTTTCCGGGTTCTAATTGCGATCGCGATGTTGCTTATGTGACTCAAGACATTCTCAAGCAACCTACTCGCATGGTTTGGCATCAAGATACGGATATTTCTGATTTGGATGTAATAATTATCCCCGGTGGTTTTAGTTATGGGGATTATCTGCGCTGTGGGGCGATCGCTCGTTTTTCACCTGTGATGCAGCAGGTTGTGGAACACGCGCAAAAAGGTAAATTAGTCCTCGGTATTTGTAATGGTTTTCAGGTATTAACTGAAGCTGGACTTTTACCAGGAGCGTTGACGAGAAACCGAGATTTGCATTTTATATGCGATCGCTCTCCCCTAAAAGTCGAGCGTACCAATTTACCTTGGACGCAAGCTTATGCAAATGGTGAAATTATCACTTTACCAATTGCCCACGGTGAAGGAAGATATCACGCTGATGAAACTACTCTCGCAGAAATTGAAGATAACAATCAAGTTGTCTTTCGTTATCAAGGTGAGAATGCTAATGGTTCGTTAAATAATATTGCGGGCATTTGCAATCGACAAGGAAATGTGCTGGGAATGATGCCCCATCCAGAAAGGGCATCTGACGCGATGTTAGGTGGTAGCGATGGTTTGAAGTTGTTTGCTGGGTTGTTGGAGAAAATGGGCGCGTTGGTGTAGGGTAAATCTACACCCGCAGCCTGGAAGCTCCTGGCTCTAAGAACGGAGCTTACCTTGTCTACGACACGCTGCGGAGCGTTCGTGGGTTGCAAAACCTTTTATACAGCTATTATTGCGATCGCCTCGATTATTTTGTGATTATAGTTTGAAAACACGCCCTAGGCTTTAACCTGTGGGTGACTCTGGACGAGTACGATTTAAGCCCAAGGATAGGGTTTTCCTCAATTTACTCAGTTTAAGCTGAGATGTATTCAATCACGCAAGTTGAGGAATAATTATGCCAGGTGGTCATGCTAGTCATAAAGGTGCTTCTGCCAAACCCAATGTCAACACCAATGGGTTGACAAATGCTGCTGCTGAAGGACCCCAAGATACTCAGGGAGTTATCAGCGATGCTGACGATTCTACCAGAATCGATGAAGCTGAGGTAAATCCTGCTGCTGTTGAACGTCCGCAGACACCGGATGATGAGAAGTAAGGTTTTGGAAGTAAAAGGCGATCGCTTGTTTTTTCATGGATAGGCGATCGCTTTTAAATTTATTTATAATATCGGCGTTAAATTCAACACAAATCCAGGTAAAACATCTTCTCCGGAAACGCTTTCAGGATTTTCTAGAATTTCTACTTCTTTAAGAGGACGATAAATTTCTACTCGCTTGTTTTTCCTATCAATTAACCAACCTAATTTTGCACCATTGTCAATATATTCTTGCATTTTATCCTGCAATTCTTTCAGCGAATCAGTACGAGAACGCAACTCGACTACAAAATCAGGACAAATCGGAGCAAATTTTTCTTGTTGTTCGGGGGTTAAAGCATTCCACCGTTCTATTTTCACCCAAGAAGCATCGGGGGAACGTTTAGCACCATTGGGTAGGGTGAAACCAGTTGAAGAGTCAAAACCCTTGCCTAATTTAGTCTGTTTATTCCAGATTCCTAACTCAACAACGATATCAAAGTTACGGTTGCCAGTCTCACTACCTGTAGGTGGCATAATTAATAATTCCCCTTCGGCTGTGCGTTCAAATCGATAATCGCGATTGTTTTGACACAGTTGGAAATACTGCTCATCAGTCAAATCGATATTCAATTTGAGTGTAGAAGGTAAGGCAATTTGCAGCGCTTCCATAAACTTACCTAAATCGGGCGATATAGTAAATGCTTTCTATTTTAATTCTATATATCAAGGCGATCGCACGCTAAATTGACTTATAATATCAACGTTAAATCCAACACAAATCCAGGTAAAACATCTTCTCCTGATAAAGAAGCAGGATTTTCTAATATCTCTACTTCTTTAAGAGGACGATAAATTTCGACTCGCTTATTTTTGCGGTCAATTAACAAACCTAATTTTGCACCATTGTCAATATATTCTTGCATTTTATCCTGCAATTCTTTCAGCGAATCAGTACGCGATCGCAACTCAACTACAAAGTCAGGACAAATCGGAGCAAAGCTTTCTTGTTGTTCCGGGGTTAAAGCATTCCACCGCTCAATCTTCACCCAAGACGCATCAGGGGAACGTTTAGCACCATTGGGTAATGTAAAGCCAGTTGAAGAGTCAAAAGCTTTACCAAGATTATTTTGACGACTCCAAGCTTGAAGTTGATAGGCTAGTTCAATATTACGGTTGCCAGTATCACTACCTGTAGGTGGCATAATTAATAATTCCCCTTCGGCTGTGCTTTCAAATCGATAATCGCGGTTGTTTTGACACAGTTGGAAATATTGCTCATCAGTCAAATCGATATTCAATTTTAGTGTAGAAGGTAAGGCAATTTGCAGTGCTTCCATAAACTTACCTAAGGTTGGCTTCTTCTAGTTTAGGCGATCGCACAGTTAACACTTGACTGAAGTTGAATGTTTCTAACTTTCAAAAAAACCTAGGAAGAAGGGAAAATAAGTCATTTTTTTGATGTTTATTTGCGATTTGCCGTTACATAGAGGCTCACATCAGCAAAAATATAGTATTTTCAGAGTTTTTGCTGTAGCGTAATCTTTCTTTTTGTGCCAAAAATGGCATTATCTTATCAGTGAGCGAGTAATTTAAAAGCGTGGACTAAATTAAATGAAAGGAGAAAAGCTAGGTGGACGTTACCAGATTATAAGTAACCTGCAAAGAGGGGGTTTTGGTGCTACTTTCATCGCAGTGGATACACAACGACCGGGTAATCCTAAGTGCGTTGTCAAGCAGCTTAAACCACTGGCTACCGATCCAGAGACTCTGCGGGAAGCGAAACGTTTTTTTGACCAAGAAGCAGAAATCCTGGAAAGGTTAGGAAAGCATGACCAAATCCCACAGCTGTTGGCTCACTTTGAGGAAAATAAAGAGTTTTACTTAGTTCAGGAATATATTGAAGGTCACGACCTCAGCGAAGAACTGCCTCTTATAAGCAAGCAGCTAAGTGAAGCTGAGGTAACAAAACTTTTAATGGAAATTTTGGAAGTCTTAAAGTTTGTCCATCAGCATAACGTTATTCACCGGGATATCAAGCCTTCCAATATCCGACGACGGCAATCAGATCGAAAAATTGTGTTGATTGATTTTGGGGCAGTCAAAGAAGTTAGAAGTTTAGAAGTTAATCATCAGGGGCAAATAAATTTCACTGTTGCTATTGGCACTCCTGGCTATATGCCGAGTGAACAAGCCTATCGCAACCCACAATTTAGCAGCGATGTCTATGCAGTGGGAATCATCGGTATTCAAGCATTGACAGGGATATATCCCGATTCTCAAATCAGTAGCAGATTTTCAATAGACCCTGATACAGGAGAAATTATTTGGCGCAACCAGACAAAAGTCAGTCCTCAGCTAGCAGAAATTTTAGATACGATGGTGCGTTATGACTTCCGTCAACGTTACCCAACAGCAAAGTTAGCATTGCAAGCGCTACAACAGCTATCGTCCTCCCCCATAGCATCACAGTCTAAAACTCTCAAGGTAAACCCTTCTACTTCTCCTCAAAACATTCCCTTGCAAAAGGGGCAGGTATCAGTTAATCGGATACCTTGGAAATTTTTAATTCGACTGGCGACTGTAGCAGCCGTTGCTACAATTATCCTTCTGTCCCCACAAATTATACATACAAGAGAAAATTTATTAACTTATGAAAATTCTAGCTTTGGGATAAAAATAAAATATCCTGAAGCTTGGCAAAGACAAGATGTAGAAAATCCTGTTACTACTGAAATCGTTACATTCTTATCACCCAAACAAAGTGATGCAGATACATTTCAAGAAAAGTTAACCATAAGTGTTGAAGATTTTTCAGGAACATTAGAGGAATCTACTAATACCAATTTAATATGAAGCTGCATATAATAGGCAAGTACAAACTCAATAATTTTAGATGCCCATGAGCCGTCCGTTCAAGATTGAAATCGCAGAGAGCGAAGAGGAACTCAAGAAACGTCTACA
>JAHHID010000020.1 GCA_019359015.1 Spirirestis rafaelensis WJT71-NPBG6
TAGGGGTTCTAGGATTATCCACTCTTCGTCTGTGAGGCTGCTAGAGTATGGCATAACTGTTGGATACAACTTTTGCGCTAACTTTACTTCAACACAGTAAAAGATGTCAAATGGGTTCTATAAATACTTCGCTGTCTTCTCATGCGCTTCGTTGACTTGTTTACTTTTGTGCTTACCCGTTTTACACCATTCAGCAAAATGCTCGCAGTTATTAAAAACAAAATTATAGTTTTTTTCACCTAATCTTTTCTTCGCACGTTTAACAACACGCGATGATGCATAAGACTCTTTATACTTTTTAATATGAATGGTCTTTCCGCATATAAATTTACTTTTTGTTGTCTTCCTAACTTTATTACCCCAGTAATGAATTACCTTGTCATTGCCAATATAAATGCCATGATGTGTAAATTTAAAACCAGAGTCATGCTTAAGATATATATAAATATGCTCTCCTGCTTTCATGTGTTATATAATTTAAATTCTCAGAATAATTATGTTATAAGCAAATTCTTATAATTGTGGTTCAGTGAATTCTCTTATAAAATCTTTTAAAAGCCATTGGCGAATATAATTCGCTGCTACATAAACAAACCGCCCTCAGACTGGAAGTCTGGGGCTACACGAACAAAGTCCGCCTGCGCGGACTTCAATTTTTTGAAATCTGCACTCATCTGGTTTTGTACGCGCAACGCCGCGAATGGGTGTCGTTAGGCACATAAATTGTATGAGTTGAGGAAACGCGATCGCCTCGAATTTTTAGGCAAAATAGAGGTGGTGGCATTCTGAGGCAATAAAAATGACTGCACAAGGCAAAAATCAGCGAATTCAAATAAATTTGGATTTGTCACCAGAACTTTATCAGACATTGAACAATCTCGCTGAAAAGATTAATGGAGACAACGCTGAGGTGCTTCTGAAGGCGATCGCACTCTTTGAGATAGCAGTAGAAGCAAAGCAAAAAGATAAGCATATTTGGATTGCAGACCAGAACCAAAATCTTGAAACTGAAATTGTTGGCATTTAGCAGCATGGCTGATCTAATAGATTTATCGAAGATAATTGCCAAAAAAGGTGATAAGCCGCTGCTTCTGTCATCAGTCAACTTACAATCACAAGAAGATGCAGTGCTTGAGCGAAAGCTACGGGAACTCAAGTCTAAACAGGAATTAAGGAAAGATTGGATTTTATTTCTTTTGAGGGAAGTAGTAGCATTTTCTGTCACCCGCATTTTCATTTTTAGCGTTGCTGGCTATTTTATATTTACTTTAATAAGAGGTAGCTAATATCAAGATTAAAACAATTTTACTACCTCAGTTGTGATTTAAAAGTAACAGCTTAGCTACAATTTTTCTATATTTAATTGTTATCAACCTTTTCTGTAATTTTTCTGAATAATTATGTTTAAATGCCCTGAATACTTTAAGCAAAAACTTAGTTTATTAATAATTTGCCAGTAATACTAATTCAGCTTTTCTATCAACCGAAATCTGTAAATTAAATATCTAACAGCGTAGATAGCGAAAATACTTTTTACCACAGGGTAGCTCTTGCTTCATAAGTCTAGCTACAATGGTAACGGGTTAATCTGGGGGACTTGTCGAGTATTCAGAAGCGAGATATTTAAAATGCTTCTAAGCTGAGAAAATGGATAATAAAGTTAGTTTATTTAAGCAAATCTCATATTTTTGTCTATTTTTTCTCAATTGGCGTTGATAAAATAAGCTTTTTAAGCTAGATGACATAACACCAGCTACGTATACTTTTTATCATTCTTTTTTCAATCAGATAAGCAGTTTGCCCAGACAATAATATTTGATATTTCATTTTATTACAAAATGAATGTATCAGAATTTACATTAAGTTGATTTTACGTAAACTTGATAAAATGCAAAATTAGCGGATTTTAGATAATGACGATTGTTATATAATACTAAACAACTCTTTTCGCGAGGATGGGAAAGCTGTGAGGGATGATTTACAAGGCTTGGAGATTAGCCAAAAGCAACTACAAAAATTAACAAATTTACCTGTGAAAGACGAACTAAGGATAATTGTTAATCCTATCAAAAGATTGGGACAGATATTTATAGAAAAAATCAAAGGTTCTGAAGGTGCAACTGTAGTATTCATTGGATTTTCTATATTTGTTTTTAGCTATCTGATATTGGATGTAATCCTTAAGGTATTTGCTACATGGGTAACGATTCCCTCATGGATATTATTTATAATATTGACTTTGGTTGGAGGTGGTATAACGCAAACTATATTATACTTTTGGTGGAAAAAAAGAATTAAATTTTTGAGAAAGAACATTACACCATCTTTAGAAATTCTTTTAAATGATGTTGACAGATATAATTCTGTAATTAAAGCAATAGATATTAACGACCAAATAGAAGAAGCTGGCAATCCTGGAGTAACTTTAAAGGAAAGAGAGAAGGTACTTGACGCACTTAAGCTAACCAGAAATGATTTGATTCGCGCTTTGAAAACTGAAAGAGTTTTAAGAGAAAATAAAAATTTTATTATCAAAAATACAGATCTATTTGCCAATAATTTACCGACTCTATCCGCAATGCAAGTTAGTGAACAAGCTACTGAGCATGGAAGGTTATTAAATGAAGCATTGGAAATTGCCTTAGACGTGCAACTTGAAATGAGAAGGTTGCAGAGTCAGGGATAAAAGTCAAAACTCAAAAGTAAGATATTTTGCCTTTAACCTTGCCTCCACTCCCCCACTCCCCCACTTTCCCACTCCTCTTTTCTATGACACTCCAGCCGCGCAAGGTCTAATATAAAGAAACATTAAATTAGAGCGATCGCCCATTGGTATGGACTGGAAAGAAATTCAAGGCAATTGGGTGTTAATTCCCCGAAATCCCATTGGTATCATCCATTTTCTGGGTGGTGCATTTGTCGCTACAGCACCTCACCTGACTTACCGCTGGTTATTAGAACAACTAGCGGAAAAAGGCTATGTTGTAATTGCTACGCCATTTGTCAACACACTGGATCATATAGCGATCGCTAAATCTGTACAGCTAAATTTTGATCGCGTTATCGAACGCTTACACGATTCTTCTGTATTACGCAAGCGCTACCTCCCAACCTACGGATTGGGACACAGCATGGGTTGTAAACTCCACTTACTCATCGGCAGTACCTTGAGTGTAGAACGCGCAGGTAATATCCTTATATCCTTCAACAACTACGCCGCACGGGATGCTATCCCCTTAGTGGAACAATTTAACACTAGCTTTGCGATCGAGTTTAGCCCTTCACCCCTGGAAACTAACAAACTTGTTCAAGAGCGCTACAACGTCCGCCGGAACTTGTTAATAAAATTTAGCAATGACACCCTTGACCAATCGGCAGCTTTAAAGGAAATATTACAACAACGCTTTCCGGAAATGGTGACAGCACAAACCCTGCCAGGAAACCATGTTACACCCTTAGGTCAAGATGTTAAATGGCAGCCTGGAGCATCCTTTACTCCTATTGATGCCCTAGGACAGTGGTTTAAGCAAGAAGTGTACCGCGACTTGAACCAACTAAAACGCGCTATGCTCTTGTGGCTGAATCCCCTTTCACCGCCATAATGTTTTATGACTGTAAAAAATTGGTAATAACGCGACATGCGTGACTGTCAGCACAGCCGACGGCAGGTGTGGGACTAGTAGGGATCGCGAAGTTAAGCGTGCCTGCGGCAAGCCGAAGGGCTTAGTGCAGAGCCGACACATACTCCTTCAAAGAAGCAGTAGCTAACGTAGCGTCTTTTTTGAGGAGAGGGAAACCAGGGGAATTGCGCTGCTGAAAGGCAAAGCGTCTACGCTCCTAACCTGCGCGAGAGACAACTCTTTGCAACGCACTGCCGATGGCAGACACACTGCTCAAGTCCAGCAACTGCGCTAGATCACCGCTAGAAGCAACAGCCTTTGCATCTGGCGAACCTGCCCACGTAGGTATCCTTCCCCAACGCAGTGGCTCTCCTTTTCGGCTTTTCAAATTCCCATTACCCATTCCTAATACCATATTTTAATTTTACAAAAATTATTATTTACTATTACCCGTCATTTCCCATGTTTCAAATCGTAGTAATTGATGATGACCGTTCAGTACAAATCCTTTTGAAAAGGATGTTGCAAAAACAGGGTTATGACGTAATCGCTGCCAGCAATGGCGAAGAAGGGATTGCAAAAGCACTTGCTTGCCAGCCGGCACTAATTATTTGTGATTGGATTATGCCCGGATTGAGCGGGCTGGAAGTCTGCCATTACATCAAGACAGATCCGAATTTATCAACAACATTCTTTATTTTATTAACATCTTTAGATTCCGTAGCCGATCGCGTTAAGGGGCTAGATGCTGGTGCCGATGATTTTATTACCAAACCTATCGAGCAGAATGAATTGCAAGCGCGGGTAAGAGCAGGATTGCGTCTGCATCAATTAAGTCGGGATTTACAATCTCAAAAGCTACTTTTAGAAACAGAAATGGCAGAAGCTGCCGAATATGTGCGTTCTCTTTTGCCTCTACCGATGTCACAACTGCTGACCATCAATTATCGCTTTATTCCCTCACGACAACTCGGCGGCGATTGTTTCGATTACTACTGGCTTGATCCTGATTATATGGCAATTTATTTACTAGATACCGCCGGACATGGACTCAAAGCCACTCTTCCCTCTATATCTGTGCTGAATTTACTTCGTTCGCGTGCTCTCAAAGGTCTAAATTACTATCAACCGAGTGAGGTACTCAGAGCGTTAAACGATACTTTCCAGATGAGTTATCAAAATGACAAATACTTTACAATCTGGTATGGAGTTTATAACCGCATCAAGGGTCAGCTAATTTATGCTAGTGCTGGTCATCCTCCAGCAATATTAGTATCGAGCAAATCTCTTAACGTTACCGAAGTCAAGCAATTAAGAACCCCCGGAATGCCAGTTGGAATGTTTCCGGAAGCAAAATACGTTGATGGACTTTGCAATATTGAAGAGTCCAGCACTCTTTATATCTTTAGTGATGGTGTTTACGAAATCACTAAATCAGATGGAACACTTTGGAGTTTAGATGCTTTCATTCAGATGCTGATCGAGTTACAACAGCCCGGTGAAAGCCAGCTCGACGAGGTACTAAATTATCTAACCGATTTAAACTCCAAAGAAGCTTTTGATGATGACTTATCTATCCTCCAGATAAAGTTTGATTAACTAAATTCTGGAGAGTACACTCTGATTAAATTCTTCTTGACTGGGAAATATTTCAAATACCTGATCCATAGCAGTCAGTTCAAATAATATCCTTACTTGTTCATTAATCGAGCAGATAACAAGTTTAATGTCCGCAGATCGTAGAGCCTTGAATGCTAATACTAAAGCGCCCAGCCCGGAACTATCCATAAAAGTAACATTTTTAAAATCAACTAAGACGATTTTCGCACCGCTGTCTGCAATTTTAGTAATTTCTTGGCGAAACTCTTGCGATTCGCTGGCATCTAAAATTCCGCTGGGTTGAAAAACTTTGACTAAAGGACTCATAATATTTCAGGAGTTGTTGGTATAAATTATACAGGTTTTGGCTTGACTTGTATGTACTAATGATAATTCATTTCAAGAAATGTTGCAAAATCAAAATAATTAATGAATAATTAACAGCGAAGATTTTCAATAATAAATAATCAAGCAGCCGTCATTAACTACACTTTTCAGCACGAATTAAAATCACTTTTTTCCAGCCGTTTTTTTAAAGTGAATTGAATGAATTAATAATAGTCAATAGAAAATAACTAAACTGTAAGCAGTGATATTTAATTACATTTATCTCATTAAAAATTATATAATTTTAACTTAATAACACTAATTATCAACTGAGAACTACTACCTCCTAGGTATGATATTTTTCATTTAAAGTTATGCACGCTTAAAGAATTTTATAGAAAAGCTTTGATGTTACTACCGTAATTTTATCTTCCAATTAAGTAATTTGGTAGAGATTAGGTAATAAATTATTCTTTTCATAAACGAATTGGAATCACCAACTCAGCGCCGGCTCCTGGCTGTGAAATACATTCCAAACAGCCGCCATGCCGATCGCTCATAATTGGGTAGCTAACCAAAAGCGCCATAGCTGTACCTTTCCCAATCGCGTTGGTGGTAAAGAATGGGTCAAATAGTCGCGCTTTTATGGCTTTTGGTATTCCCAATACATTATCGGCAATGCCAATGATGACGCGATCGCCCGCAATTAGTTCCGTACAAATACGGCTCTGCCAGGTTATTAATTTTTTAGAGCCATTTACTAATGACTCTGCACTTCCACTTTGTCTCAAACTGGACTGACTTTAGCTCGATAAAGCAGCTTATCACCTTGACGGTAGCCTGTGTAACGTATCTTGACTTTTTCTCCTGGTCGTGCATTGCCTTCCATCAATTGATGTATCTGCGGATCGTAGGGTAATTCTGCTCCCACGGGTGCGATCGCTTCCACTTTCCATTGTTGTAATAATTTTTCTAAAGGTTTTTGTACCAAAGGTAATATTTTTACCGCTGCTAGCTGCGGATTCTCTTGCGCTTTGTGTGCTGCGGTGGGAAATTGCAATAACAAAGACTCTAGTAGTTGCAAACTCGTCTGTTGAAACTCAGAAAGCAAAATTTCTCGCTGTTGCTCTAATTGCACAAGCGATCGCTGATACTCTGTTTTTAAATTTGTTATTTCTTGTAACAATTCTTGATTTGATGCAGTCTCTTTCACCAACTCTACCTGAGAAAAAGTTGCTATCAATTCACTTAAGGGCATCTGTAATACTTGCGATAGTTTGAGCAATACATCCACTCGCATCTGCGTCGCTTCTCCCCGTCGCAACCGCAAAATTTGCCGCTCTGAAACAGCAGCAGTTTGACTCAAAGCTTTAAAACTAGAAACACCCACACGTTGCATTAAGTTTTGCAACGCATGGGTGAAGTTTAATGAAAATGCCTCATTCATAAGAATTGGGAATTGAGAATTGGGCAATTGTTTAATGGGCATTGGGCATTGGGCATTGGGCATTGGTAATAATTCTTTTTCTAGTCCAAGCGTCCCCATTCCCCATTCTCCAATGCCCCATGCCCTAATTATTATTCTTCCAGCAAACTTCTCAACATCCAAGCAGTCTTTTCATGTACCTGCATCCGCTGAGTCAATAAATCCGCTGTAGGTTCGTCGTTCACTTCTTCCACCACAGGAAAAATAGAACGTGCAGTTCGCACTACAGCTTCTTGTCCTTCCACTAACAAACGAATCATGTCGGTAGCTTTAGGAACTCCAGGAGTTTCTGCAATCGAACTCAGTTTGGCATATTCGCTGTAAGTTCCCGGTGCAGGATAACCAAGCGCTCTGATGCGTTCGGCAATTAAATCGACTGCTAGAGCTAACTCTGTATACTGTGTCTCAAACATGAGATGCAAAGTTTGAAACATTGGTCCTTTGACATTCCAGTGGAAGTTGTGAGTTTTCAGATACAGCGTGTAAGTGTCAGCTAAAAGCCGAGACAACCCCTCGGCAATTTTAGCCCGACTGGTATCATCAATGCCGATATTTACGTTTTTGCCTGTTTCTTGCGTTTGCATAAAACTCTCCGGATTATTGGTTGATTGTTAGGGGTTAGTTGATAGTTGTTACTGGTTAGTTCTTAGTTGTTAGTGGTCAAAGAATATCGACGCTCCACCCTTAGGCTTGGCTCGTTCGATTATCTCCCCGAACCCTTGAAGACTCGAAGAGAGCAACTCTTGGAGACCAAGGCGATTGTTGGGTAACCAAGAGCGCAACGCACGGACGCACCAACGTACTGACTCACCAACAGGTAACAACTAACAAACAACAACTATCAATTAACAATTATTAAACTTTACGCCAAGTGCATCTTCAAAACACTCTTGGGTGCTTTGCGGACTCTGGCTAAGACTGTTTCTTTACCTAAACGCTGGCAAGCTTCGTAACGATGGCAACCTGAAAAGCCATAATACTGTCCATCTACTTCTAGGACATCTATCGGTTCTTGCTGCCCGATCGCCTGAATTGATTCCATTAAGGCTTGCACTTTTTGCGGATCGTTGGCACGGGGTAAAGGACGTTTTATCTGATTGAGTGGAATTTCTTGTACCCTAACCATAAGGGATATCCTTGTCTAGTTCTTTTTCTGTGTTTCTACATAAATCATAATCGTTATGACTTTGTTTTGCAAGTTTTTCATGCAAAACAAGCAATGATATCATTAGGTAGCTCATGCGACAAAACCACTACGCTGTAAAGCAAATCGCTCATCCACCCCAAAGCCAGACTGGGGGCATCAAGTTAGTTGCCAAGAAAATCACCCTATGGCGTTTTTCTTACGCTGTACTGACGACATTTTGCTTATTGGGGCTGACTGGTGCATCAAGTCCTGAGAGCAAAACAAAAGATGTAGAACTAAGAATTGGGATTGTGCAGCGATTTGGAAATAAACCCACAGAGCAGCTGCAACTAGAGCCGACAAAAGGCGATCGCTTAAAACTGAAATTTACAGCGAACCAAACACAGCAAACCCTAGTCACTACTAACCCGGTAAAACTGGAAACAGTTATGCAACCTTTACCTCAACCGATAGTTGAGGAGAAAGTAGTTTTAGGTACTTTCCGTACCTTTGAAACTGCGGAAGACAACGCCAAAAGCTGGCGTGACAAAGGAATACAAGTAGAAATAGCCCAGCCAGAACGTTGGGAAGTTTGGGGGAAACGTGATGTATACAAGACTCCGTTATTGCGGCGCTTGCTATTGCAAAGCGTGCAAAAGAATACAAAGGGAACAACTGTATTTATTGACACCCAAATTATCAAACAAGTGCCGCGAGTAAGTTGGGTAGTAAATGGCAAGCGCTACAGCCCAAATAATTTAGAAATTAGCACCGATAAAAACTTGATTCGGGTGAATGAAGGTAAAAAGCCAGAAAATGCTCGTCTTTATCCAGGGCGGTTGGAGTTACAATCAAATGCTTATGGCACTTATACTTTAGTTAACGAAGTGCCTCTAGAAACTTATTTGCGCGGGGTTGTGCCTTATGAAATTGGCAATTCAGCGCCTGTAGCCTCATTAGAGGCACAAGCGATTCTGGCGCGGACTTATGTTTTGCGGAATGTACGGAGATTTGAAGTAGATAATTATCAATTGTGTGCGGACACTCACTGCCAAGTTTATTATGGGCTGAATGATGTTTCTCCCGCCACAGATAAAGCGATCGCTTCCACAAGGGGGATGGTACTAACTTATCAAAATCAGCTAGTGGATGCATTATATTCCTCGACTACAGGGGGTGTGACTGCTTCCTTCAGCGATGTTTGGAATGGTGACGATCGCCCATATTTACGACCGGTGCTGGATGCAGCGGTTAATTTTTGGAGTTTATCGGATGAGAGTTTAGCTTCAGAAGAGAATTTTCAGCGGTTTATCACTCGCAAGGAAGGATTCAACGAAAGCGATCGCGACCTGTTTCGCTGGCGCAAAGAAAGCAGCCTAGAAGACATTACCAAAGGCTTGCAGAAATTTCTGGCAGTGAAAAAGAGTCCCTTTGCCAAGTTTAAAACCATTAAAGAAATGACGGTAGTAGAGCGCAGTAAAAGCGGACGCATACTCAAACTAAATGTCAAAACTGATATTGGCACTTTTAGTTTATATAAAGATGAAGTTCGCAGCGCCTTTGCCGCACCCAGAAGTACACTTTTTTATCTGCAACCGCTGAATAAAGGCAAACCCGATCTGTGGGGATATGCTTTTGTCGGGGGTGGGTTAGGACATGGAGTTGGTTTGAGTCAAACTGGCGCTCAAAGTTTAGCTAAACTGGGTTGGGCAAGTGCAAAAATTCTCCAGTTTTACTATCCCGACACTCAAATTCAAATTTTGAGCAACCAGATTAAGCCTTAGGAAAAATTCGTAGTCAGGGTTTGGGGGCTGTGATACAGCCCTCTTGGTAGGGTATTCCTCCCCTCGAAGGAGGCGCTACGCTAGCTAGCGCTTGTTTAGACCTCTTGCACTCCTTCCCCAAAACCCCACCCCCAAACCCTCCCCGCCTGCGGGGAGGGGAGACTTTGACGTAAGTTAAAGGCGGGGTGGGGTTCTTCTTTTTGATTTATGCAAGAAGTCTTTTGAAGGAATACGTGTCGGCTCTGCGAACCCGAACGCTCCGCAGCGTAGTAGTGCGATTGAGAAGGGCTTCTGGCATAGCACTGAATAGACACAGAAAGCAGACACAATAGAGGGATTATTTTTCCTCATTTGTGCTGCTTCTTTTATTTACCAGTGTCTACAACGTGTGTGATTGCAATGTTATTTATCGTTGATTACTGAAGCGCCAAACTCTTAGTAAAGTTCTTCTTCTTTGTGGGTTTCGATTGTGCAGTCTCCGGTTGGGTAAGCGACACAAGTCAGGATATATCCAGCTTCCATTTGGTCGTCGTCTAAGAAAGACTGGTCAGACTGGTCTGGAGCAGAACCCGATGTCAGCTTACCTGCACAGGTAGAACAAGCACCAGCGCGACAAGAATAAGGCAGGTCAAGACCGGCTTCTTCAGCAGCGTCTAGAATATAGGTATCATCATCAACGTCGATGGTCTGGTTAATACCTTCAGCTTCGCTGACGAGTGTCACTTTAAAAGTTGCCATTTTTTAATCCTCTCTTTTGCAGACCGTATAAGTTATCCTAAAGCAAACTGTCGGCTGTACTTATAAGGTCAGCCGTTTATTCAAATTTGCTTCAATTCTGATACTACGAGAAAAACTAAACGATGTAACTGGAATTTGAACGCGATTAGTAATGAAATTTAGTTAGTTAATCCTGATAAGCTTTACTTATATATTTTTCCTTATATCGACGCTCCCAGAAAGGACTATAATCTGGAAAAATCTGGAATTTATCAATAAATCACTTTCGTTTACGCAAGTGAATTGAACTTGTGAGCGTTACTGAGAGGTTTAAACGTTTACCAAGCGCTATACACGGCAAAAGCAGTTTACTCAGTCTTATACAGAAAGATAAACAGAATTGGTGAGGATAATGTACGATGAGAGCGGCTTTTTTGGAAAAAGCAAGTGTGGGCGTGGGTTTGATTGGTACTGGGTATGTGGCAAAATTAAGGGCTGAAGCATTTCTTCATCACGAGCGATCGCATTTAGTCGCCATTGTCGGTAACACAAAAGAAAAAACAGCAGCTTTAGCTTCAGACTACCAAGCAGAAGCGATGAGTTCTTGGCAACAGCTAGTAGAGCGCGATGATATAGATTTGGTAGTAATTTGTAATGTAAATCGAGATCATGGAGCGATCGCCAAAAAAGCACTGCAAGCAGGCAAACATGTAATTGTCGAATATCCCCTGTCTTTAGATGTAGTAGAAGCAGAAGAACTGATTGCTTTAGCCAAAGCTCAAAATAAACTTCTCCATGTCGAACATATTGAACTTTTAGGCGGTTTGCATTTAGCTTTAAAGCAATACTTACCGCAACTTGGGGGATTATTTTATGTGCGCTACAGCACCATCAAGCCGGAACACCCTGCACCGCGCAAATGGACTTTTAACCATGATTTATTCGGTTTTCCCTTAATGGGTGCGTTGTCGAGATTACATCGATTTACCGATTTATTTGGTAAAGTTACTACCGTTAACTGCCATCAACGATTTTGGGGAATAGACGAGGAATTTTACCAAAGCTGTTTTTGCATTAGTCAACTGTCGTTCAACAGCGGGCTTTTAGGGCAAGTAGTTTATGGCAAAGGTGAAACTTTATGGCAAGCAGAACGCAAGTTTGAAGTTCATGGCGAAAACGGCGGATTAATTTTTGAGGGTGATAAAGGAGTTTTAATAGAAAATGGGAAAACAACGCCGATAGAGGTTGGTACAAAACGGGGTTTATTTGCCAAAGATACAAACATGGTGTTAGATCGTCTTTTTAATGGCACTCCTTTGTACGTTCGCCCAGAAGAAAGCTTGTACACTTTAAAGGTTGCTGATGCTGCAAGGCAAGCAGCCGAGACTGGTTTAACTATGTATATGGGTCGTGTAGATAACACATAAAAATCTCTCTTCCCTAGTCCCCAGTCCTTAGTCCCTAGTCCCCAGTTAAATTAAATTATATGAAAAGCGAAACCATCGTTCTTTTATCTCACAGAGAAATAGACAAAATGCGTCAAGCCGGACGTTTAGCAGCCGAATTATTACACCATCTTGAACCAATGGTCAAGCCGGGAGTTAGCACTTTGCAACTCAATGATGAAGCGGAACGTTGGACGCAAGCTCATAAGGCAAAAAGCGCACCTTTAGGTTACAGGGGTTTTCCCAAGTCAATTTGCACCAGTGTAAATGAAGTAGTTTGTCACGGCATACCTAACGCCAAACAAATCCTCAAAGAAGGTGACATTATTAATATTGATGTTACACCACTAGTTGAAGGCTACCACGGCGATACATCGAAAACATTCTTCGTCGGTACGCCATCGCCAAAAGCGAAAAAGCTGGTTGAGGTGACACAAGAGTGCCTCAGACTAGGTATTGCTGAGGTGAAGCCAGGGGCACGAGTTGGCGATATTGGTGCGGCAATTCAAGAGTATGCTGAAGCGCAAGGCTTTTCTGTAGTGCGAGACTTTGCCGGACATGGTGTGAGTAACGTTTTCCACACTGCACCGGAAATTCTTCATTATGGCACGCGGGGCAAAGGCAAGCGTCTCAGAGCGGGGATGGTTTTTACTATCGAGCCAATGATTAACGAAGGCACTTGGGAAGTTGAGGTTCTCAGCGATAAATGGACAGCTGTCACACGCGATCGCAAACTTTCCGCTCAATTTGAGCATACCTTAGCTGTGACTGAAGACGGCGTAGAAATCCTCACTCTACGCGAAAGCGAAACGTAATCTTCTTTTTAACCGTAGTGAGGACTTCAGTCCTCCTCCGGAACAAGGACTGAAGTCCTTACTACAAACTCGAAGGTTACTGCAAGTCTTGCGATCTGCAAAAACTTCTGTACGGTGGCAGATCTATCGTTTTGTCGCCAAATTATAGCGATCGCTGTTTTCGGAGTCGGTTCTTGGATAATTTTATATACTACCCCAGTTCGTTGCAGATTTTGCAGAGATTCTGGGACAATCGCAATACCCAAACCACCTGCGACTAAGCTGACGATCGTTTGCATTTGAATCGCTTCTTGTGTCACGTTGGGACTAAAACCTGCTTGCTGACAAAGACTGATAATTAAATCGTAGAGTCCAGGTGCTAACAAACGCGGAAATAAAATGAAAGGCTCATTTTTAAGCGATCGCAAACAAACATCAGATTGATTTGCTAGCAGATGTGTATCAGGTAATGCTACCATCAATGACTCTTGAAAAATTGTCTCAAAGTTAAATGTGTCTTCTACAGGTGGACGCACAAACCCTACATCAATTCGACTTTCCCGCAACCATCGGAACTGTTCATTTGTGGTTAGTTCGTGCAACTCTAATCTCACTTCTGGAACGCTGCTACGAAATGACCGTAATATTTTTGGTAAAATATTATACGGGGCAGAGCTAACAAAGCCAACAACCAGCTGTCCCATTTCCCCCCTACTGGTTTGGCGTCCAACTTGAATAGCCTGTTCTAATTGCTTGAATATTTGCTGCACTTCATCTAGAAAAACTTGTCCAGCTTCAGTTAACTGCACTTTTCGTTTGGTGCGGTGAAACAATTCAAAGCCTAATTCTGTCTCGAGTTGACGGATTTGTTGACTTAAAGGTGGTTGGGCAATATGCAACCGTTCCGCTGCGCGTCCAAAGTGGAGTTCCTCGGCTAAAGTCACAAAGTAGCGTAGATGCCGTAGTTCCATTGCACACCATAACTCATATCTTTTAAATATTAATTGAAGCTAAAAAATATATTGGACATAATTAAAAATCTTTTCTATCGTAATGATTAAGCTGTCATCAACCTAGTGTGCAAGGTAGAGGGCAAGCAATGCACACTCTGTAATTTCACTACTTATAGGGTATCTTTTGATGATAGAAAATAATTGGAATGCTACCCTTTATGAAAATAAACATGCTTTTGTGTGGCAGTATGGCGAAGATTTGCTGCAACTATTAAACCCGAAGCAAGGAGAACGCATTTTAGATTTAGGTTGTGGTACTGGGCAATTAACAGAAAAAATTGGTACGTCTGGTGCCGTTGTTATGGGAATTGATAATGCACCGGCGATGATTGAAAAAGCAAAACAAAACTATCCCGATCTTAGATTTGATGTTGCTGATGGAAGAAACTTTCAAGTAGAACAGCCTTTGGATGCGGTTTTTTCTAATGCAGCACTGCACTGGATTAAAGAACCAGATGCGGTAATTAATTGTGTTCATCAAGCGCTGAAACCGGGGGGACGTTTTGTGGTTGAATTTGGTGGTAAGGGAAATGTGCAAGCAATTACCACAGCTTTAGAAAGTGCTTTAGAACAGATAGGAATTTCCCAACCACAAGTACTGAATCCTTGGTATTATCCGAGTATTGGCGAGTATGCGACTCGCTTAGAAAAGCATGGTTTTGATGTCAATTATGCTGTTTTATTTGCGCGTCCTACACCATTAGCAGACGCAGATGCAGGGATGGCGAACTGGATAAAAATGTTTGCGATCGCATACTTGGCAGAACTTTCCGAACAGCAACAAATGCAAGTAATTAGCAAAGTTGAAGAAAGCTTAAAATCAACACTTTATCAAGATAAAACTTGGATGGCAGATTACCGCAGAATTCGCATTGTTGCTTTTAAACTTTAGATTTTAGAATTTGTGGAAATATTATTTTTGTGTACTGCGGCTTTATTAGCTGGAGTTATGAATGGTGTTGCCGGCGGTGGTGGTTTAATCGTCTTTCCGGCACTTTTGTTAGTTGGAGTAGAACCGATTCATGCAAACGCGACAAGTACAGCCGCACTCTGGTTTGGAACAGTTGCAAGTAGCGTTGCTTATCGTCACGAACTCTCAACCCAACGCCAAGAATTATTTTTACTTAGCAGCACCAGCGTTTTTGGCGGAATTTTTGGTTCATATTTATTACTACATACATCTAGTAAGAATTTTACGGCTTTAATTCCATATTTAATGTTAGTTGCAACTGTGTTATTTGCAATTAATCAACCACTAATGAAGTGGCTTAAGGGTAGCAATAACATATCAAATATTCGTTTGCCAATATTTGTAATTATGTTTTTGCAGTTGATTATAGCAACTTATGGCGGTTATTTCGGAGGTGGTGCCGGTATCTTGATGCTTGCGGTTTTAAATATCATGGGTATTGAAAACATCCACAAAATGAATGCTTTTAAAAGTTGGTTAGCGACTTGTATAAATGCTGTAGCGATCGCTTATTTTATTTTCGCCCAAAAAATTGTTTGGTTTGAAGCGATTATGATGGCAGTTACGGCTGTAATTGGTGGTTATGCCAGTGCTGATATTGCTCGCAAACTTCCTCCCTCTTTAATACAATATTTTATTACTGGTGTCGGTTTGAGTATGACTGTATACTTTTTTAGTAATAAATAAAACTAGCCGAAGTTTAGATACATTACATAAATATTTACAGAAAATCGGCGCTCGATTGCCCACTCCTTCTAGGGGTGGGATGAACTGTCATATTAGTTAGTCTTAGAGGCAGAGCCTCATGAGGGTGCATTCCCGCGCAGAGCGCAGGAACGAGAAACGAGAAAAACCTGCTTCAAGACCCCCGCTTCATAAAAGTGGTCTTAAATTGGGTGGGGTCGCAATTACCGAGTCCAATTTCTTTACCCCTTCCCCTTTTCCCCTCTTCATGAAGCAATTCCAACTAACTTTGCGCTTAAATCCCACAGCTTTTTAGCTTTGTTATCATCACTAGCTTCGTTAGAAACCTCTTGCACAAAAGACTGACGACCTTCCTTTTGTCTATTTCCCCAACTCCAATACATACCGGATTTATTGTATTCAGGATCGGCGACAACTTCAGCAACGCGATCGCCTGCCAATTCTTCAGACACAAATCCGCCAGTAATATTTTTCTGAAAGAGTGGAAAGATTTTCTGAAATAGCGGATAGTGGTTCCGAAACAAAGCCGTAGTTGCTACACATCCAGGATACAGAGAACTGAAAACAATATTAGTTGACTCGTGGTAACGCCGATGTAGTTCGCGCATAGTCAAGACATTGCAAAGCTTGCTATCTTTGTAAGCTTTGCCCGGTTTAAACTTCTTACCATTAATCATTGAAATCGGCGCCTTAAAGCCTGCTTCAAAGCCCTGAAGTTCTCCCAAATCTGGAGGTGCTGGAATCGGAATTTTGCCTCCCAACTCCTTCGGATTTGCCGTCACAGTTCCCAAAATAATTAATCTTGGCTGCGAAGCTGGGGATTTTTTCAGATCCTCAAGCATCAGGTTACACAAAAGAAAATGTCCTAGATGATTTGTCGCAACGCTCAACTCATATCCGTCTTCGCTGTACAACGGCTCTTTTAATAAAGGCATATACACGGCAGCGTTGCATACCAAAGCATCCAAAGACTTGCCGCTTTCCCGAAAGTTTTTTACAAACTGTCGCACACTTTCTAAGCTGGCTAAGTCGAGATGCATGATTGTGTAGCTGTCTTGCGGCATTCCTACGGTTTTGGCAGCACTTTCCGCTTTCGAGAGATTTCGACATGCCATTACCACATGCCATTGCTTCGTTTGGGCAAGCGCTCTTGCGGCTTGCAAACCTACTCCCGAAGATGCACCCGTAATTACAACCGTTGACTGCCCATGTTGTTGCATTCTCTTTAGACTCCCTTGACCGCCCTTAACTATCTTCAGGATCTCACACCCTGGTTGCTCCAGGGCATCCACTTTCTAAAATTGGCGCCCGATAGTGATTATAGCCGTCATCTACTAGACGCGCCGCTTTCCATGATTATGCCTTTTGAATGATGCGTTTTTGGCTGTTGAGTGGTTTTATGCTATTCTTTTGGAAATATCTAAAATAAATATCATACTAAGGGAAGATGCCAGACTGTATGAAAATAATACTCAGCCTAGAAGCCGAATTATTTTTTCAGCAAGGATTGCGCCAAAACAAAGCAGAAAAGTTTGAAGAGGCGATCGCTAATTTCGACAAAGCCCTCAGATGTAAGTCAAATTATCCTGAAGCTTTATCTCAAAAAGGTTTTGCTTTAGGTTGCTTGGGTCAGCATACGGCTGCGATCGCTTGTTTTGACTTAACGCTAGAATTACGAGCAGATGCTTGCTGGGTTTGGCACAACCGCGCTATTGCTCTGGGAAAGGTAGAACGCCACGATGAAGCTCTCAACAGCTTCGACCGTGCCCTTGAGTTTAACTTCAATTCCCCCACTATTTGGCATAATCGCGGTATTACCTTGTGCGACTTGGGACATTATGAAAAGGCAATTATCAGCTTTGATCGCACTATAAACTTGCAACCAGATGCTTATTGGGCATGGAACAATAAAGGTAATGCCTTGAAACAGCTAGGATGCCATGAAGAAGCTGTTAACAACTACGATCGCGCTATTGAATTCGACCCTAACAACGTTATGGCTTGGCATAATCGAGGCACGAGTTTGAGTAAGTGGGGACGTTATGAAAAGGCAATCGTCAGCTTAGACCGCGCTTTAGCAATTCAACCAGATTATTATAAAGCTTGGTTAAATCGGGGCATAACTTGGGAAAAATTACAGCGTTACGAAGAAGCGATCGACAGTTACAATCGCGCTATCGAGTTGCAACCCAACGATCACATAGTCTGGTACAACAAAGCTCGCTGTTACGCCTTACAAAATAATATCGAAAGCGCAATTGAAAACTTGCAACAAGCAATTATTATCTGTCCAGAACAATATTGGCATACGATCCAAACTCACTCAGATTTTGACAAAATCCGTGAGGATGGACGCTTTCAGGCTTTGATTCAACAACCAAATCATTAATTAAGGGAAAGGGGAACAGGGAAGAACCTGATCAACAGGCAACTAATACCTCTAAACTAGCCCAACGTTCACGCAGTATTCCCGCGAGTACACGTAAACCCCAGACTTCACTACGACGGTGCCCAATAGCGATCGCTGCAATTTTACTTTCCTGCATCGCTTGTTCGGCTGGCTGTCGCAATTGTCCTGTTATATAAACTTCAGCACCTCTATTTGCTGCTTCACGTACCAGTAAGTCTGTCATTGCGCCAACAACAGCAATTCGTGATACTTCATTCTGTTGTGCCGCCAGTACTTGCTCGTATCCTCCAAAAATTTGACTTATACAATTACATAAATTATTAAAACTTTGCATCGGTATCTCTCCAATCATACCGATCGCTCTGGAATCTTTCTCTCCTAATACTTCTATACCTGAAATTCCCAAAACTTCCGCCAAGCGAGAATTGTAACTCAACGTCAAATACTCATCAAACGGTAGATGATAAGCAATTACCCCGATATTCGGCGTAAGTTGTTGTGGTTGAAGTTTCCACGGTCGATGTAAGAATAGCGCATCTAGATTTTGGGCGATCGCCCATTCTGATAAATCTGTCCAAGGTTCTAGCGCCAAACCCAAACGTTTGATACCAAAGGATGAGGGCAAATATACACCGCCTCTTTCAGCTTGAGTATAGCGCTCAACCCCAAACAGGCGATCAAGAAATTCTGCTATTTGTGGTAAAAAAATCAAATTGCATTCAGTCGTCATAAATAATTATTTGATTTTAAACACCTGATCGGTGTCACCCCAATACGGTTCGGTTAGGAAAGTTATCTCTTTAGGGGTGCAGGGGGTGCGCTTGGGTTGCAGGGGGAGAGAAAAAAGGCTTATCCGAACCGTATTGGGTCTCACCCTAACACGATAAAGGTGGCTACGGAAAAAGTATAATATTAGTAATTAACAATATTCTTCTCAATTAGCAAGATAATTTGCATTAAACATGACTAAGTATCCGTTTAATGATGAAATTTCTTTGGCAGAACAAGCAGAAGCTTTAGCAAAAAAAGCTTTGAAATTAGGACTTATCCCTAGCTTTGTTGTGCATCACTTTCCTGATAGTTGGGAATTTTACATTCCCGACAAGAGTAAGTCTCAAGCACTAACCCCAGAAGAAGCGTATTTACAATTGAAGAATATAGTGGAAAAATCAAGTGGATAGCTATCCTCTAGCCCACTATAATTTCCAACATTGCTCGACATCATAAGGCACAAATAAACTTTGTAGCATGCAGCGCGAACGCACTACGTTCGTTTAAGAATCTGCTAAAAGACAGAAAAATTGTTTTGATCCCCGCTGACATTGGTTATAGGCTAAAAATTGGAAACATTGCTATTAAAAAGTGTGTCCTTAGTAAGTAGTCAATTTAAAATTTAATATTTTAGATTAAGGAATTGAGGATAGTCTAAAAAATGTAATGGGTAATGGGTTTTGAAGAATTTATAAAAACCTATTACCCTGTGGCACTTTGAGGATTAATCTCAAATCGAACAGGGTATAAGTTATGCGTAAACATAAAGTAAGCGATCGCAAGTTATTACTTAGACTATTCTTAGGCATCAGCCTCACCACGATTTCCGTTTTCTCAACCCAGCCATCAACAGCGCAAACTCAAGCATCTATACCACCCGCTTCTGATGCTCCTTTAGAACTAAATTTATTGAATAATCCAAAAGGTGTAATTACAGCTAACACCATTAACCAAGGGCAATTAACTGTTCCTAGTTTATGGTGGGCAAAACAAAACTCCGAAAACAAGTTGCTAGATAACTGGATAGCGTATCCAGCAGAAGGTACACAACCTGCACGAGTTGATGTTCTTGTCAACCAGCAATTTTGGAGTATTTTAGACTATTTAGAACGATACAACTTCGTGAATCGTGTAGGGAGCCTTGCCAGGAATTACGGTTACAATATCCGGGTTTTTAACTATCAACAAGAACGTTTAGCAACTTATACTTGTAACTTTAATACAAATCCAAGTTTATGTAGGATAAATATTGATACTCAGAATAAGCTAGGGTTAGGGCGCTCTTTATAGAAAAAGAGTTCCTTATGCTTCATTTTTGATTCTGGCAAACAAATCTTGGTACTGCTTTTGGGTTGATTGAGATAAAGGCAGTAAATATTCATTTTTATCGAACAACTGAGAATTACTCACTAAAAGATTGCGTAATGGTTTTTGGATGTCAGATGTCCCAATATCGGTAGGAATTGGCGAATTAGTTTTAGTCAGCAGAGAAATTTGCTTGGCGATGTTAGGAGTCAAACAAAAATTAATCCACTCAGATGATAAAGCACTTTTTTCCCCAACTGGACGCACCCACAAATCTGCCCACATTGCAGTTCCTGACTGAGGGATAATTACTGCAAGTTCTGGATAACGTGCCAGTATCCGCACTACGTCGCTAGACCAAGCAACTGCTAGCCAAGTATCGCCAATGATTAAGGGTTCGAGATACTTATTAGAAGCGTAAAACTTCACCTGTTGGTTTAAGGTTCGTAATTCCTTTTCCAAATCTGGCACTTTATCAAGATTTTCTGTGTTGTAAGATTTCCCTAACTTCTTTAAAACTAGACCAATCACTTCTCGTGGTTGATCGAGCAGAGAAATGCGATCGCGCAATTCACTTCGCCATAAATCAGCCCAATCTGTCGGTGTCCAACCCAATTCTTTAAATTTATCGCGACGATAAACAATCACCGTACTACCCCAGCGGTAAGGTGCAGCCCAAATTTTTCCTTGAGCATCTAAGTTACCTTGGTCATTACGTCTCACCAATTCTTGCCAGCGTTTCGGCAAAACAGACCACTGCTTTAACTGCGACTCTTCGAGTGGTTGAATCAGTTTCTGCTCAATTGCCTCTTTTAGTCTGTAATCAGCCAACGTTACCAAATCGGCTACAGCGGTTTTTTGGAATTGCGGTAAGCGTAACGAGGGAAGCCATCCCTTACCATCAGTACCTTTGGTTTTTCCCTGCCAAGCTTGTAATTCCTTAAATAAATCCTCTAACTGCCCTACTGGAGCAAACTTTAATTGTGCTTTTTGCTGTAAAGTCTTGCCAAATTGATTCACCACCTGTCCGGGGATAGAGCCTTTCAACAGCTGCACGTTTAATTTCGCCTGATTGTTGCCAGCACACCCAACAAGCAGTTGCGATGCCAGTGCGCTTGTACCCAGTAAAAAAGACCGTCTATCCATCAATTTTAAATTTTAAATTTTGCAGCCACTTACGTGCAGCTGGCATCGAAGTAGCGTGATTTGGAATTATATCTATATTAGACTTACGATTCCTCGCTTCATGTGTTGGCATTGGGCATTGGGGAGCGCTAGTACTCGACCAAGCCAATTTTGACGGGTGAAGGCAAGCAGGGGAAGCAGGGGGGAAAGAACTTGATTTTCTTACCATAAACCCTGCACGCGTTGCCTTGGCAGACTACTAGTTTCGTGCGGTGAAACATCGGCGCGGTTGCCTTAACCGTCCCGCACTCCGAAGTTGAACCCGTTCGCGTTCGTCCTTCCTTGGCGTTGCCGCAGGCTAGCGTCTCCCTAAGGAGAAGGGAAGTGCCCTCCGTTCTTCACGCAGCGTCTCCGGCAGAAGAGGCAACTGGCGCCATTGGGCACGCTCACATAGGGCATGAAGCATTGGGCAGGGAGACTTGGGGAAATTTCTTCCCTTGCCCCCCTGCCCCCCTGCTCCCCTCTCCCCCTCTCCCCCCTCCCCTCTTGACAAAGTACCTACAATCGCTTATGGTCATTCGCAAATACTATTTCCGGAACATTTTATGCTTTGGTTAAGACAAACACGCTACCTTCATTACCTCGACCAATACGCAGATCGTTATCTATATAAGTGATATCCAACCAGCCTTGTTGTTCACCGCTTTTAATAGGAAAATCAATCGCAGTGAATTTTTTACCAGCTTCAATTTGTTGGATAAAAGTTTCCGGATTACTGTAACCTATTAAGTTTTTCAAGCCGATGATAGACCGCTCAAATTTGACTTTGATGCGGCGCTCGGAAACTGGTTCAAATTTAGCAGCCACGCTCACCAAACCTTGGAGTAATGGCAAGCCATAAATTTCGGCTATGTTGTAAACACTGTTAGTTTCTACGCGAATACACTGGTAAATTTGACCAACTTTAGACAAGGGTATGCGATCGAGGTTTAATAGCCCAATACTAGTGGTGTATAGCAGTCGCCAATTGCCATTGAGCAAATGAACAGCTTCAAGTGGACGAGGTGTAGGGTTTAAGTCTTCTAAGTTAGCGATCGCAGCTTGGATAACCTGTTTTTCTGTTTCAGTTGCAAGTATTCCTCGATTTGTAGAAGCAATTGCACCGATTAAATCTGCCTTTGTCATGATGTGTCATTACCTCAAAAGATATCAGTATTAACTAAATATTAATTTTCTATGTATAGACCCATAACATTAATTGAGAATCGGCAACTGCGATCGCTTACCTTTATTAAATAAAAATTTTTTCACGGATTTTTCTATGACAGAGTTGAATGATGAACAAAAGAACGCCTATATCAAGTGATAGACTCTTAATGTCTAGTTACTGTAGCCTTTTCGTGCTTTCGTAGATATGTTGAATTCTCCATTACGTGAAGAACCCCGCAACCAACGAGCCGCCGTAATTCCATTAAAGCAAGAGTCCTCACTCTTGGACTGGTTGCACTCAAATAATCGTTTGATAGCGCGTGAAGTTCAAGAAGCGGAATTCTCATCTGGCGAAGATGATGTCGAAGCTTTGATGGGTGTAGAAGATGGCGGAATTGATTATGATATCGATGACGACGACGATATCGTCGTAGAAGAGGATTAATTTGTTTTGGTATGGGGCTGAGTGGCATACTCCCCGTAGTTTAGTTTTGTAAGTGTGGAGTGAAGGGAAATATCCGTGGACGCTAAATTATCTCCTGACCAAGGGTTAAACATTTCTGGCATCGGTCTAGTCTCTTTATTGGGTGCAGGACTCAGTGTTACAGCACTAATTTTAGATTCGATGGGCAATCGGTTGCCTTGGCAGGGTATGTCGCTTACCCTGCCACTATTGTTGTCTGCGCTATTGTCGGGTGTGGTCGGCTTTTGGGTAATACCGTGGCTGCAAGCACTCAAAGCAGGGCAAATAATCCGTGAGGATGGTCCCCAAGCGCATTTGAAAAAGGCAGGCACACCAACAATGGGCGGCATTTTCTTTGTGCCTGTGGCGGTGATTATTGCTTGTATATGGTCTAACTTTGCAACAGAAGTACTTGCGGTTTCCGCATTAACATTAAGTTACGGTTTGATTGGCTGGATTGACGATTGGGAAATTCTCCGCCGTAAATCTAATAAAGGTATATCGCCAAAGATGAAACTGGCTTTGCAAGTAGGTTTTGCAGCACTGTTTTGTCTGTGGCTAATGTTTAATCAGCCTTCTAATATTACGAATATTGCTTTGCCTTTTGCTGGTCTTTCACTACCTCTAGGATTTCTATTCTGGCCCCTAGCTGGTTTTGTTTTAGTAGCCGAAAGTAATGCCACTAATTTAACTGATGGAATTGATGGGTTAGCAGCCGGAACAGTAGCGATCGCTATATTCGCATTAGGTGTTATCATTGCCCCCACCTCGCTTCCTTTAATGGTTTTCTGTGCTGCTGTAAGTGGCAGTTGCTTAGGGTTTTTAGCTCATAATCGCAACCCGGCTCGCGTTTTCATGGGAGATACTGGTTCCCTAGCGCTGGGAGGCGCTCTGGCAGCCGTAGGATTGATGACTAATAGCTTGGTAGCACTATTTATTATTAGCGGTATCTTCTTCGTCGAAACCCTTTCAGTAATGGCGCAAGTTGGTTACTACAAAGCCACAAAAGGTCCTGATGGTAAAGGTAAGCGGTTGTTCAAAATGGCACCCCTACACCATCATTTAGAACTTACTGGTTGGTCAGAACAGCAAGTAGTTGCGGTGTTCTATGTTATCGCTGCCATTTTGTCTGTAATCAGTTTGGCGTTAGCGTAGCCTCTCCTACGGAGAATCGCTCAATTTTAATACGTTGAAAAAATAATTCAATAAAATCTCGCAACCCCTTATATCTAAAGGGGTTGTTTTTTTCGTAGTGAGCGGTTCACCGCTCAAAGTACTACATTCAGTCCACGATTATTTCCGCATTTGGCTAACTAAATGCACCAGTTCCGGTAAAATTAACTTGGACATCGCCAGTCGGACAGCATTGCTAGAACCAGGAACAGAAAAGATTAATTTATTTTGATAAATACCAGCAACAGCGCGAGATGCGATCGCTCGCGAACCAATTTCTTGATAACTTAAAAAGCGAAACAACTCGCCAAATCCGGATAAGGTTTTTGAGAGTAATTTCTCAATTGCATCGTAGGTAGTATCCCTCGGTGCAATCCCTGTGCCACCATTGAAAATTATTACATCTAAATTTGCGTCTTTACCCAGCAATTCAATTTGCTCTTGAATCTGTGCTGGTTCATCCTTGATAATTGTGTAAGCTCCGACAGCATGATTAGCATTGAAGAGTAATTGCTGAATTAGCTGTCCACTTTTGTCTGTTTCACTTGTGCGTGTATCGCTAACTGTAACGACACCACAAGTTACTGACATTTCTGGTGAATCAGGATGAGGTTGTTGCATATATTTTGCTAATGGGCAATTTCAGAGGGGGAAAGGGGAAAGGGGAAAGGGGCTTTTTGAAGAAGGGGAAAGGGGGAAGGGGAAAAGCCCATTGCCCAATGACGCCAGATGCTTCTCCTGTGGGAGACGCTGCGCGAACAACGCGCTTAACCCGACGCCAGATGCCTCAACGTTCGTGACCTCCCTTCTCAGATGCGGAGACGCTGCGCGAACGGGTTCAACACTTTGGCGGGACGGTAGAGGCAACCGCCAAGTGTTGAACCGCAACGCACTGGCTCCCCAATGCCCAATTCCCAATGCCCAATTTTGATTAAGCTTTATTTAACTCTAATCCATTTTCCTCGCCGTACCGCGTCATAAAGCGTATAAAACGATCCCATTCCTGGCTAGATTTCATTATATAGATAGCTTCTAATGCTTCTGGTTTGCCGTTGATAAATTTAGCTTTGACTTCACGAGTGATGATTTCTCCTTCCTCGTCAATCATATACATGCCGGTAATATCTTCAGTAACGCCTTGATCCAAAGCTTTAGGATTGTTGAAAATAAACGTTGCTGTACCACTGTCGCCAGTACGCGATCGCGTTAACCGCACGTCTGGAATGACATCTTCATTAATACCTCTAGAAAACTGGATCTTAGCCATGATGAGAGAGTTTAAACTTTTGTGATGGTTAGTTTAATATTCTCTCATCATTTAGAACTGCTTAGTATAGCGTTTCTTATATTTATTAACTACGTATAAACCCTTATATTGCTTCTCGCTCTAGTAATAAGGTAACCGGACCGTCATTTTCAATAGACACTTGCATCATCGCGCCAAATTGACCAGTTTCTACCCGCAAACCAGTTTCTTGCAACTTAGCGACAAAGCGATTATATAAATCTTTGGCTAATGTTGGAGCGGCTGAACGGTCAAACGAGGGACGGCGACCTTTGCGACAGTCGCCGTAAAGGGTGAACTGACTAATTACTAGTAACTCGCCGTTAATTTCTTGCACCGATTTTTGCCATCTGTCTCCCCCCTCTTCATCAGGAAACAGCCGCAAATCCAAACACTTACGCACCATCCAGTCGATTTCGACATGACTATCAGTATCGGCAATACCTACAAGCAAGTTTAACCCTCGCCCAATTTTGCCGACAATTTCATCGTTTACAGTAACTTGAGATGATTTAACTCGCTGGATGATAACGCGCATAATTAGGGATTAGGGATTAGGGACTAGGGAAATAAGGAGACAAGAAAGAAAATTATAAAATATTAATTTCCTAGTCTCTAGCCCCTAGCCCCTAATCACTATTTTCCAAATCCTTTACCGCGACTTGTGGAAGGAATACAGATGCACTTTTCTAGCTGTTCTAGCAACTGATTTTGATTTAAATTTTGACCAATTAGAACTAGCTGATTTTTCTTTTCACCTTTCCACTCATCATCGTCCATAGTAAAGCGCTTACCGCAAAGGTGGAAAATATGACGGTTTGGACTTTCATCAAACCACATAATTCCCTTGGCACGGAAGATATTATCAGTTAACTGGTTATCTAAGAAATATTGAAACTTCCTAATAGAAAATGGTTTGTCAATTTGGAAAGATATTGAGGTAAAGCCATCATTTTCTAAATGGTCGGAATGATGGTGATGTTCATGATGATCATGGTCGTGATGGTCGTGACCGCATGTAGAATGGTCGTGGTCGTCGTGGTCGTGATGGTCATGAGCGTGGTCGTGCTCATCAACAGCGTCAAAATACTTATCAGACTCAAACAGACCAACGCTGAGAATTAAAGGCAGTGGTACTTGCGATCGCGTGGTGCGAAGAATTCTTGCTCCTTCTTTAACTTCGCCTATTTTTTTCTCCAACTCATTTAAAGTGGCTTCATCAACTAAATCAGTTTTGTTGAGAACAATCACATCACCATAAGCAATTTGACTGTAAGCTGCTTGTGAGTTGAATAAATCCAAGCTGTAATTTGCCGCGTCTACTACCGTAATAATCGAATCAAGACGAGTCAAATCGCGTAATTCTGTACCCAAAAATGTCAACGCGACTGGTAGCGGATCTGCTAATCCGGTTGTTTCTACAACTAGATAATCTAGCCTTTCTTCGCGTTCTAAAACTTTGTAAACGGCATCAACCAAATCATTATTAATGGTGCAGCAAATACAACCATTACTCAGTTCCACCATGTTTTCGCCAGTGGAAACAATTAATTCATTGTCGATGCCAATTTCGCCAAATTCATTCACTAAAACAGCGGTTTTCAAACCCTGTTGATTAGTCAGGATATGATTAAGTAAAGTCGTCTTTCCACTACCGAGAAAACCAGTAATAATTGTTACAGGCAAGCCTTTTTTCGGCGCATCCATTGCTTGAGATTGGTCAGGAGTAACTGCTGATTGCATAGTTTGACCGTCACCAGGTTAAGAAAAACGTTATAAAAATACTACGCTCAAATTACTAATTTAGCGCACGCAATCGCCTGATCCTGGTTTCCTAAGTTTAAATAAGGCTTTCAAAATTAAAATAGTCAGTCTCAGCCCTACAGTAGAAGCTTAGTGTGCCAGAGTCACCCTTGGCATCGACTGACCGTTATCGTCCTCAACTCCAGCTAATGGCGGAATCTCTGCTGTGATAACGCCATTAGCAACGGCAGAGATTTTTTAAAGCTAGCGATCGCTTGAGAGTGCTAATTTAAACTTTTTAGACTGCTGCAAAGCAAACCCCAGTGTAGCAAGCATACCCAAACCAAGCAGTGCCGAAGGCTCAGGAATACGTTCTGCGGTTAATGTGGTAGCGTACTCAACACGAGGATTAGTTGCGGTGGGGCTGAAGTAGCTTGCTTCGATTGGTTGCAGTCCAGAGTCGCCGATGGGCACATAAGCAATGCCATTTGGATCTAGTGAGAGGGTTTGTCCCAGATATTCCACTAACGGGTCAGTTATCGTGTTACCCTCAAACAAAACCTGAATTGGCAAGGTTTCTCCTACCGCTACCTCAAAGGGATTCCGCAAAGCCTGAATCTCAAGTGGAAGACCAAACGGTTGGGAAATCGCTTCTGACCAGTCATAGAGAGCCTTGGTGGACTTCAAATAATTAGAGACATTGACGTAATTAAGTGCCTCTGCCTCAGCTTGTGAAATGTTGCGAGAACTAGTATCACCAGGGTTTCTCAAATAGAAACCATTATCATAAGTGGCGGTCAGCGCGGCAATCTTTCCTTGGGGAACAACAGACACACCATCTTTGATGACAATTTCAGCCGGCACCTGCTGTTTGTTGATATCGTAGGCTGTAGCTGACCGGAATTTGCCTACATCATAGGGTTCTGGACCTTCTTCTGGATGACCGAACACCAGCTGGTATTGTTTGTCCTGGCTATCAAACCAGATTGCATGAGCAAATGCAGGTTGCACAAGCATAGGTAAAAGAGCAACAGCCAAAAGCAATTCTTTTAACCGTTTGGTAATCATGTTGTTTCTTCTTGTTGGTAGATGCATGGTTTTGATTTGCGTGCAATAAACGAAAACAAACAGACATCGCAATCTGCCAGTGCGCTTACTTTTTTTTTGGCACTGGGTCAAACTAAAATCCTGACAATTGTTACAATGCGTAATTATTGAGAATGAGTCTTATTTCTTCAACTCGCTAAAACTTTAGTATGAGAATAATTTCCAAAAATCACACCAAGGGGTGTTTTGTTTAATAGGAGTAGACGTGCTATAGACTGGAAAATCTACAATGGCTTAATAGATGCACTTTATTTCTTAAGTTATAAGAATGACCCTAAGCGTTTACAACACTCTCAGCCGTCGTCAGGAACCCTTTGAAACAGTCGAGCCAGGAAAGGTTAAGATGTATTACTGCGGCGTGACGGTTTACGATTATTGCCATTTGGGTCATGCCAGAGCTTGTATAGTTTGGGATGTAGTACGTCGATACCTGCAATTTGTTGGCTATGAAGTGCGCTACGTCCAGAATTTTACTGATGTTGATGATAAGATTTTGAATCGAGCGCGGCAAGAACATTCCTCGATGGAAGCTGTATCTGAGCGCTTTATCAAAGCATATTTTGAGGATATGGCACGGCTGAATGTCAAAGAAGCCTCGGAATATCCCCGCGCTACCCACACAATGAATGGCATAACTCGGCTAATTCACGAGTTAGAGAACAAAGGCTACGCTTACGCAAATCAGGGTGATGTTTACTATGCGGTGCGTCAGTTTCCTGAGTATGGCAAGCTTTCTGGACGCAAATTAGAAAATTCCCAAGCTGGTGCGAGTGGACGAGTTGATTTAGAAGATCCAGAGTATCAGAAGAAAAAAGATTCGGTTGATTTTGCTTTGTGGAAAGCTGCAAAACCGGGAGAACCCGCTTGGGAATCAGTTTGGGGTAAAGGTCGTCCCGGATGGCATATTGAATGTAGTGCGATGGTACGCGATCGCCTTGGCGAAACAATCGACATTCACGCCGGCGGAGAAGATTTAATTTTCCCCCATCATGAAAATGAAATTGCTCAATCTGAAGCAGTCACAGGCAAACCGTTATCTCGATACTGGATGCATAACGGCATGGTCAAGGTGGATGGCGAAAAGATGTCCAAATCTTTAGGTAACTTTACCACCATTCGCGACTTACTGGATCGAGGCGTTGACCCGATGGCAGTGCGCTTATTTGTCCTGATGGCGCAATATCGTACACCAATTGATTTTACTGACGAAGCAATTCAGGCAGCAACAAATGGTTGGCACACCTTGAAAAAAGGTTTGCTTTTTGGGTATCAATACGGTGAAAAATTCGGATGGGGAAAAGGAGGGCAAGGAAATAATTTTTCCTCCCCAGTGCCCAATTCCTATATTGAACGTTTTCAAGAAGCTGTAAATAATGACTTTAATTTCCCTGGTGGTTTAATAGTGCTATTTGAATTAGCTAAAGAACTACACCGCGAAGGAAATATTTTAGTTCATGAAGGAAAAACCGAAATACCACCGGATGAGTTACTCAAACAATGGCATACACTTGTCACTTTAGCTGGAGTTTTAGGTTTAGAAGCCGAGATGGAAGCGGAGAATTCCACGAGTGATAATTTAAGCGATGCCCAAATTGAAGCGAAAATTCAGGAAAGACAAGAAGCGCGTTTAGCGAAGAATTTTGTTTTGAGCGATCGCATTCGTGATGAACTGCTTCAATGCGGAATTACCCTAATTGATAACCGTGACGGAACCCGCTGGCACAGAAATTAAATTCAAAATTCACGCATTATGAGCAACTATAAAGCAATAAATGATAGAACGTTTGATTTTTCCATTCGTATCATCAACCTTTGCAAGGTATTAGATGAATCTTCGGGAGTAGCGCGAACACTTTCTAAGCAGTTGCTTCGCTCTGGCACATCAATTGGGGCAAACGTTGAAGAATCTCAATCAGCCCAGAGTACTGCCGACTTTGTTCATAAGCTAGAAATTGCTTTAAAAGAAGGCAGGGAAACTAGATACTGGCTAAGACTTTTGATAGCTACTGAGTTAATGTCAGAAAACCGTCTGCTACCGCTTCTGGGTGAAATCAATGAGTTAATTAAGATAATTGCAGCAATTGTCGTCAAAACCAAACAAAATCGTCAACAATAAAGTCTTCATTTTGAATTTTGAATTTTGAATTAAACTTATGTGGTCTGAATTAACAAAGGCGATCGCTTCTCTAAATATCCCCGCTGATTGGATTGGTATTAGAGCCGTAAAGGAAAACAAGTATAACTGTTATGTTCGAGATGCCTTACCTCAAACAAACGGCAAATCCTCCACTATGGGAGTGATGTTGGAAGTTTTGGTTAATGGTTGTCTCGGTTACGCTGCTACGAATTCTTTGGATCTTGTCAGCTTGCAAGATGCTGCGGAAAAAGCTTATAAACAGGCACTAGTCGCAAGTGAATGGTGGATATATCCCTTCAGTGTAAAAGAACGTCCCAAAGTAGTTGGTGAATATATTTCTCCATTTCTCAAACCGTTAGATGCACTGAGTCCAAGAGAAATAAACGATATACTTATCCGCATTTGCAAAACCTTAAAAGTTGACGATAAAATCGTCCAAACCACAGCCACCACCACCACCACCGAAAAAGAAACTTGGTTTGTCAGCAGTAACGGCTCAGAGGTGTATCAAAAAATCTTGTCTTTAGGCACTCATTACGGAGCTACGGCACAAGATGGAGCGATCGTGCAGCAGCGCAGCAATAATGGCTGGCAAGCACACTGTTACCAAGGTGGCATGGAACTGTTAAGAGAAGAAGAATTATGGCAACAAGTGCAGAAAATTGGTGAACAAGCAATAGAACTATTGACAGCAGAGGAATGCCCGTCCACGCGCACGAACTTAGTTTTAGCACCAGACCAAATGATGCTACAAATTCATGAAAGTGTCGGACATCCTTTAGAAATCGATCGCATTTTAGGAGATGAACGCAACTACGCCGGCGGCAGCTTTGTCAACAAAAGTGACTTTGGAAACTTAGTATACGGTTCTAAGTTAATGAACATCACCTTTGATCCCACCGTTGCCGGAGAATTTGCCAGCTATAACTTTGATGACACCGGGGCAGTCGCAACACGGGAATACTTAATTAAAGAAGGCGTACTTCAGCGCGGTGTGGGCAGTTTAGAAAGCCAAGCTAGAGCCGGTGTGCCAGGAGTTGCTTGTGCGCGTGCTTGTTCATGGAATAGACCAGCGATTGATCGCATGGCAAACTTGAATTTAGAGCCAGGAAACGCCACCTTTGACGAAATCATCGCTGACATAGAACACGGCGTTTACATGGAATCTAACCGTTCTTGGTCAATTGATGACCAACGTTATAAATTTCAGTTTGGCTGCGAGTATGCCAAATTGATAGAAAACGGCAAACTCACCAAAACCCTCCGCAATCCCAACTATCGAGCCACTACACCAGAATTTTGGCAAAGCTTAATCAAACTAGGAAACTCCTCTAATTGGCAAATGTACGGCACAGCTTACTGTGGCAAAGGAGAACCAAATCAGGCGATTTCCGTAGGACACGGTTCACCCATATGTTTATTTGCTAACGTCGAAGTCTTTGGCGGTGGAGCCTGAGAATTCAGGAGTTAGGAGTCAGGAGTCAGGAGTCAAGATTCCCTCTTGTCTCCCCTGCCTCCCCTGCAACCCAAGCGTTTCCTCTGTCTCCCTTGTCCCCTTGTCCCACTCCCCCACTCCCCCACTCCCTCATCTCCCCAGAAAATGCCGATGAAAATTGACGAATTATCGAATTTAGAAATCAGCTTTAATAGATTGATTGAAACTCTGCTAAGTAAAAAAATAGAGAGCGAATACTTCACAATAAAACTACACAGCGAACGCAGTCAATTTACACGGTTCAATCACGCCAAAGTGCGGCAAACTGGTTGTGTTGCTGATGGTTGGATCGAACTGAATTTGATGCAAGATCAGCGCAATAGTTTTCGGCAGTTTCCCTTTACTGGAAATTGGGAAATAGATTGGCAAGCAGCATACAACGCTTTGAAAGAACTAAGGGAAGAACTGCCCTATTTACCCGTCGATCCTTATCTAGTTTTGCCATCAGGAACAAATACCAGTCGGGAAATACATTCGGGAAAATTGTTGGCGGCAGAAGCGGTAGTACCAACCGTACTAGAACAAGTTGCCGAATTGGATTTTGCCGGGATATATGCTGGAGGCTCGGTAATTCAAGGTTATGGTGATTCTAGCGGTCAAAAACATTTATTTGCAACCGATACTTTTACCTTAGATTATTCTATTTTCACGACTTCGGGACAAGCTGTAAAAGGCACTTTTGCCGGGAGTGATTGGGATTCCACTGCTTATACGGCGAAAATCAGTGACGCGAAAAGGCAAATAAAACTGCTTTCAAATTTGCCAAAACAATTGCCACGAGGAAATTACAAAACTTATTTTGCGCCGGCGGCTGTTTCTGATTTATTAATGATGCTTTCTTGGGGTGGTGTCAGCGAAGCTGATATTCAACAAGGAAATAGTGCAATGGCTGCGATATGGCGTCAAGAAAAGCAACTTTCTCGCTTATTTAATTTGAAAGAAAACTTTCAACGGGGGTTAGTGCCGCGATTTAATGAATGGGGAGAAATGGCAGCGCCGGAAATACCTATAATTGAAAAAGGTATATTAGTAAATACCTTGGTGAATTCTCGCACTGCCAAGGAATATGAAAAAAATGCTAATGGCGCGAATGGAAATGAGTCATTACGTGCGCCAGAAGTGAGTATGGGAAATTTAGCATTTGAGCAGATTTTGCCTAGTTTAGATACAGGGTTATATGTATCGAATTTACATTACTTGAATTGGAGCGATCGCCCAACTGGTAGAATCACAGGTATGACTCGTTATGCTTGTTTTTGGGTGGAAAAGGGAGAAATTATTGCCCCAATTGAAAATCTGCGTTTTGATGACAGTCTCTATCGCTTTTGGGGAGAAAATTTGATTGACCTAACCAATTTTCAAGAATTCATTCCTGAAGTTGGAACATACGAAAGTCGTCAACTTGGGGGTAGTATGGTTCCCGGTATGTTGGTTGAAGATTTTACTTATACTCTTTAAAAGCTTCGCGCAAAGTTGCAAACCACACATATAGTAGAGACGTTACATGTAACGTCTCTACTATGGTTCCTGCATAAGGTGATATTACCTATTGCGGTAAACTGCATTAATTACAATATCTTTAATAGCAAAATAAATAATTATGAGAAATGATAGAAATTGCCCAAACTGAAGAATTGGATCTAAGCGCCAACCTTGAAAAATTAAAATTACCCCAGATAAAAACATCAAAACTGGGATAAATATCGCCTGGATAATATAAAGTGACAAAGCCCAATTAGTCAATCTAGTTGCTCTTTGAACTAGAAAAAATACCATTATAATTAAGTAAATTGCACCCAAGAAAACATAAATAATTCCTAATAAGCTTGCTATATTTAATCCAAATAAGCTTCCTATATCTAATCCAATATTAACTTGGGCTTAAGTAAACATTTATTAATAATCCTGTTTAATTAAAGCCAATTGTGGTAAAGCAACCTAATACTTTTATTAACTTACTCATTTCTTCTTGCCGGGTGATGAATTGCGTTGTGGTGGCGTGTCTGGGTACAGTTGTTCGCGTCCGTTGCGGATGACTCGCAACATATCGGTGAGGTTTTGCTCAATATTTTCTAGGACGCTATCAGCATAAGTATCGGCGCCATTTTCAATTTCTTGAGCTTGGGCGATCGCTTGTTGCCGAATTTCCTCCAACTCTTGCTGACAAGCACGTCGCTTGCGCTCAATTTCCGCCAGGGTGTCTTCCATCATCGCATCACATTCTTGCTGCACTTGTTGCCGAAGCATCTGTCCCTCTCTTTCTGCTTGTCGGATAATGTCACTTTCAGCTAGAATTTGCGCTCTTTTGGCTTGTGCAGCCTCTACAACTTGCTGTCCATACTCTTCCGCTTCCAGAAGAATTTCTTGCTTTTGTTGGATAATCGCGGCAGCTTCTTGAAAAACAGATGGCAAAGAAACTCGGATAAAATCAAGCTGATCGAGCAGCTTTTCTTCATCCACTAACGTGCGTCGCGTCAGGGGAATGTGGAAACTAGAAAGAATCATTTCCTCTAAGCGGTTGAGTTCCTGCTCAATTTCTACACTTCCCATTCCTGAAACGTCTCCATAGGAGTTTCCGTCGGCAAACTCCTGAGATTCTGGGTTGCTTCCGTTTTGATTGGGTTCGATACTGTCTGTTGGTGAGCGTAGCATTGGTATATATCTAGGGCGACGTGCGGGGGAACAAGATGATCAATAGAGCCACCAAACCTTGCAATCTCTTTTACCACACTACTACTTAAAAAACTATACTCGTTTGAGGTAGCTAGAAAAACAGTTTCTATTTGAGTAGAAAGGGTTTTATTAGTATGAGCCATCTGTAGCTCTACTTCAAAGTCGGAAACCGCCCGTAAACCCCTCAGCAGAACTTGTGCTTGCTGCATTTGGGCATAATTGACGGTTAGACCATCGAAACTGTCTACTTCTACATTAGGTAGATGTTTTGTTGAAAGACGAATCTGTTCTTGGCGTTGTTGCACGCTAAACAGTGGCATTTTGTTTGGGTTACGCAACACAGCCACAATCACACCCTCAAACAACCGACTACCACGTTGGATCAAGTCAAGGTGCCCTAAGGTGATGGGGTCGAAACTACCTGGATAAATGGCAATCACAATCGAAGAAGCCTCACAGTTGTTTAGGTGATTATATCGAAACTCAATTGATATCTAGCGAACCCCTATTTTTACTTTAGAAATAAAGGTGATAATTTTGCGCCTAAGACCTTTAGACTAGAAGTCTGATGAAGCAATAAATATCCTAAAGCCGAAAATTCAAACTTAGTTTTGCTTTGATTGCCTATCCTATTTTGTCAACCCAAGGCGACTTAAAATCAATTCTATGGATAAGAACAGAATACTTCGCTTGCGTCAACCTCTGATATATAAATGCTCATCAACTAAGAGCATAGACTTAAGAAAAATATATTCTTTAGTTAACTTAGGGGTTGTGCAAAAATAAATTGGTCAGCCGTGTATTGAAAAAACTCGTTAGGATCGCGGATCTAGGTGGGACGGCTGACCAATTTATTCAAGCAAGAGTGCTTAGGCAGATCCAACTCTTGCCTACTGTAATGCACACACTGATTATTATCATTTTTTAGGTACTTTTGCATGTCACTGGATTTTTTCGCCTTGCCTTTGGCGTTTCAATTTACTTCTCCAGGACCGATTCTGGTTAAAATCGGATTTTTAACTATCCGCTGGTATGGCTTATTGATTGCCTCAGCCGTGCTAATTGGCGTTAGCCTCTCTCAGTACTTGGCAAAGCGCCGTAATGTTAATCCAGAGTTGCTCAGTGATTTGTCAATTTGGCTGGTAATTGGAGCAATTCCTGCCGCACGGATATATTACGTTTTGTTTCAGTGGGCAGAATATGCCCAGCACCCAGAACGCATTGTTGCCATTTGGCAAGGAGGTATTGCGATTCATGGTGCAATTATTGGTGGGGTTGTGGCGGCGTTAATTTTTGCTAAACTCAAGCAAATTTCTTTCTGGCAATTGGCAGATTTAGTAGCACCTTCCCTGATTTTAGGACAAGCGATCGGGCGCTGGGGCAATTTTTTCAATTCTGAAGCTTTTGGCGGTCCTACCAATTTACCTTGGAAGCTATACATTCCGCCAGAACGTCGTCCCCCAGAATTGGCTAGTTTTGAGTATTTTCATCCCACCTTTCTCTACGAATCTCTATGGGATTTAATGGTTTTCGCTTTACTAATAACTTTGTTTTTTAGGAGTTTGCGCTCGAAACCACGCCTAAAAATAGGTACTTTGTTTATGGTTTACTGGGTAGCTTATAGCTTAGGACGCTTTTGGATCGAAGGTCTAAGGACTGATAGCTTGATGCTAGGACCCCTAAGAATCGCACAATTGGTAAGTTTAACGGGAATTCTCTTCGGATTAGCTGGGCTAGCTTGGCTTTACTTAGCGAAACGTCCTTTGCCGGATGTAGTTTCCACACCCAATGAAGATGAGGGACTAGGGACGAGGGAATAGGGACTAGGGATGGGGAGAGTAGACAACTACCAACTAACTCCGTGCCTCCTGACTTCTGACTCCTGACTTCTGACTCCTGACTAAAAATAAAAAATGCCCCAGAGTTTTCTCTAGGGCTTAACCAGGGTGCATCTACCACTCATCTCTACTAGGCAAAGAGTATTTATCCGGAAGGATGCTGAAAAAATGCCAAAAAAAATTTTTTACTAAATTATCTTGTGCCTGATTTATGAGTGATTATACTGCAAACATAAGTAACAAAGAATATGAAAAATTTTTAATACCAGCAGTATATATTGTGGGGGCAGGTCCCGGCGATCCTGATTTGCTAACGGTAAAAGCGCAGAAACTGCTAAACCGTGCTGATGTGATTTTATTTGCAGATTCTTTAGTCCCCGAAGAAATTTTAGAACTTTGCCGAGAAGATGCGGAGATTATTCAAACGGCGAATAAGACTTTAGAAGAGATTTTGCCAATCATGATAGAACGAGTGCGATCGCATAAATCTGTCGTTCGTCTTCATTCTGGCGATCCGAGTTTATATAGTGCCATCCATGAACAAATGCAGCTTTTGGCAGAGGCAGATATTCCCTTTGAAGTCATACCAGGTATCAGCGCCTTTCAAGCTGCTGCTGCTAAACTTAAAGTTGAGTTAACCGTTCCTGGCTTAGTCCAAACTATCATCCTCACCCGCATCAGCGGACGTACAGTAGTTCCCCCCACAGAAGAATTAGCCAGTCTCGCGGCACACCAAGCTAGCCTTTGTTTGTATCTAAGTGCCCGTCACGTCGCAAATGCCCAAGCCAAATTACTAGAACACTACCCAAATGATACGCTAGTAGCAATTTGCTATCGAATTGGCTGGCAAGATGAAAAAATTCTGGTTGTTGCCCTTGACAAAATGGCAGATTGTACAATCGAGGAAAATCTGATTCGCACTACATTATACGTAATTAGTCCTGCACTTTCGCAAGTAAAAGGCGAAGCGCGATACTCCAAAGGAGTCGCTTTGCGCTCGCATTTATATCATCCCGAACACAATCATCTGTTTCGCTCGTCTTTGCAGTGAGGAGGGGAGGAGGGGGAGAGGGGGAGACAAGGAGAGTAGTATTTTAACAACGACTAACGACTAACAACTAACAAATTTGATTATGCCTTTAATTAAAGTACAAACTTCTGTATCTGCGCCGGCAAAAGCTGAAGTTGAAGCAATGCTCAAAAGTTTATCAGCTAAGTTAGCCAAGCATACAGGCAAACCGGAGTCTTATATCATGACAGCTTTTGAAGCTGAAATTCCCATGACCTTTGCTGGTAATACAGACCCAGTTTGCTACATTGAAATTAAGAGCGTCGGCACGATGAAATCAGAGCAAACTCAAGCGATGAGTCAGGATTTTTGCCAAGAAATTGACTCTGCGCTAGGTGTACCGAAAAATCGCACTTATATTGAGTTTGCGGATGCTAAAGGTTATATGTGGGGCTGGAACGGCTCAACTTTTGGTTAATTTATTTGTAGCGTTTAGGTGAGTAGCGATCGCTTTTTAAACGATTTTTCGGTAAACCGCCTCGGCACTAACACAGGCGATCGCCTACCATATAGATCTCATGCCAATTTCTAAATGTTATGTCTGCTAACTCTGCCTCTGCCACTATCACAACTCCCCAAGCACAAATCTCAATTCCGCCACTGTTGGGCGCTTCTTTGGAGGAATTGACGGTTTGGGTGCAGCAACAAAAACAACCTGCTTACAGAGGAAAGCAGCTGCACGATTGGATATATAACAAGGGCGTGCGATCGCTTAATGATATCTCTGTCTTTTCTAAACAATGGCGGGCAGAAGTTGCAGAAATACCGATTGGACGCTCAACTTTACATTACCGCTCTGTTGCACCTGATGGCACTGTCAAGTATCTTTTGCGATTGGCAGATGGTCAAATTATTGAAACTGTTGGTATTCCTTCAGATAAGCGTCTCACAGTTTGCGTCTCTACGCAAGTGGGTTGCCCGATGGCGTGTGATTTCTGCGCCACTGGTAAGGGAGGCTACAAGCGCAATTTAGGACGGCATGAAATTGTCGATCAAGTGCTAACTGTGCAAGAAGATTTTCAACAACGAGTTAGCCATGTGGTGTTTATGGGTATGGGCGAACCGTTGTTAAATGTAGATAATGTTTTAGGTGCGATCAAATCTTTAAATAAAGATGTGGGAATTGGACAGCGATCGCTTACTTTATCTACTGTCGGAATACGCGATCGCATTCGTCAGTTAGCCGAACACCATCTGCAAGTGACCCTCGCTGTTAGTCTCCACGCACCTAATCAAACACTGCGAGAACAACTCATTCCCAGCGCACATTCTTACAAAATTGAAGATTTGCTGGCTGAATGTCGCGAATATGTAGAAATTACCGGGCGTCGCGTTAGTTTTGAATACGTTCTCCTGGCTGGGGTGAACGACTTACCAGAACACGCATTACAATTAGCAAAACGTCTGCGAGGGTTTCAAAGCCACGTTAATTTGATTCCTTACAATCCTATCAGCGAAGTAGATTACAAACGCCCAAATAACGAGCGCATATCTGCTTTTCTTACTGTTCTCAAGGAGCAAAACATTGCTGTTAGCGTCCGCTATTCTCGTGGGTTAGAAGCTGATGCTGCTTGTGGACAATTAAGAACAAGTAAAAACTAAAAACTAAAAAGGTAAAAGTTAGAAGTTAGAAGTGATTTTCTAACTTCTAACTTCTAACTTTTACTTTTACCTTTTAGCAAGAATACCTGGCGCATAAGCCTCAATTACTTTACCCGTGCGGGTGCAAGATACCATTAAGTAGTCACAAGTCGGGCATTGTGTCCGAGTCAATTGACTATGAGAAATATAATGCCTTTCACCTTCGCTGCCGCAGTTTGGGCAACGAATTTTTTGTACTAATTGCATTTTAAAATTCCTTGATCTAGTAATTTTTTATGGGTAAAAACCGTCAAAAAAGTAATTATTCTGGGTTGAGGCAAATCCGAAAAAAGTGTCAATTAAACCAGTAAATGTTGTGGTTTGACACAATCTAACAAAAGCGACTATATTGTGTCATCATCTTCAAGCAAATTTTAAATTCATAAATGTTCTTGTGGTTTTATTATCTTAATCATTAGGCACTTAACACATCCAACTTTAGACATATAAATTACTTTTGTCAAATGTATAACGCTTCTATATCGGCTGATCCCCATCAATAAAGCTTTGAGACTAAGTAATTTGCAGTAATTTTAACTTTTTTTACTGTGACATCAGACATCAACTTTCAGGATAATTAGTATTTGCAGTGAAAAGTTAAAATTACCAAATAACTGTATTATTAGTGACAATAATATTTATCTTAATATTTACTTAAGCTTTGGGTAATAGATTGAGAATTAATTTTGAAGATAAATTGATAGCGATTTTAAAATAAATAAATAGATTGTACGCAAAGCTCTTTTATAGGCTGGTAAAGTCAAATATATGTGGAGGCGTTACTATGACCCAAACCTTACCCAAACTCGTAACCTATGAAAAATTTATCGAGTGGCTCCCTAACGACGGTAAGCGTTACGAGCTACATGATGGAGTGATTGTTGAAATGTCGCAGCCAACGGGGAAACACGAAAAAGTCACAAGCTTTTTAACCTTAGAGCTAGCTGTGCAAGTTAGGACTCTGGGGGTTCCCTATCTACTTCTCAAAACTGCATTAGTCAAACCTGCTGAAAAAGATTCGGGATACTTCCCTGATGTTTTGTTGGTAAATTCTGATAATCTTTCTAATGAACCTTTATGGGAAAAAGAGTCAACAGTTACCCAAGGAGCATCAATTCCTTTAGTAATTGAAGTTGTCTCAACAAACTGGCGCGACGACTACCACAAAAAGTTTGCCGATTATGAAGAGATGGGCATCCCCGAATATTGGATAGCGGATTATGCAGCATTGGGCGGACGCGATTTTCTCGGCAATCCCAAACAGCCCGCTCTTTTTGTGTGCGAACTTGTGGATGGTGAATATGTCAGAACATTGTTCCGGGGCAACACCCCAATAGTCTCTCCAACTTTCCCCAAACTGAACCTTACCGCCCAACAGGTTTTTGATACGGCTTTGTAATTTATGCTTATTTTGGACGAATTACAAACTAGGTGGTTCGCTTACAGTTTCGGTTTTAACTTTAATTAAAAATGCTCAGACTGTAAATTAACAGCATGAGCTATTTTAGCTAAATTTCTTTATTGGTAATCGGCAATAAATTTTCCCAATTATCAATTTGCCATACCCTATATAATCCCTCTTACGACGGATGAAAGTAATCGTAAATCTCTTGCGCTAAACGCGGACCAATTCCCGAAACCTCAGCTAGTTGTGCGGGTGTGGCTTGCCGGATATAATCAACAGAGCGAAAATGTCCTAAAAGCTGCTTTTGTCGATGGTGTCCCAAACCGGGAATTTCATCTAAACGTGATCGCTTTAATTTATCACTGCGTTGCTGACGATGAAAACTAACTGCAAATCGATGCGCTTCATCCCGCAACCGTCGCAATAACTGCACTCCTGGTTGTTCAGCTTCAGTTTGCAATGGTGCGGATTCTCCAGGAAGAAAAATCTCTTCTCGCTGCTTTGCTAAACTGACGACTCGCAAGTCTTCTAATAAATTCATTTCTTGCAAAACAGCAACAACTGAAGATAATTGACCTTTACCACCATCAATCATGATTAAATCAGGGAAATCTGGATTACCCTGTCTTAATAACTCCGGATCTTCACCATACTTGCGAAAGCGACGCTGAATGACTTCAGCCAAACTCGCAAAATCATCTGAATGTCCTGCTGTGACTGTGGGATTTTTGATTTTGTAGTGACGATAATGCTGGTTAGCGCTGATTCCGTCGATAAACACGACTTGGGAAGCTACTGCATTTGAACCTTGAATATGTGAGATGTCGTAACCTTCGATGCGGTGAGGTAAATCGGGTAAATCGAGAATAGCAGCTAAATCTTGCATGGCTTGTTGATTGCGATCGCCCAATTTTTGCATTCTTTGCAATTCATATTGAGCATTTCGCTCGACCATCTCAATTAATTCTGCCTTAGTTTGCCGCTGCGGAGCCAAAATTGTGACTTTTCGTTGTTTGCGTTGAGTTAAGACATCGGCTAATATTTCTGCATCTGGTAACTCATGCTGTACCAAAATCTCTGTAGGAATTTCCACCGCGTCGGCGGTTTGATAATGTTCCTCCAAAACTCGTTGTAAAATAGCTCCAGGTTCAGCGTGAGTATCGGCAACGAAACCCAAGCGTCCGACAAGTTGCCCAGCGCGAATCTGAAATAATTGAATACAAGCGTGTTTATCATTACCCGCCAGAGCGATCGCATCCCGCGAAACGGTATCATCAGGTAAGGCAACTTTTTGATTTGCATTCAGCGACTTCAAACCAGCGATTTGATCGCGAATTCTTGCCGCAGACTCAAAATTCAGCGCTTCCGCCGATTTTTGCATTTGTTGTGTCAAGATATCAATTAGTTCCTGAGTTCGACCTTGGAATAGCATCGCTACTTTTTGCACAGTTTTGCGGTATTCTTCTGGTGAAATCAGCTTTTGACACACACCCGGACAGCGACCTAAATCGTAATTTAAGCAAGGACGGTCTTTGAAAAGTGGTTGTGGTCGTTGTTTCAGGGCAAAGATGCGCTTAGATATGCGTAATATTTCCCGTAAGAGGTGAGAATCAGTATAAGGACCATAAAACTTATCCTTTTCTTTACCGATTCCCCGTTTGCGGGTAATAAAAATGCGCGGATACTCTTCAGACCAAGTTATACAGACGTAAGGATATTTTTTATCATCCTTTAGCAGCACATTGAAGTATGGCTGGTGCTGCTTGATCAAGTTTGCTTCTAGCGCTAATGCTTCAGCTTCTGTATCGGTGACGATAAATTCAATTTCCGTCACCTGCTTTACCATTGTCGCGATGCGTTCGCTTAATCTTTGCGAATCGCGGAAATATGAACGAACACGCGATCGCAATTTCCGCGATTTACCTATATAGATTATGCGATCGCTCGCGTCGCGCATGAAATAAACCCCAGGTTCCGGTGGAATTTCCACCAGACGGTTTTCCAGACGTTCTGGATCTTTAAGCAGCGGTACTATTTGAGCAGATGTTGTCACAACTATGAGGTAGTTTCACAAATATACCTATCTCTATTTTAAGAAAAATTACTAGAAATGTGTTCTTTTCATGAACTATTTATCTACTAAATATTGATTTTATAGGAGACTTTATTTCTTTACATTCATACTCGGCATTTATTAAATATATTCTTTTTGGTTTGAAGCTTTGATAAATTTATAATTTTTTTACTATCTATTTTATCAGTTATTATTCTAAGCTTGATTTTTCTGCTACATGACTTCTTATTTATTTTAACTTATCCTCCTCCCATTAATTTTAACTTTTATTGACCATTACGAAAGTAAAGTTTATTATTATTTTCACCCTATCAATACTTGTGTGAGATATCTTTGGAGATGTTTTTATGTACTTTATTAATAAATAAGCAAGATTTCTGAGTTTAACTTGAGCGTCAAGATTAAGCGAATTAACGGATTTAGCAATTTCAGCATATTGATTATGATTGAAACTGTAATATATCCGATTTCAGACGCAAGAAAAACAATGAATCTGCAAGATTTTGAATCTCAATATCGTCACGGTATGGATGAAACACTCAACGAACTGCAAACAGCAATGTTGCTGGTAGTACAAGCTCAACGTAAAATTTCCGAAATTGGTAATAATGTGCAAAACCTGAGTCAAATTGTTGAAGAGTTTATTACCAGCCAAGAATCTGAATAAACTTACACCAACCATGAAAGTTTATTTACTGTTCAAAGCCAACTCTTCTTCAATTGCTTGAATCAAATCAATTAGATTTACAGGTTTAACAAAGTAGCGACAAGCACCTAAATCTATAGCTCGTTTTTGATCTGCCTTAAAAGCAAAAGCTGAAACTATAATAACAGGGATGTTAAGGTAATCTGATTTATTCTGCATTTTTTCTAGCAGTAAATAACCATCAATATCTGGTAATTTTAAATCTAATAAAATTAAATTGGGCTGGAATTGTTCTATAGTTAAGAAAAAAGTAGAACCTTCAGATAAACTTTCGACATCATAACCAAAATATTTTAGATAATCATTTAGCAATATTCGATTAACATCATTATCTTCAATTAGCAAAATTTTTTTAGACTGATGTAATTGAAATTGGTGCTCTATCTTCAATAATCTCGGTGTCATTTCTATCTATGGTTTAATGTCACAAATAAAAAAAGATTGCCATAAAATAAAGTAGAAATACATAAAAATGATGAATTAAGGGAAAAATTGGGATTAGGGAATGCAGCTATAATTATTAAATTAAGTTTCTCTGCACTACCATACCCAATTAATTAAATTTTTCAATTAAAAAATTTAAAGTGAAGTAAAAATTAAGGTTGTTTCCAACTAAACAATAAAAAATTTATGATTTTTTTAGTTTCGGAAGCGAAATATTGCAGGAACGTGTAGCTATCAGCTATTAGGCAAAGCTGGTAGGTAAGTAGAAATAAAAAAGCTAACTGCTGTTTTGTTTTATGTATGATGTCCAAACCGCATTCTTAATATCTATAACTTTGCTCTAAAAGTTGTACTTATACAACTTTTTCAAAGCATTCCCACTATTATGAGCCATATTTGGTGGCTCTTATCTAGATATCACATTTTACAAAACTAGTAAACCTAGTTAAGTAAAGCTTCTGTAGATTATTGATTAACTGTGCCTAAAAATATAATAAATTTTCCAAAACAATTATCAGTAAAAATACTTAAAATAGGTACTTTTGCAATTAATACAATAAATAAAACTAATTATTTCTTACATACATAAACTAACGTTTATAACCTCAGATGAAAATAATTCTTATCCTTAGCCTATTTTCATCTTTTGGCGCTGGGTGACAAACAAACTAGCGATCGCTATTAGCCCTAATATTGTCGAGGGTTCTGGTATCGTTCTTTTAGGGGGAGACGCAGGCGCTTTCCAAGTATTAGTATATGTATGCGTATTTGGGGTTATATTTGTATCCCCACGAGAAATAAAGAAAGTTTTGCCGTCTATTGTCTGACTTGACACTTCACTAGCTTGAATAATTTCTTGTATATTGGTTCCTGCTTTTTGCAGCAATTGTGAAACTTGATTATCAGTTGTATATTTCTCAGCCAAAATTGTCTGTGTATTAAAATCGTATGGTTGAACTCGGTTCAATTTAAACTGATCTATAGCTTCGTTGGCAGTAAGTTTTGTTTTAGTCCCATCCAGTTCTAAGTTCAAGCTGCTGTGATTATCATCCAATGAATTTACTGAAGAGTTGTTGATGAAGTTGTCAGTTTTAAATGCCAAGGCTGACGCTGGGATACCAGCAATCGTCAATCCAACAACGGCAACAAAAATCGCCATGAATCGTGTCTGTAGTAGCCACGGTGCTAGGTAAAATTGCCACGGAACCATTTTCAATGTCGAATTTTGAGATAAGTTTGAGCGTCTGCTTTTGGCGCTCATAACCTTGGTAATTTTGAATTGCTTAGTTACTGTCATGTAAGCCGCGTCCTTGACTTTTGAAGCTACGATTTTAGCTCAACGCTGACTAAATATACTTTTTTATAGTAGTTTTTAGTATTATCTTCTATGTAATTTTACCCGTAGTCTCCGAAGAAACTACAGGTATTCAAGGCTGAAACGATAAATTTATCGTTAATTAGAGATAAAGAGTTAATAAATTGCTTACAGAGGAGGGGGAAAGGGTGCGGGACAAGTTTCCCCTTTACCCCTCTTTTTCATAGAAACTTAGCTATTCTCTCCACAGCAGTGGTTAATATAGTTGGCTCATGCACTAAAGCAAAGCGAACATACCCTTCGCCAGATTTACCAAAGCCTGCACCCGGAGAAGCCGCAACACCAGTTTGTTCGACTAACTCAGTACAAAAATCTATAGAATTTTGACTCCAATGTGGCGGCAACTTTGCCCAAATATACATTGTTGCTTGGGGGGTAGGAACTTGCCAACCAATGCCGTGTAAAGCGTTAATGAAAGCATCTCGACGTTGTTTGAAGGTAGCAACAGCAGCGTTCACCCCAGCTTGAGGACCAGTAAGAGCCGCGATCGCACCATTCAAAATTCCCCGATACTGATTAAAATCAACTGCTGCTTTTACCTGACGTAAGGCGTGAATCAACTCAGCATTACCAATGGCGTAGCCAATACGGAAGCCACCCATATTATATGACTTGGACAAAGTGAAAAACTCAATCGAGACGCTTTTATCTGGGTCAGCTTGGAAAATTGAAGGAGCGAGAGGGGAGGAGGGGGGGAGGGGGGGAGGGGGGGAAGATGGGGAAGCAAATTCCCTCAAGTCTCCTTGTCTCCTTGTCTCCTTGTCTCCCTGTCCTCCTTGTCCGTCCCCAGTTTCCTCAAATACCAAATCTACGTAGGGGAAATCGTGAACGAGGACGAGATTATTAGCTTGACAAAATGCTACAGCTTCTTGAAAGAAAGATAATGGCGCGATCGCACTGGTAGGATTGTGAGGATAGCTCAATACCATCATCCGCGACTGTGCCAAAACAGGGGCGGGAATCTCGCTAAATACTGGTAAAAAATTGTTTTCTTCCCGGAGTGGCATCGGGTAAATTTGACCGCTGGCTAAGTACACTCCACCTGCATGAGAAGGATAGCCCGGATCGAGTAATAAGGCAAAATCTCCAGGATTTAGCACTGCTAGAGGTAAATGTGCCGTCCCTTCTTGAGAGCCTATGAGGGGTAGCACTTCGGTTTCCGGGTCTACTTTTATGCCGAATTTTTGCTCGTACCAGTTAGCTGCGGCTTGCCGAAACGCTTGAGTACCGTTAAACAGCAAGTAGCCGTGAGTACTTTGATCGCTTAAAGACTGAGCGATCGCTTCAATAACGTGCGCGTCAGCTGGTAAATCAGAAGACCCCAGCGACAGATCTATCAACTGTTGTCCAGCAGCCTTAGCTTTTGCTTTGGCTCTGTCCATCTCAGCAAATACATTGAATTGCAGGGGTTGTAAACGTTTCGCAAACTGCATTTTAGTTAGGGGGCAGGAGTCAGGAGCCAGGGATCAGGAGTCAGGAGTTAGGAGTCAGGAGTCAGGAGTCAGAGAACTTTGGACTAATTATTGTTTAAATGAGTATCCAGGAAGCTGAGTAATTTATCCTTACCGATGACTCCTTCACTAGAAGCTAAGACAGTGTTTCCTTGAAATAGCCTGAGCGCGGGTACACCTTCAACCTGATATTCTTTAACAGTCTGTGGGTTAGGATCTATTTCCATTTTGACGATTTTCAGGCGATCGCTGTATGTATTGGCAGCTGAGTTAATTACTGGTGACATCAATTGACAAGGTCCGCACCAAGAAGCCCAAAAGTAAACCAATACAGGTTGTTCGGCTTTCAAAACTTCGGTTTCAAACTCAGCATCGGTTATGGTCGTTACACCCTTACTCATTGCAGTCTCCATCCGGTGGCACGATTTATATTGGCACACAAAATACTCTATCCCAAAGTCGTCAATAGTCCAAAGTCAATAGTCAATAATCCAGAGTTTAAACTTAATTGACCATTGACTCGTACAGACGCGATATATCGCGTCTCTACAACTCTTGAATAAATCATTTTGACGCGAAATCCCACGACCAAAAGGCGTGGGACTGTTGATGTGAAGATTTTTCTGATAATGTTACATTTGATCCAATTGCTTGCGTAGCGATTCGATCTCGGCATCAACCACTTCCGGTTGCTGATTAGTTTTGGGAGTGGTGGTTTCTTGTGGCAATAAAGGTTGATTTGGTGGACTAGCTGGTGCGAGGGACGCTTTTAAAGCTGCCAATTCATCATCAACATCGCTACCAGCTTCCAATTTGGCAAATTGGGTTTCTAAATCGGCACCTGCTAACTCTCCTGCCGATTGAGCGCGAGCTTCTTGCATCAAGACTTTTTCTTCCATCCGCTCGAAAGCTGACATTGCGCTGCTGGTATTCATCCCGCGCACCATGCCTTGAAGTTGCTCTTGAGCCTTAGCGGTGGTGATCCGCGCTTTGAGCATTTCTTTCTTGGTTTTTGCTTCAGAAATTTTGCTTTCTAGCTGGATTAAGTTGCGCTTGAGAGTTTCTACCTGAACACTTTGCTGATCTAGGCTGGTTTTAAGGGCAGTGCCGGTGTCTGTGTAAGTCTTTTTACGCTCTAGTGCTTGGCGTGCAAGGTTTTCATCACCTTTTTGCAGCGCTAGCTGGGCATTACGTTGCCACTTATTTATTTCATTTTGGGCATCATTATACTGTTTTTCTGTACGTTTTTGAGCAGCAATTGTCTGGGCGACTCCTTGACGCAGCTGTACCAAGTCTTCCTGCATTTCCAGGATGGCTTGTTCCAGCATTTTTTCTGGATCTTCGGCTTTACTTACTAGGTCATTAAGGTTAGCACCAACTACTCGTCTAATGCGATCAAATAATCCCATAACTTTGTTTTTCCTTTTGCGATTTACGCGCTTTGAACGGATACTTAGCTTTTTTACTGTTTAATAGCTACCTATTTCAATTTAAACTTTTCGCTTTGAATTGGTAGCTTTACACAACCCTTAATTTCTAAGATATGCTTTAGTCAGAGTAATTGCCCAATCTTTACGGTTCGTGACTTTTAGCTATTTGCGCTCTTTGAATTTAAATCATTGCCGGGGTGTGGTACGTTTTCTGTGCCATTTAAAAGCTGCACTTTCATTGCTGCTAGTTCCCCATCAATACTATTGTTAGATTCTAAAGAGGTAAATTGCTGCTGTAAGTCATCGCTGTCAAGTTGTGCTATTGCTTCTGATTTGGCTTCGAGTTGCAAAACTTTTTCTTCCATCCGTTCAAAAGCGTTTAGGCTGCTGGTGGTAGATGAACTGCTCAACATTTCTTGAAGTCGATAAGAGGCTTCAGCAGAACGAGCGCGAGCGATGAACATATCTTTTTTGGTTTTCGCTTCGCTAATTTTCAATTCTAGCGATCGCATATCTTGTTTCATTTTAGCTATCAGACTGTTTTGCTGCTGCATTTGGGCTGCAAGAGCATCATGTGTTTCTTGATAGGCTCGACGTTTGGTAAGAGCTTCTCTAGCGAGAGGTTCATTATTGGCTTGTAACGCCAATTGAGCGCGACGATACCATTCCTCTGCTGTTGACTTAGCCTGAGCTGTTTGTCGTTCGGTGCGTTTTTGGGTAGCGATCGCTTGTGCTACTGCTTGTCGCAATTGCACCAAATTACTTTGCATCTCTATAACGGCTTGCTCCAGAATCTTTTCTGGATCTTCCGCACTGCCCGTCCTACTATTGAGATTAGCGCGAATCACCCGTTGGATACGCTTGATCAGTTCCATTTCGGCTCTCCATTCACTTGCGTGCTCATTAGACCGATTAGCTCACAGTGTCAACAGCTAGGGGTTAGTTAAGTAGATGTTTTTTTCATGGTATCGTAGATTTTCGCTTCTTAAGGTTGCTGCACCCGCGCTTTAATTCCTTTTGACTGTAATAGTTCGATCTGTTGTTTTACTTGCTCTTTGGTTTTCAGGGCACCCAAATAAATCAATTTTCCTTCAGGTGATAAATAAGCATCGGGGACTACTTGCCGTGCAGAGGCGAAAGTGTTATCGCCTTCATTATCTATGACAACATGATAAAATCCATCTGCTGAAGGTTTCACTTCCGAAAGCGGTTTTTCTGGCACTGTCGCGGATGATGGCGAAGTTGTCGCTTTTGGGTTTGGCGGTAAATTTAATCCAGGCAAGGGTTGCGCCTGTTGTATTGGCGTTAAAGGTGGATTTGCTGGTATTTGTGCCGCCACAGGGCTTGGTAGTGCTCTAGGAGTCGGTTTGGGTTTGGGTTTTAAGCCAACTACGTCATTAGGATCGTTCACTTCCGGAAATTCATCTCTTGCAAGATTAGGATATTTAGGTATGGGCGTAGTCGGTGTTTCCGGTTTCGCTACCTCAGTATTTTTTACATTATTTGTCGATGCCGTTGGTTGCGAATTTTGCTCAGACTTGCCACCAGAAAGAAACACAGACAAGCTTTCCGGATTAAATAGCACGTATCCTAAGGTGATACTTACTACTAAAAGCAATAACATTGAGCCAATCCCCAAAGGCGATAAAATACTGTCGTTGTTAGTTGGCTTTCTTTTTTCTGGTTGTTCTTCTGCCAAACTTCGCAGCAGTGCTTCAGATGATTCCAAGTAATCGTCTGGCTGTTTGGGGGCGTCATCTGATGGGGTATTTTCGGTTGTCTCAGATTTTACAACCGCAGGCACAATACTGGCATTTTCCGAAGAAGGCGTATCTGTTTTATCTATAATCTCAACGGTTGGAGATTTTGATGGCTCAGTATTTACCGTTGTAGCCGCTGGCATTTCCTGAGGAGTTTCAACTTCAACAGATGCGGGTGGGGTATTGGGTTGAAGAACGGGCTGTTCTTCTTGTATTAGAGAACTTGGAGTTGATATCGGTTTTCTGCGAGCGATCATGGCGATCGCACTCTGCTGGGGTTGACCGGTGCTACTACTGGCACGGCTTTGGTTAGGTGTGTTATACCCGGTTCGTGTACGTCGGTATCGGGCTAACTCTTGATCTAGTTGCACTTCTAAACAAGCTAGTGCTGCCGCTAGTGGTGGCTTCAACCCAGGTATTTTCGACGATTGAGTACCCAAAAGTTGGGGGTTCTGACTCATAGCCTGTCTGCCTCAAAGGTAGATTACTGGATTAATTTAAAATACATGTGTGCCAATCCTAACGAAAATTCAAAGAATAGATTTTATAGTTCCTGTAGCAAGTTAAAATTTTTGCTCAAGGTTTACGCGAGATGTCTTTAAAATCAGTTAATGATATTTTAAGTCTTCCGGAAATTCAGATATTATTGCACCAGCAGCCATTTCCCCGCTTGCTCAAGTGTTGGGCTGAAGTGGTTGGCACAGTGATTGCTGCTCATACTCAACCATTGTCGATTCAGCGTGATGTATTGCGGGTGGCAACTTCTAGCGCTGCTTGGGCGCAAAACTTGACTTTCGAGCGCCAGCGGCTGCTTGTAAAATTGAATGAAAAACTGCCCGATCCTTTGGTAGATATTCGCTTCTCTACTGCTGGTTGGAAGCGTCCCCAAGATAAAGCAAACCAGCAAAAAACGCTTTCGCTGCGTGAGCATCCCAGTTACGTTGGCGATGAGACAAGCGTCAGAGGGGATCGCGCATCAAAGAGCGAAAATGCGAATGTTGCTTTTGAAAATTGGGCTAAAGCTATGCAAGCGCGATCGCATAATTTACCTGTTTGTCCTCAATGTCAATCTCCTACCCCACCAGGCGAAATTCAGCGTTGGGGTGTCTGTTGTGTCTGTGCTACCAAGCAGTTTTCTAATATTTGAGCAAAACAAAAAACTAGATGAACGTAGTAGGCGTAAATAGCGCCTATTTACAGCACTCTTCGTGCTGACGTGCGAAAAAAGCTTATTTAGGCTGTGATATTTATTCTTTCAACGATTTGACACTCCCCCCTTTATAAAAGGGGGGATTCTTGGTTCCTTGACTCGCCATTAGACAGCAGGCTTGCGCCAACTCTCCAAGAGGGCAAATCTCCCCGAGCGTAGCTTCCGGTGTGCCCCACCGTAGTTAGTCCTAATTTAAGAATATTGATACTAGCGTTAACGTCTCTATCCTCTACGTAGTTACAATGTGGACAAACATGAGTCCTTGTAGATAGAGACTTTTTCACCTTCAAGCCACAGTTAGAACAATTTTGGCTGGTGTTATGGGGAGCAACAGCAACCGTTATCTTCCCATATTTGTAACCAAAGTATTCTAACCACTGCCTGAAAGTTGACCAGCCAGCGTCAGATATTGATTTAGCTAGATGTCGGTTTTTTACCATGTTCTTCACATTTAAGTCTTCATAGGCTACCAAGTCGTTAGATTGGATAACGGAGTATGCAACACGCTTGCAATACTCTTTTCGTTGCCTACTTACTCTCAAGTGCTTACGAGCATACGTATTTCTAGCTTTGCGGTAGTTGGAGGATTGGCGAATCTTCGCTTTCTTCTTGGCAGGATCGTACTTTTTAGAATATGAGCGATTAGCTCGGTTTAACTGCTTAAGAGACTTTTGGTAAAACCTAGGGGATGGTTCTACATTGCCTTTACTGTCGGCAATAAAATACTTTAACCCCATGTCGATACCGACAATCTGATTAGTTGGTTGAGTTTCTACTTTTAAGTCAATATCAATTGCAAATTGAGCATAATACCCATCGGCACGACGTACTAAACGGACACGCTTAATCTGTTTGATGTTGTAATGATTAAGGTCATAAGTCCCTTTTAATTTAAGAGTACCTATTCCCTTTTTGTCTCTAAAAGTAATCGCCTTCCTGTTTTGCGAAAGTGCCCATCCAGAAGTCTTGTACTCAACTGAACGGCAATTGTTTTTAAACTTTGGAAAACCTTTCTTGCCTTTAAGTTTCTTCTTGCAGTTATCGAAAAACCGAGCTATTGCAGACCACGCACGCTCTGCCGCAGATTGTCTCGCCATTGAATTAAGCTCGTCAGCAAAAGGAAATTCAGCCGCAAGTATAGCGCAATATTTATTAAGGTCATATTTAGTTAACCCTTTAATATCCATCCACAGCCTTAGACACTTGTTCTGAATGAATTGAGATGTGCGAATAGCATCATCTATTGCACTGTACTGCTTGTCTTTTCCTTTAACTTTGAACTCGTAAATTATCATTTGGCTCTCCTGCGGAGACGCTACGCGAACGACCAACCAACTATTTCTTTATAATAACCCAATTAGCATAAGAGTGCCAAATAAATTTGGTGAGGCAGTGCGTTCCTGTCGCCTTGCGTCGGAAAGCAACTGCCGAACCCGAAGGGCAATTCGCTTATATCCCCTGCCTGAAGGCGAGGGGTTTTACGCATCACGCCTCATAAAAATTCTATTTATCAAGTAGTACTGCTCTAGATATACTTATCGAAATTCTTCCTAATTTCCCTCTTAATTTCTGCCAGCCATGTTGTTTAACATTCTTTGAGCTTAATTTAACACGCTGACTAAATGAAAAACATAAGGCTTAACCTTGATCCCTAATGCTTTTGAGCCTGATATTGCTATATTTACGGTAGTTGGATTATTGCCAAATATGACACAAATATAAAAACTTCCTAAAGTTAATATTTTCATCGGGATCGCTAGAACATATACACAATAATGGGTTTCTGGCTTCAATAGGTATTTATATGTAGAGCAGAATTGAAAGTAGAAATCAGCCCTAACGGGATTTAAGATGAACCCAGATGAAACCCATTAAATTCTTGACTTCTGCCTGTCGATATTGTCGTCATTACAAGCCAGAAGGACGCCGTGGCGGACTTTGCCAACAGTTGGGAGCGCCAGTTCTCGGAAGTTGGAAGGCTTGCTCTTTCGCGCTCCCACCCTTTGCACCTACGTGGGAAACTTTGGAAGACGTTTGGAGTTTGCCGGATGCAACACCAGTTTTGGCTTCTAGTTCTTTAGGTTCTAGTTTAGATAAAATTGGAGTTGCTTGTGTTACCCAAACAGCCGTCTGCACTACTGAACAGGCACAAGCTCAGGCAGTTTTAATTTAGGGGCTGATCGTTACCGAACTCGCAAAATTAATCTGCCCAAAAGAAATTTGGTTTTAACATTTGTTGATCTGTAAAGAATCTTCACATTTTCAAAAATCGCATCTTTGCTCAAAGGTGCGATTTTTGAGTTTTAAGGAAGCCAGGGAAAGTCCCGAAAATTTGGCGGACGCTTTTCGAGAAAAGCTTGTTTGCCTTCGGAACCTTCTTGGGTCATGTAATAAAGTAAAGTGGCATTACCTGCGAGTTCTTGCAAACCAGCTTGTCCATCACAATCGGCGTTGAATGCAGCTTTGAGACAGCGAATAGCGATCGGACTTTTTTCTAAAATCTCTTGTGCCCACTGAATTCCTTCTGCCTCTAGTTGTTCTATTGGTACGACACAATTAACTAAACCCATTTCCTCGGCTTGTTGTGCAGTATATTGGCGGCAGAGAAACCAAATTTCTCGCGCTTTTTTTTGTCCGACGATGCGAGCGAGATAACTTGCGCCAAAACCACCATCAAAACTGCCGACTTTGGGACCAGTCTGCCCGAAAATGGCGTTATCGGCGGCGATGGTGAGATCGCAAATCAAGTGTAGGACATGTCCACCACCGATCGCATATCCAGCTACCAAAGCAATTACTACTTTCGGCATCGAACGAATCAGGCGTTGTAAATCCAGCACATTCAAACGAGGTACGCCATCATCATCTATATAACCGGCGTGTCCCCGCACACTTTGATCGCCGCCAGCACAAAAGGCGTATTTACCATCTGTGTGCGGTCCTGCTCCAGTAAATAGTACGACACCAATAGTGGTATCTTCACGGACATTGGAAAAAGCATCGTAAAGTTCAAAGACAGTTTTTGGACGAAAAGCGTTGCGTTTGTGGGGACGATTGATGGTGATTTTCGCAATACCGTCGGCTTTGTGGTAAAAAATATCTTCGTAGGTTTTGGCAGTTTCCCAGTTGATTTGCATAGCTGTGGAGTGCGTTGTGCTTGAGAATTTTATCGCAGTTGAAAGCACAAGCGATCGCTTAAATGCAAGGAGCGAGGTAAGCGTAGTTGCGTTTATTTGTAAAGATGCGCCTAAAGATAAGAAAGAAAACTATGTGAACACATACGCTAGTTAGGACTACCGTATATTAATTCTGAGGTAGAGATGCGGGAGTTTGGTAATTGTTACTGCTTCTTATAAGCTTGCCCACTTCGGTTGTAAACTACATTTACTACAATTGAAGAGGGTAGAGAACATTGGAAAAACTGTTAAGAGTTTCTAGAATTATTGATGCTTGCAACGATCGCATTGGTAAACTGACTAGCTGGCTGGTGCTAGTGATGGTAATACTTGGCGTATGGAATGTTGTTGGGCGATACTTGGGGAGAATTATCGGCACCAATCTTACCTCTAATGCTTACATCGAAGCGCAATGGTATATATTTGATTTAGTTTTTTTGTTAGGAGCGGCTTACACGCTCAAGCATAACGAACACGTCCGCGTTGATATTTTTTACAATAATTGGCAGCCTAAGCGTAAAGCAGTTGCAGATTTGCTGGGAACGATATTTTTTCTGATTCCCTTCTGCATCATGGTAATTATTTTTTCTTGGGATACTATCATTGCTTCGTGGCAAATTCTAGAAACGTCGCCCGATCCGGGTGGATTGCCGCGTTACCCGATTAAAGCGATGATTATTGTCGCCTGTGTATTGTTGATTTTTCAGGGAATTTCTGAGGCAATCAAAAATTTGGCAATTCTTCAAGGCAGACTAGAAACTCAGGAGGAACACCATGACGCTGGCTTATGAATGGCTTGGTCCACTCATGTTTGCGGGTGCTTTGGTGCTGCTGTCGCTGGGGTATCCGGTAGCTTTTTCGCTGGGTGGTGTGTCGATTTTATTTGGGCTACTAGGAATTGGACTAGGCATATTTGACCCAATATTTATGACTGCGATGCCACAGCGAATTTTTGGCATCATGGCAAATTATACCTTGCTAGCTATCCCTTACTTCATCTTTATGGGGGCAATGCTGGAGAAATCCGGTATAGCTGAGAGGCTCTTAGAAACGATGGGGATTTTGTTGGGGCGTTTGCGCGGTGGACTTGCGTTAGCTGTGGTGCTGGTGGGAGCGCTGTTAGCAGCGACAACTGGCGTAGTGGCAGCGACGGTGGTGGCGATGGGTTTAATTTCGTTGCCGATTATGTTGCGCTATGGCTACAACAAAGAATTAGCAACTGGTGTAATTGCTGCATCAGGAACTTTGGGACAAATCATTCCGCCGAGTGTGGTATTGGTGGTACTGGGGGATCAGTTGGGTGTATCGGTGGGTGATTTGTTCATCGGTTCGGTGATTCCTGGTTTGATGATGGCGGGTGCGTTTGCGGCTCATGTGCTGATTGTGTCATTTTTGAAACCAGATGTAGCGCCTGCTTTGCCAGCCGAGGTGAGAGAAATAGGTCGTAAAGCTTTGGGAAAGCGAGTCTTTCAAGTGATGCTGCCGCCTTTGGTGTTGATTTTGTTAGTGTTAGGTAGTATCTTTTTTGGCATTGCAACACCGACAGAAGCGGGTGCGGTGGGTTGCGCGGGTGCGATCGCTCTTGCTGCTGCTAACCGTCAACTCACTTTAGAATCGTTACGTCAGGTTTGTGATGCGACTTTGCGAATCACCAGCATGGTGATTTTTATTCTCTTCGGTTCTACCGCTTTTAGTTTAGTTTTCCGGGGACTGAATGGCGATCAATTTATGTTTGATGTCCTCTCAAATCTTCCTGGAGGCAAAGTCGGCTTTTTAATCGTCAGCATGGCAGCGGTATTTTTCCTTGGCTTCTTTATCGACTTTTTCGAGATTGCCTTTATTGTTATTCCTTTATTTGTCCCGGTTGCCCAGCAGTTAGGTATAGATTTAGTTTGGTACGGTGTCGTCTTGGGAGCAAATTTGCAAACCTCTTTTCTCACCCCTCCTTTTGGTTTTGCTTTATTCTACCTACGCGGTGTCGCACCAAAAGAAGTCAGCACAACTGATATTTATCGCGGTGTCATACCGTTTATTTTGCTTCAGCTGTTGGTTGTAGTTTTAATTATTGCTTTCCCCGGAATAGTTAGTTTTTTACCGTCTTTGGGGGGATGAGGAGAGTGGGGGAGTGGGGGAGTGGGGGAGTGGGGGAGCAGGGGGAGCAGGGGGAGCAGGGGAAGCAGGGGAAGAAATATTTCTTCTTTCTTGTTTTTTACCCTTTAACGCCACATGCGTGACTGTCGGCAGAGCCGACGGCAGATGCTTCAAGCCGGGAAACCCGTCCAACGCACTGCCTCCCCAACGCAGTGGCTCCCCTTTTCCCTTTCCCCCTCCTCAAATTGCCCCATGCCCAATGCCCCATGCCCAATGCCCTATGCCCAATCAACTGTTACTAGATGTCACAAAATTGGCAAAGCTCAATTCATTAACGCGGTTCCAGTTGTAAATCTTCTGGCGGAAGTCTTTCCACTGTTCGTAGACTTGTTTAAAAGTCGCGTCTTTACTAGCATTTTCATCAAATAGTGCAAAGGTAGCTTTCTGTGCTGCTTGAAGAATATCTTGGCTGTAGGGGGTTAACTTTGTACCACCTGCAACTAATCTCGAAAGTGCTGCGCCATTTAAAGCATCGTATTGAGCAAGCATATTTAAGTTAGCTTCAAAAGTCGCTACTTTGAAGATTTCTTGATATTCTTTGGGCAAGCGGTTCCAAGCGTTACGGTTAACTAATATATCTAAGGTTGGTCCGGGTTCCCACCAGCCGGGGTAATAGTAAAATTTTGCTGCTTTGTTTAAACCGAGTTTCTCGTCATCGTAAGGACCAACCCACTCAGCAGCATCAATCGCACCTCGATCTAATGATAAATAAATTTCGCCTCCTGGTAAAACTTGCACATTCACCCCCAAACGGGACATTACTTGCCCTCCCAATCCGGGAATCCGCATTTTTAAGCCATTAAGGTCAGAAATTGACTTGATTTCCTTTTTAAACCATCCCCCCATCTGCACCCCAGTATTACCGGCGGGAAAGTTAATTACGTTGAAGTTGCCATAAATTTTCTGTGTGGCTTCTAGTCCACCACCGTGATAATACCAAGCATTCTGCTGTTGGGCATTCAAGCCGAAGGGAACTGTAGTGGCGAAAGCTAATGCCGGACTTTTGCCAATATAATAATAGCCGGCTGTGTGACCGCATTCTACAGTTCCGGCTTGGACAGCATCAAGTACTTGCAATCCTGGCACTAATTCACCGGCGGCAAATGCTGTGATGTTGAAACGTCCGTCGGTCATTTCCTTGACACGCTTGGCGACAGTTTCCGCACCTGCGAAAATTCCTAGAGACTTGGGCCAACTTGTTGCCATTCGCCACCGGACATTTGGCTGTCCAGTTTTTACACCTGGGGCAGTGCCAGTCCGGGTACAGGAAACTAGTGTAGTAGTTGCTGTAGCGATCGCAGCTGTAGTAATAATTTCTCGGCGTTTCATAATTTTGGTAATTTAAATAGAAAATTTTATTTGATTCAGTTTTAGTATTTTAAAGCCCATTTACTAGGAAAATATGGAATTTTTTGGAGTTAGAAAACACACTCAGCACAAATACTTCAATTTGTGAAGATTATTTGCGAATTACTGGTCATCGGTACTGTAGTCAAGGTAATTAACAATCGGGCACTTTCGGTAATAAAGGTGAATATATGAATTCCCAGCAGTTAGATCCAGCAGTTTCTAGCGCGATCGCAGATTTTGAGAAATCCAATGTACCTGGTGTTTGGGCAACTTTAGATAAAAACCAAGTACTTGCGGACATGCGATCGCGTCTTGCTGATCCGTTTCAAGTCAACCAAGGTGGACAACCATTTTGTGGACCCGCGTCCATTTTATTTGAACTTATTCGCAAACAACCACTGCGTTATGTGCAAGTTTGCCAAAGTATATTTGAAACTGGCGGTTTTCAAGGACAGACTACACGCATTAAAGCATCGCAAACGCTTGTTAAAAGTCGAGGTAGACTGCGGTTAAGTCAAGCCGATTGGATGGTTTTAGCAACACTAAGAGAAGCAGAAAATTCTATTTTTAACATTGAAGTAGAAGCGCCAGATATCATCCGTAATTTGTCTGGGATGACAAAATCTTGGGAGATGAAAGGCTGGACACGAGAAGTATTAGGTTATCGGAAAGTAAAGTATATTCATACATATATATTTGGAGAATACGAGGCTTTAAATGAAGCATCGGCTGTTATCGATTCTGGGGGTGTGGCGTTTGGGTTGATTACTGCCTCAGGTTTGCTAGGTGGCAAAAAGCCTTTTTTACCTTACCCAAACCACTGGATTACGATATTAGGAAATATCTCGTTTAAAGGTGGTTCGTGGTTTGAAGAAGAAAACGGACGTGTAAGCTTGGATATTTATTCTTGGGCGAAAAAATTTCACATCGACCTTGATGAAAGACCTTTTGAAGATTATTTCTGGGGAGTTGTTATGGGTTCGATGTGATGATTTGGGCATGAGGAATAGGGCATCGGGCATGGGGAATGGGGACGCTTGGACTAGAAAAAGAATTATTACCGATGCCCCATGCCCATTGCCCATTGCCCATTGCCCAATGCCCAATTACGGCACTTTCATCCCCCGTTGTACTGCTGGACGCTGTTGGACTGTTTCTACCCAACGTTTGAGATTCGGGTGATTATCTAGTGTTAAACCTTGACTTTCATAAATCGATACCCAAGGAAAGGTGGCTATGTCTGCAATCGAATAGTCACCGCAGATAAATTCTTTGTCTGCTAGTTGTTTATCTAATACAGTGTAAAGTCGTAGAGTTTCCTTTTCATAGCGTGCGATCGCATAAGGAATCTTTTCTGCCGCAAACCGTTTAAAATGGTTGAGTTGCCCAGACATTGGTCCTACACCTCCCATTTGCCACATCAGCCACTCAAGTACTTCAAAGCGACCTTTTTGATCAATAGGTAGGAATTTACCGGTTTTTTCTGCCAAATAAATTAGAATTGCACCCGATTCAAAAACTTTAATCTCAGTATCTTGGTCAACAATCGCGGGAATCTTGCTATTGGGATTGATTGCCATATACTCCGGTGTAAACTGCTCGTTTTTGGTAATGTCGATTTTGTGGACGTTCTAGGGAAGTCCAACTTCCTCCAACATAACCGAAGCCTTGCGTCCGTTGGGTGTGGTGAAGGTGTAAAGGTCAATCATGAGGTTATAAGAGTGCCAGTTGCGTAAATTTTATTGCCATCTTCGAGGCTAGTGTAGCTCAAAATCAAGTTTCAAAAACTTTTTATACTTTCAATCAATACGCTCGATGTAAGGATGTAGAGGTATAAGAAGAAAATTGTGTCTTTTAAACAGGAATGAGCGCAAAAACTTTTTGCAACTCTTATTTTTTGGCGGTAGCAGAAGTGCAACCCGCTCCGCTTCTAGGTTTTTTTATGATTTTGCGCTCATTCTTATTAAATTTAAATTATCTATACCAAAAAATTGTCTTATCTATACCAAAAAATAAAACTATTCGCTAGATGAAAAAAATATATGTAATCTTTAAAAATAACATTTAAGTGTTTTTTATTAGTAAAAATCACGATGAACATCTGTGCTTTTAGATAATAGCGTGCAAGAATCGACTGATAGACAAATTACGTAAAAGTACAGGATTTACACGGCTATTACATTACCTGATAAATAAAATGTTAGCACAATTTTTGTGCAAATCTTTGCTTGCATAGCAAAGAGGGTTTCGTTGTTTGTATCAACTGCTAAATAGAAGGCAGAAAGCAAAATTTTGCTTATATATGCTTTCTATAAAGTTGGCATTTTACGTTCAACTTTTTTTCCTTGTATTTTGAGAAAATTGAGAAAATATATGCGCGATCGCCTGAGTATTAAACAAGGCAATTTTCAACTTTCAAACACTGCCAAAATTATGTTTTTCGCTGCCTTTGTGGCTGTACTACCGACTTCTGGCTTTTGTACAGCTTCTCTAATACTCTCACTTTCCTACGTAGGTTCCACATCTACAGCCGACATCAGCCACCCAACATCGATTCCTTGGCTGACTGATAAATCTCAATGTCAGCATACCCATAGAATTTGGCGTGATGGCAAATGTTGGGATTATGAACACAATCCGATGTTTTGATTTTGCTTGTGGAGAGAGGAATAGATTTTGGATAAAAATAAGATGCACCCAAGTAATCAATTGATGCGATTGTTACTTAGACAGTTTGACGCCAATGCATTGGTACTTCAACATTATCAGGTAGACGAGTTGTGCGATCGCCTAATGCTCTTCTAATCTGCTGTGGGTCTAAATTTTTCGCACCTGTCAAAATTGCCCCTTCTAATTTGACATCGCAAAGATTTGCCCCATAAAGGTTGGCTCCCATCAAGTTTGCCTCACAAAGGTTAGCTTCATGAAGGATTGCTCTTTGCAAATTGGCTCCCATCAAATTTGCTCTATATAAATTAGCTTCGGTCAAGCTTGCACCAGACAGGTTAGCAAACAATATCTCTGCTTGTTGCAGTTTGGCTGCATTCAAATTTGCGTTACTAAGATTGGCTCCATTCAAGTTTGCTTGCTGCAAGTTGGCTCCAATCAAACCTGTACCCTGCAAGTTAGCTTTACCGAACTTGCATGATTGCAAGTTGGCTAAAAACAGCTTTGCACCAGAGAGGTTGGCAACTTTTAAAGTTGCTTGTTGCAAGTTGGCTTTATAAAGGTTGGCATCGGAGAGATCTGCCGCACGCAAACTTGCACCAGAGAGGTTGGCTGCACGCAAGTTTGCTCCACAAAGCTTAACTTTATTGAGATTGGCTCCGGAAAGGTTGGCAGCACCCAAGCTGCATGATTGCAAGTTGGCTTCATACAAAATTGAACCACACAGTTGAGCTTTATCGAGGTCTGCACCACACAGATCAGCATTACGCAAGTCTGCACCACAAAGGTCAGATCCACTTAAATCTGCCCCAGCAAAATCTACTCCACGCAGGTCTGCACGTCTGATGTAAGTATTGCGTAAATCAATTTTTTGATTTACCGGGTCTTTCTGTGAATCGCGTCTACCGATGACTGTCAAAGCCACTTGAATATCTGTACGGACTTTGGGTGATTCCTCCAGCCAGTTGAAGTCGTCGGGATGTTCCGGACGGGTGACGCGGGTGTGTCTGCCAAAACGAGGTTCAGAATCTTCCTCGATTTGTTGTCGTTGTTCTACCTGGATGGGAGCATTCTCGCGCACAAAAGCTGAGAGAATTTCCATGATTGTCCAGTGTTCTTTAGGAAAATCTTGAGCGACTCGTTCTAAAGCGTAAATTGCACCTGTCCGCGTTGACACTTTGTCATGTCCAAGCTGTTCAATCGCTGCCATAAAGCGTTCAGCAATCAACCTGTCTTGATTGAGTTTGGTATTTTGAATGCTGAGTTCGATGTTTCTCTCATCTGCGATCGCACTTTTTTCTAAAGCTTCTGCACGCTTTCCTGCATAATAAGCATTAATCATTCCTGCTAGCCCTAAAAAAACTATTGCAGAAGTTGTCAATGCTTGATTTCTGTTCTCTATTTGTTGCTGATTAGACGCTTTCTCATTATGAGAAAATGCCAATAAAATTAGAGTCCACGAGAAAGTAAATATAACCGATATGGCTATCAAGCGATTCAACAGCGTGTCTGTCTTCTTAGCAGACATAGCAGAAGTATTCCTCACATTTTAGAATTTTTTGGCAAAAAGAGTATAGCATTTATCTCAAAATTGCAATATGCGCCCCAAGCCTCAATTAATCTTATCTTTGCGATTGACTAATTGCATTGAATGCAATATGTGCTTCAATACTATGAGCGTAGATGCTTTACCGACGTAAATAACTCACAAAATATCACCCGATTTCATGTGCTTAAAATCTAGATATTTGGCTTGTTGGATGTCTGTTTCATACAGGTTAGCATCCCGTAAGTTTGCCTGATCTAGTTTCGCACCACTGAGATTTGTGTAATGCAAATTCGCTAAAAACAAATTTGCCCTATGCAAATTCGCTTGATGCAAATTTGCCCCACAGAGGTTGGCTGCATTGAGAATTGACCCTGTTAAGTTAGCGCCACTGAGGTTTGCTTCAGCCAGGTTAGATGCACTTAAGATTGTACCACTTAAGTTAGCACCTTTGAGATTTGCCCCTGCCAGGTTAACCTGATATAAATTCGCTCCTGCTAAGTTAGCACCATCAAGGTTTACTCCCTGCATATCCGTATTACTCAAATCAAGTAGCTGATTTTTAGCATCTTTTTCTACATTTATCCTTGCAATCACTGTTAGCGCTGCTTGAATATCTGTACGAATTTTCGTTTTTAAGTTGCCTTTTGATTTCTCTTGTGGCAGGTAAGGAGAATTGTTTCGTACAAAAATCGTGAGCATTTCTATGATTTCCCAATGTTTTTGTGGATCATTCTGGGCGATTTGCTCTAAGTTATAAATTATATCCAGACTGGTTTCTATGTTTTTAACTCCTAGTTGCATTAATTACTATTCCTCACCCTTAATTGGAGCAATTTATGTTGATTTTGTGCGATTCTTTTTTGGTTGACAAGCCTCTAAAGGAGTAATTCCTTTAGAGGCTGTTCTTTATAAAATCTTAACTTTGTGCTGTTTAATACGTATTATTATTTACTTTCAATACAGCCAATATTTTTACAGCAGTTTTGAGTAATTTATTTATATACTATTTTTTCAGCAAAAGTTAACATATTTTTAATTTATACGAATAATAATTAAAGTCTACAAAAGAGAAGCTAATGGCTAGGAAAAGAGATTTTTATAAAATTTATCTGTAATTTTTAATTCCCTAAAGGGGTTTACCAGATGCAGCAAGATACACACCCAATTGTCAAAGACTTAGTGCTGATTGGTGGTGGTCATAGCCATGCGATCGCACTCAGAATGTTTGCTATGAAACCATTGCCCGGAGTACGGTTAACGTTGATTACCGAAGCTTCAGATACACCTTACTCTGGAATGCTACCCGGACACATTGCCGGATTTTACACTCATGATGAGTGTCACATCGATTTGCGGCGTTTAGCTCAATTTGCTCAAGCACAATTATACATCGACAAAGTGGTTGGTCTTGACTTAAAAAATAATAAAGTTTTTTGTGCTAATCGCCCACCTGTAGCTTTCGATGTGCTGTCAATTGATATTGGTAGCACTCCCGCTACGCTATCTGTATCAGGTGCAGAATATGCAATTCCCGCTAAACCTGTAGCGCAACTGCTGAAACATTGGTATCAGTTACTTGAGGATGTCGCTGAAAAACCAAAAGAATTAATCAGGATTGGGGTAGTAGGTGGTGGCGCTGGTGGTGTAGAATTGGCGCTATCAATGCAAGCTAATTTACTAAAAATTGGGGATTGGGAAAAGAATTTTTCTCATCTGGAAATTCATTTATTCCAGCGTGACGCGGAACTGATGCCTCATTATCATCCATCAATGCGGCGTCTAGTTACGCAACTTTTGACTAAGCGCGGGATACAACTGCATTTGAGGGAAAGTGTGTGTAAAGTTGCACCTAATAACTTTACTTCTACATCTTATGAGCCAGCAGAAAAAGGTGAATTAAATATTATATGCGAATCTGGGTTGAAAGTGAAATGCGATCGCTTGTTCTGGGTAACTCAAGCATCAGCAACGCAGTGGTTAAAAACAACACAATTGGCAACTGATGACCAAGGCTTTATTTTAGTTGATGACACATTGCGATCGCTAACACATCCACACGTATTTGCTGCTGGTGACATTGCCACAATGGTAAATCATCCGCGTCCGAAAGCTGGTGTATTTGCTGTTCGGCAAGGTAAACCTTTATTTGAGAACTTGCAGCGAATTTTATTAGGAAAATCGCCCAAACCTTACAAACCACAGAAACAATATTTAAGTTTAATTGGTACTGGGGATAAACGTGCGATCGCTACACGAGGTTTTTTGACTTTGCCACCGCATAAATTATTGTGGCATCTCAAAGATTCAATTGATCGCCAATTTATGCAACGCTTTAGCGAGGGACTAGCGACTAGGGACTGGGGACTAGGAATTAAGAGGAATTTGCAGAACTTCTTTTCTCCCCCTCCCCCACTCCTCCCCTCCCCCACTCCCCCCTGCGCTGGCTGTGGATCTAAAGTTGGTAGTACAGTTTTAAAAGAAGTTCTACATCGCATCAAGCAAGAACAACTCATTGGCAAAGATAGAAAAGATATCATTATCGGATTGGATACACCAGACGACGCAGCGGTGATAAAGATAGAAAATAATCAGTTGATGGTGCAGACGATTGATTATTTTCCGACTTTGATTAACGATCCGTATATATTTGGACAAATTAGCGCTAATCATTGCTTAAGTGATATTTTGGCAATGGGGGCAATTCCTCAAAGTGCGTTAGCGATCGCTACGATTCCTCATGCTGCACCATCTAAAATCGCCGAAACTCTTTATCAATTATTATCTGGTGCAGTGAAGGTGTTAAATCAAGCGCAAGCACCCCTCATCGGTGGACATACAACCCAAGGTGCAGAATTAGCATTTGGCTTAACTTGCAACGGATTAGTTTATCCCGATAAACTCTTACGCAAAAGCGGAATGCAACCAGGGGAAGTGCTGATTTTGACAAAAGCGCTGGGAACCGGGACATTATTTGCAGCTCAAATGCGTCACCAAGTTAAAAATCGTTGGATTGATGCTGCTGTCGAGTCGATGCTGTTGTCACAAGCTGCTGCTGCATGTTTATTGTCACACCAAGCGACTGCTTGCACTGATGTTACAGGCTTTGGCTTGTTGGGACACTTGCTGGAAATGGTGCAAGCTTCTGGTGTTGCAGTTGAGTTACAACTTGAAGCTATACCGATTTTAGAAGGTGCAAGCGAGACACTACAACAAGGTATTTTTAGCTCACTGCATCCAGAAAATTTGCAAGCATCAGGTTACATTTGCAATTTGGCACAGACTGAGAGCCATTCTAATTATCCCATATTATTTGACCCGCAAACTGCCGGCGGTCTTTTAGCTTCGATTCCAGAAGCGCAAGCTGAAGAATGTTTAATTGCACTTAAAGATTTGGGATATAAACATAGCTGCATAATTGGTCGCGTTAACTATGAAGTTGAAGGTAAAAAGCCAATTACCTTGATAGAGTGATATTACGATAGTTTGAAAACCTTCGTAGAGACATTCCGACGGAACGTCTTTACGAAAAATTATGGATTTAAGACCTTATTTAATTTAGCAATTCCCAATTTTCTTTTCACGTTGCTAATCATTGGTTGCGTTTTTTACTAGGTTTGTGTAGTTCGTTGATACTACTTCAATATTGGGAACAATAAGAAAGCCATTGATTTTTATCGAGTATTTATGCCTACAAAATTCACTGCTGAGACTTTGATAGCACTTTCTGTGCAAGAGCGGAAAGCGCTCATTTATCAGCAAGCATCAACAATAAATGTTAATAACATAGCTGATGAAGATTTGCATAAAGCATATAAATTAACAAAAGTTCTTTACCCAATAATATCTTCTTATTTTCAACATCAAATTGAACAAGATAAAAATAACTCAGTTTTAGAATTGGAGATTCAGTCACAGCTAATTCGCAGGATAACTGAAAAATTTGCTACAGAGTTTATTGTATGGTTAACAAAAGAATTTGAGCAAAAAAAAGCAACTTTAGAGAATTGTCCCAACCCTCGTAATCTATTTGAACTATGTGGAGCCAAATTATTGGTCACTAGTAATTCTGTCACAAGAAGTCTTAGTACAAGAATGGGCAATCTTTGGGAACAAATATCTAATATTAGTCCTTATGTTATTATTCCAGAAATTGAATTTGGAATTAAAATTACTGGAATTGACATTATAATCTTCAATAATGATATATCATACTTTGCTCAATTAAAAACTTTAAAAGGGACATTAATCCCATTTTTTTGAGACGACCATACTTTTGTAAAGGTTTTTGTAAAATAAAGTTGGAAGCAAAAGGGTCTTGAGGAATTTTTTCTTTAATACCAATATTCAGTGCTTTTAATAATTTGACATCTGAATGTTTAATAAATTCTTCTTTAGATAAATCATTTTTTAAAATTTTCACTCTATTACGCAATTCTACCCATTGTTTATTAAACAATGGATAGAAAAAAATTTGCCATTCATTACAAGTGAATAAAGCCATTAATCGAGAATTACGTCGGTTAGTAAATCATCCATCTCATCGCTCATTTCCTTGGTGTAAGGAACAAGAACAGAAGGATTTTTAATAGCATCCTTCATCAGAAAGTCCAGAAAAAGGCTCATCATAATACTTTCAGTTTCATCAGTCTCATCACCATTATCAGTTTCTAACCGAACTAAAAACGTGTTTTCAGACAATACTTCAATGTACCCCGAAGCATTGGCTAAATGTGGGTAGTCCTGAGAAAATACGCGAGGTAAGCGAAACCCATCTTGATTTCCTACCTTTGCATGAGTGATACGATAACTTTTTCCATCCATTGAGGTAAATTATTAGTGTTATAACAAATGTTATAACATAAAGTAGAAAAATAAAGACAGGTAAAATACCTGTCCTAAGAAGTGATGAATTAGTGGATAAATTAGAAATTCATCTCAGCAGCTTGAACTTTCTCTACCTGCTTTTTCTTCAGCACTAACAAAACTTGAGCTAACATCACCAAAGCGATGAATGCGATTAAGCCTTTAATTCTGCCAGCATCTTGCAGAACAATTTCGGCATCATCTTGACCAAATCCACCGACGTTGGGGTTACTGGTCAAAGCGTCACCAGACTTCACCGCTTGTCCTTCAGAAACAAGCAGTTCGGGTCCGACGGGAACCGTATCTGTAACTGTTTCACCGGTCTCAGATTGGATGTTTATCAGGTATTTGACGTTACCGTCTTCATCTTCCTCTTTGGCAATTTTGCTGATTGTGCCAGTAGCGGAAGCGTTGTAAACAGTGTTGTTGCTCTTTTCACCAGTGGGGTAAACTTGTCCGCGTCCACGATTACCACCTACGTGAACTGAATATTTACCAAACTTGATATTCTTGTCAGTTGCGGGGTCGGGAGAAAGAACTGGGAAAACGATTTCTTGATACTGTTCACCGGGTAGTGGTCCGATGATGACAATGTTTTCTTTGTCTTCTGAGTAGGGTTGGTAGGCTAAATCTTCAATTTCTTCTTTCATGTCCTCAGGGATGCGATCCTCAGGAGCAATCTTGAAGCCATCGGGTAACATCAGCACGGCACCGACATTTAAGCCAGTTTTAGAACCATCAGCACCTACTTGCTGCACGCTGGTGTCGTAAGGAATTTTTACTACCGCTTTGAATACGGTATCGGGTAATACCGATTGGGGAATTTCTACTTCCGTCAGTTTTGCCGCTAGGTGACAGTTAGCGCAAACAATGCGTCCTGTTGGTTCGCGGGGGGTTTCGGGATAAGTTTGCTGTGCCCAAAATGGATAAGCAGCAGCTGATTGGGGAAGAACTAGATCGCTGGTGAAGAACAATGTCACAGTAGCGATCGCTATAAGCAATGTTTTTACCATCGCTTTAGCACTGCGAGTCAACCTCGCCGGTGTAAAGGCATTTCTCATCTCAATAAGGACAAAAATTCTAGAAATGAAGGTCAATAGTCAATAGTCAATAGTCATTAGTAATTGTCATTTGACAAATGACTAAGGACTATTGAGAAAATAATTAAGCCCACCAAGCTTCTTCACCTGTGCGGAAGTCGGTTTCAGTCCAGGGAGTCAAGACGATTTTGTCGTCATCTACTTTGGTATGAGCTAAAGGCAAAGACTTCGGTGCTGGACCTCGGACAACCTTACCAGTAGGATCATACTGGGAACCGTGACAAGGACACTTAAATTTGTTCTCTGCAACGTTCCAGGGAACAACACAACCTAAGTGAGTGCAGATGGCGTTAATGCCGTAATCAGCGATCGCTTCTTTGCTTTCTACCACAATATAGGTCGGGTCTCCCTTGAGTCCTTGAACTAAAGTGCGATCGCCTACATTATGGCTTTCTAAAAATTTAGCTACGCTGACGTTGTTACCTAACTCGTCTTTTGCTGTAGTCCCACCACCAGCACCGCTAGCAGAAGCGGGAATAAAAAACTTGACTACGGGATACAATGCTCCCAGAGCTACTCCGGTAACAGTCCCGAAAGTGAGCAGATTCATGAATTGACGACGCCCCATATCGGGCACGTCTGCTGATTCTGAAAATTGAGCCATAATCCCCGCGCTATGATTCTCTATTTTGTTAAGAATATTGACAAGAGTTCCCATAATGTTAATGGCTCTTGTCTACATCGAAATGAATTGTGCCCACGACGATGCCATAGTTTTCTCTTCAAAGATATTTTTAGCATCTTTTGGTGGACATTACATTTCTTTATAGTCCTATCATACTTGAGTTACGGAACTTAACATCATAACTAAATGTAAAATATAATTGAAAAAAGCTATGACCGGACAAGAATTACGTCAACTGTTGCTTGATAAGTGGGGACGCTCATACGATGTCCAGTTGCGCCGGACTCAGGGGAAGATATTTGTGCAAATAATGTGGAAATATCTTGAGCAAGTATCTTTTCCCTTAAGTGAAGCAGACTACCAAGAGCATCTAGATAGCGTCGCCACTTATCTTAATGCCTTTGGTGGTACAATTCAGGTACAAACATTTATTACTCAAACTCGCGAACGTCCGCGACTTGGAAAAGCAGTTAGCATTCCTTTAGATTTAGGTGAACGTGCTTCCGAATGGTTGATTGATTAGTTTATCATCCAAATAACGAACATAACAAGGCAGAGAAAATAAAAGAATATCTTAAAGTATTCTTTTGCCCAAAACTACATCTCTGTCTGATTTAACTAACACAAATTCACCGTTATCTAACATTACGCCTAATACAAGAACTTGCGACATCAAATCAGTAATTTGTCGCCAGCCTAATTCGTAACAGCTAATATTAACCTCTTTATTAAATCGTCTTTTTGATAAAGTTTACTAATTTCAGCGCTTGATTTATTAATGCCCAAATCAGCAAAGTCTATCCATGATTTATAAGCTCGTTTTCGCGCTTGCGGAAAATCTTCGACTTTAATAACTTTCCTTTTCGTCACCGACACCCGCACATGGTGCGGCTATACGTACAAAACCAAAGCCTGCGAACGCTCCTTGCGTGTCGTAGACAAGGCAGGTTACCCTTCTCCTGTCGGAGACGCTGCGCGAACGGGAACGCCAAGGACGAACGGAACGTTCGTGTAGCCTCAGCCTTCTAGCCTGTAGGGTCTTTTTTCATGCATTGGGCATTGGGCATTGGGCATGGGGCTTTTGCGCTTTCCCCCTGTTCAAATTCCCAGTCCCCATTCCCCAATCATTTACCGACAAGCTTAACCAAACCGATACCCCCGAAATAAAGTCCCAAAACTGCACCAGCTAAAAGACTTTGGGTAAAAGGATCTGTAGAAGGTGTGAGAACAGCTCCCAAAACCACCGATCCAATAATCACATAACGCCAACCAGAAAGCATTATTTGAGAAGAAACAATTCCTAAAGCACCTAGCAACAATTGAATTACAGGAATTTGAAATGCTAACCCGGTGCTAAATAACAACAACAGCACAAATTCAAAATATTTGTCAATCGACCACAATTGCTCGACTACATCTGCACCATAGCTGATAAAGAAGTTCAAAGCGGCTGGAATTAGGAGTATATAGGCGAACACTAGCCCACCGACAAACAGCACACTCGAACCCAACATCACGGGTACAAGCAAGCGACGTTCGCGTCTCGTCAGTCCAGGGAGTACAAACTGGATAATTTGGTAAAGGACGAAAGGACTAGCTAGCACTAAGCCACTATAACCGGCAACTTTTAGGGAGACAAAGAAATATTCTCCGGGAGCAAGTTGGAGAAATTTGACTCCTTTTGCTGGTACTTCCAACAGTTGGACAATCGGCTTGACGGCAAGGAAACAGCCGATAACACCAACTGCTACACCAATCAAGGCATAAAAAATCCGCTGTCGCAACTCCTCTAGGTGGTCGAAAATGGACATTTCGATCTCACCTGGCAATTCATCGAGAGGATTTACTTCTGGGTTGCCGTATCCTTCGAGGTCGATACCTGGCTCAGTTGAAGTGTCTACGTCTTGTGAAGGAGTCATGAGTTGAAAGAGTAGGCATCATTTGTTAACTATTTTATCCGGGGTGGCGGCTACTATGATATTTTTTTTAGTGCGATCGCTCTTTTCGTCCGGTTGAATTAAAGTTTAATATGAATATGTGAGTAGGAAGTTATATTCTAGGCATTGCCTACCCTAATATGGGTGGAGATGATAATTATATATCACGTCTCCAAAAAAAAGCATTAAGTTTAAATTTACTAAAAATAAACATAATAGCTCGGTTTTTAAGCTCCGGTTATCAAGGTGCTATTTACAGTAACGCAATCGGAAATTTGTAGCTGAGGTTTGTATGAGTAGGACTATTTTGATTTTTTTGATGGTATCATTACCTGTTTTTTTAGGTAATGCAACTTCTAGCTTTGCTGCTAATCGTGACATGCCGATATTATCGAAGAATTTTTTGCGAACAACTGATTTAATTAGTAGTAGCATCAAATCTCAATTAATACATTTAGTGCCGTTTAAACTATCGGGCAGAGATGACCAAATAGAAGATTGCCTTCGTGCTGGAGACTGTAAATATTGAGAAGTAAGGGTGTTAGGGGTTAGTGGTTACTAATAAATACAGCATCTTCATATTTATTAGATAGTTATATTTATCTACGTCAACTTACACAAGCATTTAAGTTTTAAATTTAAGGGTGCTTAGTTGACTCGTTTTATATAAGTTATTTTCTCAGGGTTATTTGCATTTGGATTTCCAGTATTCACGTAAAAAATGCAAAATTATTTTTTTTAATATTTATAAGTAAGTATTGGAGACAATGAAATATGAAATTTAAGCTTTTAGTGAGCGATTAATCGCTTAGGACAAGCATTTTAAGTACTAAAGTCCTTCCTACGATCTGACGTTTAATTTAGTTCTCCGACTTCAATAAAATCATTTACTAAAAAATATTATCGCCTTGTTTTCTAAGAAAACATGTATTAACTTACAAAGCTGTTAAATAAGATACTTTAAAGTAATTTATTTTATTTGCCTTGCTCATTTTGTGAAAAACTTACCAAAAAATACTATTTAAATTTACCTTTTAATAGTAATCAGCTACAAACTTTCTTTTGATGAAAGTGTAAACAGTTAAATATAGCCTAGCTGAATACCCGCAGGCAAGACTGAGATAAACGAGGGGATGAAGTTTTCATGATGGATACTGAAAAAACTTATTTGAAGGAATACTTCAAAATTGTAATCAATATAACCTTTTTGTCTATTAGATATTTTTAGAATTTCTAATAGAATATTTTTCTCTGAATAAATATTTTTCCTGAGACTTACATCAATATTATTACTTAAAAAATCATAAATAAAAGTGTTGCTATTTGACAAATTTATCGGAAAAATCATCCGGAAAAATGTCAATATAGTTTGTATTTTGATAGGGATCTTCGTAGACTAGGCAAGAATTACTACCCACCCAGCAGATATAAATATAGATAGTTATCCAGACGTTTTCGTAATCCCCGTCTTTCCCTAAGTGAAATGGATTAGTTATGCTCCTAGATTTAGAAAGATTTTATCAAGCGTGCAATCCGAGCAGACCTCTAATGGTGGGAAATGCTGCCGATCGCCGATATTATATTGATTTTGCCTCAGTGCGGGGTGGCAAAATTATCGAAGCTTTGCAGCGTACCATCACACGGATCTCACCGGATATACCAACCTGTCAGCTATTTACAGGTCATCTTGGCTGTGGCAAGTCAACCGAGTTGTTGCGACTCCAAGCTGAGTTAGAGGAGCAAAAATTTCATGTGGTTTATTTTGAGTCTACTCATGTCCTAGAAATGGCAGATGTAGATGTAACTGATATTTTACTGGCGATCGCCGGTCAAGTGAGTGAAAGTCTGGAAGCGCTGAAAATCCGTATCAAACCTAGCTATTTTGCGAAGTTGTTTACGGAAGTTATAGATTTCATGCAAACACCGATTGACCTAGAGTATGAAGGTGAATTATCTGTTGGTATCGCGAAAATTACCGCAAAAACCAAAGAAAGTCCTCAATTGCGACGACGTTTACGCGATTATCTCGAACCGCGTACAGGAAATATTTTGCAGTCAATTAATAAAGAACTGCTAGATCGCGCTAACTCTGAACTCAAAGCCAGAGGTAAAAAAGGATTGGTTGTAATTGTCGATAATCTCGACAGAGTAGCGATTAGACCTTTACCATCTGGGCGATCGCTGCCAGAATATTTATTTATCCAACGTGGTGAACAGTTACGTAAACTCAGCTGCCATGTAGTTTACACTATTCCTTTAGCCTTAACTTTCTCTAACGATAGCGCTGAACTACAACAACGCTTAGGTGGTGGTGTAGCTCCTAAAGTGTTACCTATGATACCCGTGCGTTCGCGGAGTGGAGAGGTTTACACTCCTGGACTAGCTTTGATGCGTCAAATGGTGTTAGCTAGAGGTTTCCCTGATATTCACCCACAAGAACGGTTAAACTTAATAACAGAGGTGTTTGATAGCTCGGAAACTTTAGATCGGTTGTGTTTGATCAGCGGTGGTCATGTACGCGACTTGCTAGGATTGTTGTACGACTGTCTACGGGAACAAGATCCACCTTTCGATCGCGGTTGTGTGGAACTTGTGATTCAAAGACAGCGTGACTACCGTGCTAACCCGATCGATCCGCACGAGTGGGAATTAATATTTCAAGTGGTGCAACAGCAGCGGGTCAGAGGTGATATCGAATATCACACTTTGTTAAGAAGTTTGTTTGTGTTTGAATACCGCGATCACCAGGGAGTTTGGTTTGCGGTCAACCCAGTTTTAGCAGAAACGCAAAAATTTCAATCATGGTTGAACGAAACCCGCAGACAAGCATCATAACAGATAACGAGCGTTCTTTTAGAAGTTTGGGGAGGGCGATCGCTCTCTCTCACAATCAATTTTCTGTGGTTGTAGTTTGTTGTAACTATAAAGTTTTGCAACAGCAAATTTTAGAACGACTTGAAGAAGTCTTTGTGGAAGCAGATGACATTCAAAAGCTAGTTTTGCCCCATAATGCCAGAAGTCTTTACACAACTCTTCACACACAAGTCACAAAAAAGCAGCCTTCAGCATTAATGATTTTCGGTTTAGAGTCAGTAGAAGGACTCGATGATTTGCTGCGTGCGATCAATCATATTCGGGATGAGTTTCGCAAAAGACATTCATTTCCAATGGTGTTTTGGGTGAATGATGAGGTACAGCAAAAATTATTACGTTTAGCACCAGATTTTGCAAGTTGGGCAGCAACACCAATTCGCTTTGAAATGACTTCCACCGAGTTGCTGCAATTTTTACAACAAGAAACTGATTCTTTATTCGCTACAGTTTTAAACACTCGTGCTACACCACGTCAAGGACGCGAACTTGGAGAGCAGCATTGTACCATAGAGCAAGTTTGGGAGCATAGTTATGAACTTAAGTATGCTATCAAAGAGTTACAAAGTCATGGTATATCTTTAGAGCCGGAATTAGATGCTAGTTTAGAATTTGTTTTTGGTTTAGACGATTATGTAAGCGATCGCATAAATTCAGCTTTAGACCATTTCAAAGAAAGCTTAAGGTGTTGGCAGCAATTATCGGGAAACCAGAAAGAATTAAGCAATAAATTTAGAATTCCCGATTCATTCGGTTCACAGTTAGATATTGTTAACAGCCACGCTTCACCCCTACTGCGGCAAGGGGTATTATTATTTTATCTTGGATTATGTTGTTGTCGTTTAGCTGAACGAAATTATTCAGAAAATCGCCGCTATTGGCACTCAGCTAAATTGTATTTCCAAGAATGCTTGAATGTTTTACAAGTAAGTGGACGCCCAGATGTAGCGGCTCAATTTATAGGAGAATTGGCGGAAGTTTTAGAGCATTTGCAAGAGTGGCAAGAATTGCAAATGGTTGCTCAAAAGTCTTTAGAATTGCATCAAACTTATGGCTCGCAAATACAATTAGCTTGTGATTATGGTTTTTTAGCACAAGTTGCTGTGCAGGAATCGCGCTGGGCACAAGCGAGTCAATATGCACGAGTTAGTTTGTGGAAATTATACGAATCGAAAGATAATAGCGATTCTAACCAAGGGATATTTGCTTTACTGTTAGCGCAAATTTATCGCTTGCTTTTAGCGAAAGCACAGCGAAATTTGGGTGAGGAAAAAATCGTTTTAGAACAGCTAGAAATGGCGAGTGATAATCTTGACGAAGCGTTAGAAACTAGCGACCACCGTTATGATGCCCATCGTTATATTCGTTTGTTACGGTCTTTGCGATCACTTTATTTTGAAGAAGGTCGTTATTTAGAAGCTTTTACTATTCGTCAAAAACGCCGTTCTGTCGAACAGCAATATGGTTTCCGCGCTTTTATTGGTGCAGGACGTTTACAACCGCAAAGACAAGCGACAAATCCAGCCTTGCTGTCACCTGCTGGGGGAAGCAGTGTAGCGTTAGAAATTGCCGCTTCTGGTCGAGAAGGTGATATTAATAACTTGATTGGTAGAATTAGCCGCGCTGACCAAAAATTGACCGTGATTCACGGTCCGTCAGGTGTGGGTAAGAGTTCTACCGTTACTGCCGGTTTAGTACCTGCATTGCAAAATCGAGCGATCGGCGATCAAATTGCCGTACCTGTGGTATTACAATTATACGATGATTGGGTGGGAGAATTAGGAAAATCTTTATCAGAGGCGCAGGCGCGAATTAAAAAAGAAGTCGTCATCGATCCAGAAATTTTACCTTTTCCGGCAACACAAATCACAATTGCCGGGATTCAGGAACAATTAAAAGAAAATGCTGACAACCATTTAATTACAGTTTTAATTTTTGACCAATTTGAAGAATTTTTCTTTGGATACACAGATAGGAATAAAAAGCAAGAATTTGATATTTTTGTTAGTCAAGCCTTAAATATCCCTTTTGTTAAAGTTATTCTTTCTTTGCGAGAAGATTATTTACATCGTTTATTAGAATTTAAGTATTTATCGGGATTAGAAGCGATTAATAAGAACATTCTTGATAAAAATATTCGCTATCCACTAAATAATTTTTCTCCAGCAGATGCCAAATTTGTGATGCAGCGTTTAACAGAGCGATCGCACATCTATTTAGAACCTGCTTTAATTGATGCATTAATAGAAGATTTATCAGTCGAACTAGGAGAAGTTCGTCCGATTGAATTGCAACTAGCAGGAGCGCAACTTCAAGATGAAAGAATTACTAGCTTAGAAAGCTATCAGCCATATAGACCAAATCGATTAATTGAACGATATATCAAGGAGCTTATCCAAGATTGTGGTAAAGAAAATGAACGTGCGGCACTACTGGTTTTATATTTATTAACAGATGAAAATAATCAAAGACCTTTTAAAAGCCGCGCTCAGTTAGCAATAGAATTAGAAGAAGTAGAAGATCCGGAAAAATTAGATTTAGTATTAGAAATTTTAGTGCGTTCCGGGTTAGTAGTTTTATTTCCTGATGTTCCCGAACGCTATCAACTAATTCATGATTATCTAGTAAATTTGATTCGCCACTTGCAAGAACAAGAATCAAGCTTGCAGATTCAATTGAACCAGCTACGCACCAAAGTACAACAAAGTCAAGCAGAAATTGAGCGATTAAATAGCGAACTCAGACAAAAGAAGCAGCAAGCAAAATTGGTGGGTAGCCACTTACAGCAAGGATTAGATTTACTTAGCGAGTTGAAAGAGTTACGCAAGCGCGAAGAAATGAGTCGCGTAGAAATTGAGCAATTGCAAGCTGAATTGAAAGAAAAAGAATTAAGAAATCAATTAGCAGAAAGTAAAGAAAAACAAAGACAAAGTGAAGTCAGAGTTAATTTTTCTCTGCAATTCGCGCTTGCGGTTGCAATCACAGCAATAGCAGCTTTAACATCCTCAATTTGGAGTGCAAGAAATAGCGAAATTAAAACGATTAGTGCATCTAGTGAAGCGCTGTTTGCTTCCGAAAAAGGTATCGATGCAATAAAAGAAGGTTTAAAAGCAGGAAGAAAACTACAAAAGGCAATTTGGGTAGATTCCGAGACAAGAGAACAGTTAAAAACGGCACTTTCTCAATCACTTTCTGAGGTAAGAGAGCGTAACCGCTTAGAAAAACATTTTTTAGGGGTAAATAGCGTTAAATTCAGCCCTGATGGTCAAATAATTGCTTCTGCTAGCGCCGATAATAAGATTATCCTTTGGTATCCTGATGGCAGATGGTTCAAAATTTTGTCAGGGCATCAGAATGTAGTTAATAGTGTCAGTTTTAGTCCTGACGGTCAAATAATTGCTTCTGCTAGTCAAGATAAAACAGTCAAACTCTGGAATCTAAACGCAAAAGAGCCGATAACTTTATTGGGACATCAAGATGTAGTCAATAGTGCTATATTCAGCCCCAACGGTCAAATAATTGCTTCTGCTAGTAAAGATAAAACAGTCAAACTTTGGAGTCGAAATGGTAAACTGTTGAGAACATTTACCGCGCATGAAGAACCTGTTTTAGATGTTGCTTGGTCGCCCGATGGTCAAATATTAGCTTCCGCGAGTGCTGATGAAACTATCAAATTGTGGACTATAGACGGTAAGCTGATAAAAACCTTGGCTGGACATAAGGATGCGGTCAAAAGCCTCGCTTGGTCGCCTGATGGTAAAATTATCGCCTCTGGTAGTTTAGACAGAACTATCAATCTCTGGAGTCGAGAGGGAATGGTGCTGAAAACTTTGCCAGGACATAGTGGTGGAGTTACTAGTGTCAGTTTTACCCATGATGGTAAGATTATTGCATCTGCCAGTAGCGACGAAAGTATCAAACTCTGGACTTCTCAGGGTATGCCGTTAGGAACCTTGAGAGGACATAATAATTGGGTGAATAGTGTTAGTTTTAGCCCTGACGATCGCACGCTTGCTTCTGCTAGTCGAGACAAAACTATCAAACTTTGGGAGTGGGACGATTTGCGCCAAGGAAACCCCAAAACTGACAATGATTGGATTACTAACATCAGTTTCAGCCCTGATGGTAGTGCGATCGCTGGCGCAAATCGAGACAAGACCATAAAACTCTGGCATCGCGATGGTACACCGATTCGCACGTTCAAAGGACATAAAGGTGAAGTTTGGGGCGTAAGTTTTAGCCCCGATGGTCAGATTCTTGCATCAGCTAGTTTTGATAAAACGGTGAAGATTTGGAGTCTAGAAGGCAAATTACTCAACACCTTGAAGGGACATACTGATAGAGTCTTTGGTGTCGCTTGGTCGCCTGATGGTCAGATTCTTGCTTCGGCTAGTAAGGATAAAACAGTCAAGCTTTGGAGTCGCGATGGTAAACTGCGAAAAACCTTAGGCGACCATAGAAATGAGGTGAATTGGGTTAGCTTTAGTCCCGATGGCAAGTTACTCGCATCCGCTTCTGATGACACTACGGTGAAACTCTGGAACCGTGATGGTACGTTGATCAAGACTCTGTTAGGACATGAGGATAACGTGAATTGGGTCAGCTTCAGTCCTGATGGTAAGTTACTCGCATCAGCTTCTGACGATAATACCGTAAGGCTATGGCGACGGGATGGGACTTTCCTGCAAAAGTTTGAGGGCAATGGTGATTGGTTTAAAAGCGTCAGTTTTAGCCGCGACGGTAAGACTTTAGCAGGGTCTACCGATGATAATATCAAGCTTTGGAATCGAAATGGCACTTTACTAATCGTTTTGAAGGCGCATAGTGAAAACTTCAGCAGTGCAATTTTCAGTCCAGATGGGCGACAGCTAGCGATTGGTACTACCAAAAGTAGGTTGATTCTCAAGAATTTGGCAGATACTCGATTAGAAAATCTACTGTCACAAAGTTGCGATTTATTACATGACTATCTGAAGACCAACCCCAAAGTGACAAAAAGCGATCGCGCTTTGTGTCGTCGTAGGTGAGGCAGGGGGAGATGGGGGGAGCGGGGGACAAGGGGACAAGGAAATAAGTAGAATTCAAAATAAAATTTAATACTCTCTCCCCCACTCTCCCACTCCTCCACTCCCCCACTCCCCCACTCTTTTACTTCGGCAATTGCGGATGTACGGCTGAGTATTTTCTAACTGTGGCAGAAACTTCGGGGTTGTAAAGTCTCAGATAATTCCAGTAGTTACCAAATACTTGACGCACATAATTTTTGGTTTCGTCAAAGGGAATTGCTTCGACAAATTCATCTGGATCTTCTTTTGGTGCTTGCAGCCACTTACTGACGTTACCAGGACCGGCGTTGTAAGAAGCGATCGCTAACAGTGAGTTATTTTGATATTGCTCATGGGTGTGATCCAAATACCAAGTACCATACATGATGTTCTCACTGGGATTTTCCAAGTCAATTTTTTGACTATCCAGCTTAATTTGTGGTGCAATCCATTTGGCTGTACTCGGTAAAACTTGCATTAAGCCAGTAGCACCAGCAGAAGATTTAACTTTTGGTTGAAATTGAGACTCTTGACGCATCACAGCAGTCACCAGCAAAGGATTAATTTTCTGCTCTTGCGACCACTTTTCAACTTCGTTGAGATAAGGAAAGGGATAACGAGCTTGCCAGTAGGTAATCTGTTCTTTGAGAGCTTGATACTGAGCTTTTTCTTCTGGTGTTTCTCGGTCTTCCAATTTAGAAATTTTATCAATTCCTATTTTATTTTCTCCTTGTGCCAGCCGCATCAAACCTTCTGTAAAATCTTCTGCTACCGTTGGCTGCATTTTGTTGTGAAATTCTGTTTGCCATTGTAACCAGGCGTCGCGGTCTTGACCTAACAGATATAATTCTTTGAAAGTTTCCGAACCTGCGGGGGGTACTGGACGCCCTGATAAAGCGACTTCTGGGTTTAGCTGACGGACATTGTTAAAGTTGCCGACATTTAGCCCCAAAATTGCCGCCGATCGCCATGCATAATAAGAGTAAGGATACTGAGCGAGTGCATACTCATACGCGGCTTTGGCTTCTTGCTGTTTGCCTAGTTTAGTTGCCCATTTACCTACCCAAAAGCCTGCTCTGGGTGCCAAAATGCTGTTTGGGTTGTTGGTGGTAATTGGTTCTGCCCATTGCCATGCGGCTTTGTAATCTTTTGCTTTGGCTTTATCTTGGGCAATTTTCCAACGATATTCTGCGGCTTCTTGCGAATTGGCATATTTGGTTATCAGTAATTGCCGCGCCGTTTCTGCTGCTTTTTTATCGCTGTTGTCGAGAATTTTCGCTTTTTCTATCAGTGCGGCACCAGCTTTATCTGGAAATTTAGCAATTACTTGGTCAAGATATGGTAAGGCATCTTTAGATGATTTTACCATTTCTGCTTGACGCATCAGGGCAGTACCAGTTTCTGTCGCTTCGGGAAATTGCTGTATCAGTTTCTGGTAAATAGCTTGCGCTTGCTCTTTTTGTCCCCCTAGCTGCAATCCCCGTGCAGTGCGGTAGAGGTTACGCGGTGTTTTGGCTGCTTTCGCATAAGCCTTAGCTGCTTTGCCAAATTCATTGTTTTCCCAGTAAGCTGTACCAATTATTTCCCACTCTTCTGGCTTGAGGGAAGTTTCGGCTTCCACCTGTGTCGAATTTGTAGAGTTACTAACTAACCCATCCAACACGCTAACTATTCCTGGTTGGTCAAAAGTATATTTTGCCAGGATTAATTGTAATTTGGGCTGATTGGGATTTTCATCTAACCGCTTGCGAATGATTTCCCAGCTTAGGGGATGGGAAGGAAATTGAGCGATGGCTGTTTCTTGGGTTTCTGGTTGAGCAATCAGATACATCGCTTTAGCTGAGGCAGCTTCTTTGGGATACTGCTTCAGCACTTTTTGCCTGATATCTGAGGCATTACCGTCTTTACCTAATAAATCCTGCGCTTGTGCCTGTTTCAGCAAAACGTAAGGGGCTAGTAGTGGATAATCATTTTCCAGTCCTTCGAGTAACGATAGCGCTTTTTTCGCGTCTTTGCTTTCAATCAAATCACTTGCCAAAAGATAACGAGCGCGATTTCTATCTGGCGATTTAGAGTCTTTGGCGATCGCTTCTAGTTTTCCGGATCGTTCTTGCGGCGATTGTGACACCAATGGTAGAACCACTGATTTAGCTTTGCTTGCTTCCGATATCTGTTCCGGTGGACTTTTGGACAGTTTTATCCATTGTTCCATAGATTTTCCAATTTCCGGAGCACTAAACATAGCGCCAGCCAAAAAGGCACACAGTCCTGCACCCGCAATTAGAGAAATTTGTCTTTTCTGTAACTTCTTCAGCATTGATACCCGCTGAAAATTTCAGATGAATTTCTTGAAACTTTAGCACTACTAGTGGACAAAATCACCAATTCTTAATTTTTTTAGACTTTTGATTTCTCTGGATAACTTGTATGTTATCTTAATCGGATTTATTCAGCTATCAGCGATACAAGATAAAAGATTTTACCTTGTTTCCCTTAAACACGTTGCGCCACTTTGGGTGTACGTCCTTTCATACCAATCATCAACTTGAGAGCAAATCTTTTTAACAAAGGTACTCTCTGCATAGTTAATAAACCGAAGCGACGAACTAAAACTATTGGTAAGAAGTTGTTAGAAAATACTCGATCTAACAAATCGGTGAAACCTAAAATTGTCAGGTTTTCTCGCTGACGCCAGCTTTGATAGCGTTTGAGGATGCGAATGTCGCCGATATCTTTATTTGTCGCTTTCGCTTCTTGTAATATTTGCGCTAAAGCTGCTGCATCACGAATGCCGAGATTTAAACCTTGTCCGCCGACGGGATGGCAATTATGTGCTGCATCACCAATTAATGCTAGTCTGGGCAGAACGTAGCGCGAGCTTTGCATCAGTTGCACTTGAAAAACAAAGCGCGAGCCTAGTAATTCTAATTTGCCCATTTGATTGCCATAACGACGGCTTAATTCTGTTAAAAATTGCTCGTCATCTAAAGCACACAAGGCTTTGGCTTCTTCGTGGGGTGCTGTCCACACAATTCGGCAGCGGTTCCCCGGTAAAGGTAAAATCGCAAACGGACCACTTGACCAAAATCTTTCGTAAGCGGTTTCGTTATGCGGTTTTTCGGGCTTGACAAATGCGACAATACATGATTGCCAATATTTCCAGCCATGAGTTTTGATTCCTGCGGCTTCGCGAATACGCGATCGCGCTCCATCAGCCGCGACTAATAATTTACTACGTATTGTCCGCACCTCGCCAGCAATTTTTATATCTATAGCTACTACATCTTGCTGGTATTGAGTGTTTACCACTTCTGCCGGACAAAGATAAGTCACATTCGGGCATTCTTTCACAAAATCTTGCAATGGCTGCAACAGTGCTTGGTGTTCTGCCACATAACCCAAATCTGGGGTTCCGATATCGGTTGTAGAAAATTCCACCACATTTGGGTAATCGGCATCAGAAAGGCGAACACGTCGATAAGTGGCGATTTGAGGCAATATTTCCTCCCAGATGCCAATTCCTTGGTAAATTAGCGCTGAAAGCATATGCACAGCGTAAGCTTGTCCTTTGGCTACTGCTGCTGATTGAACTTTTGCCTCAATTAGCAGCACACTCAAGCCGGAATCTTTCAACGCAGCGGCTAGGGTTAAGCCGATAATACCACCACCGACAATCACTAAATCATATTCATATCCCTGGTTTTCCGTAGGTGTTTGGGTTGGGGAAATTTGAGTCAGCGCCATTGTTAAGAAAATTTAAAGAAACAATAAGATTATTCATCTTTCTTCATTTTGACAATAATAGCTAGCGCGATCAAGTTCCACTGTAGTTTCAGCAACTTGTGAAAACTGGCACCCTTTTCTATCTTCTTAAATCAGGTGATCGAAGAGCGGTAATTTTCTCTGGTTATATATCTGGCAATTAAAAGAGTGCTTGACAATATCGAGTGTTTCCCAGTATTGTATTTTTATGATGCCAATATAATGTGCCCATATATAAAGCTTTTAAAAATCCAACTTCCCTACATTCACAGCAGTACTAATCATCTTCACTTCTTGCCTGTAGGATGTGGGCAATAATATCATTCACAATCTGGGCATCGGGTGATTTAATTTACTCGAATATGCCGAATGATTGCTGTCAACACTACTCTGTTGCTTTAATTGCACCTTCACTTTCAATCGCTATCTGAATATCTGCCATAGATGCACCTGTATAAATACAGCAATAGTACACTAAGCCATAATCACATCCATGAGTTGTTCATTCATGTCAAAGTTAGCGGTGACATTTTGGACATCATCCAAGCCTTCTAAAGTATCAATTAACTTGAGAAGCGATCGCGCTTGATCTGGCTCGGTTACTTCTACACTATTACTGGAAATCCAGCGCAATTCTACATCCGTTACTTGAAAACCTTTTGCTTTCAACGTTTGACTGAGGTATTCTAAATTTGCAACTTGGGTAAATACCTCCGCTATCTCATCCTCAGTCTCATAAGACTCCGCATCCGCTTCCAGAGATGCTTCTAAAAGCTGTTCTTCATCAACTACATTCTGCACCACACAGACGCCTTTTTGCTCAAACATCCAGCTAACGCAACCTGTTTCACCGAGATTTCCACCATTTTTACTCAAAGCTGCGCGTAAATCTGCGGCGGTGCGGTTACGATTATCTGTGAGGGCTTCAATTAAGATAGCGACACCACCGGGACCATAACCTTCGTAACGAATTTCTTCAAAACTGGTGTTATCTCCGCCAAAAGTACCTGCACCTTTGGCGATCGCTCGTTCTATATTTTCATTAGGTATACCTGCTGCTTTCGCTTTTTCAATCGCTGTGCGAAGTTGAAAATTCAAGGCTGGATCTGGTACACCGCTTCTTGCTGCAACTATAATCGCCCGTGACACCTGAGTAAACGTTTTTCCCCTTTTTGCGTCTACTACTGCTTTCTGGCGTTTAATATTTGCCCATTTACTATGTCCTGCCATAATCTAAACTTGTTAACACGCTAGACTTTATTATTTTGTCTCACGCAAAGGCGCAAAGAAGATTAAGAAGAGAAGTTTTATTATAATAAGTCCGCCCATGCGATCGCATCACACCACAAACCATAAAAATCCTTCTTCCCTTCCCCCTTTCCCTTTACCCTTTCTTTTAGACAGTTATCCGTTTACTAATTTAACTCCTAGCGGTTCTCAGATTAACCGGATGTCAAATAACTTCTGGAAGCCTCAACCAAGAGAAAGTCATTCATGCCACACTATGGCAAGGAGTAAATCCGCCACAAAATCGGGATGTATTGCAGAAGCTAGTAGATAAGTGTAATCAAACTTACGCCGATATTCAAGTCGATTCGCTTTATGTAGGGCAACCAGATCAACAAATAGCGAAGATTTTGGCAGCGGTGGTAGGTAATGCGCCACCCGATTTCAGGTATTTTTATATCAAGTGAAGTATGGGCGATCGCGTCCAATTTTTTCAGGTTACAATCGAGTTTATGAAAATTTCAGTTTGTTAGAATCTGTAATGTTGGGTAAAAGTTCGCAGTAAAAAGCATTGAAAGCATCACAGCAGTGATTTGATGTGATTTTCAAGTACTTTGAAATTGCTTTAATAACCAAGCACCAACTTGAGATTGATTCATTTGACGAGTACGCCGCAAAGCATCATTTAGTAAAGAAATTTCCAATCCAGGTAATACATGAGATTGGGTAATTCTTCTACTACCATTATTTTCTATAGTAAAAGCGATTCTTTTAACATTTTGCACATCGACAATCCAGTATTCTGCTACTCCTAAATCCTCATACAGCAGTCGTTTTTCACCTTTATCGTCAGCAAGTGAGGTATTAGCAACTTCTATTGCTAAAGTTGGGGCTGGATATATATCTAGATTAATAATTGAAGTTCCATAAGGAATGACATCAGCGTTATCACCAATGTAGTAAGATACATCAGGTTGAGCGTCTTTAAAACCTGTTGCCCGATAGGTGCAGTTATCCTTGCCATTCAAAGCAATGCCCTTAATACTGGCAAACAAATTAACAGCAAATATGATAACAGTGTGGTCGCTGGCATGGTCATTTCCTAGTGGTGGTATTTCAATCCTCATTTGTCCATTGTGGTAATAGCCCTTGGCTTTCGCGTCTGCTGGTTCTTCAATGGCTTGAATATATTCATCCCAAGTCGCTGTAACCCAAATATCAGTTGGTAATTTTGTTTGTAATTCGCTCATAATTTACCTTTGCTTTGCCTGTAATTAAAATTTCAGTCCTGAGCTTATAAGGTTTATAAGATCAGGACTAAAGTCCTTACTACGAACATAATCTCACTTTTGCAAGACGACATTAAAGGAATTTAAATATCCCGTAATGCTTTTTGCTAAATACTTTTGCTGCCTTTTAGTCGTTATGACCATGACTTGATACAAGCGACCCTCGGCGAAATACATTCTATTTCTAGTGATTTTGCCACCAGAATTTATATATTCAATTTCTTTGCCTGGATGACCATTATAACTACGAATATCGCGCTGACTGACTAAATTACTTTGCGTAGTCTTTAAAGCCATTTCCTGTGCATTATTGAGGATTTCTTGAGGATTGTTCATTTGACCATAACTATCAGGAAAGTCATTAAAAGCAACTACATATGCTACTTCCTGCTTTGGTGGTTGTCCGAGAAAGATTTCTAAATTAATTTCTCCCATGAATGTTTTTTGAGTTTGAGTAACTCTTTTGGGCATTCCTGGCATCAAAACGGTAAAACGTCCGTCTGGGGCAGTGAATAATTTCCATTGCGATACTTGAGAATCGCTTGTTTGTGCTTGCGAAACCGCAACTTTAGGTTTACGCGCTTCAACTACCGTATATGTACTGCTGACAAATGTGGCGACAGCGATTAACGGCAAAAAAACTTTAATTGTCATAGTTTTTGCTTTTGGAGATGCTAATACTACTTATGCTGCTAGCTGTTATAACCTAGCCGCGTGCAAAGCAGCACCGATTAGCCCCACCTGTTGATTAAGAACAATATGCACCGGTATATCTTCGAGGAGGCTCCGCATCCTGCCTTTTTGGGTGAAATTCAACAAAAACCTGTCTTGTTGAAGTAAAGGGAGAATTTTGGTAGCAATGCCGCCAGCAACATATAAACCGCCATAGGGTAAGAGTTTCAGGGCAAGATTTCCAGCTTCTGCGCCGTAAGCTTCGACAAATATTTGCATAGTTTGTTCCGAAAGGCGATCGCTTCCTTGAAGTGCAGCATTACCAATCGCCGCCCCTGGATCAACACTTTTCTCTTGCTGTCCGGCTTCTTGTTCCCAAGTTCTGACAACTTCAGCGATTTCTGGTGATTCGCGCTGTATTTTGCGATCGCGCAGAAATTGATAAATTGCTACAATCCCTTGACCAGAAACTACCCTTTCCACCGAAACGCGCTGGATATCATGTTTATTCAGCAAGTGTTTCATAAGTTGAAACTCTAACTCAGTACGAGGAGCAAAATCAACATGTCCACCTTCTGAAGGAAAGACTTGATATTTGTCTTGCTGCTTCATTAAAAATCCTTGTCCTAAACCAGTACCAGCGCCAATAATCGCAATTGGGGCTGTTGGTTGAAATTTCCCAGTTTGCAAAGTGTGCAAGTCTTGTTTGTTTAAACCCAGAATGCCATAGCCAATCGCCGCAAAGTCATTGATTAGAGAAATATGGGCGATATCTAGTTCTTGTTCTAAACGTTGGATATCCAAGAACCAAGCTAAATTGGTCAACTTAGCAGTATCCTTGACCACCGGACCTGCGATCGCAAAACAAGCCTTTTCTGGTGTTGATGTGTTAGCTTTTGCCAAAAACTGCTTTACCATCGGTACTAAATCAGGAAAATCAGCACTGCGGTAACGTTCCTCAGAAATAGTATGCAACTCTGATGAGTCCGATGCTTCCACCAGTCTCAAAATCGTTTTTGTGCCGCCGATGTCCCCTGCTAATAGTAATGTCATAGCGATTTTAGATTTTAGATTAGCGCATTGGGCATTGGGCATGGGGCATTGGTATTAATTCTTTTTCTAATTCCTAGTCCCTAGTCCCTAATCCCTAATTAAACCTGATTACTTGTTCTATCTCACTTAAATGGGAAGTATCTCCGCTTAGTTCTAATAACCATTCTGGTTCTTCACGGACAACTTTCACCAAGGAACACAGCGAAGCTTTCACCTCTGTTTTGGCAATTTCACCGACTAAACCCATCGCCGCACCCAATACAGATGCACCGTGCGCCACAAGTAAGATATGGTCTGGAAAGAATTCTGTAGATAAACATCTGGCAGTTTGCCCAGAACGCGATCGCACTTGCTCGCGAGTTTCCGGATATTTAGCAGCAATGCGCGGAGTGTAGCTAATATCAATTCTGGGGAATAATTCTGCTAGCAGTCGAGTTGGCAGTTTTACTGGTTCTTCTGTCATCCAAGCTGGATTCAGCCATTCGCTCAAACCTGTTTCCAGTTTAATCGGCAAATTGAGAACTTCTGCAACTGCGTTTGCCGTTTGGACGGTTCGCAAAAAGGGAGAAGCGAAAATATGTTTAATTTTTTCGTGGTTCAGTCGTTTAGCTAACTGTTGCGCTTGGATCATACCATCATCAGACAGTGGCGGATCGTAACGGCGTTCGGCGGTGAGAAACCAATCAGGGTTGACAAAATCAAGGCGGTTGGCGTGTCTTGCAATCCAGACAATTTGAGTCATGCGGTGATATCGAGGCGATGAAAATTCGCGACTATACAAACGTGCGTCCGTATATGCGGACTTCCAATTTTACCGAAAAACTGGGTCTAAAGCCCCGTCCTTCTAGGACGGCTTTTTCTTTGTCTTTAGGCTTGTGATGAGTTCCCTATTCCCACAAGTGAAAAACAAGATCCCCTACTTCGAGTGAGAAGTAGGGGATCTGAGTCCAATTGAAAAGCTTACGGTATAACTTTTTTGAGCGTAAGTCCTAACAAGAGTGCAATACTATAACGGGCGATAGACGCGATAGTTAATTTCTGGGAAAATGTTGTCCATCAACTCGACTTTTTCTAACCAACCGCTGTCAACTTTGCCGATTTTGATTTCTTCATACAGCTTATTAAAGCGCATGAGGTGCGATCGCGTCCTTCTCACTGCATAAGGTACCATCGTTCCCGTCCGCATAATAAAAGCCCAGTCAGAAGATTGCGCTAACAACAGTTCGCGTGCTGCTTGGTTGAGTGCTTTCCACTGCAACTCATCAGCCGGTTCCAATCGTCCCAATTCAATCATCCGCTCAGTTGCTTTGTGCAAATGCGGGTAAATCCACGCATTCGTTTCGTTCAACCAATACTCGTGAAATCCTTTATAACCCCAACTTGACTGCGAAGGACGACAAACTTGTTGATTTGGTTCTGCCTTTAAATAATCTGCCAAGTGCGTCATTGCATAGGTTTTTTGGTCATACCATGACTTACGGAACAGATAATCAATAAACCAAGGTCCTTCATACCACCAATGACCAAATAACTCCGCATCGTAAGGCGAAACGATAATCGGCGGACGCTGCATTATCCCATGAAGATGTTCAGCTTGCCGTTCGCGATTATACATAAAATTGTCGGCGTGCTCTGCTGCCTTCTCCCTCGCCCAGTATGGATCATAGAGCGCCTTATCTGACAGTCCTAAGCCACGTCCAGTAATTTTATGATACTTAATACCCGTGTTTTTACGCTGACCGTTGGGCATGATGTAGGGCTTAATGTACTCATATTCAGCTTCCCAGCCCAAATCTTTGTAAAATTCGCGGTATTCAGCCGCACCAGGATATCCCACCTCAGATGACCATACCTGCTGCGAAGACTCATGATCGCGTCCAAAGACAGCAACACCAGTTTCCGTAAAAATTGGCGCATAGCTACCAAAGCGGGGACGCGGACGAGCGTAAAGAATGCCATGTCCATCAGTGAGGAAGTAGCGCAAACCCGCATCAGCCAGCATCCGCTCCAAACCTTCATAATAGGCGCATTCCGGCAACCAAATGCCTCGCGGACGGCGACCAAAAGTTTGCTCGTAGTGTTCGCAAGCTACTTGAATTTGCGCCCACACAGCCTCTGGATACATTTTCATCAGCGGCAAATAGCCGTGAGTCGCGCCGCATGTTATAATTTCTAGGTTGTTAGAGTCTTGGAACTGCTTAAAAGCTGTTACCAAGTCGCCTTTGTAGAGTTCCCATATCTGACGCGCTTCGTTGAATTCGGTAGCGTAATGTTCGGCTAAATAGCGCATATGCCCGTTGTTGGCATTATGCTCTGCTTCAAGTCCTATGAGTTGTTGTAGTTGAGTTAAGTGTGCATCGTAGCGTTCTTGCAGCAGCGGATCGCGGAGCATGGACACCAACGGTGGTGTCATGCTCATAGTGATTTTAAAGTCGATGCCGTCTCGCTTTAATCCTTCAAATACTTTCAGTAAAGGGATGTATGTTTCCGTAATGGCTTCATAAAGCCATTCTTCCTCCAGCACATAGTCACTTTCAGGGTGACGAACGAAGGGCAGGTGTGCATGAAGTACAAGTGCAACGTAGCCGATAGCCATAGTGATTCCGGGGTGGTACGTGTAAGTTGAAGGTGGAGAGATTGGGCAGAAATTAACAATATTTTAAGACTTTATCAGGAGCGTAGCAGTGTTTGGTATTTCTTTTCAATCGATGCTACCCCAGACGCGAAAATGTTCGTCTATCTTAATTAGAGGCACTTACTCAGATAAAAGGAAATTTTCAAGAGTGAAACAGCAACTCGCTTTAGTGTTGCCTATTGTGACCAGTACTATTTTGGCAGCCTCTGTGTCGCAAGCGGCTCCTTTGCCCACCGAAATTAAGCAACCCACCTTAGAACAACCCGTAGTAAAAGCTACAGCACTGACGCTAGAAGACTTGCCATCAGGGTTTCAAGAACTTCCACCTAGCATGAAGGCGGAAATTGCTTCTAAAATAGAACCTTTCAAGCAGTTACTGATCAAAGAGAATGTGCCGCTAGATAACTTCTTTGCCTTTGTAGAACCGCAAAAGATGGAAGTTGTCATCGGCTTTACGGGTATGCTATCAAATCAGGCTCAACAAGGTCAATTCGATGCTGCTCTCCAAAAAGCGCGGCAACCAGAGTTTGAGCAACAGATAAAAAAACTGGCGCAGAAACTACCATCAAGTCAAGAAGTGAAAGTGTTAAAGTACAAGTCGCTTCCAGACTTGAATAATGTGGCACATTTCTCTACGGGTTTTTCCTTAGATGCGAGTATTCAAGAAATGCCTGTAAATTTTGATGTGGTCAGCTTTCGCCGCAGCAGCGTTGGTGCAATGACAGCGGTTCTATATTTGACTGGGAATAAACCTTCGGTATCTGTGAAGGATGTCGCTACCAAGCTAGATGGACGCGTCTTGCAATCTTCACCAATGACTAAGGAACCCAGTGCATCTCAATAGCAATATATAATCAGGAGCGATCGCGTGTGTTGGTTTACTGACCACTGCTCCTGAAAGCAACATATTTGATTAACTTTGTAGTAAGGAATGCGCGTCCTTATCTTAATAAGACGAGGACTTAAGTCCTCACTACGACTTATCACTCATCATCTTTATACAATTCCTGCAACTCTTGTAATTGAGTTCTGCGGGATTTTTGGCGATATTTTTTACTTTCAAGCTTCGGTTCGTACTGAGTCTGCCCTTTGCCTTTCGTTTTTAACTTCTGGGTGGATTCTGGATCGGCTTGTTGGTTAATCTGAGTTTGACGAGCGATCGCTTGCTCTAAAAATTCTAAATAATGCTCATAACGTTCCCAGTTACCCCGAACTACACAACCAGGTTCGTCTCGATGCAGACAATTACTAAACCGACAGCTATCAACTGCTAATTTCTGCCTAGCTTCTGGGAAATAACGGATTAATTCTTCCGGGGTACAATCGATATCAGGCTGATTAAAGCCCGGAGTATCTGCCAGCAACCCACCTAATGGTAATTCAAATAATTCTACGTGACGGGTGGTGTGACGTCCACGAGATAGTTTGCCAGAAACCTCACCCACGCGCAACTGAGCATCCGGAATCAGCGCATTAATCAAACTGGATTTGCCAACTCCTGAAGGTCCCGCCAAGACGGTGATTTTGTCTTGCAACTTATAATATAATTTGTCGATATTTATATTATTATTAACGCTCATAAATAGCGTTTGATAGCCCCAACCAAGCAGCCGATCGCTTATTTCTGACTGCACCTGAGTTGAAACTAAATCGCCTTTATTCAAGCATAAAACCACATCCAAACCTGTAGATTCCGCCTTTATTAGAAAGCGACTGAGTTGATAAGGTTCTAGAGGTGGATCGGCAACAGCGAACACTAGGAGAATTTGGTTAACATTAGCGATCGCCGGACGGTCTAATTCACTATCACGGGGTAAAACAAAAGCGATCGCACCTCGTCCACCAGACCAATCTGGTTCTTCTACAATTACGCGATCGCCTACCATTACCTGTTGCCCAATTTTTTTCAACCGCGTTCTACGAGTGCAGAGGAGGAGGGGGGGACAAGGAGAGGGGGGGACAAAAAGAGGGGGGGATGGGGGGAAAGAACAATTATTCTTTTCGTCCCTTGTCTCCTTGTCTCCTTGTCTCCCTGTCTCCTTGTCTCCTTGTCTCCCTGTCTCCTTGTCTCCTAAATCCAGTTGCACTCGGTAAAAATTAGCTTGCACAGCCAACACAGTACCCAGCAACTGCCCAGTGGTAGATAAAGCTTCCCCTTTCATCAGGCTGTAACAGGATGGCGCACTAAAAGAGAAAAATAGCCAGTACAATCTGTAATTTGTTCTACCTGATAGCCTGCCATTGTCAGGCTATCAGGAACTTGCTCAATGGGTTCTCCAGGGTCTAACCAGACTTCTAGTAAACCTCCCTGTGGCATTTGTTCTAAACGTAATTTCGTCCGCACAAAATTAATCGGGCAAGGGGTGCCGCGCAAATCCAGTTGAGCATCGGGTGTTGAGACGGAAGATACGCTCATTACTTAAACAAATTTCCCAAGAATCCTTCTAGACCACCTTTACCAGTGCGGTCTCCCTTAATTTTAGCTAGCTTTTCTAGTAATTCTCGCTCATCTGGCATGACCTTAGTGGGAATATCAATTAACACCGTCAGCATGTGGTCGCCGCGACTTACAGGATTTCCTAAACGTGGTACGCCGCGATTTTCCAGTTTCATTACCGTATTCGGCTGAGTTCCTGCCGGAATTATCAGTTCCACTGGACCATCTACCGTATTTACCTCTAAACGACAGCCTAAAATTGCCTGGAGGTAGCTAATTTTGATTTCCGAGAGAATGCTAATTCCATCTCGGTGGAATTCTTCATCCTCATTGACGAATAAGTAAACATACAAATCTCCCGGAGGACCACTGCGCTGACCTGCATCTCCCTCATTAGAGATCCGCAAGCGCGTGCCATTATCCACCCCAGCGGGAATTGTAATTTTCAGTTTTTTCGTTACTTGATTTGCGCCTTTGCCGTCGCAAGCATCACACTTGTCTTCAATTACCATTCCTGTTCCATTACAGGTGGGACAAGTGGAAACTTGAGTAAAGCTGCCAAAAGGCGTTCTCGTGACGCGGCGTACTTGACCCGAACCAGTACAAGTCGAACAAGTCCGGGGGCGAGTTCCTGCTTTTGCACCAGATCCGGTACAGACATCACAAGTTTCTAGATGAGAGATGCGAATTTCTTTTTCACCGCCAAATACTGCTTCTCGAAAATCTAACTTCAGGTCTAGCCGCAGGTCATCACCTCGCACCGGACCACCGCGCCGTCTTTGCGTAGAAGGACCGCCCATCCCGCCTGCGAAGCCACTGAAAATACTTTCAAAGATATCGGCAAAGCCACCCATGTCGCTCATATCTTGAAAGCCTGCGCCACCAGCAGCACCGGACACACCAGCTTCACCAAAACGGTTGTAACGCTCTCTGATTTCCGGCTCAGAAAGCACTTCATAAGCGCGGTTGATTTCCTTAAAGCGATCCTCCGCTCCCGGTTCTTTGTTCACGTCTGGGTGATACTTCCGGGCTAGGCGGCGGTATGCGCCTTTAATTTCTTCTTTGTCGGCGTCACGAGAGACACCTAAAATTTCATAATAATCGCGGGCCATATAGCAAAGGTAAAAGTTAGAAGGTAGAAAGCGGAAGGCAGAACTTCAAAAAGGCAAAGGTTAATTTTTGTTAATACTTTATTTTACCTTTTACACGCCAGGTGCTTCAACGCACTGGCTGCTTTAACAAAAATCAGCAGCATATTTTTAGCATGAGATCCTTTGCTCCTAAAATAGGACAAAAGCTACTCAATTAGAAGCAACTTGCCCTGCATCAGACTTAAAGAAAGCTAACTTTGGGCAAGTTTTTTGCTCAAACTTCTCACTGCCGATTCGGCTGTTTCTTTTACATTGTGCTACGCAGGATGATAAAACCCCGCCGATCAACAGAGGAGCTACCCGCACCAAGAGGTGTGGAAAACCCCCATATACATTTGATCGTATCTGTAGTAGCACACTGTGTAGTCCACGGCAACTCGCTTCTACAATCTAGCAAACCATTGCGGTACAGCACCAGGTTTGGCGATAAAGGGGACTAGGGACTGGTGAGTCCAGCACAATTGTCCTGGTTTCCCTCTCCTATCGGAGACGCTTGTGGTGCGTCGGCTCTGCCAACGCGAACGTGCCTACTCTGGCTCTCCCGTTGGAGGAATAGGAAATAATTATTACCAATGCCCTATGCCCTATGCCCTATGCCCAATGCCCTATGCCCTATGCCCAATCCCTAATCGATCGCCTCGTAATCCACTTGTAAGGTACCCTCGTCTTCAAAATTAAAGTTGAATTGAGGTGCGAGTGTTTGAGTCCCTGGTTCAACATTTCGAGTAAAGGGAATGTCTGAACTCTGGACGACTTCATCACTTGGCATTATGGGTCGGTTGTAGACATCGGCACCAATGGCAAACAACGTTTGTTGGAAGTCATCCAAGCACTGCTTCAATTCTTCTGGTGAGATACCATCTTGAGTTATCGCTGCTTGGAGTTTTATGGCTTTTTCATTTGCCAAAGTTTTCATCGAATCGGCAATCAAGTTGCCATTATGCTTTAAAGTCGATTCGTAACTTGACAACAGAGTATCCGCTTGGTTTTTTAATTCAACTAGTTGTATGCGTTTACTGTCAATTTCTGCAAACATTTCCGCTTCTTGCCGCATCCGTTCTACTTCGTGGGTACTCAAACCACCTGTGTTGGTAATCCTAATACTTTGTTCTCTACCGGTACCTTTGTCTTGAGCCGAAACCTTCAGGATGCCATTGACATCGATTTCAAATGATAGTTCGATTTGCGGCACGCCACGCGATGCGGGAGGAATTCCGGCGAGAAGGAATTTACCGAGACTTTTATTATCCCTTGCCATTGCGCGTTCACCTTGAAGGACGTGAATTTCCACGCTTGTTTGCCCATCGATCGCAGTAGAAAAGACTTGGGATTTGCTGGTAGGAATTGTTGTATTGCGTTCAATAATTTTAGTGAACACTTCTCCTAAAGTTTCCAGTCCCAGCGATAAAGGTGTAACATCCAAAAGTAAGAGATTCTCGACTTCGCCACCTAGCACTCCAGCTTGAATTGCAGCACCGAGTGCCACTGCTTCGTCAGGATTGATAGAGCGATCGGGTGCTTTGCCGTTGAAAAATTTCATCAGGGCGTTTTGAACTGCCGGAATACGCGTAGAACCGCCCACCAAAATAATTTTATCTATGTTTTGTGGTTTCAGCTCTGCATCTTTGAGCGCTTGAACCATCGGTTCGATGGTAGCTTCAATTAATTGGCTACCCAGTTCTTCAAATTTAGAACGGCTGAGTTCCATTTCCAGATGCTTGGGTCCGGTTTCATTGGCGGTGATAAATGGCAAGTTAATTGAGGTACTCGCCATGCTGGAGAGTTCAATTTTTGCCTTTTCCGCTGCTTCTCGCAAGCGTTGCAGCGCCATTTTATCTTGGGAAAGGTCAACTTTTTCTTGTTGGTGGAAGTGTTGGATCATCCAGCGGACGATCGCATTATCAAAGTCGTCTCCACCTAGATGGTTATTACCACAAGTCGCCTTAACTTCAAATACTCCATCGCCGAGTTGCAGAATGGATACGTCAAAAGTACCACCTCCCAAGTCAAATACTAAAATGATCTGTTCAGTGTCTTGCTTGTCTAACCCAAAAGCTAAAGCCGCAGCAGTTGGTTCATTGATGATTCGCAGTACTTCTAATCCAGCAATGGTGCCAGCGTCTTTAGTTGCTTGTCTTTGAGCATCTGTGAAATATGCCGGCACGGTAATTACTGCCTGGGTGACAGTTTCACCTAAGAAATTTTCCGCATCTTGTTTGAGCTTTTGCAAAACCATTGCGGAGATTTCTTGCGGTGTGTAGTTACGTCCGCGAATTTGTACATCAACGGTATCATCTCGACCTTTGACACAAGCATAGGGTACGCGATCGCGTTCTACTTCAGTGTCATCCCAACGACGACCAATAAATCGCTTGATACTGTAAATTGTGTTCTCAGCATTTGTGACACCTTGTCGCTTTGCCAGTTGACCGACTAAGCGCTCACTGCCTTTGCCAAATCCGACAATACTTGGAGTGGTTCGCCCACCTTCTAAATTGCCAATGACAATCGGTTGACCACCTTCCAATACTGCGACGCAACTATTGGTAGTGCCTAAGTCGATCCCAATAACTTTTCCCATAACTATCGGTATTTTTACTGAGTGCTTCTTACGAAAATGTAGACAGAAGCTTCCTACCAAGACTGGTGTGGAAGTTTCTGTCCAACAAAACTAGGGGCGTGATTTTTCGCGGGGTAACTTTTTTACTAAGGACAAGTTATTTACGGTTTTCGCAAAAAAAGCATTCTTCTCCTTTCGATGGAAGAGGCGCTAAATTGACACTCCCACTGCTTGAAGCAGTGGGATTCTTGTTTCAACCAGTCAACTTACTTAGAGGAGTTTCCCCACCTAAGCAGAGGTTGTTCTGTCCACAAGCTTGAGATTCCGTATGCCCTACGGT
>JAHHID010000021.1 GCA_019359015.1 Spirirestis rafaelensis WJT71-NPBG6
ACTGCTCCCACGTCAAATTGCTAGGATATGCTTTAGTCATTTGCTCACAAGGTGCTGATGTCTTCAATTTCAGCGATTAGCTTTGTGAGCTTTCTTACAGAAGCCCCCTACTTTTCAAACATCCTCTTAGTTCAAGTCAAGGTTTGGTCGATTCAATTGTTGACACTTAGCCTCTGCTGCTTGATACGCATCTAAGTAGTCTTTACCACCTAACATGACATTACCATAATATTCATAAGGTGCTGCACCATAAATTGGTAGCGGTTCGTCTTCTGGGTAATCTTCTTTCGATTCTTCGATTATCGCTTTCAGTTTTTTTACGGTCAGGCTTTGTGCTGGAAAGTACCAGAATTCTTGCTCGTTTTTATTCAGGTGCGGTAATGTTGGATCGATGATGCGTACAACACAGTCGTTGCCGGAGACATCAGTTAATTCAATCCAAGCATGTTCAATCGGTTTGTAAGACTTACGACCAATAACTAAAAAGCCTTGCACATAAGTTGCTCCCTCAGTCGCTAATGCTGCTTTGTAAGCATTGTCAAACGGAGTTTTAGCCTTGCTTTTTATGCTTTGAGCAATCTTGATAGAAAGCGTTTCATCTAATGGTTTGTCCATTTACAGCGGGAGGAGTGAGCGCCGACTACAATATCCTAACACCTCAGTTAGCGGTACGCGAAGCGCTGCTTTTTTCAAAGAGCGAAAATACTTCTTTAGTAGCAGGTTTTATCTAGCTTTTAATTTTAAATTGATGAAATCTCCCAGATATCACCTAGGCTTTAACATATGCTTTCAGAAAAATTACCTATTGCTACTACGGAAGCTGAGAAATTCCAGATTGAGGGAATTAGCGAACCTGTGATATTGCGTTATTTTCAAACTTTAAACGCAGGAAACTTTGATGAGACTGTAAGCTTGTTTGCGTCGGATGGTGTGATGCAACCGCCGTTTGAATCTGGTATTGTGGGGCAAGAAGCGATCGCTGCCTATTTAAAACAAGAAGCTCAAGGCATTAAAGCCGAACCTCAGCAGGGAATCTCCGAAAATTTGGACAACAATCAAATCGAATTTCAGGTGAGTGGGAAAGCACAAACTACTTGGTGCGGTGTCAACGTTATGTGGCTGTTTGTCATCAACCAACAACGGCAAATTCAATTTACTAAAATCAAACTCTTAGCTTCTCCTCAAGAATTGCTAAATCTGCGACGATGACAGGATATGGGTTAGGAGTTAGGAGTTAGTTAGGGATATTCCAACCAAGAACTAACAACTAACAATCACCAATTCCTAACTCTTCGTAACTGTCGCTTTCTCAAAAGAGCGCAGAAGCATTTTTCGCCCTAAATCAATATCTGATGGCGCACACAGCCAATCTGGGTGTGCAGTCATCAACAAACTATCTAAAGTTTCTTCATCAAAAAGATGCCAGACTAAAGCTTCATTAATTTGAGTTTCTACAGCATAGCAGTCGGGACTGACACAGTAAATCGTGCAAGCACTGGCAATTCTATTCAAAGTCATTTGTTGCCCAGGACTGAGTGAGCGAAATTGCTGCATCGCTTGCTTCAGTTCACTGAGTGAAGATACCACTAACCCAGGAAGTGCTATTGTCAGATTGTTATCTCCATTCACTGCAATCCAGTAATGACGACTGGGGTCAATTCCTACAAGCCAAGGTGATTCATCATCAAGGCGATAGCGTGGCGACAAATAAAAGGCTAATTCCATAAGGAAAATAATGACGCGTGCTTTTCAATAGTTGGTGATTTTAGACACAATTTTGCTTACTTCTAATCAGGGTGGTTAGAAGCTTTCGTTGCACAAAATCGGCACAAGTTGAGCTACTGTTTTAATATTTAACGATTAACACTTATAAATCAAATAAACTTAGCAAAAATTTTAACTTTATTAACAATAATCAATATATAGAATAAGTTGGGTAGCTCGTAGTAAGCGATTTATCGCTTTTAATAGTTACTGAAGTGCCCACTACGAGAGCAAAATTTTTTTCTACCTTCTGCTTTATTTGCGTACTTCTGGTAGAGTAACTTCTAACTTTAGACAGTTACCACCATCGCTCTGCAACTGGTATTCTACCTTATCCATTAAACGATGGATAATCAGCCAACCGTAGCCACCTTCTTGCTTATCCAGTGGGTCTGGAGCAAAGTAGCTAGACATATCAAAGCCATCACCGCGATCCCAAACTTCTAGGGCTATATCTTGGTCTTTGAGTTCCAAACGAATTAAAACTGGCGCATTGGGCTGATCTTTGTGGGCGTGGCGTACTACGTTTGAGTAAGCTTCCACCAAAGCTAACCGCAAACGACCTGATAGACGTGACCAATCAACTGTTTCTCCTAACTGGATTTGTAAGCATCCTAGCAGCCAGCTTTCTACGATGCTTAAAAACTTCAAGTCACTTGGTACATGAAGCTCACTTTTCATTACTTACATAACCTCCAGCGAGAGTATAGTTTGGTCATCTTCTTGAACGTTGTTGTCTGCTTGGATACGGGCTAGCAAATGGTTAAGAGAAAGTGGTTTAGGCTCACTTTTTAAGAGTTGCCAAAGACCTTCTTGATTCAACATGAAATAGTTAGCTGACTTTGTGCCAGCCACAGTTTTGTTTAATTGCGTCTGCTTTAATACCATTGCTTCAGTAATACCATCACTGGCAAGTAACAAGGTATCCCCAGCAGAAAGAACTAATTGACCACACTGTGCTTGCCATTTGGGTAAAATGCCCAAGGGAATGCTGCGTACCTTGAGGTAATTGGGATTTTCTGCCAAATTTGGGCTTGCTGTCCAATGCATGGGATAGATGTGACCGGCATTAGCGTAAACCAGTTCCCTAGTGGTGGGGGTATAACAAGCTAAGACGAGGGTGATGAAGCAATTGTTGCTGATCAAGTCTTGAGATAAAGCCTGGTTGAGATTTTGCATAATTACGTTCGGCGCTGGTGGCGATTCTAGAGATAATTCGCGGCGCAAAACGGAAATAGCACTTGACATGAATAAAGCCGCTGGGACACCTTTGCCGGAAACGTCACCTACTGCTAACCACAAGTCACCTTTGGGATGAACAAAAACTTCAAAAAAATCTCCTCCTACTTCGCGGGCAGGGTAGCAGCAAGCTTGGATTTTTGCGCCTTTGATTTCAGGTAAGCTTTGGCGCAGCAGGTTATTTTGTATTTGGCGGGCAACTTCTAACTCGGCGCTAATTTGTTGTTGCTTTTCTTGGAGGTGCTGATAGAGTTTTGCTTGGGAGAGGGCTAAAGCTGCTTGTTCGGCGACTCCGGCAATTAGCTGGATATCTTCATCTCGCCAAGTGCGATCGCGTCCCAGTTGGTATAAAGCAAGAACCGCTAGCAGGTGTTGCTGATAGCTTATAGGCACAACTAGTTGATTACAGCAGCCGGATTTTGCATCTTCAGATACTTGATATTGACGGGTTTCGAGAACTTTTTCAATCAACAAGCTGGGGTCAAAGGTGCAACAAGTGATCGGAACTTTAGGGTTTTGGTAAGAAAACTCATCTAGGGTGAGGCGATCGCTTTCCACTGGTCTAAGTAAGCAACAAGTCGCTTCAAATGTCTCTCCAATGGTGGCGACAATCTTTTGCAACATACTGTTATAGTCGAGAGACTCGCGAATTGCTGTTGTCACCGCATTAAACAAAGATTCTCGCCGCAAAGCGCGACGCAACTCAGCCGTGCGTTTCTTCAACACCAGATATGTATCAACCGCTTGTCCGACTATTGCTTTGAGGCGCTCAGGATTCCAGGGTTTAGTAATATACTTAAACACCTGACCTGAGTTGATTGCGTCTACCAAATCTTCTACATCAGTAAAGCCTGTGAGCAAAATCCGAATCGTATCCGGGAAGCGATCTACAGTGCGACTGAGAAATTCGGTGCCGTTCATCTCTGGCATTCTTTGGTCAGAGATAATTACAGCCATTTCGCCTTCTCTGTCTAAGATTTCGATGGCACCTCGCGCATGGCTTGCTTTATATACTTGAAAATCTCGCCTAAAAGTGCGGTAGAGTAAATCTAAGTTATCTGGCTCGTCATCCACCACCATGAGCTTTAGTTTGCCTACATCTGTCTCAGTCATATTTGACTTTACTTTTCAGATTCTTTAATGGCGAGATGCTGCATTATTTATCCCACCCGATAGATTAACAAACAATAAAAAAGTAAGTACTCATTAAAAAGAAGATACACACTTTGAAGGTATAAATTCCTCAAAGTGTAAACTTATCTTTAATCGCCAAACTTTCCCCTGAGCCATTAACTTTATCCCACTAAGCCAGAACGCAAGGCGCGGACTGCTGCTTGGGTGCGGTCATCAGCGCATAGCTTATTCAAAATATTCCGGACATGAGTTTTCACCGTTCCGACGGTAATGTACAATCTTTCGGCGATTAATGCATTGCTACAACCTTCGACGATCAACTGTAACACTTCTAACTCTCTTTCTGTCAGGGTGTATGGGTCAATAATTTCTTCATTTTCCAGGGAATCAGACTTTAGGGCAAGGCTCTTAGTATCCACTAATGGGACTTCTGGCTTGGATGGATTTTGTTGTGCTTGTTGTAAAACTATGCGGGCGATCGCTGGATCGATCCAAGAGTTGCCATTGTAAGTGACTCGCACTGCTTCGAGCAAATTATCAAACCCGATATCCTTCATACAGTAAGAATCAGCCCCTGCCGCAAAAGCTGCCAGCACCGCTTCTTTATTATCCCGCAATGTCAAAATTAAGACTTTGGTTTCTAAGCCTTCTTTACTACCAGTAGATTTTACATCGCGTGTTAGCTCAATGCCATCCTTATCTGGTAAACCAATATCTATAATAGCGATGTCGGGATGTAACGTTTTTAACATTTTTATTCCTTCAGCCGCAGTCGCAGCTTCGCCGACAACTTCAATTTCATCCTTTTGTAGTAGTGCTGTCCGAATACCCACACGGGTTAGGTCATGATCTTCAATCAGAGCCACACGAATTTTACTCATAATCAACATCCGCCCGTTACACTACCTTAACTGTAAAATCGAGTTTACTAAAAAGTCCTAGCAGATGCAGTTTTAAAACATCTGAAAAACATATAAAGGCGCTTTGTAAGCCAGATACATAAGAAAATTAGCGGTGCTAATGGTATTTTTTCTTATGCGAACATGACTAACAATAAAATCAGGGCTGCTTTGCCACAACTAGAAGCACCCAATATCAATTAGTTTAACGGGAATGGGGCATGGGGAATAGAAAGTACAGAGTTTCCGGCAGAAGGTCTGTACAAAAGTATGGGAGGATGGGGAATCTGGAACAAATTTGATAGACTATCGTTCGGTGAACTTGGTGCGAGGCTAATCAAGAATAGGCTATGTCTAAACGCTATAAAGTGTTTTCGGTTTTGGGACTACCGATTCATTTAATGACTAACTATCCCAACTGGTTGCTAGAACGGCTGCAACAAGATATGGGAACTCATGTCGTAACGCTAAATGCAGAAATGACTATGCAAGCAGAGCGAAATACATCTTTAGCTAAGGTGATTCAAGCTGCTGAACTAGTGATTCCAGATGGAGCAGGGGTAGTTCTGTATTTACAGTTACTATTAAGGCAAAAAATACAACGTTGTCCAGGAATTGAGCTATCAGAAAAACTGTTGCGAGAAGTTGAGCGTCATACTGACGCAAAAGTGTTTTTCTATGGAGGTGCCCCAGGAGTGGCTGCAACAGCGGCAGAGTTTTGGCTTTCTCAGTTACCGAAATTGCATATAGCAGGTACTCACTCCGGCTACCATTCTCCAGAAGAAGAAGAAAAATTACGACAAACTCTTAGCCAATTACAGCCTCAAGTCATTTTTGTCGGTTTGGGAGTGCCGCGTCAAGAGTTATGGATTGCTCAAAACCGACATTTGTGTCCTCAAGCGATTTGGATCGGCGTTGGTGGTAGTTTCGATATTTGGTCGGGGACGAAATCTCGCGCTCCTGCGTGGTTGGGAGATAATAATCTCGAATGGCTGTATCGGCTTTATCAAGAACCTTGGCGCTGGCGTCGCATGTTAGCTTTGCCAGAATTTGCTTGGAAAGCTGTAGTTTATCGCTTAACGGCAAGAGGCGCAATTAGTTAAAAATCGCAAGAAATTTTTAATTTTTGATGTTGAATTTGTGATTCCCAGCTTCTGCCTGGGAATCCTTATTTTAAAGGTAATGTGTGAGGAAAATCCAGCAATGCCAGTATTAACATCAAAAGAAACGACTGAAAAATCTGTTCATTTTCAGAATAAGGAAACTCAAGGACGCAGTAAAAGTACTGCGCCGATGGTGCAGTTGCGCTCGGTGACAAAAACTTATAACAATGGCTCTCAAGCATTGTTTGATTTGAATCTGGAGGTTAAGCAGGGAGATTTTCTGTTTATCACTGGTCCTAGTGGTTCGGGTAAATCAACGCTGTTGAAACTGCTGTATGGTGAGGAGTTACCAACACAGGGAGAGGTGATTGTTGATGAGTGTAATGTGGCAGGGATGAAAGGCGATCGCTTGTCTTTATTGCGGCGACGTATTGGCATTGTCTTTCAAGACTACAAGCTAATTCCCCAGCGGACTGTGGCGGAAAATGTAACTTTTGTCTTGCAAGCTCAAGGATATACCCGTAAGGAAATTCTACGCCGTTTAGAGCCAACTTTAAAGTTGGTGGGTTTACTTTCCAAAGCTGACTCTTTTCCCGATCAATTGTCTGGAGGAGAACAACAACGGGTGAGTATTGCGCGAGCGATCATAGCTACACCCCCGCTGCTTTTGGCGGATGAACCAACTGGAAATCTCGATCCTGATAATTCTTGGCAAGTGATGCAAATTCTTCAGAAGTTAAACTCGTTTGGAGCTACAGTAATTGTTACCACCCACGATGAACAGTTGGTGCGACGCTGTAATCATCCGGTGGTACAAGTTCGTAATGGTCGCTTGTATCGAAAGTAGTTGGTTGTTGGTTGGAGCGTTGTTATTTGTTATTTGTTATTTGTTATTTGCTGGTTTTTGATTAAATTAGCTAGTAACTACTAACCACTAACCACTAACCACTATCGACTATCGGCTAACTAATATGTATGCTGTTTGAGTTTAACGGAGAGAGGCTTTAAAGGAGTTGCGGGACTGGATGATGTTTGTTCTACTAAATCTAGTGCTTGCAAACTCTCAAAAGCAGCTTCGCGAACCATTACTTCTTCTTCCCGACTAATTAAAAGCCGCAAGCATTCGATAATATTTTGTTTTACAGAAGACTCAGTGCGTTTATTGGTAACGAATTTGGTAAGCCGACGCAGCGCTATCAAACGCTTGAGTGGGTCTTGTTCTGTCAAGGTGAGTAACAACCGATCTAATTGCTCTTCTTCTCTAATGCCGTAAAAGCTGACGATTTGCCATACTAATAAAATTATAGTTAATAGTGTCCCCAAAGCTTGTAAAATTGCACCCGCAGCAATCCAAGGACTGTTAGAGTCAACCCAAATAGCAGCAGCCATGTAAGTGCTGAAGGTGGCAATACCTCCACTTGTAACTGATAAAGCTAACCGACGGTTGGGACTGTTGAACAATTTACGAATTTCTGACCAATGCGATCGCCAATCCCATCGCTGCATTGAGTAGACTAACACCATTACCCCTACACCGACAAGAATTGCCAACAGCAGCTTCCAGTTCCATAAAAGCATCGCAATGACAATTGTCAGGAAACCTAAATAGCCTCCAGGTTCCTGCAAAGCTTTGAAAGTTCCCTGCTTTGTGGCTCTCCCTGTCTTGAATAAAAGCGACCACTTTGCAAGCTGGTTGAGCAATTGCTGCCAAGAAGATGAAGCCTGTGCCACAGTGTTTACCTAATTGATTACAAGATTGCCTAAGATATCAGTTTTCACCCATACCTGGGGTGTAGTTCATAATCAATATACTCTACAGCGATACCTGTGCTAAGTCTGTTATAACGATTTCTCAAGGAGTTTTTATTTTGCTTTAAAAACAGAAACTAAAGTTCTCAATGATGAATTGACCATCAAAAGCGCTGAAGGTAATGCGGTGGATGTCATTCGCTGTTAAAGATAATAACGTGCAGGGGGGCAGCGCCGAGTCAGAGTTGGCAAGATTAGCTGCTGGTAGTGCTGTTTGCGCGAGCAGTTGGTTGTGGCGATCGTAAGCGCAAAGTACTAGTCGTTGCGAACTTGTTACAAACGTACTAACCCAGTGGACAGGACGCAAGAAAGTAGCTTCTAAAAATCCGCTTTTGGGCGACCCCATCAACACTGTCATCCCCGAATGAGTGGGAAATGCTGGGTTTGAGGGTTGTATTGCGATAGAATTATGAAATATTACACCGCAGCCCTCATATTGTCGCTCGACGGTTTCAAAACATTTCAAATCTTCTAAATTCAAACAAATACAAGTAGGTACATTTGCGTGTTCTTCGTCAATATCTATTTGATTTTGACTTGGCAAAGCTGAATCTATTATTTGTTTTTCAACACTTATGTACTTTCCCCGTAAGAATTTACGGTCTTCAAACGTTGGTACTTTATTCGATTGAAGAGTAGCCTCCTTTATCATGACGCCCCGCTTTACCATTGCCTAGAGAATAATTTAGTTACTAGCTACATCGGATTGATTATTTGTCCGTGCAGAACTAGAGTTAAGAAGTGATATTAATGAACGTTACGAGTATTCTTGACGCTCAAAACTACCGGTAATGTTTCTGATATAATAGCATAAATAACTAATCGAGTACCTCAACCCTAAGTAATACTCGCTACAGGGAGAAAACCGCTAGTGACAGTATTTTCGAGCAAAAATCTTTGTGTAAAGAGAAAAAAAATCACAAAGTCTTTACAAGTAAGCCAGTAGTTTTACATCAACTTAATCAGACGTAGACGAAGTAAGAGGGGGAAAGGGGAAAGGGGAAGGGGGAAGGGGCAAAGGGGAAAGGGAAAGAAATATAGAGTTGTTTGAAATTATTCCAAATCTTTTATTTCCCTACCTTTCCCCTTTTTTTACCGGAGGGGCTTCAATTCAGTAGCGCTGATTTTTACCTTTCTACGTGTGTTGTAAAAATCTTTTTAAACGAATGCTCCATATTTAATGCAGATTCTTCTTTATACCGAAGAAAAGAAAAGTTCTTTCTTCTTCCTTTACCCCTTTCCCTTTAACGTCACATGCGTGACTGTCGGCACAGCCGCTTTCTTCGCAGTGGCTCCCCTTTTCCCCTCCTCGGTAAGAAGTTCTAAAGTTCTCTGTTCGTCGATGATAAGAAGAGTGGGAAATTTAAACTCCACAGGTAAGTGTTAGGCACAGATGAAGGAACTCTCATTTGCCTTTAGCAACCATAACAGTGAACAAAAAATACGTATGTTTCAGCCACTAGGATTTGAACAACGCTCTGTAAATACCTCATTAGGTAGAATTGTATATTATACTGCCGTTGGAGCGCCTTATGGGGATGAGATAACTGCCGACACAGAAAAAGAGACTTTAGTGTTTCTGCATGCTTTTGGTGGTGGCTCTTCTGCATACGAGTGGTCGAAAGTTTACCCCGCTTTTGCTGCCGAGTATAGAATAGTAGCACCAGATTTAATCGGTTGGGGTAGATCTGAGCATCCAGCGCGGAATTATCAGATTGATGATTATATAACGACAATTGGGGAGTTTTTAGAGCAGACTTGTACAGAACCGGTGACAGTAATTGCTTCTTCGCTGACAGCAGCGTTTACAATTCGAGTAGCGATCGCTCGTCCTGATTTATTCAAGTCGCTTATTCTCACCTTACCTGCCGGACTTTCCGACTTTGGCGAAGATTACTCCCGCAGCATTTTTGCCCAGATCGTCAGTGTCCCCTTTGTTGACCGCTTGCTGTATAGTACAGGAATTGCCACTAGTTCTGGTATTCGCAATTTCTTAGAGCAACGGCAATTTGCCGAATCTAGTCGCGTGTATGACGAAATTGTGGAAGCTTATTTAGAATCAGCGCGTCAGCCGAATGCTGAATATGCGGCACTGTCTTTTGTGCGCGGGGACTTGTGTTTTGATTTATCGCTTTATATTCAACAATTGACAACTCCCACGGCGATAATTTGGGGGCAAAAGTCGCAATTTACTGGTCCAGAAATTGGTCGTCGTCTTGCCGAGATGAATCCGCAAGCGATTCGCGTTTTTCTAGAGTTGGAAAATGTCGGATTAACGCCACAACTAGAATTGCCGGCAGTGACGATTGGTTTAATTCGGCGATTTTTGCCTTTGTTGAACAGTTGATGAATTTGAGATTAAAGGACTGGGGATGTAATGTCTACAACAACCAGTTTCCTGGTTAAATTGGTGTCATTACAATCCCCAAAAAGTCCGTTTATCTTAAAAAGCTCGGCGTTTTACTGCCAGAACCTTAAGTAAGTCTGAGAGGATGTTTTAAAAGTCTAGGAAAGGTATAATTTGTCATTTTGAACGTGACTAAGTGGAGTGAAGAATCCCTTCCGTTAAATTGTGAGATGCTTGACTAGGCTGGTGCTGCGTTCAGCATGACATTTTATACTTTTACTCGCGTCCCCTGAGGGTATTTATCAATTTTTGCCAAAATAAATTATAATTATTTCACTAATTAGTATTGTTATAAAAAATAGCCTCCCTAATTCTGGGAAGCTATGAAGCAACGTATTACTAACAAAGAAAGTTGACTATTTGTCTTTGAATCTTAAATCGATAACAGTGGCATTGAAGTTGTAATTAAAGCCTTCTAACTCAAAAGGCATCCCAATTTTAACTTTACTGTTACCTAAAACGGGTCCATTTTCAGTGATATTCGCTTTTCCTTCTAAGGTCAAAAGCATATCTCGACTAAAATTGTTAGCTCTAGGATCGGGCAATTCTTTGACAGAACCATCGGGTTGGGGCACTCCTACAGTTCTCGGTAATTCTTGAATAGATTTAATCCCGATTTGACCGTAGGGTTGATTGCGGATAATAACGTTAGTTTTGCCACCTTTTTTAAATCCTTCTTCGTATAACTGTTCCGGGTCGCGTACATTCAATCCGCGAACAACTAAATCTACCTCTATAGGTACTGTTTTAGAGTTAATTTGAGCAACAGAACCAGAAGTTCCGGGAAAGACAAAGATGCCGAATATGACTAACAAAATTACCAGCGCGGCACCAAAATCGAGAAGGTTGATTTTACCGAATAAGCGACCTTTGGAATCTAAAAGAGCCATAAGCAGTTTTCAATCTTATATAGCGGAATAATTGATTGTTGCAACGCTGTGTATACTAGGAAACCGCTTACACTCGTTGCTTGTTCTAAAAGCAGCTGGATTCTCGGTCATGCGACAGTGTATCATGACGTGCAGAATAACAGAGCAAAGTAAACAGAAAAGGACTTGTGGCAATTTTTCGTTGCTGTGAGAATAAAAGTGTTGCCTTTGTTAGCTTCTAGTCAGCCAGCCTTTTTGACTCATCTTTTGGGGCGAATTGAGCGATCGCGCACTCCGTTTAGTATTAAGTAAAATGCAACTTAGAACCCTTTAAATCCGTCCTATAGTTTTACGTTCTCCTAAAATACTCGTGTTTGCCGGATTATGATGAATTGGAAAGGCTTAGTAAATTACCGTTTTTGGCGACATCGCTTGATTTATCCGTTGATTTCGGTGGTAGTTGCCTTGAGTCTTTGCTTGAGTACACCTCTGCCAGGGAGGGCTATAGATTTATTGCCTCTCATTTTCCAAGGTGCTCAGTTATTTCAGCTTTCTAATATATCCGATCGCCAAGAAGTTGATCTTGGTAAACAGATTAATCAGCAATTACAAAACAGTGATATTCGTCTTTATCGTAATTCACAAGTAAATAACTATGTCCGGCAAATTGGACAGCGTTTAGTAGCATCTAGCGATCGCCCCGATATTCCCTATACTTTCCAGGTGGTTGATGATAACGCTCTTAACGCTTTTGCGACAATGGGAGGTTTTGTCTATATTCACACGGGTTTGCTGAAAGCCGCAGCAAATGAAGCGGAATTAGCAAGTGTGATCGGGCATGAAATGGGACACATTGGCGGAAAGCACGCACTCAAACAGATGCGGCAAAGAGCACTTGAAAGCGGATTATTAACAGCAGCAGGTTTAGATAGAAATCAAGCAGTAGCTCTTGGTGTGCAAGTTGCTAGAAATCTTCCGCGCAGTCGTCAAAATGAATTTGATGCCGATCAAAGAGGATTAAGAACTTTGACACGCGCTGGTTATGCACAGTCGGCGATGCCTGCTTTTATGCAAAAGTTGGTATCAAAGGGTTCTACACCAGCATTTTTGAGTACCCACCCCGGAACAAGCGATCGCATTGAAGCCCTCAAACGTGCCATTAACTCTCAACCTAGCAATCGCAATGAAGGATTGGATAGTGCAGCTTATAAAGCAAATATTCGACCTTTAGTGCGTTAATACTCTTGCCTTATACCCCTATCCCCTGTCTCTAATTTCCGCTGGATCGATGTTAGTCACAGCTTCTTCTAAAGGCAGAGTGCGAACACAAAGCTGGTTAACGTTGACTTGATAAACTAGGTTATTGGTAATGTCGAGTCCCGTCAACCAGCCACTTCGCTGATGACAAGCTCCTGTGTCTATATTTAACCATCCGGGTCCTTGTGCCAATTTACCGGGCACAACGCCAGGTAAAGTAAAAGTCATGGTGTGACCGACAATAATCAGTTTATCTGGAAAGTACGGCTTTTCCATCCTATGAAATGCATCTCGCACCCAGCAAAGCTGATCGGCTGTTTGTTTTGCCAAAGGAATTGAGGGATCAACACCAGCATGAGATAACCAAATATCTCCTAAGTCGAGATATGTAGGCAAACTTAGCAACCATTCAAGGTGATCGTGAGGAATTATCGCTTCTTGATAACTGGCTACGGTAGCTTTTCCCCCACTGTCAAGCCATGCCTGCATAATTTGGGGGGTGATGTATCTGGAAGTAAGAATATTTAACAACATCTGCTCGTGATTACCTAGCAGACAGTGATAGCGATTTTGTTTAACAAAATTTACTACTTGGCAACTCTGAGGTCCGCGATCAATTAAGTCTCCCAAAAAATAGACTTGATCGTCTGAGTTTGGGGCGATCGCCTGCAATAATATAATTAAAGCATCATAGTGACCATGCACATCCCCAATTACAACCCGGCGGTGGTTGATTTCACTCATCGGCTTTTGACTTGAATAACTTTGCGGAATAACTTGAGCTACAGTGTTAACTAAATAAATTTCGGATTACCAGCTAAAAAATATTTCATGAATTTTATTTTTATTTAATGAAAATTAGTAAATACGCTTGAGGAGCGATCGCTTGTGAAAAACGTACATACAACGCGATCTGTGAAGATTTCCACCCCTGGCAAGCACTATATCTAAAGTACTTAGCTGGTAGCAGAAATTATCTGATATTTAGTAAAAACAAATACTAATTTTTCTGAAGAATTAAATTAGAGCAGTTTTCACTCTTATTAGAGTACACCACTCTTATAGAGACCTTCCGTGCCTTACGTCTCTACTATAATCCATACATCAGTAGATTAGGATACTGTTGGTCATCCTTTAGCTTAGAATCCCATTAGCATTTTTTGGAGTTTCGCCATGTCTGAACAATTTTCTACTGAAATTAGCTCACGCATCTGCAATCACATGAACCAAGATCATGCTGATGCTATAGTTCTTTACGCTCAAGCTTTTGGTGGGTTAGCGGATGCGACAGCAGCACAGATGCTTGCAATTGATGCTCAAGGTATGGATTTAAAAGCGCAAGTAAATGGAGAAGCTGTACCAGTTCGCATTCAATTCGACCACATTTTAGCAGATGCGGAAGATGCTCATCACACCTTGATTGACATGCTAAAGCAAGCGCGAGTTCAAAGTAAGTGATAGCGGAAGCGATCGCCTAAAATTCGTAAAATAAATTATGCAAAAAATTCGGTTTGTAGATTTATTTTCCGGGATCGGGGGAATTAGATTAGCCTTTGAAGAAGCTGCTAATTCTTTAAATATAAAAACCGAATGCGTATTAAGTAGCGAAATTAACTTAAATGCTCAATTTGTATATGAAAAAAACTTTGACCATAAGCCTTTAGGTGACATTCACCTGATAGATAAATTCCCAGAACATGATTTTTTATTAGCTGGATTTCCTTGTCAGTCTTTTTCTCATGCTGGCAAAAAAGAAGGGTTTGGAGATACGAGAGGAACGTTATTCTTTGAAATCACCAGATTACTCGATACATATAAACCCCAAGCTTCTCTTTTTGAAAATGTACGGGGACTTTATAGCCACGATAACGGTGAAACATTAGCAACAATTAAGCATGAGATTAAAAAGAGAGGTTACAGCTTTGATGCTTTTTTGCTCAACAGTGCTAACTTTGGTTTACCGCAAAACCGCGTCCGAGTTTATCTATTAGGAATTTTAAATGCTTCTCCTAAGTTTGACTTGATTTCTGACGTTGGTTTTAAAGATTCTCACTCCTACAATACTACTCAGTTATCTTTATTTTATTCACCAAAAAAATATCTTCGTGTTGCCGATATTTTGGAAGAGAATGCAGATATAAAGTATGATTTTTCCCCCAAATTTGTCAATGCTTTAAAACAAATCTACAACCAAGACTTAAATCGATTGCATGGAGTGCGATTAATTGATTATCGTGGAGGAAATTCGATTCATTCTTGGGAATTAGGATTGCGGGGAAAATGTAGTGTAAATGAAATTGAATTAATGAACCGTTTTATTTTAAAAAGGCGAAATAAAGAATTTGGTCAAGAACAAGATGGTAAATTATTAACTAAGAAGCAAATAGCTAGTTTTTTTGTTCATCCTAATTTAGAAGAAATATTAGATTCGCTGGTTGCTAAGAAATATCTTAAAATTATTAATGATAAATATAAACCTGTATCTGGTAACTTTTGTTTTGAGGTTTATAAATTTGTCGATCCAAGTAAGATTTCTGTAACAGTTGTTGCGAGTGATGCCAATCGGTTGGGAGTATATCACAATAACAGAGTGCGACGACTGACTCCTCGTGAAGTCGCACGTTTACAAGGTTTTCCGGATAGCTTTATATTGCATCAAAATGATGATAAAGCTTACTATCAATTGGGAAATTCTGTGAGCATTAATGTAGTCAAAGCTGTGGCAGAAGAATTGATTATGAAAACATTGTATAATGCTCAACAACGAACAGAGAAATTTGAGCGATCGCGCTTTGATAACTTTAAACCACAAACCCCAGAACTACATTTAAAGGGGAGCATCCCACTTTTTATTTAGCGAGCAAAGATTAATCCGTTAAGATAGGCACAACGGTGAGCAAGGACTTGAGGAACGTTATCAATTTTCCATTGTGCGCCGGAAATTTTAGTTCGACGATCAATCTGTTTAACAGTAGATTCAATCGCGCCAGAGCCAATAGAACAAATTTGCTCGGCTTGATAATACTGATAATTGACGATACGGTGTCGATCTTTCTCAAGGTAAGCACAAAAATTCTCAGCTTGCTTGAGCTTGCAGTCAACAAAGCTAGTGATAGCATCATCAACTCTTCCTTGCCAGAGAAACTCTTTGACGGTATTTATTCTTTGCATCGAACCACCAACTTTATAGAGGTTTTCCATTAAATGAAACCAATCAAGTATTTCACGTCGTTGTTCTTGGGGTGTAAACTCGCGGACAATGTTCCAAATTCCGTCGTGTCCGTCATCAATACATGTGAGAATCTCAGCTAAGGATTGATTGTTGACCCAATTAATGACGAGATTATTTTCTTGAAATGAAGCGGCGAGCGCTTGCAAGTTGTGTAAACGGACAGCTTTGTAACCTTTCCAGTCACATGGCTGTCCCATTGGTGTGCGGATGCGGATATTTCCACCATCAACACTTAATTCCTCAACAGTTGATTGCGTTTGTGGAAATTCAAAATTTTGACGGTGTACCAATCGTTGTTGCACACTTTTTGAGACTTCTATTCCGGTCGCATATTTTACGTCTTCTGCGGCGCGTTGGTATGAGACTGAAGCGCTTGCTCTCAGACAACAGGCCTCTAAATATGGACTCAATTGACTATGGGGTCTTAGTTCTAGCTTTTGTGCTTGAGAATTCGTAATTGGTAGTTTTCCAATGATACTTTTTACGAATCGTTTGTGTCCTGTGTTTTCTCCTGTGACATTTTCGATAAAAAAACCCCTACAGTAGGCATTACATGTTCCTGCATTTGACTGCGTATTACTTCTTCGATCTTCCCTAAGCTTGTGAGTTCATCTAGCGGAGCGTTTTTGTAGAATATTTTAGCGATCGCACGAGCGTGTTGGATTAAAAGTTGGTTTTCTTCCTCAGTCATGACTGCTCCCATTCAAACGATCGCGTAGATTATTCCTTTACCTTCTCATGCTTTATTTACCTTTTTTGGAAGAATAAAAACTGGGATGCACCCCATTTAAAGCTGTTTCAGTAGTGCTGAGTGCAGTAGTACCCCAAACTGGAGGATGTCTTCTTGCAAGGTAATTGTAACTTTGACCATTAGTCTTACTAAAATATAATTAACACAGAACAGCGATCGCTTAATCTTCCGTCTGCAATAACCAAAATCCGGTATAAGTCATTCCCGAATCATCGGGCTGCACTAACAAAAAATGTAAGCCCTTACTTTGTTGTTTGCGCTGTTCAAAACTTTGAGCAGATGCGGCAACTTCTTGATCTGCAAACGTCGCGACAATAAATCTGTCTACCAAACCTGCTTCTAATACTAAGCCATCAGGCGCACCAGCAATGTAAGAAAGCGACACGGGACGGGCTTGTTGTAACCACCGTGCCAAGCGCATCGATTGTCTTCCACCATAAATTACTACACCTGGGACGGGGAGTGTTGAGGCTAAACCGAGATTAATCGGTTTGAGATATTCTGGCATATGCAAAATGGGAATTGGGCGATCGCTAAATGCCTCCTCAACATCACCAGCACCCAAACTAGCAAAGCGCCATTGTTCACCCCAGAGGTTTTCTGGTAAAGGTGCGGGAGGTGGTTTATCCAGCGCTAAAGGATATTGTTCCTGCAACCACTGCTTTAGTGCCAAAGTGCGTCTAGTTGCTTGGACATTAATTCCCAAACTGCGCCCAGCTGCTTCAATTAAACTCAAAGACTGGGGACGAAATACTTGAATTACATCTGGTAGATGTTCGCCAGCTGCTAACTGAATTTGCGAAGCAACCCAATTAGAATTCGCTTCTGACTGAAGACAGCTAGCTTGATACTCAAAACTGCGAGTTGCGTCACAAATCAACAACAGCCAAAATACTTGTCCTGTATCAACTTGGGGACGACGATAAAAATCAGCTTGCCAAATACGCATCACTCGTGACTCCCATAATATTAAATCCCCTTAAATCCAACCTTGCTTTCTATTATTTGCTTTTCTTGTATAGCTTGTATAGAAGATTTAGAAGATTTACGCCAAATGCCAACTTGGCTTAAAAATACACCAAATAAAATCAGGCTACCGCCAATATATTGAGCCGATGTTGGGACTTCGCCTAAAATTAAATAAGCTGCTAAGATACCGATGATCGGGCTAAACGAGCCAGCTAAAGAAGCCATAGATACGGTGCAAGCTCTTAGTCCCTTGTTCCACAATAATTGACCGACTACGACAATCACCGAAGCATAAACAAACATCCACTGCCACAAAAATGGTGAGAATGCATCCATAAAATGGTGGCTACCATAAATCTTTAAAGCCAAGAAGAAAAATATTACAGTTCCTAAAGCGTTACGAAAAATAGTGTAAATTCCTAGGGGTATCTGCGAGAGGTATTTTTTGTTAATAATTGTAGAGATGGCTGAGGCTACACCTCCAACCACAGCCAGAAATTCCCCAACACCTATATGGAAACCTGCTCCGCTCATCATCATTGCATTTGTCGGAGGTTGAAGGACGATAGTTAAAGTAACGCCAACAAACGCAGCGATCGCTCCGACAACTTGCCAAAGATTCACTCGTTCCTTCAACAACCAAATAGATAAAGCTAAAGCCAAAGGAGGTTCTAAACGTCCAACTAAAACGACATTGTTAACTTTAGTTAATGCCAATGCCTGGAAAATTACACCAGGCGCAACCGCTCCAGCTAGGATTGCTACTATCGTTAGATAAAACCAATTCTTTAGAGAAATTTGCTTCAAAGCTGCTTTGTTCCACTCTCGCCAATAAATTGTTGTGAGAACTATCAAAGCGCAGAGATTTCCTACGAATAAAACATTACAAAGAGAAATTGGATTGCTACCCCCTATAAACTTATGGGCACCAATTTCTGTTATCTTCCGCGTCACTGCGCTAGATGCGCCAAAAATAAAAATGGCTAGCCAGAGATAGGTTTGTCCCTCAATTCTAAAGCTTTGACGATGGGAGCTTTTCAGTTTGGTCATAATAACATCGCTGCAATGAAAGCACCATTAACAATACTACATTTCGGTGATGAAGCCAGACCGAGAGGGATCTGAGAAAATCCTGAAAAGAAATAGCGATCGCCACTAGTTAAATGTTAATTATCCCGCAAAGCATACCCCACACCACGCACAGTATAAATCAAACGTTTTTCGTTATTTTCTTCTAGCTTGAGGCGTAGATAACGAATATAAACTTCGATAATATTAGAATCACCCATAAAGTCATAACCCCAAACTTTCTCTAAAATTTGGTCTCTAGTAAACACTTGACGGGGACGGTAAAGAAGATATTCTAATAAATCAAATTCTTTTGCTGTTAGTTCAATTGGTCGTTTACCGCGAAAGACTTGACGAGTGCGGCGATTTAAACTTAAGTCTTCAAACTGCAATAAATCCTCATCTGTTTCTTGAGTGCGACGTAAATGTGCGCGAATTCTTGCTAGTAATTCTTCAATACTAAAGGGTTTAAGTACATAATCATCGGCTCCAGCATCCAAACCGGCAACGCGATCGCTCACTTCATCTTTTGCTGTCAACAAAATCACTGGTACAGAACTACCCGTCGCACGCAGACGACGACAGATTTCTAATCCTGTTAGCCCTGGTAACATCCAATCTAAAATTGCTAAATCTGGCGATGACTCTCGCGCTATAGTTAAACCTGTAACACCATCATGCGCCACACTGACAGTGTAGCCTTCGCTACTCAGTTCTAATTCAACAAATCGTGCTAATTTAACTTCATCTTCAACTAAAAGAATATGCGCTGTCATATTTTTACTCCTAAATAAATAGGTCTTATATTAACTTATATTTAATTAGATAAATTATATAGATTCCCTCTATACAAATACAAACTTTATCTAGTACAATTTACTTGGTAAATAATGCGGAGTCAAAACGACATTAAAAATACTTTAAGAGTTCGCAAAAGTCTTCACCCTCGATGTACTCATAGGGTGGGAGTTGACACCGATAAATTATCAAAACTTCTCAAGGAATTCTGAACGCAGTTCAGACAGGACAGAGAAGATTTGAACAATTTGCAATCCCGTCTGTTGTTACTTCATCGGGCTGCATATATTGTTTGATTTTTTCAATTATTGAGCCACCAGTAGATGCAACATAGTAAGAGCTAGACCAAAGAACAGACTGTTTATATATCGCTGCCAAATGTTCTGCAAATTCTTTTTGGATAATTCTACTAGATGCTGATTTGAGGCTACCTGCCACTACCTTTCGGTAGTTGTCGGGATTAAAATCTATCAACAAATGAATATGGTGAGGCTCACCAGAAAATTCAATTAGCCGACATTTAGTTTTGATACAGACATTGGCAAATATCTCACCAACCCTTGCAGTATGGGGGCGGTTATTGGTTTACGTCGATACTTGGTGACGAAAACAAAGCGCAGGTGAACAGAAAAAACAGAATGAAAACGTTTTCTAGGAAGCAATTAGCATACCTCCATGTCAATTTTAATTGGGTTAAAGGAAACCTGACGCGGTTTCAAACGAGCCTGGTAGGCGCTGATGTTGCTGGCTTTACTTCACGTACCCGTAAAAAACGGGTGATCTTGAAGCAAATAGGACAAGCGAAGCGTCAAAAATCTGGATCTACTGGCTTGGGTACACAAACCCAGACCTCTACCAAGTACATCTGGGTAGTTCATAAGCTATCAGTTTTCAACTTACTTTGCCCTCACCATACACTAAGCATCAATGAGCAAAGCTAGTGAAGATAAAATTTCGTTTGACAAAGGACGATGGCAACGTGAGCAGCTAGCAATGACACTTTTGTCTTCTTTGAACTATAGAACTGGCGAACTAACTAGTTATTTGCACAACATTGCCTGCGGAATCAGCGACCTAATTAAAGTAGATTGGTCAGTGGTGACACTGTGCCAGGAAGGTTTTGAGAAGGTACTAGCAAGTAGTCTGGATATGGGCGAAGGCGAACATGTTTATTCACTACATGGTTCCGTCACTGGCACTGTTATAGAAAACGGTAAGTTATTAACAGTAGAAAATTCTCATAAACATCCAGAATATGGGCACTTTCCTGAAGGTTATTGTTCATATTTAGGAATACCGTTACGAACTGCCCAAGGTGAAGTTATTGGTACTATCTGTGCTTTTCATGAGCAGCCACGGGAGTTCACAAAAGACGAAATTCAAATTATCGAACTGTTTGCCGATCGCGCGGCTACAGCAATAGACCATTATCATCTTTACCAGCAACAATGCCAATTTAATCAAGTTCTAGAGGCAAAGGTAGAACAACGTACCGAAGAACTGCGGGTAGCGCAAGCCCAGCTTGTAGAACAAGAACGGCTGGCAGCAATTGGTGAATTCGCTGCCATAATTGTACATGAGATTCGTAATCCCCTCACTACCACAATTATGGGATTAAAGTATTCTCAAAAACACCTTTTGAGTGAAGCTGCTCAAGAGCGATTATCGTTAGCGCTGGGTGAAGCCAGTCGTCTAGAGCGATTGTTAAGTGAAATTTTGCTTTACGCTAAACCCCAGGTATTGCAACTTTATGAATTCGATGTAAATGAATTAATAAATGAGTTGCTAGTAACAATTTGCGAAATGCCAGAAGCATTATCACGGCAAATAGAACTTATTCCCGCTTCAAAAGCAGTAAAACTCTTGGGGGATAAAGATAAAATTAAACAAGTTTTTATCAATATTGTCCGCAATGCTTGCGAGGCTGTCTCGCCAGGAGATGTCGTCAAATGCGAAGTAGATTATTCGTGTGCCGATCAAGTTTGCATTCATGTCTGCAATGGGGGCGAGCCAATTCCCCCAGAAGTTCTTTCAAAGCTAACTCAGCCGTTTTTCTCAACAAAATCTAGTGGTACTGGCTTAGGGCTTGCTATTACTAAACGCATTGTTAATGCTCATGGTGGAGACTTATTTATTCAGTCTGATGTCCTCGGTGGTACGAGGGTGAGCGTAAAATTGCCTGTTGCTAATTAGGGGGCATGGGGCATTAGTTAAAAACTTATAATTAAAGATAGGTTGGGGAGCCAGTGCGTTGGTGCGTCCGTGCGTTGCGTATTTTCCCCCCGTTGTAGCACCTGCCGACTTAAAGCAACTGGCATTGAAGCAAAGCGTAACCCAACATCAACCCTTGAAAAAGTTGGGTTTCACTTCGTTACTGCAACTGTCGTAGTAGAGACGTTCGGAACGTCTCTACAATATGTGTGATTGCCTTTTTTTCAAGAGAAAATTTCAAATAATTATATGATTAACCCCCGTCAACTAGCTTTTATCGTCTTGCGAGAGGTTCACAAGGGGGCTTATGCTGATGTTGCCCTCGATAGAGCGTTGCAAAAAGTTAAATTGGGCGAACGCCAATCTTCTTTGGAATTGAGCGATGCCTCCGGCGGGCTTCGCCAACGCCGTTTGGTCACAGACTTAGTTTATGGCAGCACCAGAAGGCAGCGCACTCTTGATGCTCTCATCGACCAACTTGGCAAAAAGAAATCCCATCAACAACCAAAAGACCTCCGCACCATTCTACATCTAGGTTTATATCAACTGCGCTATCAAGAGCGAATTCCCCCATCTGCTGCTGTTAATACCACTGTCGAACTGGCTAAAGAAAACGGCTTTTCTGGGCTTACAGGTTTTGTTAATGGTTTATTGCGAGAGTATATCAGAAGAGGAGGGGGAGAGGGGGAAAGGGGGGGACAAGAAGGACAAGAGGACAAGGGGACAACGGGACAAGGGGACAATTCTTTCTCCCCCTCAAGCGCTCCTCCCCTCCTCCCATCTCCCCACTTCCCCTTACAATTGCCAGAAAATCCGGTGGAACGCTTGGGTATTTTGCACAGCTTTCCTGACTGGATTATTGAAGTGTGGTTGAAGCAGTTTGGTTTCGCAGAAACAGAAAAACTATGCGAATGGATGAACCAAACGCCAGTTATTGACTTGCGGGTAAATCCTATAAAGACTTCGCTTGACGAAGTTGAAACGGCTTTGCAACTGAAGGGTATTTTAGTCAAGCGCGTTCCTCATTTACCCCAAGCTTTACGATTGATTGGTAGCACTGGTGCTATTCAAAATTTACCTGGTTTTAGTGAGGGTTGGTGGACTGTACAAGATAGTAGCGCTCAGTTGGTAAGTCATTTGCTTGACCCGCAACCGGGGGAGGTAATAATTGATGCTTGCGCGGCACCGGGAGGCAAAACAACGCACATTGCGGAATTGATGCAAGATAAAGGGAAAATTTGGGCTGGCGATCGCACTACCTCACGTCTTCGCAAACTCAAGGAAAATGCTCAACGACTAAATTTGCACTCTATTGAAATTTATACTGGTGACAGCCGCAATCAACCGCAATTTCAAAACATCGGCGATCGCGTGTTACTTGATGCACCATGTTCTGGTTTAGGAACTCTGCACCGCCATGCTGATGCTCGTTGGCGACAAACACCAGAGTCTGTCCAGGAACTCTCGGCGCTACAAAAACAATTGATAGCGCACACATCAACATTTGTCAAGAGTAATGGCATATTAGTTTACGCAACATGTACATTGCATCCAGCAGAAAATGAAGATGTCATTGAGTCCTTTTTAGCGTCGCACCCAAATTGGCAAATAGAGGCTCCTGAGGTGGATTCACCAGCCGCCAAGTATTCTACACCACAAGGCTGGATTAAAGTATTGCCTCAGCAAGAAGAAATGGATGGCTTTTTTATGGTGCGCTTAAGAAAAACCAACGATTAAAGGTGAACGCTGTTTGTGATTTTAATATTAGTCAAGGGCTAACGTCAAAGACTGACAAATCAAATTACAAAATTAAATTTTAAAGGACAAAGCAATGGCTGCTAATTCCAATGTGAAAAACTTAGTTAAAATTCTGATTGGAGCGGCTTGGATTGATGGTAAAATTCAAGCAGAAGAACGGCAATATCTGCGCGAAATAGCTCAAGCAAAAGGTTTAGCAAGTGATCCAGATATTAAACCTTGGTTATACGAATTGGTTCCCGTGCAGCCAAACGAGTGTTATGACTGGGTGAAAGATTATTTAGGCGATCGCCCCACCAACGAAGATTATGAAAATTTGATTGAAGCCATCAGTGGCTTGATTTACAGCGATAATGAAGTCGCGATCGAAGAAGCAAGACTATTAACGAAATTACAACAATTATCGACGGCGAATGATTCGACTCAACCCGGTCATAATGCCATTCTCAAACAAATTCAGAAACTTTATAGACGTTGGGTTGAGGTTCAAAACTAAGCATCAAAAATCAAGAGTCAATAGTCAATCAATTTTGACTATTGACCATTGACTATTGACCATTTATGACTTGGGTTCACCCACACCTGGAGTTTCTTCTTTTTTGACTTCAGGTATAATATCAGGACGCTCTTTGCTTTCCCAACCGGGGGGACGCTTGGAGTTATACCAAGCGATCGAACCAATCGTGACAGCAGCAACAAAACCAACCACATATACCAGAGTGGCAGATACGGGAAAATGGGGAGCGTTTGCAGCTGCGTCCGCTGCTGTTTGCATTAATAAATGCACGAGTATTTTCTCCTATTGTCGGCAACACTACTTAAGACCCTATAAAAAGACCGTATCACACGCATCCCCCGTAGGGGAGAGGAGGAGTGGGGGAGGGGGAAAAAGAATTATTTCTTTGTCTCCTTGTCCCCTTGTCCCCTTGTCTCCTTGTCTCCTTGTCTCCTTGTCTCCTTGTCTCCTTGTCTCCTTGTCTCCTTATCTCCTTGTCTCCTTGTCTCCTTGTCTCCCCCCTTTCCCTCATCTGGCGATCAATTTCCTTCGGAAGAATCGCTGGGTCTGAGTCTATCCCGCCAAGACTGACTTGGTGAGGAATTTGAGGAGCCAGATGATCTGCTGTTTGACTCTGGTGCAGAGGTGCGAGTTCTTCTGCGTGACGAAGAGGAAGAGGAAGAATCTGATTCTACTCGTCTATATCGTCGGCGTGAAGAAGACCCAGAGGAAGAATCGCTAGAATTTGATTCTTCGCTTCTGTAGCGACGACGCCTTCTGGGTGAAGGTGTATCATCTTCTTGCTGCTGGTAGCGTCTTCGACGGCTGCGTCTTGGCGTGTCCTCTTGTTGCTGATTATCTTGAGAATAGCTTCTGTATCTGCGTCTTCTGGATGGGCGATCGCTATTATCAGAATTATCAGAATTATCAGAACTTACTCGTCGTTGACTTCGCCTTCTATTATTGCGAGAATCATCATCCGATTCATCGTTATTATCAGGAGTCGGACGATTAACAATTCGATTAGGCTTGACGCGCTGCGTTTTGATGGTGCCTTTACGACCTTCTAACTTAGGTCGAGAGGGAAACTTTTGTACTGGCATTCCTTTTACAGCTACTTCCATAAATTCATGCCAAGTGGAAGCAGCACTACCACTGCTACCCCAAGTAGGTTTGTTGTCGTCGTTACCTAGCCAAACTCCTGTAACTAATTGGGGAATATAACCAATAAACCACAAATCGCGGGCTTCATCGGAAGTGCCTGTTTTTCCAGCTACGGGTCGATCTAATTGGGCAGCGCGACCAGTACCACCTTCGACTACGTTCCGCAGCATCCAAGTCATGATAGCAGCGCTGTCACGGTCGAGAGCCTGCACTGGCTGGAAACTAGCTTTCCATATTTCCTTACCTTGGCGGTTTAGGATACGGGTAATCCCGTGAACTTCTGTATGCAACCCAAGATTTGCAAAAGTGCCGTAAGCGCTGGTTAACTCTAACAAATTCACTTCATTAGAACCAAGAGCCAAGGAATAAGTAGGTTTCAATGAAGATTTAATCCCCATATCATGAGCTAGTTTGATTGTTGGCTCAAATCCCACATCAATCAAGAGCTTTACCGCAATGATATTAATTGAGTTGGTGAGAGCATCTCTCAAATTCATCCAGCCGCGAAAGTTTTCGCTGTAGTTTTTTGGCTCATAGCCATCGACTACAAAAGGTGAATCTTCATAGCCATCATAAGGATTTTTACCTGTAGCGATCGCAGTCGCATAAACGAATCCCTTGAATGTTGAACCGGGCTGGCGCTGTGCCTGGGTAACGCGGTTAAATTGGTACTTGCCAAAATCTTTTCCGCCAACCATTGCTTTAACTTCACCAGTACGGGGGTCAATAGCAACCATTGCCGCTTGTTTAAAGTTCTCCCAGCGTCCTTCATTTCGCAGTTTTTTGGCAACTGCTTCTTCTGCGGCTTTTTGCCAAGTTGGGTTAATAGTAGTTTCTACCACTAAACCGCCACCCGCCAGCACATCGGGAGAAACATACTTGGGTAATTCTTTCTGAATGTAGGTGGTAAAATAAGGTGCTTCTACTTGCAATCGCTTCGGCAAACTGCTTTTCAAGTTTATTGGTTCACTACTCGCTGCTTGTCTTTCGGCGGCTGTAATAAAACCATCTTCTTGCATTCGCTGCAACACCTGATTTCGCCGCTGTTTAGCAGCTTCGGGATTTCTATCTGGGGCGTACACACTTGGCGCTGGGGCTAATCCGGCAATCGTCGCTATTTCTGGCAGTGTCAGTTGATCTACTGATTTGCTGTAGTATACCCAAGCCGCATCGCCGACTCCGTAAGCTCCCGAACCCAAATAAACCAGATTCAAATAACGTTCCAGAATTTGGTCTTTAGATAATTCTCGCTCCATTTTTTGGGCAAGTCGGACTTCCTTGAGCTTACGCAAAACTGTCTTTTCTTGTTTGAGGAAGAGAATTCGCGCTAGCTGTTGGGTGATGGTGCTACCACCTTCTACCACGTCTTGCGATCGCAAGTTATTCAAACCCGCTCTGACAATTCCCTGAAAATCTACACCATGATGTTGGCTAAATCTTCTATCTTCTGAGGCAATAAAGGCTTTTTTAAGGTTCTCGGGAATTTGCTCTATATTTAACCTTTCTCTGGTCGCTTCTCCTTGCTGTTGCAAAATACTACCATCACTCGCTTTGATGGTCAGTGTTTGCTCGCGGACAACGACGTTTAGTTCAGATTTATCCGGCAAAGTGCGATCTATTGACCACACAGTATAACTGATGGCTACGATTCCACCACTCACACCCAAGCCTAACCAAAACAAAGGGCGACGATAAAGCGGTTTATTGCCACCGGGAAGTTTAGCAATAATTCCAGATGATACACTTTTCACCTGGCTTAGTAACTGCTTTACCTTTCCCAATTTGGTTGGTGCTGTTTCATTCGTAGATTCCTCCTTTGGGTTTTGATTACCAGGAGGTATCAAATCGTGAGAGGATTCTTCCGTATTATTGCCGTGAGGCAATCCCGGTTTTTCTGTGTCTGTGTTACTCAATTTAGTTGATCGTTCCTTGAACCAGGATGTAAACTTCGCCACGTCATTTCCTCGCCCAAAGTAGTTACAAGTTAACCACGATTAAAAAAATGGGATTAGCGCACCACGTTTGTGTTAGTATAATATCTCAAAAATAATTAAGTGAACTCATTACGAAACAATGTTTTTTGATAATTGGTGCAGTATTGCGCTCGTTAAGTGCATACACCAATTTTTAGTGTTGTTCGCAGTGAAAGAACATTGATTGATGAACACAAGTGCGATCGCTCTCGGTAGTAATCTGGGCGATAGAAGTTTAATTTTAGCAGCCGCTGTCGAAACTTTAGCTCAAACACCAGGAATTATCCTAAAAGTTAGATCATGTTGGTATGAAACCAAAGCTGTAGGACCACCACAACCAGATTACTTGAATGGAGCGGCGATTCTGCAAGTAGAAATGACACCGCAGTTGTTATTAGCAGCTTTGTTAACAATTGAAACAAAATTAGGGCGTATTCGTACTGAACGCTGGGGAGCGCGATCGCTTGACTTGGATTTGTTATTATATGATGACTTAATTTTGGATACACCAGACCTGCAAATTCCCCATCCCAGAATGCGCGAACGAGCTTTCGTATTAGTACCCCTAGCTGAAATCGCCCCAAATTTAATTGAACCAGTTTCTCAATGTGAAATTAAAGAACTGGTTAAACAGGTAGACTGTTCTGATGTACATTTATGGATGGGCAATTAAGATTACCACCGATAAACGCAGAAAAAGCCTGATTTGACAATTCATCTCAGGAATTATTTGTGTATTATTAGACAACCAAACTTCACTATGCCATTAGGTAGAGAATTACCACAACTGCTGAAACAACGCTTGTTCTTCAAAGGACGCAAGTTCAATTTTGAAGTCAATCGCTTGCGTTTACCCAACAACGCGGAAGGAGAATGGGAGTGTATTCGTCACCCTGGTGGCGCTTTAGCCGTACCCGTAACCCCGGAAGGTAAACTTATACTTGTGCGTCAGTATCGTTTTGCAGTTCAAGGACGCGTGCTAGAATTTCCAGCCGGGACAGTGGAACTGAATGAAGAACCTCAAGAAACGATTGCGCGGGAAATTGAAGAAGAAACTGGCTATCGTGCCAATAAATGGGAAAAACTAGGAGAATTTTTTATCGCTCCGGGTTATTCTGATGAAATTATCTATGCTTTTCTGGCGCGAGATTTAGAAAAATTAGAGACACCGCAAAAACAAGATGAAGACGAAGATATTGAAACAGTCTTTTTCACCCCCGAAGAACTAGAGAAAGCTATTCTCGATGGTCAACCTGTAGATGCTAAATCGATTTCTAGTTTTATGCTAGCGCGTCCATTTTTAATTTAGATTCGTAGTGAGCGCTCTTTGCGCTCACTACAATTTATCTTAACTAGCCTCAGCAGCCGCGTAAACGCTGACTTTTTTGCGGGTTTTGCCCTTTCTCTCAAACGTTACCACGCCATCAATTAAGGCAAACAAAGTGTCATCGCTACCGATACCAACGTTGTTACCTGGGTGAAATTTTCTGCCGCGTTGACGTACTAAAATGTTACCAGCCCGGACAGCTTCACTACCGAAGCGCTTCACACCTAGACGTTGAGCATTAGAGTCACGTCCGTTACGTGTACTACCTGTTCCTTTCTTATGAGCCATAATTTCCTCTTGTGTAGTGGGTAATGGGAATTTGAAGAGGGGAAAAGGTTAAAGGGAAAAGGGAAAAAGCCCAATTCCCAATTTCCTTATATATTATTCAACAACAGTTGCTTCAACAGGTGTTGCTTCTGCTTCTTCAGTTTCAGCAGTTGCACCAGAAGGTGCAGTAAATACCGAACCGTTCAAGTTGATAGAATCAATCATCAGCCTGGTGACTTCTTGGCGATGTCCGCGCTTTTTGCGGGTTTTCTTTTTCGGCTTCATCTTGTAGACTAGAACTTTGCGATCGCGAAAATGTCGCATCACTGTTCCTTCTACAGTTGCCCCTGTCACTAACGGCTGTCCAATAGTAACTTCACCATCGTGCTGGACTAACAGCACTGCATCTATAGTAACTTTCTCTTCTGCTTCGATATGAAGTAGCTCAATATCGTAAAAGCGACCTGGTTCAACTCTTAGTTGTTTGCCGCCAGTTTCAATGATTGCGTAAGCCATGAAATAATTATCCTTGAAGATGCCGTACAGGTAGCTGGCTTTCATCTCTTGTGGAGTAGCGATCGCGATCGCATGAATCCAGCTTTTGCTGTGTATCTACCTGATCCGAGCAGGAATGAGACAGCCAATTTTCTATTATATCTATACAGTATAGTTCAGTCAAGAAAGATTTCTCAGATAAAATTTGCTCTTAATTTAAGTTAATTAGCGAAATCTTCATTTTTGAGTGTGTAGCTATTAGAGACACAGAACAACACCATGAATTCTGAGCAACGGGTAACGTTGCTCAGTTTTTTTTATCCTACTCTGAAAACTCATGAGTTAGGGTGGCTGTATTTTATTCAAATCACTATGAAAAGAATTGAAGTTGAACAAAGAGCTATTTTTATCGGTTTGGCAGGTAGCCACGGCTATGGTTTAAATCGTCCGAGTTCAGACTATGATTATCGTGGGGTTTTTATCGCACCCAAAAGATATTATTTAGGATTTGACCGCATTGAACAAAAAGATGCTGGTTGGGATGAGCCAGGAATTTTTCCGTTTTTGGATGGAAACAAAGACACCGTTATATACGAATTAAGAAAAATCATTCAGTTATTAGCGGGAGCTAATCCCAACGTTTTAGAATTGCTGTGGTTGAATGAATATCCTGTATTAACGAAGGTAGGACAGCATTTAATTAACCACAAACAGCTATTTTTGAGCAAAAAGGTAAAGCATACTTATTCTGGTTACGCTTTTGCTCAAATCAAAAAAATGGAAAGTCATCGTAAGTGGTTGTTACATCCACCGCAAAATAAACCACTAGCATGTGATTTTGGCATAGAAGAAGAAGCAACTCTTAGCAAAGATGAGTTAAATGCCTTTCTGGAGTATCTTTATCTGTTAATTAGAGGAAGAATTGAGTTTTTAGAAGAAGCCGAACAATTATATCAGTTGTTGACGGCTGATATCGACTTCAAAGGAGTGCTGAAACAATATACTTTACCCGATGAGACTTTAGAGTATACACAAAACCTGACAAATAGCCGTAAAGACTTTATTCGCTTGCTTAAGAAAAGTCAAAGTTACCAAGTTGCTTTAAGAGAATGGAAAGCTTACTTATCCTGGCAGGAAAATAGAAATCCTGCTAGGGCTGAAATGGAAAAAAAGTCAGGTTTTGACCTCAAGCATGGGATGCACTGTATTCGTTTGCTACGTAGCGGAGTAGATATATTACGTACAGGAGAAGTTATTGTAGATAGACGAATTGCTGGAGATGCCGAAGATTTAAGAGCAATTCTTAATGGTGAGTATTCTTATGAGCAGGTAATGAAAATGGCAGAAGATTTAGTAGCTCAAATGGAAAGTGTTTATCAAAAATCAACTTTGCCACATAAACCTGACTTGGAGCAAATTAATGAATTGTGTATGGAACTTGTGGAAATGCAGGGGTGGTGACTGAAAAAGTGAGAAAGTTGGGAGTCAGGAGTGAGAAAGTTGGGAGTCAGGAGTGAGAAAGTCAGGAGTCAGGAGTGAAAAAGTGAGAAATCAGGAGTCAGGAGTGAAAAAGTGAGAAGTCAGGAGTCAGGAGTGAAAAATAAAACTCATAACTCTTAATTCCCGTACAGACTTACAACTCCTAACTTTTTAAAGAGTTTTGATGATGTCGGCAAAGCCATAGATGCTGATGATGAGCAATAGCAGTGCTGTAATTTGAGTGATTCGCGTTTGGGGTGAGGGAGCGATCGCTTCTCGCACTAAGATAGAAAAAGATGCTCCAACTACTAAGCTCAACCCCAATACCAAAAAAGGTCTGTCCGGTATAACAGTCGCAATTCCTAGCATAGCGATCGCCAGCATTAACATCAATAACTCTACAAACCGAGGTGGGTTGTATTGGCTAGATATCACAAAAGTCTGGAACCAAAAATGCCAAAATCTCATAACTAGGGACTGGGGATTGGGGACTAGGGACTAGGGACTGGGGATTAGGGATTAGGAACTAGGGTAAAAATTATTAATATTGTATTATTCCTAGCCCCTAGCCCCTAGCCTCTAGCCCCTAGCTTTTGACCTGTACCGTTTGCTTGTGTAGTATCTTCGGTTACTTCTACCCCAAAGACGCGGCTAAAGGTTTTTTCGACTTTGTAGCCAGAATCAATGGATTCTAAGGGGTCTTTCCGCAATCGGTGACGCAGACATAGAGTAATTACGCGACGAATATCATCAATTGTTACTTCGGTGCGTCCTTCAAATGCAGCGATCGCTTTAGCCGCGCGGTTGGTTACAATGTCACCACGCAAGCCATCTACATCCAATTGCGAACAAACTTCCGAAATCTTTACCCGCAAGTCATAATCAATTTTTACTGAAGGCAAAAGCTTCTGAGCATTGACAATTTTCTCTTGTAATGCTTCTTGAGTAGTTTGGTTTTTATCAACAAATTCCAGTGGATTTTGGTCAAATTCCGCTCTTTGCTCTACGATTTCCACTCGCAAAGCTGGTTCTTTCACGGTGCGAATTTCGGCGTGCATTCCAAAACGGTCAAGCAATTGAGGGCGCAATTCACCTTCTTCTGGGTTTCCAGAACCAACCAGCACAAAACGTGCCGGATGTCTAATAGAAATACCTTCTCGTTCTACCGTGTTCCAACCACTGGCGGCAGAGTCTAGTAGCACGTCTACCAAGTGGTCATCCAGCAAGTTGACTTCATCCACATAAAGTATACCCCGGTTAGCTTTTGCTAAAAGTCCCGGTTCAAAAGCTTTTACACCTTCAGATAAAGCCTTTTCAATATCGATAGTACCGCAAACTCGGTCTTCTGTAGCTCCTAGAGGCAAGTCTACCATTATGACTTTTTTCTGAACTACAGGAATTTCCTCGCCTTGTTCAACAGCTGCGCGAACTTCATCGCTCATCATATCAGGGTCGCTGGGGTGACTGTTGAAGGGGTCATTGGCAACCACGGGAATTTCTGGCAATAAATCAGCCAGCGCCCGAATAGTTGTGGATTTGCCGGTGCCGCGATCGCCCATAATCATTACACCACCAATTTTCGGGTCAATCACATTTAACAGCAGCGCCAGTTTCATTTCTTCCTGACCGACAATTGCCGTAAATGGAAACACTACCCGACGCGTATTAGCCGTGGTTTGAGCAGTAGGACTCACGCTTATTACCTTATCAATACTTTTCTTATTACCGCTTTTTATTGTGCCACAGTTGCGGAATAAGGTAAAAAGTAATAGTGCGATCGCACGCTTGTTTAGTATTTATGTCAAAAGCTGTAATTGTTCTATAGCCCAAATTTGCCACCAAAGGCGCATTGCTAAAATGACCCAAGTTTGGTAAGCAATCGATAAATCCGTCGATACGTTGACCAGTCCACCGTCATGCCAGGTTTTGAGTAAGTTACCATCAAAATCAAACTGAGCCAGTTTACCCAGCTTTTGTCCTCATTTTTCACCTTTGCGATCGCTTTGTTGAAGGTTGGGTGTAAGTCAGATATAAAGAGTTATCTAAAGCCTAAATGTTACACATCATGCTTTCCGGAGCGTAGGCTATAAATCTTACCTTTGCGTTCTATTGAGAAAGACTAATGTTTATTGTGTTTGTACAATTTCAGTATTAATACGTTGCTGCTAAATGTGACACCCGCGATGCAAGAAAAAATGGGGAGCAAATAAAAGCTGCTCCTTTTATTTCTTCAACATGAAGATAAAAGAAGCAGCAGTAGCTGTTTGAGGTTGGTGAGGAAATCTTAAAACGATTAATAGGCAAGAGGGTCAACAATTCAAAGTCTTAGAAAAGCGCATTGAAGCTGAATCTGAAGTGAATGTCATGATTGCACCACAGTCGGTTAATTAAGTACCCTGCGGATCAGTGGAAGACTTCCATGACTCTGCCTTGAAGTACCTCTTAATTTATATAATGCAATATTTATTTACAAATTGCAACTAAAATTTACAAATAATCCTGTGGTCAAACACAAAATACATCTATTAACTGCATGGTTTACAATATAAATCCCGCTCACTGTGCAAATTTAGATAAGAAAAATGAATCAGTTTCCTGCAACGAGCAGCAGTGTAGTAAAGGAAAAAGCCTTAGAATTAGGATTTCACAAAGTTGGAATTGCAGCTGTAGATGAGACGGATGCTAGAAACGCGCAGCGATTGCAAGCATGGCTAGAACTGGGTTATCACGCGGATATGGAATGGATGGCTTTGCCGAAGCGTCAGGATATTCGGTTAGTAATGCCAGAAGCGCGATCGGTAATTTGTGTTGCCTTAAATTATTACACACCTCACCAACGTCCCGAAGGTGAGGAATACGCTAAAATGTCGCGTTATGGCTGGGGAAGGGATTATCACAAAGTCATGCATAAAAAACTCAAGGCACTGACTACCTGGTTGCAAGAACAAGGAGTTGGTATTCAAGCGCTTGGTTATGCAGATACAGGACCAGTGCAAGATAAAGTATGGGCGCAACAAGCGGGAATTGGCTGGATTGCGAAAAATGGTAATGTAATAACTAGGGAATATGGCTCTTGGCTATTTTTGGGAGAAGTGTTGACGAATCTGGAACTGAAGAGCGATCGCCCGCATACACAACACTGCGGTACTTGTACTCGTTGTCTTGACGCTTGCCCTACCGGTGCAATTACTCAAGAGTTTGTAATAGATGCCAATCGTTGCATAGCATATCATACAATTGAAAATCGGGCAGAAAAATTGCCAGAGACAATTGCACCCCATTTGCAAGGCTGGGTTGCTGGTTGCGATATTTGCCAAGATGTTTGTCCTTGGAATCAGCGTTTTGCAAAGGAAACGGATGTGGCAGAGTTTCAACCTTACTCTGGGAATCTTGCGCCGAAGCTGGTAGAATTAGCCCAAATCTCAGATGACGAGTGGGATAGACAATTTCGGGCATCCGCATTCAGACGGATTAAACCAGAAATGTTACAAAGGAATGCCCGTGCTAATCTGGACAACAAACTAGATGGATAGCGCATTTAAGCAAGCTAAAGTAAAGGCTAAAAGATGACAAAATATACAAATACTTGCTTAAAGAAAGCATGAAGTATGAAGAACTTCATACTTCTCTCTTTATACTTTATACTTCAGATGACCCAAAAAGTAATTATTTTCGATTTTGATGGCACAATTGCCGATACAGTAGATGCTCTAGTAAGTATTGCTAATCGTTTAGCCCTAGAATTTGATTATATACAAATTACTCCGGAGGAACTTGCCCTTCTCAGGAATTTTACTTCTAGAGAAATTATTAAGTACTCAGGTATCTCTGTTTTCAAGATACCTTTTTTAGTCAAAAAAGTTAAATCAGAATTAAAAAATAAAATACACGAGTTCAAACCAATTCCCGGAATTAAAGAAGCATTAATAGAACTTAAAAATGATGGGAATACCCTAGGAATCATTACCTCTAATTCTAAAGATAATGTCAGAGACTTTCTTCAAATAAACGATTTAGACAGTTTATTTGAGTTTATCTACTCAGGAGTGACAATTTTTGGTAAAACAACAATAATTAATAACGTATTAAGGCAAAAACAACTAAAAACTGAAGAAGTTATTTATGTTGGCGATGAAACTAGAGATATAGAAGCATCAAAAAAAGCAAATATCAAAGTGATTGCAGTGACTTGGGGCTTCAATTCACAAGAAGTATTAAGTAAGCAAAATCCCAACTTTTTGATTGACCAACCAAGTCAACTGCTAGAAGTGATAAAAAATTGCTAATTGAAAATTGATTATTGGTAATTCAGATAAAACTTATTACCCATTACCTATTACCAATTACCAGAACATAGAAAAACTTACTTTCCAGGTTGACCTTTTTTTAAAGCTTCTTCTACCAGCTCATCAGTGACATTAGTAGCATCTTTATTTGCAAAATTGCCAACATCCTTTGCCATATTCATATAATCATCGGGGTTACCAGTTGGCTGTGCTTGCGTTTTTGTTTCTTCTTGTTTTGACACCTCAAACTTAGGTGCAGTTGCAGCTTCCGCTGCTGCTTTACCTTCAGCTGTGCGGTCAACATCACTGACGCTGTATTGCTGTGCGGCTTTGTAATCTGCATCCATATCGACTGCTGGCGCTTTTTCTTCACCACTAAGGATATTTTCAGCAGCTAATTGTGCGTCTTGCGTAGAAGCTTCGGCTAGATTGGGCTTCACTTCATCAGGCATAACTAACCCCCTAAGTAACTTTTTTTATTTATGAGGTAATCGTAACAAGGTGATGTCTCATCTTCTTGGCATCTATAGATAGATTTTTACCTCTATTGAAAGGTAGATAAATTTTTTTAGCTTTAATTTCTAAAACTCTTTCTCTTGGAGGTCGATAACGAAGTCGTTAATAGTCAACAGTAAAACAGGTATTACTTAGTTCCTTTGAAGCGCAAATAGAATTCGATTAAATAACCTGGGAGATAAATTATGACTGCAAGTTCCAATAAAAACGATTCTCAAGCCCAGACCGAAACAACTCAAAAAGCGGTGGAAGCGTTTAACAAGCTAGATACTGATGCGAAATTAGCTTGGTTTTATTTTGTCTATAAAAAAATGGGTAGTTCAATTACTCCAGCGGCACCGGCTGCTGCGGAACCAGAACTAGCACCATTATTGCTAGGAGATTATTATGAATTGTCTGAAGAACAGCAATTAAACGTTATGCGGGATATTGTTAACCGCAAAGATACAGAATATTCTCGTGCTTATGGCGCTATCAAAGAAAATAACCAGCTATTGGTTTGGTATGCTTGGGCAATAGGTATGGATGAGAAAAAAATAGTTGGGATACCAGAAGATTACAATGCTAGTGAGGAGATAAATAATCTAGTTTCCCAAACAGAAAAACTCGAATTTGAAGAGCAAATGTCAATATTTAGAACAATTGTCGGTCATATGGGCTACACCGATGTCAAGCCGATTGAGACGCAAGCACAAACTGGTAAAACGTCAAGTCTTTAATTAATAGAACTTGCGCTAGCGGTAGGTGATTATTTGTAGTAAGCGTGAATAGCGCCTATTTGAAGTAGGCTTTGTACTTACTACATGTGAGTTAAGTCGGATGGTTTCATGTTGGAGTGTACCACTTGACCATCGCGAAACCAAACTATGCGTTGAGTTTGGCGGGCAACTTCTGGCTCATGAGTTACCATAACAACGGTCATACCACTAGCGTTAAGTTCGCTAAAGATATCTAATACTTCTTGGGTTGTGCGGGAATCAAGTGCGCCGGTGGGTTCATCAGCCAGGAGGACGACGGGACGGTTGACAATGGCACGAGCGATCGCTACTCTTTGTTGTTGTCCTCCTGATAGTTGAGTTGGTTTGTTGTTCAGACGGTTTTCTAAGCCTACTCTACGAAGTGCTTCGGCTGCGTGATCGCGTCTTTCGCTGTTACTCACACCCGCATACACCATCGGCAAAATTACATTTTCTAATGCCGATAGTTGGGGCAATAAGTGGAATTGTTGAAACACAAATCCTAACTTTTTGTTGCGAATATGCGCCAACGGACCATCGTCTACTTGTGCCACATCAACATTATCTAAATAATAATGTCCTGATGTGGGGCGATCCAGACAACCGATAATATTCATTGCCGTCGATTTACCAGAACCAGAAGGTCCCATAATCGAACAATATTCACCTTCTTTTATAATCAGGTTGACATCATTAAGTGCCTTGACCTCTGTTTCACCGCTACCATAAATTTTAAAGACATTCTCAATCCGAATAATCGTAGTTTTTTGAGAAAGTGATGATTCAGGAGTAGAGACGCGATTAATCGCGTCTTTACCGGAGTTAGGAGTTAAAAGTGAGGAGTTAAAATTATTTTTTTTTTCCATATTCATGATGTTTTCATCCATATATTTAAATTGTTTTCAACTGTAATAAATCTCTTTAACAGACGCGATGTTCCTCGCGTCTCTACAAATACTTTTTTAAGCACTACGTAGCGCGACAATCGGATCAAGTTGAGCAGCGCGACGTGCGGGGACAACACCAAAGAACAAACCAATACCACCAGAAATGCTAACTGCAAAAGCGATCGCTACAGGAGAAATTGCCGCTTCTAAAGGAGTCAGCGCTCCTACTAGCATAATGCCACCGATACCAATTCCAGTGCCAATTAAGCCACCAGCGGCTGAGACAATTACTGCCTCAATCATGAACTGTAGCAAGATATCTTGCTGAGTTGCGCCGATCGCTTTTCGCAATCCAATTTCTTGGGTGCGTTCGGTGACGGAAACAAGCATAATATTCATGATGCCAATCCCACCGACGATTAAAGAAATGCCCGCGATCGCTGCTAGCATAATTGTTAACGCACCGGTAATTTGACCGACAGTTTGCAGTGCATCCTTTTGAGTGCGGATGGTAAAGTCATTTTCATCAATTACTTTGTGTCGCAGTCGCAGCAAGTTAGTAATTTGAAACTCCGCTGCATCTACACTGTCTGAATTCTTCGCCGAAGCGACGATATAAGTTACCTCCAATCCATAAGGAGAAGTCTTACCCACCAGTCGATTTGCCGAGGTGGTGACCGGTGTCATTGCTGCTTCGTCGTAATCTGCCCCGACGCTGGAACCTTTTGCTCCTAGTACTCCAATTACTTGAAAGCTGGCATTTTTGATTCGCATTTGCTGCCCGATGGGGTTAGCATTACCAAAAAGTTTTTCTGCCAAATCAGCACCCAACACAACAACTTGGTTGCTGCGCTTCATGTCTATATCGGTGAAAAACCGTCCTTTCGCAGTTTCAAAATCGCGCACTACTAAAAAGGAAGGAGTCGTACCAATGATGTTAACATCGGTGTTTCGGTTACGGTAAGTCACCACCTGTCTGCTGTTTAACTCGGCAGTCACACCCGCTATTGTTGGCACTTGAGAAGCGATCGCAACAGCATCTTCCAATACTAATGTTTTTGGCACATCACGGGAAATGCGCTCAGTTTCTTGATTACCGGGAATTACAAATATTACGTTTGGTCCCAAGGACTCAAGTTGCTTATTAACATACTTTTGTCCACCTTGCCCGATGCCAATCATAGCAATCACCGAGGCATTACCGATCACAATACCCAACATTGTCAGGGCACTGCGTAACTTATTTGATAGCAGAGTTGTCCCTGCCATTTTGACGCTTTCGAGAATGTTCATTTTTTTTCTTGTTCTCGCGCCTTTTCGATCTTGTAATCTTTTGGAGGGTTAATAAAGACGCGATCGCCTTGTTTAACTCCCTCTAAAATCTGAGTTTGGTCTTTTATTTGCGAACCGATTGTAACTTCGCGAAACTGGGGTTTATTTTTATCATCTGGGATCAGCACACCCGTTTGACCTTTTTCAGTAACAATCGCCACCGTTGGTAATACTAAGGCATTTGATAAGCGATCGCCTAAGAACGTCAAATCAACATTTAAGCCAGAACGGAGTTGATCTGCGCCTGTATCAAGTGCAACCCGTATTTGAAAGGATGTTACACCTTGTTCTACCACTGCTTCTGGGGAAATTAGGCGTACACGTCCTTTAAAAACTTGATCTGGATAAGCATCGGCGACAATTTCCACCGATTGTCCCTCTTTAATTCTGCCGATATCAGCTTCGGGGACTTGAGCTAGCACTTCTAAACCTCGTGCAACAGCGACAATTGAACTAGAAGTTGCTGACGCACTACTTGAAGCCGAAGTTGTCGGAGTGACAAACGCGCCAATGTTGGCATACTTCTGGGTGACAATTCCCGCAAAAGGTGCGCGGATAATCGTCTCTTCTAAATTTACTTGCTCTGCCTTCAATTGAGCCTGAGCTGACGCCACAGCTGCTTTCCGCTGATTAATTATTTCCGGACGGGTGCCATTTTCCAACAACCGCAACTGCGCTTTTGCTTCTTCTACAGCTCCTTGGCGTTGAGCGATTTCTTCGGAACGGCTACCAGCTTGTTGCAGCGACAATCGTTTTTGCGCTTCTTGCAAATTAGCTTTGGCTGCATTGTCTTCGCTGACAGCTTGATCCAGTAGTTGTTTTTTTTCTGCACCTTGCTGGTACAAATATTGGTAACGCTTTACTTGTTCGTTGGTATAGTTCACCTTTGCTTGAGCTGCATCTACCAAAGCTTGAGCTTGAGCAATTTCTTGAGGGCGATTTCCCGCTTGTGCTTGGGCTAATTGCGCTTGGGCTTGTGACAAACGCGCTTTCGATTGAGCAATTTCTTGGGGACGACTTCCGGCTTCAGCTTCGGCTAATTGAGCCTGAGATTGAGCTAAAGAAGCGTTAAATTGCTGGATTCTCGCTTCAATGCCTGCACTATCCATCCTGGCAAGAATTTGCCCTGTTTGCACGCGATCGCCTTGTTCAACATACAATTGTTTTAAGGTTCCCGGATTTTTCGGGCTAATGTTCACGCTTTGAACCGGTACCACCTTACCACTAGTGTTAATCCGCAAAGTGACGTTTTTCGCTTCCACTGGCACAGTTAGTTGCGTAATATCCTGTTTGCGTGTACCTTCATTTACAAACGTGTATGTCGTCGTTGCGCCAACAACCACCACCCCAGCTGCCATCATCCCCATCAGCCAGCGGAATGGATTTTTTACTTTACCAAATACAGGGACTTCTATGTGCGTAGTCATATTATATAGTAGCCTATGAAAATTGATGCGGGTTGGTGATTGAGAAGCGCTTCAACAAGTTGAGGAAGTTACTAATCAAAAGTTGTGTAAGGGTTATCTTTTGAATTTTTCTGTGGTGCGGCAAATTCAGGATTGTCTGATTGAGGAAGATAAAAGATAATTTATATTTACTTAAGTTTTTTATCATACTAACCTGATGTACTGACAAATCACTTCACCTTAACGGGTGACTTTAGTCATGAGTTATCAGCCTGAAGACTGGGTATTGGGGACTGTGGACTGGGGATTGGAAAAGAAATGGCAAACAGACTTTTCCTAATCCCTAATCCCTAGTCCCTAGTCTCTAATGTAAAATTTAGCTGTCGCTCATAGCTTAGATCGTTTAAGCTAGCTGAAAGAATCTTTAGATTTGTGGTTAAGAGGCGTTAGTGTGCCCAAATTAGTTAGATTAATTTCGCTTTTAGTTGCCTGTAGTTTATGTAGTTTGCCAAGAGCAGCTCATGCACAGGCATTGATTCCTCATACAGTGCAACTTGATACAGCTAAATTAGAGCAGCAGGGGTTGAGTCTGGCACAAGAAGCGGCTCAACTAGCACAGTTTAAACAGACGGAAATGGCTTTACCCAGAGCAAAGCTGGCAACTCAACTTGCTCCTAAGAACGATAAAGTATGGTTTCTCTTAGGCGGCTTGTATTTGCAAAACAAGCAGGTGGATACGGCGATTTCTGCTTTAAATAAGGCACAATCTCTCAATCCCAAGAATGCTGACGTTCAGTTTGCTCTAGGTTCAGCTAATTTTCAGCAGGAAAAGTATGAAGCAGCGCTTGGGTATTATCAAGCGGGTTTGAACTTAAAACCCAACGACTCAGAGGGCTTGTTTAATTTAGGCAATGCTTACTATAAGCTGAGTAGATTGCCAGAAGCGATCGCCCAATACAATAAAGCAGTAGCCGCTGACAAAAAATTCTGGCCCGCGATTAACAACGTCGGGTTAATTAACTACGAACAGGGCAATATCCCCGGCGCAATTAAGCAATGGCAAACGGCTGTTGCCCTTGAGAAGCAAGCGGCAGAACCTTTATTAGCATTGGCAGTAGCTATGTATACTAAAGGCGATCGCGCTTCAGCTTTGGCAATGGGAGAAGCTGCACTGCGAATCGACGAACGCTATGGTGATTTGAGTTTCCTCAAGGAGAATCTTTGGGGCAATCGCCTTTTAGCTGATACGAAAAAATTCCTTGAATTACCTCGCATTCAAGATGCCCTCCAGCCAAAGGAAAACCCACCAGTCAATAGACAGCAGTCTCCAAAATAGTAGGAGGGGGAGAAGGGAAGAGTGGGAGAGGGGTTTCACTCATGTTAGACAAAAATGGACAGCCTTGCGCGTGAAATATTCATGGGGCATCACAGACAGTCTATGTAGAAGGCTGTCCATTTTTGTCCAGGTTCAGTCCAAGGGGGGACAGGGAAAAATTTCTCCTCCACTCTTCCACTCCCCCACTCCCAATTCCCCCCTTGCTAAAAAGCCCATTTAACAGTACATCTATACTAAGTTAGTAAAGTAAACAGTCGCCCAACATATTGAGGGGCGACTGTTACTAAATAAAATTGTTAATTGTCCTGTTTAGGTAGCAATGCGATAATTTGGTCAACAAACTGTTGATGGTCAACAACTGGTTTAGAGATGTAACCATCAGCACCGCTTTGCTTGAGAAAGTTCTCGCGATCGCCTTCCATCGCGTGTGCAGTTACCAAAATAACAGGTAGATTTGCTGTTTGTGGATCTGATTTCAACATTTGTGTAATCTTGATACCATCAACAGATTTACCTTGGTAAACACTTCGTGAGAGAGAAACATCCATCAAAATGATGTCTGCTTCACCTGAAGAGGCAATTTTCATTACCTCTTCTACATTTTCAGTGTGTTTCACCTCCAAGCCACCGCGCTTGGTCAAAATTTTGGAAAAAACACGAGCATTAATCAGATCGTCTTCGACAATCAAAACAGTTTTCATGAGAATTTAACTTATAGGGGTAAGGGGTATTACCACGTCGTTCAAAACAGTTGTCTGCCTACTTTAAAAGAATCAATGTGTATTCCCGTCATATGACCGATAATACTACTGATTTTTGCCTTATGACTGTCAAGATTTTGTGTTTGATTTCATTTGATCCGTTATGCTGTGGTTGCTGCTGTGTTCATTTATAGAGATTTTTGTGTAGTGAAAATTCAGGGAAAAAACTCATGGCAAAACAGTTAAACCTTCTCTCAACGGGACAGGTAATCACCACAGCCCTGCACACGGAGATGCAGCGGTCTTACCTTGAATATGCCATGAGTGTGATTGTCGGGCGGGCGTTACCAGACGTGCGTGATGGCTTAAAACCAGTGCATCGGCGCATTTTATATGCCATGCATGAACTCGGTTTAACCCCTGACAGACCCTATCGTAAGTGCGCTCGTGTAGTCGGAGACGTACTGGGTAAATATCATCCCCACGGCGACCAATCGGTTTATGACGCTTTGGTAAGGTTGGTGCAGGAGTTTTCCAGTCGTTATCCCTTATTGGCAGGACATGGCAACTTTGGCAGTGTGGATAACGACCCACCCGCAGCGATGCGCTACACAGAAACGCGCCTTGCAGCTATCAGCCATGAGGGAATGCTGACTGAAATTGGTGAAGAAACAGTCGAATTTATCGGTAACTTCGATAATTCCCAGCAAGAACCAACAGTGCTACCAGCACAGTTACCGTTCTTGTTGCTAAATGGCTGTGCGGGGATTGCGGTAGGGATGGCGACGAATATTCCACCGCACAACTTAGGAGAAGTAGTTGATGGGTTAATTGCCTTAATCGACAATCCTGATTTAAGTAATGAAAAATTATATCAGTTAATTCCGGGTCCAGATTTTCCCACCGGGGGAGAAATCATTGGTGATGCTGGCATTCGCGAGGCATACAGCACAGGCAAGGGTAGTATTGTGCTGCGAGGAGTTGCCCAAATAGAGGAAATTGCACCAGTTAGGGGTAGCAAACGGCGAACAGCAATTATCATCACAGAATTGCCTTATCAAGTGAATAAGGCAGCCTGGATTGAGAAAGTAGCGGAATTAGTCAATCAAGGTCGCTTGCAAGGAATCTCCGATCTTCGGGATGAAAGCGATCGCGAAGGTATGCGCGTGGTTATTGAACTTAAGCGCGATACTAAAGAACAAGATGTTCTCCAGCATTTGTATCACCAAACCGCTCTGCAAACTAATTTTGGGGCAATTCTTTTAGCGATCGTTGATGGACAACCGCGGCAACTAAGTTTACGTCACCTCCTGCAAGAGTTTTTAAGCTTCCGCGAACAGACTCTCAACCGTCGCTACACTAATGAATTGCAAAATGCACAGAGTCGGCTGCATTTGCTCGACGGCTTGCTAAAAGCATTATCTAATTTAGATGATGTGATTGAAATTTTGCGGCAAGCAGCTGATGGTGCTAGCGCAAAAATCGATCTGTGTAGCCTGCTGGATTTGACTGAAGTCCAAGCAGATGCAATTTTAGCTATGCCCCTGCGACGTCTCACCAGTTTAGAACAGCAAAATTTACAACGGGAATTTGAGCAATTAACTGAAGAAATTGAATTATTGCAACGGTTGCTCAACGACAGAAAAGAGTTACTCAAGGCACTGAAAAAAGACTTGCGTAGTCTCAAGCGCAAGTACAGCGATGCTCGTCGTACCAAACTTTTAGCTCTTGATAGCCAAACGAAGGGACAGCAAGACGACCAGACTAAAAGACAACCAGATAAGGAGAATCCCAAATCCCAAATCCCAAATCCCAAATCAGAAGACCCAGCAGAAGAAGTTGTTTTAGAGTTTAGCCAGCGGGGGTATGTTCGCCGTACTCAACCATCAGCTAAAAAGCCCAAAGCTGACAACGGTTTGCCGGATAATGACTTCATTATCCAAACAGCAGTAACTGATACAGACAAAGAGTTAATGGTATTAACTAGTGGTGGCAAAGTCTACCCTGTGAACGTGGGAGACATTCCCCCAACTACTGGACGTTTTCCACGGGGAAAACCCTTGATAACCATGCTCAGTAATACTGCTCAAGGCTCTCAAGAACCTGTTATCAACCGCTTTGTGCTACCAGAAAACCCCGAAACTTCTCAAATAATTCTTTTGACAAAGCTGGGACGAATTAAGCGCCTCTCCCTTGGGGAATTGACTAACCTGACTCGTCGCGGAATTACAATTTTAAAGCTGAAAGACGATGATGAATTGTTATTTAGCCAATTCACTACTCCTGGAGAACATCTGATTGTTGCCAGTTCCGGTGGGCGACTGTTGCGGTTTCCGGTAAATGATGAACAACTAGCGATTATGGGTCGTACTGCTGTCGGGTTGCAAGCATTACGGCTGTTGAAACATCAGCAAATGGTCGGCTGTGTAACATTTGCTAAGGATAATAATTTGTTGTTGGTTACTCAAGAAGGATATGCCAAACGAATACCAGTGAAGGATTTCAAACTAGCTAATCGCGGTGATTTGGGTACGCAAGCGCTGAAGTTCAAAAATAAAACTGACAACTTAGCTGGTATGGTAATGGCGATCGCTTCTTCTGAGGTAGCGCTAGTAACAAATCGAGAGCGGGTAGTGCGCCTTTCGATAGAAACCGTACCTTTATTAGGCAGAGACGCTACAGGTGAAAGCGTTCTCCAGCTTAACCGCGATGAAAAAATCATCACTGTTGCCGAAGTGCGTTCTTAAGCAGGGTGATGCTCATTGTGCGACAAGCTAACTTGCAGTAAATCGAGGCGTGGTTGAACCAGCGCCTCGATTTGCTGTATGAAGTTGGTGATATTAAAGCTGAAACCAACTATAAATTTTTGCAAAGTTAATTTTTCTCACAAAGTTTAATCTTTAAATCCACAAAACTCACCTGAGTAGTAGAGACGTTCCGCCGGAACGTCTCTACTATTTAAATGCAAATAATTACTACTAATTTAAAGGACTGTGTAGAGCGGCATCCACACATAACATGAAAGCTAAAGTAAAAAAACTTGATATCTGACACTAAAATAGATAATCTAGTTGCAACTAGATATCAATAAATATAATTAATTGTGACAAAGGAAAACTGAAAAGCTCTGTAACCTGAGCCTTGGTGATTCGCCTTCAAGTGGATTCCTTAGTCTGTTCTTAATATCAGTGATTGCTATCAAAGTCAAAAAAACATCATAAAATTTTAAATATTATGTTGCATTTGGGAAAAATATTGTTATATTAGTTTACATAGAGTAACAAAGTTTCGTAAATCCACTTTGGAGTCCCAACCATGCAAAACACAACAAAAGTTACCACCCCCGTAATCGATGATCGCAATGCTTGGCGTTGGGGCTTTACCCCACAAGCAGAAATTTGGAACGGTCGCTTGGCAATGATTGGCTTTTTAGCCGCCGCTTTGATTGAACTCTTCTCTGGTCAAGGCTTTCTGCACTTTTGGGGCATCCTGTAGTATTTAAAACGATAAATATTTTAATAAATAAAAAAACCTGGGAGTGTTGATTCACTCCCAGGTTTTTTAGAATTTTTGATTGTTAATCCTTGTTAGTAAAGTAAGTGGGTCAAATTAAATATAAAACCTCACGCTGCCTCCGGCTTCGCTCTCCTTGGTAAGGAGAGGGATTGAGGGTGAGGTTTTATCTTATATTTAATTGTGCCTCGCTACTTAGTTGCTAGTGGTTGGTTGTTGGTTATTAATTTAACCGTAAGCAATAACCACTAAGCACTAACCACGCTCCTACTAACTACCTAATATATTCTTTGAGAACGCTGTTACGATTTGGGTGGCGTAACTTGCGGAGTGCCTTCGCCTCAATTTGACGAATCCGTTCACGGGTAACGTTGAAAATTTGTCCAATTTCCTCTAGAGTCTTCATCCGACCGTCATCCAAGCCGTAGCGCAGTCTAAGAACATCGCGTTCGCGGGGGCTAAGACTGTCGAGGACTTTTTCTAGGTCTTCGCGTAGGAGATTTTTGGAAACTTGGTCTTCTGGAGTTTCGCCATCTGACTCGATAAAATCGCCGAGTCGGGAATCTTCCTCTTTACCAATAGGAGTTTCTAAAGAAATCGGCAATTGTGCAGATTTAGCAATAAATCGTAGCTTCTCGATGGTCATTTCCATACGAGTAGCGATTTCTTCTTCGGTGGGTTTGCGACCCATTTCTTGAGAAAGTAGTTTAGTGGTTTTCTTAATCCGAGAAATGGTTTCATAAAGATGAACCGGAAGTCGGATAGTGCGAGATTGGTCAGCGATCGCACGAGTAATTGCTTGACGAATCCACCACGTAGCGTATGTAGAAAACTTATAACCTTTTTCGTGGTCAAACTTTTCAGCAGCGCGAATCAATCCTAGGCTACCTTCCTGAATTAAGTCTTGGAAGGACAAGCCACGATTCATATACTTCTTAGCAATTGAAACTACTAGGCGCAGGTTAGATTGCACCATTTTATCTTTCGCCCTGCGACCAACATGCAGGCGATAACGAAATGCTGGTAGCGGCAGTTGCACTGCTTCTGCCCATTCGCTGTCCTTAGGATCGCGATCCAACTGTTCTAAAAGTTTTTCACGTGCTCTTTCTAATTCCAGCAAGTCGGCAATCTTTCGTGCCAGTTCAATTTCTTCATCTGCTCGAAGCAGGCGAATACGACCAATTTCTTGCAAGTAAAGCCGAATCGAATCTTCGGTGTAGTGCTTTTTCTTGCTTTGGGTCCGGCGACGCGATTTAGCGGCTTTCCCAGACTTTGCGTCGTCCTCATCAGACTGAGGCTCTAAAAATTCATCGTCGCCTTCATCGTTAATAAGCAAGTCCTCTTCATCCTCGATTAAGAGTTCTTCTAACTCGAGCTCAGGCTGATTCATTCTTTCTAGGTCAGGCTGATAAATGCTTTCGAGTACGTTGTTAGCCTGGTTCATGCCGCGTTCCTCATGCTCCTTGCAGAATCAATTACTCAAGATGTTTTTAGTGCTCTTATAAATGAGCTTTTTGACAACCGAAAATAGAGGGCTTGGCTGATTTGCCACTTATATTTTCGGAATTTTTACGCCTCCCAAGGGAGGTGTTTCTAGCTTAAGTGCGAAGCCGTTGTTTAAACCGACTTCTGAATATGAAAGTAAACGCCATAAGTGAGTGTTCTTGTCCCACATCACCTTTGACTAACTGCTTTAAAAAAAACTCACCACTCCATATAAAAGTAATATGACTGTTGGGAGATGTTTATCTAAAGACTGTTCCGATTGTAGCCTGTTTCACAGAAATTGCACTCTTTTTGTGTAATTACAATGAAGTCTTTGAGTAAAGTTGAGCCTGTTCCACCTAAAAAGTATTGAAAAAAGTAATTATACCCTTAAATTTTGCCAAATCTTTTTGGGATTTACAGTCGCATTATCATTACATTCAAACTGAACTATACTTGCCTTTATCTATCTAAGTATTATGTAAAACATGAACTACTTAGAAACCGTGCATTTAATGTTAACTCAGTTTAGATGTTTGAGTGCAACCCTTTTTACATTTACTTCATATCTTACTGAGTGAGAATTTGCGTAGACTACAAATTGCCTGAAAGCTAAACAGTTGAAACGCTAGGTACAAAGCGTAGCTTCTCTTTTTCTGAGATTTAAGCTTACCCTAGGCACTAGTTTCCGAACTGAACAGTTGTGTTGCTCATATTGAAGCACTCAACTGGCTTTTTCCCAATCACCTAAACTGAGGAGTTAAGGTATTGGGCAGAATCAGCTTAATCAATTCAGTCTTAATCACACCTTAGCGCAAGAACTGAGATTTCAACCTTATGAAACTTGACAAACTGTTCTTATTGTATACAACGATATTTTAATCAATTCACAAAAAATTTGACACGTGAGATTATAGATATTAGCCTACAAAGCGTCAAAACTGCATGGCATTTGTACAAAATTGTCACTTGTGCTACAGCAGGACATGAAGATATTAGCAATTTGAGAAGCTGCTGTTTGCGCTTGAAAGCCAGAAATTTGAGCCAAGAGCAAGGATTCGGGTCAGCTTTTGGGGAGAACCATAAAAATAAATCACGGCTCCGTGACATTTAGATCCGCACAAGCCATGCGAAAAAATTCAAAACACGGCGGTCCATTTATTTACGCTTATGTGCCTTGGCATCAGTGTTAGTTCGAGTAGATGTTTGGAGAAGCAGCGAGTACTAAACTTTAGACTACTTCTATCGCTAGAGTAGAGCCTCAGTAATAAGGCGACCTAACTTGCCCTAAATTTAACCCAACTACGGGAAATCATGAATCCTTTCCGAAAAAAACTTGACAAAAAATCCTTTTTGTGAATTTGGTGAGATTTCTCCTCCCCTTATTTTTCAGCTTCAAAAGTTCAACTGGCAAGGTTTTGGCATTTAAATGATTAAACAGAAATAATTAAGTAAACTACCTTATTAAAACTATTTAATAAGAATATTTCTCAAATAAAATTCTTGTCTACTTCTTCTAAAACTAAGACACAAAAAAGCCCCCAGTTGTTGCGGATTGCTTAAACTGAGGGTTATTTAGTTAGCTTAACTATATTTGCTATCCGCTGCTTAAGACTTACTTAAAATTGGGTGGCAGAATTACTTTGTCAACTACATGCACAATACCGTTGCTAGCGGGAATGTCAGCCTGAACGACTTTAGCACCGTTGACTGTGACTGTGTTGCTGGCACTATCAACTTTTACTGTCACAGGAGTACCCTCAACTGTATTGACTTTTCCAGATGTTAGTTGGCTAGAGGTGACTTGCCCAGGTACAACATGGTATCCCAAAAGGTTGACTAACTTTGATTTGTTTTCTGGCTTGAGGAGTTGGTCTACAGTACCTTTTGGTAATGCGGCAAAAGCAGCATCAGTAGGTGCAAATACTGTGTAAGGTCCTTTCCCAGCCAATTGTTCAGTTAAACCTGCGGCTTGTACTGCCTTTGTTAAAGTTGTAAATGAACCCTGACTGGCTGCTGCCTGTGCCAATTCTCCCAAATTTTGGTTTGCAGTTGTGCCTGCGGGTGCTGGTGAGGCAGAAGGGACAGTAGTTGCTGGAGTTTCCGCTGTAGTGGGGGGAAGGGTTGTCTGAGTTTCTGTCGCGGGAGGAACTGTTGGATTTTCGGCGACGGGCTGGCTGTTACAGGCAGACAGAGCAACAAGACTACCTACACTAATTGCACTGAACAATACTTTTGCTAAAATGCTGTTACTCTTTTTCATGGTCTTCAAAAAATCAAGCAAAATTAATAACTATTTACAAATTTTAATATTTTTTATAAGTAATCCCTCAGCCTAGCGAGGTACTTTTTCAAGACATCTATACAATCTGACCGAGGCTAGGTTTGAAAAAATGGGTAGAGGCTTTTTGGCGAGTCGAGAAGCTCCCTAATTTATTTGTGGGGGACGAGCCTCTCCCCCTTCGGGTTCGCCACTACGAATAGACGGTACAGGCAACCGCCGAGTGGACTCACCATTTTTTTGTCGCCAAATTGGCCACCAAAAGGCGTACAGACAAATTTATTGAAAGTTAGTCTGGAGGCAAAAATAAATCAAGAAAACTTTCAAGACTGTTTTTCCATTTGTTCAATCTCTGCCTAACTTCTCTCGTATAGACGAAGCAGACTTAATTATTTGTAATCAAGGCTCCTGACTAGATACTGTTTAGATAACACTAAATTGAGTATTCTCTGGCTTAAAGATGATCTTTAACACAAAGGCTGTTAGTTGACCAGTATTTCTGGGAACTATGTACCTGTAGTTTGATGATTTTTTTTCAGCAACCAGAATGTTCTTTTTATCTCGTCAAAGTGTCAATACATTTTTTATACTCTTTTTGTGTATCTTCGGAGTTGGATTAATCCAATTTTCCCGATTGCAAAAACAGAACAATAGTAATGAATTTGTATCTTTCAAAATAGAAAGAGAAATTAATTCAGAGAGCATGCGTCTTCGTTTACTGAAAAAAATGCCCAGCTTTGGCTATAAAAACTTAATTGCCGATTGGGTATATCTCGAATTTTTGCAATATTTTGGTGATGATGAAATTCGCGAAACAACTGGTTATAGTCTAAGTCCAGAATATTTTGAAGTTATTCTCGGAAACGACCCGCGATTTTTAACAGCTTATGTCGGTCTTTCTACTAGTACTTCTATGTATGCTGCTATGCCAGAAAAGTCTGTTGCATTAATGGAGAAAAGTTTAAAGTCACTATCTCCTTGGACTCCGGAAAAATCTTATTATGTGTGGCGTTACAAAGGAATTGATGAGTTATTATTTTTAGGTAATTCTTCAGCAGCAAGGCAATCTTTTGAAGCTGCGGCAAACTGGGCGAATAACTATTCAGATGAAGAAAGTAAACAAGTTGTAAATATTTCTCAAAAAACTGCTGAATTTCTCAGTCAAAATCCTGATAGTAAACACGCTCAAATTGCTGCATGGGCAATGGTGTTAAATAATCATGTTGATGAGAAAACGCGTAAAAGAGCAATTGGACAAATCCAAACTTTGGGAGGAGAGGTAATCAGCACTCCTCAAGGAAATCAAATTAAATTTGCGAATAAAGATTGAAAATTTGTTGGTGGTTAGTGGTTGTTAGTTCTTAGTTGTTAGTTGCTAATATTAACTACTGATTACTAACCTTTAGCTACTAACACTTGCTTTGTTTTGGTATAACGGCAAATTAATTGAGTCTCAAACCCTGGAATTAGCAATTGACGATCCGGGGTTACTTTATGGGGCAACGGTTTTTACTACGTTGCGGGTTTATCACAACTCGCTGGATAGTAGTTTAACTAACTGGCTGTCACACTGCGATCGCCTGCTATTTAGTTTACAAACTTTTGGTTGGCAGCAACCAGACTGGAAGCGTCTGCGTCAAGGTGCACAAGTTATCATGGCACACTTCCCGGTTCTCAGAATTACTGTCTTTCCTGATGGACGAGAGTGGATAACTGGCAGGTTATTAATCGAGGATTTGACTCATAAGCAAAAAAATGGTGTAGGTTGCAGCCTTTCAATCCCAGAATTTTATCGCAGTCTCCCCATTCACAAAACTGGAAATTACCTGAGTGCTTGGTTGGCAAAAAATAGCGCTCAAAAGTTGAATGCTCAAGAAGCTATTTTAGTTTCAAAAGCGGGAAATTGGTTAGAAACCAGTACCGGCAATCTTTGGGGATGGCTTGATGGCTGTTGGTGGACGCCAAAAGAAGGAATTTTGCCAGGAATTATGCGTAAGCAATTAATAAATTACCTTCACACTCAGCAGCAGATGGTGAGAGAGGAACCTTGGACACCAGAGTTAGTCAAAAAATTTGAAGCGATCGCCTACAGTAATTGCGTAGTCGAAATTATCCCCATCCACACCGTCATTCAGCCGACAGGAAAGCTAGAATATGATCCCAGACATCCGATTTTTCAACAATTGCGGGAACTTTTTGTAGCATGAGGGTGCGGGAATCTGATATACCTTAAGATAAGTTAACATAATTCTTATAATGCCCTCTCCTAACAGAGACGCTACGCGAACGCACAAAAAGTATTGGAGGATTGACCAAGCGTGAATAAAAGATGGAGAAATGCGGGGCTGTACGCGCTGCTTTTTATTGTTGTCATAGCTTTAGGAACAGCATTCTTTGACAAACAACCGCAAAGTAGAGAAACATGGCGTTACAGCCAGTTTATTCAAGAAGTTGAAAATAACAACGTTGACAAAGTCAGTTTAAGTGCAGATCGGTCTACGGCTCTTGTCAAGTCGAATCAAGGAACCCAGTTTATAGTAACCTTGGTCAACGATCCAGACCTGATTAACACTCTCAGCGCTAAAGGGATTGATATTTCTGTTTTGCCGCAAACCGATGAAGGATTTTGGTTTAAGGCACTCAGCAGCTTATTTTTCCCAGTATTGCTTTTGGTTGGCTTGTTCTTTTTGCTGCGTCGTGCCCAAAATGGTCCCGGTAGCCAAGCAATGAACTTTGGCAAGTCTAAAGCCAGAGTGCAAATGGAGCCACAAACCCAAGTAACCTTTGGTGATGTTGCTGGTATTGACCAAGCGAAACTAGAACTAAACGAAGTTGTAGACTTTCTCAAAAACGCCGATCGCTTTACCGCAGTTGGTGCAAAAATTCCTAAAGGTGTGCTGCTTGTTGGTCCTCCCGGTACAGGTAAAACCTTACTGGCTCGTGCTGTAGCAGGTGAAGCGGGTGTTCCCTTCTTCTCCATCTCTGGTTCCGAGTTCGTAGAAATGTTCGTGGGTGTAGGTGCATCCCGCGTGCGTGACTTGTTCGAGCAAGCTAAATCTAATGCTCCCTGTATCGTCTTCATCGATGAAATTGACGCTGTAGGTCGTCAACGGGGTGCAGGTTTAGGTGGTGGTAACGATGAGCGCGAACAAACCCTCAACCAGTTGCTGACCGAAATGGACGGCTTTGAGGGCAACACTGGCATTATCATTATTGCTGCTACCAACCGTCCCGATGTATTGGATGCAGCACTGTTGCGTCCCGGTCGTTTTGACCGTCAAGTTGTCGTCGATCGTCCTGATTATGCTGGACGCAGTGAAATTCTCAAAGTTCATGCTCGTGGCAAGACTTTGGCGAAGGATGTTGACTTGGATAAAATTGCCCGTCGTACCCCAGGTTTCACCGGTGCGGATTTATCCAACTTGTTGAATGAAGCGGCAATTTTGGCAGCACGACGGAATTTGACCGAAATTTCAATGGACGAAATCAACGATGCGATTGATCGCGTTTTGGCTGGTCCAGAGAAGAAAGACCGAGTAATGAGCGAAAAGCGCAAAACTTTGGTAGCGTATCACGAAGCTGGTCACGCTTTAGTTGGTGCTTTGATGCCAGATTATGACCCAGTACAAAAAATCAGCATTATTCCTCGCGGTCGTGCAGGTGGTTTAACTTGGTTCACCCCCAGCGAAGACCGGATGGATACTGGTTTATACAGCCGCGCTTATCTGGAAAATCAGATGGCTGTAGCTTTGGGTGGTCGGATTGCTGAAGAAATTATCTTTGGTGAAGAAGAAGTAACTACAGGTGCTTCTAACGACTTACAACAAGTAGCGCGTGTTGCTCGCCAGATGATAACACGATTTGGAATGAGCGATCGCTTAGGTCCAGTTGCCCTTGGTCGTCAGCAAGGTAACATGTTCCTCGGTCGGGATATCATGTCAGAACGTGATTTCTCTGAAGAAACCGCTGCCGCAGTTGATGAAGAAGTTCGCAAACTTGTGGATGTAGCTTATCTACGTGCTAAAGATGTCTTGGTTAGCAACCGTCACATTCTCGATCTCATCGCGCAAATGCTCGTTGAGAAGGAAACTGTGGATGCTGATGAGTTGCAAGAAATTCTCGTGAACAACGATGTGAAAACCGCTGCGTTTGCGTAATTCAGTAGAGACGCTTCGGTTCCGGAGCGTCTCTCCTAAGATTAAAAAACTAAACCCCTGCAAGCTCAATGTATTGCAGGGGTTTTGTTAAATATGACATTAATCTGTTAACAGTGACAAATAAGAGCGTTAATATACATTTATTGAGTGGGTGACCTGGGACTCGAACCCAGAACCAGCAGATTAAGAGTCTGATGCTCTACCATTGAGCTAGTCACCCGCGTAGTCCTAAACTATAGCATATTTCTCAAGTATACGCCAGCATTTTCTCCGCTTTTTTGAGGAATTTAGTATTTTGGATAGTTTCAGAATTGAGGAAATGTATTTTTACATCGCCTCATTTTCAGTAACTTTAATTAGATAGTTTTTAGGATTTTCGTATGTCATTCACTTAAGTAAATTTACTTTATTTTAAAGATTGGATGTATTGTTGCAAATTATCTAGCTTCTCCTGAGTTTAGTAATTAAGATTTAGAAATAATTTTCGTTTCTCATTTTTCTCTCGTCCTCGTTCGTCCTCGTTCCCAGCCTCAGGCTGGGAACGGATTCTAGAGGCTCTGCCTCGCGATAATAAGGTTAACACTATGGGACGCAGCCGCTACCACGTACTAGGAACCCAGCCACACTTTCTCACCTGCACAGTGATAAATTGGATTTGCATGTTTGGTAAAGTTGAATTCGCAGAAATTATTTTCAATTCTCTAAATTTTCTTCAACGACAGCAACGATTAAAGTTGTATGGTTACGTAATTATGGAGAATCATCTCCACCTGATCGCATCGGCTGCAAGTTTATCAAAAGAAATAGGCGATTTTAAATCGTTTACGGCTCGTTGTATTATTGACTTACTTAAGAAAAATAACTCTAACTATATTCTTAATCAATTTGAATTCTACAAACTAAAACATAAGACAAAACAAGAATATCAGGTTTGGCAAGAAGGTTTTCATCCACAAGCTATTTTGGATGAGGAAATGTTTAAACAGAAGTTAGATTATATCCACAATAATCCGGTGAAGCGTGGTTATATAGATGATCCAGCTCATTGGCGGTATTCGAGTTACCGTAATTATATGGGACAGCCGGGGTTGTTAGAGGTAGAGTTGATTGATTTAGGGGAGGCAGAGCCTCATGAAGGCATTCCCAGCCTGAGGCTGGGAACGAGTGAAGGGCTGGGAACGAGTGGACAGGATGCTAAAATTGGATGGTGAAGGTGGTTTTATTGTCAGCGCTTTCTACATGAATTGTGGCACCAAAATGTTTGACCATTTTCTTGACTAATGCTAATCCTAATCCAGTTCCACCGTATTTCCAGGGGTCATTTTTGGGAATGCGGTAAAACGGATCGAAGATGCGTGAAAGTTCATCTTCGGGTATTTCAACGCCGGTGTTGCTAACACTAAGGCATACTTTACCCCTTTTCAGGTAAGCTGAAACTGCGATCGCTTCATCCGCAGGTGTATATTTACAAGCATTATTTAACAGTTCTACGATCGCACGTTCCAAATCTGTGATATCTATTTGTAAGGACGGCAGTTCTTTGGCAATACTTAAATTTAATTCTTGCTGCTGACAGTAAATGCGTTCTCGAAAAGGCTCGACGATAGAAGGAAGCCAGGTTTGTAAGTCAATGGCTATCAAAGTCATTGGCTCAATGTCAGCTTCGAGGTATGTAAGTGTGAGCAAATCGTTAATTAATTTGCTTTCTCGTTCACATTCGTTTTCAAGTATCTGAAACAGTTGCGGAACTAGTTCTATTTCTAATACTCCTTCTTGCCGGAGAACACTTTCTAATGTTTGCGCTGCCAGACTAATGCTGGTTATTGGTGTTCGCAGTTCATGAGAAAGAGTTCGCAAAAATTCCTTTTTCAGATGTTTCAGTTTTTCTAGTTCTTCAACTTGTGCTTGTGCAGCTTTGTAAAGTCGCGCTTGACAAATGGCGATCGCGCATTCGTTGGCTATTTGCTGTACTAGTCCAATTTCAACTTCTGCAAAATCCTCTTGAGTTTGTCTTGTCAACCAGAGATTTCCTAAAATTCTTTGCGCGTCAAATATTGGACAAGCTAATTGTGTGATTAGAGTCAGTTGGGGATTCCATCCCCCCATAAGTTGTCCAAATTGTAAAGATTCTTTTTGCAACAATTTATGATAAATTTCTGGAAAGTCTGCAATTTGTCTGCTTGATTCTTGGCTGAGAAATTTGCTATTACTATATTCATAGGCAACTTTTGCCACACTACAGCAATCGTTATAAAATTCAATTTGACAAGAATCAGCTTTCAGGACTTCTGCTAATTCTTGAGTTACTGTTTGCAAAAGCTGTGTTTCATCAAGACTATCGCGGATTTTTTCGGTAATTCGGCGAACAACTGCTTCAAAGTTGAGATTTAACTGCATCTGCGAGTTAAGCTGTGCTTTGAGACTTTCTATTTCTTGCTGAAGTTGTTTCTGCTGTACAGCAATTCCTAATTGGGTAGCTATTTGTTTGAGCAAGTCAATTTCTGTCTGCTGCCATTGACGCGGCGCTCGGCAATGCTGGACAATCAGTAAGCCCCACAAATCTTGCTGTAATAAAATTGGTACGACGACGTTGGCTTTTACCTCGAAAGAGGCAAGTAAGTCAATTTGGCAAGGATGCAAGCCGGCTGCGTAAATATCTTCTAAAACTTGAATTCCACCACGTTTGTAACGTTCTATAAATTTTTCACTAAAACAGGGATCTTTAATGCTTGTTCCTAACAGAGAAGTACCGGGAACAACAGTTGATTCGGCAATTATAATCCCACTCCAATCGAGTTGAAAGCGATAAATGATGACGCGATCGCTCTCTAAAAAAAAGCGAATTTCTTTAACTGTCTGATTGAGGATTATCTCTAAATCTACACCAGAGTGAATTTTTTGGGCGATCGCTCCTAGAAGTTGCTCTTTGTGATCCTCAATTCCCTCTGCTTGTGCTTGTTTGCTAACGGTAATATTATTACTAGTGCCAATTAGTCGATAAATCCGCGACTTAGCATTTCGCAATGGTGTTAACGTCGTTTTCCACCAACTGCGAATTCCTTTAAATTGCAAGCATTGTTCGTAGCAAATAGTTTTACCAAAGCGCACGCACTCTGTATAATGCTGACGCACGTTTGCCGCATCGACTGGGGAAAGTACTTCTTCTGGTGTTTTCCCCCTCAAATCTTCTAAACGAATACCAGTCCACCTTTCGTGAGTTGGGTTTAACCCGACATACCGAAAATCCCCATCTTCTAAAACATCTACTACAAAGATGGATGCTTCAACAGAATCATACATGCTTAGTAGAAGCTGCTCGCTAGTGCTTTCTGTTGTGTGTGCGATCGCACTTGATGGTGATGGTTGTATCAACTCTGCGGTTGATTCCAATGGATTAATATTCATGCGATGCCTGTCTAGTTTTGCTCTCTCAACTCATGGCGCTCTATTGTTATATATGTCTGTCAAAATTCTCTTTCAGCGCCTGAAAATATCTTGTTTCAGCGTTGACTCATCGATATTTATATCTTTCTCGATTTTTCGCGCCTAAGCTAAGAAGCCTAATTGATATCAGTTGAAAAAATCCTGCTTTTTGAAGGTGAAAATGCATTTGCAGGTTAGGATAAATGTACTGAATGTTACTGTTAATATTTTCTTAAAATTTTCGCATACACTTAAATATCAATCAATAATATTTTTCTGAATCTTTACAATTCTTAATATTTATTCTCAAAAAATTTGTGTTTCATACTTGCCCAAAAAGTTTGTAAGCATTAACACCTGTAAAAATAGCAAGCAAAAGCCAAGTTATTGCTAAACCGACGACTTCGCCCAAAAATAGCCCAGAGAGACGGTACAAAAACATACCAATTATAGAACCTACAGGTACAGCGATCGCCCAACTGACAGAACTTATTAATATCCATCGCCAAGCCGAGGGAACTGACTTAGAAATTGCCAACCATTGAAAAAATCCGATTGCAAAGCCACCAATTGCTGCATAAATTGAGCCATAGACGACTCGAAAGGGGAGAAATTGACTTGTGGAGACGATCCAACCCATAGCACCAACGCTGATAGCGGTGATAATAATCCAAGCGAAAACAGTTGATAACACCCACATCAAAGAGAAGATGCGTTGTCTAAGAATCAAGCTTTGAGGAAATGCGATCGCCAAAGAGCCAATAGCAGCTTGTAAAATTCCCACATCAGCCTTTTCGCCAATTTCAATAAAAAGCAAACTGAGCAGAAAGCCGCTAACAGTGGTTACAGTCCACAGCAAAGTGAACCCTAGTTCAGATTTTACAACTTTTCGTATCATTATTTCTAAGGCTACAATGGTCTATTGGCTTTAGCGTTGAAAATCTCACTAAAAGCCTTTCGTCGTTGTTTGGGGGATTCCGGTGCGATATAGCCCCATAAACTTTCCCAGTAGAAAAAAGAAATACCATCAAAATGGCGATCGCGTACCATTCTCACCTGATCTTTAATTTGAGCAATTTCCACAGAATCGCGTAAAGTACCTGTTGATATCCCTATTCCTACAGGAATTTGACTAAGTGCAAATTGTACAGATGGTGAGCTGATTTCCGCCATAAAACTGTCAGGGTCATCTCGATATACTTGCAAAATCAACTCATCCACCAAACCTTTCTGTACCCAACTTTGCCAATCTTGCAAGTAATATTTATAAGCGAAAGCTTGAGAATTAGGTGATAGAGATATTTTGGCATCCGGTTTAACCGCTTTGACTGCTTGATAAATCTTCGCCATTAAATCTGTAATTTTATCAGCTCGCCAACGCATCCATTCTGGGTTAAAGCAATCTGTAGGGGGACTTTTACCTTGATGTTCTTGTTGGTAAACTTCGACAGTGAAAGCATCATAACCAAACTGTACAGGCATAGCAAAGTGATCGTCAAGTTGAATGCCATCGACATTGTAATTGCTGACAATTTCCACAATCAACGCTTTCATAAACTCCTGAACTTGTGGATGCAAAGGATTCAGCCAAGCTACCTTATTTACAAAGGCATTGTTGATTTCTTCTGGAGGAGTTTCTTTAATAGATTTAATACCTGATTGCCCAATTGTCAACCAGTCCGGATAACTTTTTGCTAATTGTGAATTATGCGGTGTCATCAACCCGTATTCAAACCAGGGAATCACACTCAAGCCCTTAGCTTGAGAAACTTTGATTAACGTTGTTAAAACATCTCGTCCACCGTGCATTAATTTCAGCAAAGGTTGAGAATCTGAACCTGTAATTTTTTTAGCAACAGAACTTTTATAAAAAGTATATCCTCGATTCCAAACCACAGGATAAATTGTATTAAAATTGAGCCTAGATAGTTGATTTAAAGCGCGGTTAATACCCCAAGGAACAAAGAATACACCACTTGCAACATTAGTAAGCCAAACACCACGAAGCTCTGCTGTTTTAATCGGACTTGTAGTCTGAGTATTAACTGGTAAATAAGGTAGCGAAAATACTGTTAAGTTGAGTATTAATCCTAAATATAATAAGTAAAATAACCAACGACGAGCAAAGCGGTTCATTTGTGGCTTTAACTAACTTTTCTAGGCTATTTTAAACTACAAAGTAAAATACTATCAATCCGGATTTTTATCGGTTTTTTTGCAAATATTAAAAAGACAAATACAACACCTTTAAATAAGCATTTATCTGTGGCTTTAAATACATTTAAAACTTATTTTTTAAGAAAAATAATATTAAAATCTAATAATTTATCAAAGCTATTTTTTAACGCTACGCATTCGCGCAGTGCCTCCAAAACGAGAAGAAAATAGAAAAATATTACTATTACGAATTATTTAAGATTGCTATATACAGCAGATTTCAAGTTAATGAAGTACACACCGATTATCTCAAAGCCAAATATAAAGCCTGTTTCCTTCTGAATTCTGGCTCCTGAATTCTGAATTCTGCTGTATTAAGATTTTCTATACTTGATTGCCCCAAGACACAAAGTAAAATGCATCTTGGCGCAAAATTTAAAAAAGTTCCACACCTTCAAACTGCTGCTTACTTGCTGAAGCAGCTTCACCACAAGTACGCGGGGTGGGGAAAATCTTTCCAGGATTTGCTAAACCTTGGGGATTAAAAACTTGCCGTACCCATTGCATAGTTTCTAAATCGATTTCGCTAAACATATCTGGCATGTAGCACTTTTTATCTGCGCCAATGCCATGTTCACCAGAAATACTACCACCGACTCTAACACAAAGTTTGAGAATTTCTCCGCCGAGTTCTTCCACCTTTTCTAATGCTCCTTTGATGGAGTTATCAAATAGAATTAGGGGATGAAGATTGCCATCACCAGCGTGAAATACATTTGCAATTTCATAACCGTATTTTTGACTTAGTGCCTCAATCTCTTGCAAGACATAAGGCAACTGTGTACGAGGGATTACGCCATCTTGAACATAATAATCAGGACTTAGATGTCCCGCAGCAGCAAAAGCAGCTTTGCGTCCTTTCCACAATTTTAATCGTGTTTCTAAGTCACTAGCAGAAGTAATATTACGCGCACCATTCTTTAGACAAATTTCCGCTACGCGCTGTTTATTTGCTGTAACTTCCACTTCTAAACCGTCGATTTCTACTAATAAAATAGCCGTAGCATCGCGGGGATAACAATTAGTCGCAACTACATCTTCAACAGCATTGATGCTGATATTATCCATCATTTCCATACCACCGGGAATAATTCCGGCGCTGATGATGTCAGAAACACTTTCTGCTGCTGCTTCAACTGTGGTAAAATCTGCCAAAAGCACGCAAATTGATTCTGCACTTTTGAGAATCCGCAAAGTTATTTCTGTGGCAATTCCTAAAGTGCCTTCGGAACCAACAAATATACCTGTTAAATCATAACCAGGCATTTCCGGAATTTGTCCACCGATATCGACAATCGAACCATCAGGTGTGACAATTTTCAAGCCCAAAACGTGGTTAGTGGTGACACCATATTTCAAGCAATGCACCCCACCAGAATTTTCCGCTACATTGCCGCCAATTGAGCAGATAATTTGACTGGAAGGATCGGGAGCGTAGTAAAATCCAGCACCAGAGACTGTTTGTGTAACCCAATTGTTAATTACCCCAGGCTGAACAACTACGCGCTGATTATCTAAATCTACGCTAAGGATTTGCCGCATTAAAGAAGTGACAATTAAAACGCAATCTTCAATAGGCAAAGCACCACCAGATAAACCGGTGCCAGAGCCACGGGCGATGAAAGGGATAGAATAGCGATCGCATATCTTCACCACTTCTGCAACTTGTTCTGTAGTTCTTGGCAAAACTACCAACCCCGGACGTTGACGATAGCTAGTTAAACCATCGCACTCATAGGTAATGAGTTCTTCACGACGCTGTACCACGCCATTTTTGCCCAGTACAGCCTCAAATTGCTTGATAATGGGTTTCCAGTTGCGTTGTTGTTTTTCTTCGATAATCATGGGTTAAATGCACTAATTTTCAACAAGTTTATAAATATTGTTACAGGATTTCTGTGAAAGTAACATCTAGTAATGCAAGACTAGTTGTCTTTTGCTTTAATTTTCCTTAGTTACTGTGAATTATCCAACTTTAGTTTTATTCAAATCTGTGTTCATAGGAGCCAACTTATATGTACCTTTAATTGTCTTCTTAGTCGAACAACGCGTCTAATTACTAGCAGAAAGGCTGCGGGCTATGGACTTATATCCAAATAGTATTTAGAGATGTTATAAAGGCAGTTTACAAGCTTTTTTATGGTTTAGGCGCAATCATATATTTTTCAATAACTGCCTTCCAAACTAAGTATGCTTGACCGTTTAAATGTAGCCCATCCACTGTATATTGAGCATCCAATTGGTTTTCTGAGTCTACTAAAAGAGAAAATATATCTATATATTCATAATTAAATTCTTTTGCTAAGTTTTTCAAGCCTGAATTAAGTTTTAATATGTTGTTATTATCTTGCCAATATAAATTAACTTTGTTATTTACAGGCAAGACGCTTTGTATAAATACTTTTGTATTTGCTGTTTCTTCTTGAAAATTACGCAATATTTTTTTATATTCTTCTAAAGTTGTTGTTACCGATTTGCCTTCATTGACTAAATCGTTGATACCTATCATTAAGAAAATCTGCTTTGGTTTCGATTCTAATATCGTATTTAAACGATGTAATATTCTCTCTATGGTATCGCCAGAAATACCCCTATTTTTCACATTGAATCCTAATAATTCTGTCCATTCGCCTTCATCAGTGATACTATCACCCAACATGATGATATCCGATTCAGATTTCGGTAGTTTTTCAAATTGGCTTTTTTTATGCCAATAGTATGGCGGATAGTCAAAATTCATGCTTTTTTTTTTGTTGAAAAACATTTAAAATCTTATTAAATAAATATGAAAATTCCCGTTTTTTGCAATCAATAAAGCGAAAGCTATAAAAAACAATATTGATAAGAAATGATAAAAATAATGGAAATTAGATTTGATTAAGCATACTTGTATTTTGAATAATATCGAATTTAAGTTATTGTTCAGGAGTTGATAATAAATTGCTGTACTCGCTGCCATACTTGTTCTAACAAATTAGGATTATCTGCATCAAACCACTCGATTTTTGGATATGCTTTAAACCATGTACGTTGATTTTTGGCAAATTGTCGCGTATGCAAAATCGTTAATTCTTGAGCTTTATCCAAAGATATCTCCCCTGCTAAATATTGTTTGATTTCTTGATATCCTAATGTATTTAGCAAAGACAAGTCAGTGCCGTATTTATGACAAAGATATTCTACTTCAGTTACTAAGCCATTTGCTATCATTTGCTCTGTGCGCTTTGCAATACGCTCGGTTAAGTAGTGAGAATCACAATCCAAACCAATTTGCAAAATTGGATAATTTGGTGGATTCTCCCCTTGCTGTTGTGAAATAGGGCGACCAGTGACATAAAATACCTCTAACGCTCTTAAGGTTCGCACTGTATCGTTGGGGTGAATTTTTTGTGCTGCAATTGGATCAACTTGTTGCAACATCATGTAGAGTTGCATTTGACCGACAGATTCGAGTTGCGATCGCAGTTCTTTATGTGGTGCAACTCTGGGAATTTTCATTCCTTGTACAATAGAACGTATATATAAACCGGTACCACCAACTAGCAATAGTGGACGAAGATCGAGAGAAGCAATTAAGGCTTGTGCTTGCTCTTGGTAGTCTGCTACCGTCATTATGTCTGTCGCAGCGCAAATATCTATTAAATAGTGTGACACCAACTTTTGTTCAGCCGGTGTTGGTTTAGCCGTACCAATATCAAACTCACGGTACACTTGACGAGAATCTGCACTGAGAATTACAGAACCCAACTTTCTTGCCAAAGCTAACCCTAATCCCGACTTACCTGTTGCAGTTGCTCCACAAATTACAATTAATTTGGTCATTGGTCAAGTGTTAGTGGTTAGTTGTTAGTGCTTGTCTCCCCATTTTCCTCATCTTTCCACCTCCCCATCTTTTCTAGCAAGGCTTTTATGCTAGAATCTTGGAGCCTTTTCGCTTCTTTTTCGGTTTTGGGTATTTTGGCACAAGCGATACTCACAAAGCATCGTTGCTGCGCGATCGCCTTCATCAGAGATAATGTGTTAATCGCGCTTTGTGAGTTATCCAAGTCTGAGCCAATCCATAAAGTAAACCAAGCCAGCTACATCCCCTATATAAACTTATCATCTAATTGCCCTACAGTCGCCTGCAAGCCTTTTGTGTTAGAATTTTGGAGTGATTTAACTTAATCTCTATTTTAGCGAATTCACCCCACGAATCAGGAGAAATTTCATGACGAGCAGTTACAGTGCCGATCAGATTCAAGTTCTGGAAGGTCTGGAACCCGTCCGCAAACGACCGGGGATGTACATCGGTACTACCGGACCACGGGGACTCCATCATTTAGTTTACGAGGTGGTGGACAATTCCGTTGATGAAGCTTTAGCTGGGCACTGCACCCACGTGGAGGTGGATCTCAATGCCGATGGTTCTGTCACCGTTACAGATGACGGTCGCGGTATTCCCACCGATACTATCTCCAAGACAGGAAAATCAGCACTAGAAACGGTGATGACGGTACTCCACGCTGGTGGTAAGTTTGGCGGTGGTGGTTACAAAGTTTCTGGGGGATTGCATGGAGTTGGTATTTCTGTCGTTAACGCTTTGTCTGAAAAGATTGAAGTGACAGTTTGGCGAGATAAAAAAGTCCATGTTCAACGCTTTGAACGTGGTATTCCCGTCACTGAAATGATAGTGAATCCATCTGAAGAAGCTAGTAAAACTGGAACTTCTATCACCTTCAAGCCAGACGAGCAAATCTTCAGCACGGGTATTGAGTTTGATTACATCACTTTATCAGGTCGTTTGCGGGAATTGGCATATCTGAATGCAGGTGTGAGAATTATCTTCACCGACAACCGTTTAGAATTACTTAAAAGCGATACACCTAAAGTAGAAACCTATGAGTACAAAGGTGGTATCAAAGAGTATATCGCCTACATGAACCGTGAGAAGCAACCACTGCATGAAGAAATTATTTTTGTGCAGGGGGAACGCAACAACGTGCAAATTGAAGTGGCTTTGCAGTGGTGTACAGATGCTTATACGGATAACTTATTAGGATTTGCCAATAATATTCGCACGGTAGATGGTGGTACGCACCTTGAGGGTTTAAAAGCGGTTCTGACGCGCACCTTGAATGCGATCGCCCGCAAGCGCAATAAAATTAAAGACAACGAACCCAACCTCAGCGGTGAACACGTCCGCGAAGGTTTAACAGCGGTGATTTCCGTCAAAGTACCCGACCCAGAATTTGAAGGACAAACTAAAACCAAACTTGGTAACACAGAAGTGCGGGGAATTGTCGATTCTCTAGTCGGTGAAGTTCTCACCGAGTATTTAGAATTTCGCCCTAGTGTTGCCGATGCCGTTTTAGATAAAGCCATTCAAGCTTTCAAAGCCGCAGAAGCAGCGCGTCATGCACGGGAGTTAGTCCGTCGGAAATCGGTATTAGAATCATCGCCATTACCCGGTAAATTGGCTGATTGTAGTTCCAGAGACCCCAGCGAATCAGAGATTTTCATCGTCGAAGGCGATTCAGCGGGTGGTAGCGCCAAACAAGGACGCAATCGCCGAACTCAAGCGATCCTTCCCCTACGTGGTAAAATTCTCAATATCGAGAAAACCGACGATGCCAAAATCTACAAAAACAACGAAGTTCAATCGTTGATTACGGCGCTTGGTTTGGGTGTAAAAGGTGATGAATTCGACTCTACCCAACTGCGCTATCACCGCATAGTGATCATGACAGACGCGGACGTCGATGGAGCGCACATCCGGACACTGTTGTTAACTTTCTTTTATCGATATCAGCGATCGCTTATCGAACAGGGTTTCATATATATTGCTTGTCCACCACTATATAAAGTAGAACGGGGACGCAATTATTACTACTGTTATAGCGAACGCGAACTGCAACAGCGTTTGGCTGAGTTTCCCGACAACGCCAACTACACCATCCAACGGTTCAAAGGTTTGGGTGAAATGATGCCAGAACAACTCTGGACAACAACAATGAACCCAGAAACCCGCACCTTCAAACAAGTAGAAATTCAAGATGCAGCCGAAGCCGATCGCATTTTCACCATTTTAATGGGCGATCGCGTGGCACCAAGGCGAGAATTCATTGAAACCTACGGTTCTAAACTCAACCTCACAGATTTAGATATCTAAAAACTGTAAAGGATAAAGGATGAAGTAACCTCTTTTTTCATCCTTTTACCTTCTTCCTTCTACCTTGAGATGAGGTGTTGCCAAGTTGATTGAGCGATCGCCCAATCTTCTTGAGTATGTATTGCCAAGACTCGCACTGCTGACTCAGCTGTGGCAATATCCTCATCAACAGGTTTGTGGGTATTTTTTTCTGGGTCAATTTTCATACCCAAGAATCCAAAGGCATCACAAGCAGCTTGGCGAATTGCTGGAGAATTTTCACCAACACCGGCGGTAAACACCAAAGCATCTAATCCCCCCAGACTGGCAAGCATCGACCCAATACCAGAACGCAAGCGATGTACGTACATATCCCAAGCAAGTTGAGCGCGATAATTACCTTGAGCGATCGCCTCCATAACTTGGGGTAAATCGCTGGACACACCCGAAATACCACGTAATCCAGAAGCTTTATTTAACACATAGTCTAAACGTTCGGCTGAGTAATTTGATTGCCGCAGCAGGTGAATCAAAATGCCCGGATCGACAGCACCAGAACGGCTACCCATCATCAACCCATCCAGGGGCGTGAATCCCATTGTCGTATCAACACTGCGACCGTTTTTAATCGCTGCCAAAGAGCAACCGTTGCCTAGATGACAACTGATTATCCGCAAAGAAGCGAAATCTCGATTGAGAATTTGAGCCGCACGTTTAGAGCAGTATTCGTGACTGATACCATGAAAGCCGTAGCGACGGATACCTTGCTCTATCCATTCGTAGGGACCGGGATAAATTGCCGCAGCGTCGGGCATATGCGAATGAAATCCGGTATCAAAAACTGCAACTTGGGGTATATTTCCCAAGCTTTTCTCAATCGCTTCTATTCCTTCCAAAGCGGCTGGATTATGTGCCGGAGCAAGGTTAGAAAGACGAGCGATCGCCTTTTTGACTTCATCAGTAACTACCACACTGGCGCGGTAATCTTGTCCACCATGTACCACACGATGTCCCACCCCGTCGATTTCTGAAAGCTGACTAATCACCTTCGTGGAACCGCGAGTCAAGGTATGAAGCATATAAGCGACGTGTGCAGGTCGCGAATTAGCGTAGATTTCTTCCTCCAGCACTGCACCATTAGCTGATTTCACGTTGATTTCTGCCACACCGCGATCTTGAGTCCATTTAACTTTACCTTCCCAAAGCGGCTGGAGTGGTTCTGTGGGCAAAGCTGATTCTGTTATTTCATACAGACAACTCTTTTGGCTGCTAGATCCGGCATTCAGTACCAATATTTTCATCGCTTTTTGTTGCCAGCAAGGTTTGTGAGCTATAATTTACGGTTTTCTAAGCTGCTTTTAAAAGTTTAGTCAAAGACAAAAGATATGAAGAAGCAATTATTATTGGCTCTAATGTTGTTTGGTTTTATTTTTCCATGCGAAATTGCCGAAGCGAAGGATATACGTTTTAATTCTTTACAAGAACAAGCTACAACCGGACAGCTTTTACTTGCTAGGTGGCGGTTGATACCACGACGGCAAAATCAACGGCGAATTGGCAAACGGCGGGGTTTTAGACGATTAAATCTTCGGCGGTTTACTCAAAGAACGAGTGTTAAAAAACGCAGTCGAGTAAGAGTAAATTTCCGACGGTTTAGTCCGCGAAAGCTGATTCAACGACGGGTTAGAAGACAGAAAAAGTAAAAACAAGTATCTTTTTTCTCGTTTCTCGTTCCTTGCCTCTGGCAGAAAATGCTAGTCAGGAGGGCTGCTGCCTTCTGCTCTAGAAACGGGAGGCAGAGCCTCCCAAATCGCATTCCCAGGTTCAACCTGGGAACGAGGGGACGAGGGAAGGGATATCTTAAGCGGCGCCGACTTTAACGTTTGCTTCTAGAGTAGTTAATCTTTCGGCAAGTAGTTTTTCGAGAGTTTCCAATGCTTTAGTAAAGCCTTCGATACCTTCTGCTAGTTTATCGAATGCCATGCGATCGCTCTGATGCATTTTTTCAAAGATACCTTTGTCCATCGGTGTTTTTTCAATACCCATTTTCGGTGCATTCTTGGGATCGAGTTTGCGTGGCAATGCGTTTGTAGTCGCTTGCAACTCAGCCAAAAGTGCCGGGGAAATGGTCAACAAATCACAACCAGCTAGTTCAGTAATTTCACCAAGATTACGGAAGCTGGCTCCCATAACTTCAGTTTTATAACCAAACTTCTTATAGTAGTTGTAGATTGTTGTCACAGAAACAACTCCTGGATCTTCATGTGCGGGATAGCTATCGCGTCCAGTATCTTTCTTGTACCAGTCGAGAATCCGCCCAACAAACGGAGAAATTAGAGTAACGCCAGCTTCTGCACAGGCGATCGCTTGGTGAATGCCAAACAATAAAGTCAGGTTGCAGTGAATACCTTCTTTCTCCAAAATTTCCGCAGCGCGAATGCCTTCCCAAGTAGCAGCAATTTTGATGAGAACGCGATCGCTTTCAACGCCAGCTGCTTTGTATTGAGCAATCAATTCGTGTGCTTTAGTAACCGTAGCATCCGTATCATAGGACAAACGAGCATCTACTTCCGTAGACACCCGACCGGGAATGATTTGCAAAATCTTCAATCCAAAAGACACTGCCAAACGGTCAAACGCTAAAGAAACGATTTGCGCTTGGCTTGCGCTCGAACCTGCATCTTTCTTTGCTTGGAGTAATGTCTGATCGACAATTTCTTGATATTCTGGCATCTGTGCCGCAGCAGTAATCAAGGATGGATTAGTCGTAGCGTCTTGTGGCTTAAACTTCTCAATTGCCTGAATATCTCCGGTATCTGCGACGACAACGGTCATTTCGCGCAATTGTTCTAGTAAATTTTTAGACATACATACTCCATGAATGTTGTTTGCTTAGGATCTACTCATTCCCCTGTTCTTTACATCCTTCCCTGCATCTCCAATTCCAATTGTGGCAACTTTTCTTCACAATTGCCCATATCGGGGAGGGGGAGACAAGGAGACAGGAGACAAGGAGACAAGGAGACAAAAAAGAATTTGCTCCCCCCATCTCCCCCTCTCCCCCTCTCCCACTCCTCAAATTGCCCAATGCCCCATTCTATGGAGTTATGCAGAAATTGGCTGTCCAATTGTATGCACTTTAATTAAACTGGTTGTGCCTGATTTACCAACTGGGACGCCGGATGTAATCACAACTTTATCGCCGTTGTTTGCCAAACCCATGTCTACAACGCTTTTCACGACATTCGTAAACATTTCTTCGGCGTTGTGGACTGGGGGAATCAAGCAAGGAACTACACCCCAAGAAAGTGCAAGCTGACGGTAAGTGGTTTCTTCTGGTGTGAGGGCGATTATCGGCGTTGTCGGACGGTATTTAGAGACTAATTGCGCTGTACTTCCTGAAGAAGTGTTGCAGAGAATCGCTCTCGCACCTGTTTCATAAGCGACGCGACAAACAGCTTCCGCGACGGATTCAGTGACGCTGAGACTACCGCCGGCGTGAGTCCAAGAATGTCTAGCACCTTCTTGTAGAGATTGTTCTGTCCGCACGGCGATATTGTGCATCATCTCAACTGCGGCGATCGCATATTGTCCGACGGCAGTTTCTCCGGAAAGCATCACAGCATCCGTACCATCCAGGATAGAGTTAGCAACATCGGTTGCTTCGGCGCGGGTGGGATCGGGAGCGCTAATCATCGACTCTAGCATTTGCGTGGCAGTAATTACAGGCTTGCCGGCTTGATTGCAGCGGCGTGTAATATCTTTTTGAATTAGGGGGACTTCATAAATGGGCATTTCTACCCCCAAATCGCCACGGGCGATCATAATCGCGTCGGCAATCTCTATAATGCGATCTAAATCTTCTACTGCTTCTCGTCTTTCGATTTTGGCGATGAGGCGAATATTTGCGCCAGCAGCTTCAATCATTCGTTGCGCGGGTTCTAAATCTTGTGGCGATCGCACAAACGAAACCGCTACCCAGTCTACACCCAACTGAATGCCAAAGCGCAAATCGAGCAAGTCTTTTTCGGTAATCGAACTGACGGGTAAACGTGTTTCTGGCAAGTTTACGCCTTTGTTGCTGGAAATCACTCCACCAATTTTCACCAGCGCTCGAATTTGATCGGCATTGCGATCGGTTACAATCAACTTCACGCGACCATCATTAATTAAAATCGGTTCACCAGGTCGCACCATTGCGAATAAAGTCGGCAATGGTAAAGGCAATTCATCGATATTACTACCTTGCTCTTGCAGCACAAAAGTGACTTCCTGTCCAGCCTCTACAGTTAGTCCTTCTGGTGGCAAAATGCCCAAGCGAATCTTTGGACCGCACAAATCTTGCATGATAGCGATCGGCTTTTGCGAATCCGCGCTAATCTTCCTTAGATGATGAAGCGTTTGCGCGTGGAATTCATGCGCTCCGTGGGAGAAATTCAACCGCGCTACATTCATTCCCGCATCTACCAACGCTTGCAGCCGTTCGGGTGCTGATGTAGCCGGTCCAACAGTACAAATAATTTTGGTTCGACGCATAAAGTTTAGGGGTTCGGAGTTTAGGAAAGCAAATATTCAGACAGCGTGTAAAAAAATAACTGTAATGCACCCTGATTTGCTGCGCGTGCGGATTACGCTACCCCTCAGAAATACTATCTTTCGTGACAAGGCAGAGCCTTATCATGTAATTGGTGGAGGCTCTGCCTCCTGGTTTTACGGGAGGCAGAGCCTCCTTTAAGGTATTCCCAGTCGAAGGCTGGGAACAAGTCAAACAGTCAAGGGAATCCCTAAGCGACAGTGGCAGCTACACGTTCTAACAGTCCTTCTTTTTGTGCCATCGATAACATCAACTCAATTACACGATTAGAGTAGCCCCACTCGTTGTCATACCAGGCAACAACTTTAAAGAAGGTGGAATTTAGCTCCATACCAGCACCAGCATCAAAAATACTAGAACGGCGATCGCCTTGAAAGTCGGTGGAAACTACTTCATCTTCTGTGTAACCCAAGATACCCGCCATTGCTCCTTCGGAAGCTGCCTTCATTGCCGCGCAAATTTCTTTGTAGCTGGTAGCTTTGGCAGTTTTAAAGGTCAAATCAACTACGGAGACATCAGGTGTGGGGACTCGCAACGCCATACCAGTTAATTTACCCTTCAACTCTGGTAAAACCAAAGCCACGGCTTTAGCGGCGCCTGTAGAAGAGGGTATGATATTTTGGGCTGCACCGCGACCACCCCGCCAATCTTTCTTGGAAGGACCGTCTACAGTTGGCTGGGTAGCTGTCATTGCGTGAACGGTGGTCATTAACCCTTCAGTTAAACCGAAGTTATCGTTAATTACTTTGGCGATCGGCGCTAAACAATTGGTAGTGCAGCTAGCATTAGAGACGATCGCATCTTTTGCCGGATCAAATATGTCATGATTAACACCAACTAACAAAGTGCGAATCTTCTCCGGCTCTTTGGTGGGAGCGGAAATCACAACCCGCTTGGCACCAGCTTTTAAGTGGTTTGATGCTCCTTCCAAATCGGTGAAAAGTCCCGTAGATTCCACGACATAATCGGCATTTAATTTACCCCAAGGCAATTCCGCCGGATTTCGCATCGACATGCAAGGAATGAAGTGTCCATCGACCACGATACCATCGTCTTTTGCCTCAATCTTGCCCTGATAAGTTCCGTGGGTAGAGTCGTATTTTAATAAATAAGCCAAGTTATCTGGTGGTACTAAGTCGTTAATCCCCACAAACTCGATATTGGGATTATTCATACCAGCGCGGAACACTAACCGTCCGATACGTCCAAATCCATTGATGCCAACTTTCAGTTTAGCCAAGATTAACCTCCTACAATAGGCTTCTTTCAGAAGTCGGGGAAAGGGGAAAGGGGAAGGGGAAAAAGCTTTTTATTCCTTTCCCCTTTTCCCTTTAACCTTTTCCTCTCTTTCTTTGTTTTTATCCTTCACTTTCCGATCCTGACAGTCGCAGTGGGTTATGGCATATTTACTTGGCAAATTTTAAGGTTTTGGGAATGGGGCAGAGAAACTACGATTTAAAATATGAGAAAAATTTAAGTGATAAAATCCTGATGTGTGGCAGTTGGTAGTAATGAAAGGTACATGGCAATCAATCTTCAAATCGACGAAGCCTTAATTCAAGAAGCTTTAGCTCTTGGCAATCAACAGACTGAACGTGATGTAGTTGAACAGGCTTTGCGTGAATATGTGCAACGTCGCAAGCAACAAATGGTAATTGATTTGTTTGGAACAATTGACTATGAAGAAGATTACAATTATAAAGAGCAGCGACAAAAGCAGTGATTGTTGTAGATACCTCTGTATGGTCATTGGCGTTGAGACGGAATACTCCTGCACAAGCAATACCTGTTGTCAATCTGTTGCGTGATTTAATTATTGATAATCGAGTCGTATTATTAGGTGCTGTGCGGCAAGAGGTGCTTTCAGGAATTCGTTATGCTGAACAATTTACCAGACTTAGAGAATATCTCCGGGCTTTTCCTGACTTAGAGTTGGCAACTGAGGATTACGAACTGGCTGCTGAATTTTACAACACTTGCCGCACAAATGGTATTCAAGGAGCCAACACAGATTTTTTACTTTGTGCAGTTGCTCATCGTCGTCGTTGGTACATCATGACAACTGATAAGGATTTTGAGAGTTTTCAAGCGTATATTCCTGTCACTTTGTTAGAGTAACCAACTTCTCTATATAGAATGATCTAACCGTTTTTGCGGCAACGAGGCGGATTTAGTTTTTATTCTTCACATAACGATCCTGACAGTGGCAGTAGGTTAAGTAGGTTATGGCATATTTACTTAGCAAATTTTAAGGTTTTGGGCAGACTGAGTGTTACGTTTGAGATTTTAATCACTAGCGTGTCGGAACTTGGTGCTCGGAACTCGGAACTTCGTGCTCGGAACTCGAAACTTCGTGCTCAGAACATGAAACTTCGTGCTCGGAACTCGAAACTTCGTGCTTTGAACTCGAAACTTCGTGCTCGGAACTCGAAACTTCGTGCTCGGAACTCGAAACTTCGTGCTCGGAACTCGAAACTTCGTGCTTTGAACTCCAAAATTTAAGCTTTGAACTCGGAACGTCGAGTTCTACACTCAAACATCCAAGATCAAAGCTTGAAATTTCAACTTTTCAGGCAAAATAACCGAGTTTTTATTTTAAACTGGTGACGTTTGCGGCTGTGCTTTGCGAGATTTACGGCTAAACCTGCGTCCCAAATCATCAATCACAGTATCTAAACCAGCTACATCACCGTTAGCCTTGGCATAATTGTAAACTGCTAGAGCTGCTATATAAGCTTCACTGCCAGTTGCAATCAAGGTATCATCGACCAACTCTTGCAATTGCGTTAAAGATAGCAGCAGAGGATACAACGCCTCAAATAATTCTACATCCAGGCGCATTTCATTTAGATCAAACGACCTAGGCAGAAAGTCCGGGTTTTGTGTCGCTACTTCCAACGCTTTAGTTACAAAAGCTCGGCTCTTGTCACCTAGTTTCGGCAAGCATTTACGCTCATCTGCGGTCAAATCAATTAAAAACGGCAACTTTTCTTTGATAGTAGCGATCGCTTCCATCACTGCTTCTCGGTCTTTTTGAGCAAGACTAGCACTGATGCGATTATTTGGCATATTTATCACTCCTTTGGGTGTTATTATTTCAGTATTCCCAAAGTTATGAAGGCGATCGCACTTCATCTTGATGCAAAATGAATGCGATCGCCTTTCTTGCAGCAGCTACCCGTCTAGGGTAAGTGAGTAATACGTTTAACTTCCCTCGTGACCGACATCAGTGTTCTTACCTGAGTCCTGCCATTTCCAGTGAAGAATTTCTGGCATATCTTGACCGTGTTCGGTGATATAAAGCTTGTGTTCAATCAGCTTGTCGTGCATCATCTGCTTGACATAAGCGGCTTTATACCCTAGATTTGGCACGCGGTCAATGACATCATCCACCAAACTAAAGCGGTCTAACTCGTTGAGGACGACCATATCAAACGGTGTGGTAGTCGTTCCCTCTTCTTTATAACCCCGCACATGAAAGTTATCGTGGTTTGTGCGGCGATAAGTGAGGCGATGAATCAGCCAGGGATAGCCATGAAAGGCAAAAATAACAGGTTTGTCAGTGGTAAAGAGAGTATCGAAGTCTTTATCGCTCAACCCGTGGGGATGCTCGCTTTGTGGCTGTAGTGTCATCAAGTCTACCACGTTGACCACGCGCACCTTCAAGTCGGGGAAGTGCTGGCGCAAAATATCTACTGCCGCTAAAGTTTCCAGCGTCGGCACATCGCCTGCACAAACCATGACTACATCCGGTTCAAAGCCTTTGTCATTGCTTGCCCATTCCCAAATGCCAATGCCTTTGGTACAATGCTTGACTGCGGCTTCCATATCAAGATACTGCAATGCGGGTTGCTTGCCGGCGACGATGACGTTGACATAGTTGCGGCTTCGCAAACAGTGGTCTGTGACTGATAGCAGGGTGTTAGCATCGGGTGGCAAATAAACCCGGATAACTTCAGATTTTTTGTTGACTACATGGTCGATAAAACCTGGGTCTTGGTGAGAAAAGCCGTTGTGGTCTTGTCGCCAAACGTGGGAAGTTAGTAAGTAGTTGAGAGAAGCGATCGGTCGGCGCCAAGGAATATGACGACTAGTTTTCAACCATTTAGCGTGTTGGTTGAACATCGAGTCAACGATGTGGATAAACGCTTCGTAGCAAGAAAATAAGCCGTGACGACCTGTGAGGAGGTATCCTTCTAACCAGCCTTCACAGGTATGTTCGCTCAAGATTTCCATCACCCGTCCATCAGAGGACAGGTTTTCGTCTTCTGGGAGTATTTCGGCATCCCAAGTTCTGGCTGTAACTTCAAATACAGCGTCCAATCGATTCGATTGAGTTTCGTCTGGTGCAACCATGCGAAAGTTGCGCCGTTCGGAGTTGAGTTTCATCACATCCCGCAGTAATTTACCCATTACCTTGGTAGCTTCGGCAACAACTGCGCCCGGTTTGTCAACTTCAACGGCGTAATTTTTAAAGTCAGGCATTTTGAGGTCACGCAGCAGAATACCACCGTTAGCGTGGGGATTGTCTCCCATGCGACGCTGACCTTTAGGTGCGAGTTCGGCTAATTCGGGAATTAGTGTACCATTGTTATCGAAGAGTTCTTCTGGTTTGTAACTCCGCATCCACTGTTCGAGAAGTTTGAGGTGTTCTGGTTTGGATGATATTTCTCCAAAAGGAACTTGATGCGATCGCCAAAAATCTTCTGTTTTTTTGCCGTCAACCTCTTTTGGTCCCGTCCATCCTTTAGGAGTTCTCAGGATGATCATTGGTGAAGGCGATCGCTCTGTAAAACCATTACTGCGAGCATCTTCTTGAATTTCTTTGATTTCCCGAATTACCGTATCTAGCGTTGCCGCCATCAATTGATGTACAATTTCCGGGTCGGAACCTTCGACAAAATAAGGTTTGTAACCGTAGCCGACAAATAAACTTTCTAACTCCTCATGGCTCATTCGTGCCAGCACCGTCGGGTTAGCAATTTTGTAACCGTTAAGGTGCAAAATCGGCAGTACAGCACCATCATGCACTGGGTTGAGAAACTTGTTCGAGTGCCAGCTAGTTGCTAAAGGTCCGGTTTCCGCTTCACCATCGCCAATAACGCAACCAACGATCAAGTCAGGATTATCGAAAGCTGCACCGTAAGCGTGCGATAAAGCATAGCCGAGTTCACCACCTTCGTGAATCGATCCCGGAGTTTCTGGTGCAACGTGGCTAGGAATACCACCAGGAAAAGAAAACTGTTTGAAGAGTTTCTTCATCCCCTCCGCATCTGGGGAAATGTTGGGGTAATATTCGCTATATGTCCCTTCGAGGTAAGTGTTAGCGACCAATCCAGGACCACCGTGACCGGGACCTGCAATATATATTGTGTTCAGGTCATTCTTTTTTATCACCCGGTTGAGGTGAACGTAAATAAAGTTAAGACCCGGAGTTGTCCCCCAGTGACCGAGAAGTCTGGGTTTAACATGTTCCTGCTTCAGCGGTTCTTTGAGTAGTGGATTGTCTAGTAAATAGATTTGTCCAACTGAAAGATAGTTAGCTGCACGCCAATAAGCGTTGATTTTACGCAGTTCTTCATCGGTTAAAGGCTTTGATTGGGTCGGGGTTGCTAAGATCATACCGAACTCCATTACAAAAGGATTTTGACAAACTTACAAGTATGCAATTTTAGTTATTTTGAAAATGATGGTCATCTTACTTATGACCAGTATGCACTAGTAAGAACCTAAAAAAATTGGCGATTATAGCCGTTACAGGCAGTCGCTTATTTGGTCAAATCTCAGAGAAATATCAACAAATCAAGACTATGACCTTTATGAGAGGTTATCAAATAAGATAAAAAATTGGATATTATTTAATTGGCAGAAGTTAAATGTTGTTTAATATAAGTGTAAGAATTAATTATGCTTATTTGAAAATATCTCTTTTGGCAGAGGTCATTATTTCATATACTTTCAAGATACATATGAAAGCAGGTGAATGATTTGATACATAAAAACTTAAATTTAAAGAGACGTTTTGTTAGAACGTCTTTATTCGTAGTCGGCACTCTTCGTGCCCAAATTAAGTGATAAATCGCTTACTACAAGCTATAAAAAAAGCTAATTTTGCGTGCGATCTTCGTAGCTTACCGTAGGTATCGCTTTTGACACCTATATCTCAAAACACATCACTAAAGATACATTCAGCAAAAATTCATCTTAAATATAGTTAGTTGTATTACTATTCACAAAGCGAACTTTAAACTTCACAACGACAATGACTTATTTAGAAGCAGCAGCGCAATTTTACAGCGAAGTCGCGCAAACACCCCAAGTTGGACTTTGTTGTGTCCAAAGTTCATCCTTGCAATTGCCAGGATTGCATATTCCCTCGCAAATGCAGGAAATGAACTATGGTTGCGGTACCACCGTTCACGCTGCTGAACTCGTAAACCAACCTACAGTTTTGTATGTCGGTGTTGGTGGTGGCTTAGAAGCATTGCAATTTGCTTATTTTTCGCGTCGTCAGAGTGGTGTAATTGCTGTTGATCCGGTTGCAGCGATGCGCGAAGCTGCTAAACGCAATTTGGAAATTGCCGCAAAAGAAAATTCTTGGTTTGATACCAGCTTTGTAGAAATTCGTGAAGGCGATGCTTTCAACTTACCAGTTGATGATGCTTCTGTCGATGTAGTAGCGCAAAATTGCCTTTTCAATATCTTTGAACCAGAAGATTTAACTCGTGCTTTAAAGGAAGCATATCGGGTATTAAAACCAGGTGGACGTTTGCAGATGAGTGACCCGATCGCTACTCGTCCAATTCCGCTTCATTTACAACAAGATGAACGGTTACGAGCCATGTGTTTATCAGGCGCACTCACTTATGAAGAGTATACTCAACGTATCATCCAGGCTGGCTTTGGTCAAGTTGAAATTCGTGCCCGTCGTCCTTATCGTCTTCTAGATTCTCAAACATACAATTTAGAAGATAATTTACTTTTAGAAAGTCTCGATTCTGTCTCTTTCAAAGTTATTATTCCCGAAGATGGCGCTTGTATTTTTACAGGCAAAACAGCAATTTACGCGGGTTCACAAGAGATTTTTGATGATTCAGCCGGACATATTCTTCAACGTGGTGTTCCAGCAGCTGTGTGTGATAAAACAGCCGCCAAACTTGGCAGATTAATGCCAAAAGAGATAAAAATCACTGATTCTACATGGCACTATGACGGTGGTGGTTGTTGTTAAACGATCAATGCAAAAATAGAATTTTGTAATTTATATATAGCAGTTATATATGATTTGTGAAAAATTGCATAAATGTAGAGACGCGATATATCGCGTCTCTACTAGAATTTTACGAATGATTTAGGACTGCTATATATACCTTCAGCTAAGGTGTGTTAAGGCAGATTAACGCACTATTGCACCATTTAAGTTGGTGCGTTACGGCGCAAAAATTTATGTATTGATAATATCATACTTATGAAATGCGTCCTACGGTTGGTACTTTATTAACTTAAATCATGCTTAAAACAACAGTAACACCTTTTAAAAACAAACTTAGTTATCCCTTAACAAAAAAGGGAATCACTGTTTTACAAATTAACTTAGGTAAGCGCTGCAATCTTGCCTGTACACATTGCCACGTGGAAGCAGGACCAAAACGAACAGAAGAACTTTCTCCAGAAATTTGCGAACAGTTGATACAAGTAATTCACAAATTTCCGGAAATTAAAATTGTTGACTTGACAGGTGGCGCACCTGAAATGAATTATGGATTTAAGCCACTGGTAGAGGCAGCAAGGGCAACAGGTAAGCAGGTAATTGTCCGATCTAATTTGACAATTATTTTTGAAGAGGGTTTTGGTGATTTGCCAGAATACTTTGCCAAACATCAAGTGAGAATTGTTGCTTCTCTGCCATGTTATTTAGCTGATAATGTTGATAAAATGCGGGGTATTGGTGTTTTTGATGATTCAATTCGCGCCTTACAATTGCTTAACAAAGTTGGCTATAGTAAAGAGCAGAATTTAATTTTGGATTTGGTGTACAATCCGCCATTACCTACAAGCGAGAAATTTTCTTTAACTCCGGAACAGACTAAGCTGGAAAGAGATTACAAAGTGTTCTTGCAAGAACACTTTGGGATTGTGTTTAATAACCTATTCACCATTACAAACATTCCAGTTGGCAGGACGAAAATGCATTTGGAACGTAAGAAACTCTACGCGCCATATTTGGAGTTTTTAGAGTCGCATTTTAATAGTACTACGGTTGAGAATTTAATGTGCCGCGATGAACTTTCAGTTGATTATATGGGCAATGTCTATGATTGCGACTTCAACCAGATGATGAAGCTACCTGCAAAAACTCGCAATGGTGAAATTCTCACAGTTGCCAAGTTGCTAGAAGCTGGCAGTTTAAACTTGATTGATGAGGTACAAACTGCCGCGTATTGCTATGGTTGTACCGCTGGATGTGGTTCTAGCTGCGGTGGTGCTTTGGTGTAAAGTCAATGATTTTGGATTGACGGCTCAATTATACACTTACATTGTATGAGGGTAAGTCTGTTTCAAAAACTGTTACAAGCGCATCGCTCGTGGTCAGATGCGTTTAATATGGGATGAGTTAAAACTCCTCACACCATACCAAAAGCCGTGGAAACTTCAACAAGTCCACGGCTTTTTATTTTTGAGAAAATTTCTGTTACCAAAACTGTTACGAGCACGTTGTTATTCGTAGCTGCCTTTATGATGATAGATAGTTAAGTTCCTCACACCACACTGAAGCCGCGAAAGTCAATGTTTCCCGGCTTTTTTTTCATATTGTACAGTGACAGATTATTTGTTATCGGGAACACATTAATGTCGTCATACCGAATTAAGTGAAGTTGTGCCATTACCGTTAGTTGACGCATTCGCAATTGCAGCTTGAGTAGGTTGAGTGGCAAGAACCGCTACAACTGGAGTAACTTTTGAACTAGATTGTTTACTTCGTTTTCGATTAGAGCCGCCAGCCTTGGAATACTCTATACTGTTTCTGCCGTAGACAGTTGCAACTCCACTTAGCATTCGTTCAGACATTTCGGAGAGGGCTTTATCCATCTGGGTAATTGTTTTACGCGATTCTTCAAGGTTGGACACCAGCGTATTATGAGCTTCTAGTACAGCACGGGTAGTGTTGATTAGGTGGTTGTAGGCTTCAATGGTTAACCCATGTCCTAAATCTAGGCTTTCATCAATGGATTTAAGCAAAGCGAGACGAAGTTGGGCTTTGTCAACAGCAGCAGAAGCACGAGTTCTTAAAGACATGAGATATCCTTTTTTTTAATAATTCCTTTTTCAACATAGTGGAATATCCTTTTGCCTGAGATGGGTAGTTTTGTGGATTTATTTCATTAAAATTCAACGAAATAATTACGAGTTTGCCTGTATTTTTACTCATTTTTTATATGGATTTGTTGTTTTAAAATAAGTGCAATCAGCAACAGTAATGACAAAATTAATAAATGCGAACCCCGAAATAACAAATGCGAACCCCGAAATAACAAACGCAAACGCCAAAATAACAAATGCGAACCCCGAAATAACAAATGCGAACCCCGAAATAACAAACGCAAACGCCAAAATAACAAATGCGAACCCCGAAATAACAAATGCGAACCCCGAAATAACAAATGCGATCGCCAAATCTATAAATGCGTTGGCGTAGCCCGCCGTAGGCATCGCTGAAATAACAATTACAGTCGCCAAATCTATAAATGCGTTGGCGTAGCCCGCCGTAGGCATCGCCAAAATAGCAAATGCGAACACAAAAATAATATTGGAAAGGGGAAGCTAGAACATCTAATTCCCTCCCCTTTATAAGGCTACGGTGTATACACAAATCGGATTTTCTTTCTAGATCCGGGTTTACCCCCCTTAATCCCCCCTTGGAAACGGGGGAGACAAGAAAATTAAGTTCCCTCCCCAATACATCGGGGAGAAATTAGAAAATCTAGTTCCCTCCCCTTTATAAGGGGAGGGTTAGGGTGGGGTAACTTCCCTCAACCTACAAATAACTTCCCTAATCTTATCCACCACAACATCAATATCTTGATAAACTTCTTGATTCGTAAATCTCAAAATCCTCGTGCCTTTTGATTCCAAAAATGCTTGGCGATCGCGGTCATATTCTGGAACTCCATCTTGATAGTGACTATCACCATCAATTTCTATGGCAAGTCTCAATTCCGAAGAATAAAAATCCACTACAAATCTGTCAATACTGTATTGTCTGCGAAATTTACAGCTTTCAATTTGTTGATTTCTAAGTTTTGCCCAAACTATTTTTTCAGATGGGGGCATATTGTTTCTGAGAGTTTGCCGTTTTTGCTTTTCTGAGGTTTGGTTATACAGTTTTGTCATCAGCGTTTTCATATTCCTGGACTGTGCTGATTATTCCCAGGATTACCCCCCTTAATCCCCCCTTGGAAAGGGGGGAGACAAAAAAATCTAGTTCCCTCCCCTTTATAAGGGGAGGGTTAGGGTGGGGTAATTCAATTGATTCCCAGGATTACCCCCCTTAATCCCCCCTTGGAAAGGGGGGAAACAAGAAAATTAAGTTCCCTCCCCAATACATCGGGGAGAAATTAGAAAATCCAGTTCCCTCCCCTTTATAAGGGGAGGGTTAGGGTGGGGTAATTCAATTGATTCCCCGGATTACCCCCCTTAATCCCCCCTTGGAAAGGGGGGAAACAAGAAAATTAAGTTCCCTCCCCAATACATCGGGGATAAATTAGAAAATCTAGTTCCCTCCCCTTTATAAGGGGAGGGTTAGGGTGGGGTAATTCAATAAATTGCGTGTACACCGTAGCCTTTTTAAGAAAAAGCTAAAACTTTTTACCCCCTCATTTTTCAGAAATTGAGGATAATACTGTTGAAGCTTCATCAAGATGCTTCTAACTACACCTACCCATGAACGAACAGCGCCTAAAAGCTTATTACCAGCTAATCGAAAGCCTGCTAAATTGCACAGATGGAGAAGAAGCCGAGATTTTAGCAGCAAACCAAGAATTACTTGATGCTGGCTTTGTGCAGACGGTAGAAGAAGTAGCACAGATGTGTTCCCAACACGGGGATGAGAATACAGCGAATTGGTTGCAAAATTTAGCAAGTTATCTTCAAAAAGCGTTGAATCTAGATAATGAAGTAGATTTGCAATCTCTCAGTGAGGAGGAGATACAGACATATTACCAATTCTTGATGCAGGTACTACAAGTAACCGCAGACAGTAGTGGTAATTCCCAGGTAGTTTACCCCTTGCTGGCAAAGAATATAGACAAACTCGACGGAGTGTTAGCAGAAATATTGCGCCGTTGGGGAACAAATACACTTGGGGAAGCGAAAGCAGATGAAGCGGAATATTTAGCAGAAATTATTGTTAAATTTAGCAATCTAATAGCGCAATTCCCCAGGACTTACGCAACTGGCACATTTATCTGAAAACTGTCACATAGAATTAATATGGCTCTAAGGTTTATAAATCAATGCTTACAAGCATTTACGGCAAATTGAAATATATGTGCCAGTTGACCTTATATTGTGACGCTTGCGTAAGTCCTATTCCCTTTGGGTAGCAAAGCCAGCAATATGGAAATTGCCATTACTGGCTATGAAGTCGCGTTGACAGTCTACACCAGAGAAGCTTTACCTCAATCTTGGGCAATGACGCAAAATAATCTCGCAAATGCCTACAGGGAGAGAATTAAAGGAGACAGGGATGAAATAGCCGTAGGACAAGATAAAATCCAAAATGGCAAAGCTGAAAATCCCAAAGTCCTTGCACAACATCTCCAACAGTTGCGAAACCAGCGTAATGAATTGCAAAACCAATACTTACCTGTCGGTTATGGTTTCAAATTCGACTTTTTCCAAGGTTCTTTGGATGAGCATACAGCCATTATCGAGTGGTATATTCTCAACGATAAAATTCTGGCGTTTATTGTCACAAAAAAGGGAGAGGTAACAGTTTGGCAATCCCAACCAGAAGACCAACAAGCTTTGTATGATTGGGTAAATCAATATTTGCAGAATTACTACAATCAAAAAGACCAGTGGCACAATAGCTTAGGGGAAGAACTCAAAGAATTAGCTTCGATTCTGCACATTGATGAAATATTAACCCAGATACCAAAGCACTGCGATAAACTCATCCTAATTCCCCATCGATTCCTGCATTTATTCCCCCTTCATGCAATTCCAATAAATCAAAATTCTGAAAATTCGTCTTGTCTGCTGGATTTATTTGCTGGTGGTGTCAGCTATGCACCCAGTTGTCAACTACTGCAACAGGTACAACAGCGCAAACGTCCTGATTTTCAATCTCTCTTTGCGATTCAAAATCCCACAGAAGACCTGAATTACACCGATTTAGAAGTACAAGTTATTCAAAGCTACTTTAATACTTCCAACGTTCTGAAAAAAACAGCAGCGACACTCACAGCTATTAATAATACTGACTTAAACACTTACCACTGCACCCACTTTAGCTGTCATGGGTATTTTAACTTAACAAATCCCAGTAAATCAGCCCTAATTTTGGCAAATGCACCCATCGCAGACACCCCAACAAAACCCGACTCCGAACGTTACCTGAATTTACGAGCAGGGGAAACCCACGATTTAGAAAAATGCCTGACTTTAGATAGAATATTCAGTCTCAAATTAGAAAAATGTCGCCTCGTAACTCTTTCAGCGTGCGAAACTGGATTGATTGATTTTCAAAATACCAGTGACGAATATATTGGTTTACCTAGCGGTTTTCTGTTAGCTGGTAGTCAAGCTGTCGTTAGTAGTTTATGGACTGTTAGCGATTTATCTACAGCATTTTTGATGATGAAATTTTATGAAAACCTGCAAACAATAAATAGTGTCTCCATAGCACTCAATCAAGCACAGCAGTGGCTGCGAAATTTAACCACAGAGGAATTTGAAGCACTATTAGTTAAATATCAGCCACAAATTGAAGAAATTTTTGCTCAAATTCCAGAAGAAAAGCGTCCAGTAGCAAGAGCAATATTAAGAAGAACCTGCAAGCGCAAACCCCACCCTTTTGCAGCACCATTTTACTGGGCAGGATTTACAGCTACAGGGCTTTAGGATTCAGGTTTGGCAGCTTTACAAAACTGCTTCACGCCAATTTTGGCAACATAAATTACCACTGGAGTTGCCAGAGCTACGGGAATATTACCACTTGCTGCTAGAGTGGGGATCGCAGCTGTCAATACTCCCGTCATCAAGTCGTCAAATTCTTCTTGACAGATGATTTTGCTGAGTTTTTGGGCTAATTTCTCTAAATAATTTGAATCTCCTCTCAAGCTGACTTCTGTATCGGTTGTCTCAACAGCAATTAACTGTGCTGCTGCTTCCAAATTTCCTTTACGCTCTTCTATGGCATCCAAAGCTGCTAAAGCTTCTGGACTATCCGCCAACTGGCTGCGAAACTGACTAATTTCTTCTGGTGTAACGGTAATCATTTAATACTTTTAACCAGTAAGTACACGAAGTATTCAGCAATTATACATCTAATGTCTAATCTAGAGATGTGGCGATGTCTACGATGGGCACTCTGTGCGATCGCACGACATCAACAGTAAGAATAATTCTGCTGTGCGATCGCGTAAATGACAGACAAATCACCATGTTGATTCAGTTGTTTTCTAGCTTCCGTAATACTCAAGTACTTAGACATAGAAATAAGTGTACAAAAGTGTACATTTATCATAGGATTAAGGCGATCGCTCTTTTCCCTATTGCGGTAAAGTTGCCTAAGGAGAGTACATCAAGCTTGAGTGCAAAGGAAAAAGTCGTGAAAGCAGTCTTAATGACAGCAGCAGGAAATCCCGAAGTTCTGCAAGTGCAGGAAATCCCCAACCCTGGCATTCCCCCAGGAGAAACCGAACTTTTGGTACGCTTGATGGCAGCTGGGGTTAACCCGATTGATACAAAATTACGCAAACGCGGTACTTTTTACCCAGATAATATGCCTGCCATTTTAGGATGTGATGGTGCAGGTGTCGTCGAGGCAGTAGGTGCTGCTGTGCAGCGTTTTCGCGTAGGCGATGAGGTATATTTTTGCAATGGCGGTTTGGGGGCACACCAAGGTAATTATGCAGAATTTACTGTTGTTGATGAGCGATTTGTTGCCCGTAAACCGGCTTCGGTGTCCTTTGCGGAAGCTGCTGCTGCACCTTTAGTTTTAATCACTGCCTGGGAAGCTTTGTACGAAAGAGGACGACTCGAACCTGGGGAAAAAGTTTTGATTCATGCGGGTGCTGGTGGTGTTGGTCATGTAGCAATTCAGCTGGCGAAACTCAAAGGTGCTGATGTCTGCACAACTGTGAGTTCTCAAGAAAAGGCTAATTTCGTTAAACAACTGAATGCAGACGAAGTAATTTTTTACAAACAAACTGACTTTGTACAAGCGGCTTTAGATTGGACTGGCGGCGAAGGTGTAGACTTAGCTTTTGATACTGTGGGTGGAGAAACTTTTCACAAAACCTTTCCAGCAGTGCGCGTGTATGGCGATATTGTGACAATTTTAGAACCAGACGCGAATACTGTTTGGAAAACTGCTAGAAATCGCAATCTCCGCATCGGTTTGGAATTAATGCTGACACCGATGGTGCAAAAAATGGTGTCAGCGCAGCAGCATCATGCAGAAATTCTTGAGCAGTCTGCTACCTGGATTGATGAGGGTAAGTTAAAAATTCACGTTGGTCATAAGTTTTCTTTAGCAGAAGCGGCAAAAGCTCATCAATTACTAGAAACTGGGTCTGTGACAGGTAAAATTGTTCTGCTGATTAATGATGAGTGATAAAGAGTCGGTTTGGATAAATTATTTTTTAAACGCAAAGGAGCACTGAGGAAAGCGCAGAGGAGCGCTGAGAAACTACTCTGCGAACCTCTGCGTTTAACCTTTGCGATCCTCTGCGTTTTGATTACTTTGTTTATATTGTTTTTTCCTCTACCTGTACAAGCGCAACCAGAACGCACACCTTTAACTATAGAATTGTTGCAAGAGCGATTGCGTACACCGACGCTGCACGAAGGCAATTTGATGGTGGATTTGCGGCAAATGGTGATAGATTTAAGAGCAGAAAACGCTGTTTTTCATGATGCTTTTTATCAAGTTCTGCGAAAAGAATTGCAAAAGGTTGGTGCAAAACCTTTAGGTTTAGACTTGAGCTATTCTCTGATTCAGGGTGATTTTATTGGTAGCGATTTGGCTTTAAGAACACCTCTGTACGCGCAAGGAATCGCTTCGATTTTCACCGCAACTGAAAAAGAACAACTCGAACGCTTACGCGGAGTTTGTGTGGATGCACTGGCTGTGGGTTTACCAAGTCCGAAAGACTGTAAATCACTTTTGGCAACAACTCCATTTAGTGAGATTACTGTTTTTCGTGGTGCTTTGACACTGGTGGAAACTCGCTTCAATGGGGAAGTGCAATTTCCCAATACATTCTTTCTTCAGACTGTGGATGCCCAAGGTGCAAGCTTTATCCAAACAAGTAATTGGAATGAAACACGATTCAGCCATTCCGCCAATTTCGCCAGCGCAAACTTTCGGCAAGCGAGTAATTTTCAGGGAAGTATTTTTTTTGATAAAGCTAGTTTTAAACAATCAAAGTTTCAGGATAGTGCTTATTTTCAAGATAGTATCTTTAAGGATGCTAACTTCAACTCTGCAATTTTTAAGCAGTTGGCGAAATTTACTCATGTGCAATGGCAAGGAAATGCTGATTTTTCTAATGTGCGCTTTGCGAACCAAGCACAGTTTACTCAAGCTAATTTTAATCAGTTGTTTTTGCTGATGGAAGCGACTTTTGAGCAAGCTGTTACTTTTCGGGAAGCGCAGTTTAACCAAGCTGTAAATCTGCGCGGTGCTAGCATTCTCAATCAAGCAGATTTTAGCGATGCAAGATTTGCAAATATTGCTTATTTAAATGTATCTGGTTTAAGTTTTAATTCTAATCAAGCGAAAATTTTAGGGAATGTTGGTCAAATTGGCAAAATGCTTTACGTACCTGCGTTGCAAGGTAATCAAAACGTGTTGCGGAATTTGGGGCAAAATTTTCGCCAGCAGCAGCAAATTGCCGATGCTAATCAAGTGGAGTATACAAAACACCGACTGCGACTAACAGAATTAAGCCGGCTTTTGGTTGGTACAAATATTAATAGTGCTTCCTTAGAACGTTTGATTAATGTGGGTTTTTCTGCAACTCAAGCGGATGCTATTACACGGCGCCGTCAAGTACAATTATTTCGCAACAACAATGAGTTACTTAGTATTGCAGATATCAATACAGAAATATACACGCAAGTGAGTTCGCGCATAGTTGTGGGTGAACCTCTTTCATTCTTCGGATGGTTGTTGCAAGCTCTTAATTGGCTGGCATTGAGTGTACTGCTGCTGCTTTCTGGTTATGGTACAAGTGTGGGGTTAGTGTTTGGGGTAGGAGTGATAGCGATCGCCTATTTCGGTTTTATATTTTGGCTAATTGATCGCTACCGTCGCTTACTTCCAGTACCAATTATTCCTACAATCAACGAAGTCACTGCGATAGTAACTAGTTTTAGTGTCTTAGCAATATTTGGCTTGATCGCCATTTTTCGCAGTGCGGAACAGCCTTGGCTGTCGTTGGGATGTATATTAATTATCATCGTCCCCCTACCAGCAGCTTTATTATTCCGGCTTTACCAACAAGGTCGTTATCACGACTTAATGCACGTTTCTTATTTTACAGAAGACGGGACGATGCGGCAGTTACGATTGCTGATTGGACGATTACCTGTGATACCAAGGAATGAAGCGTTTCGTGAGCGATATATGCCTTTATTGTGGAACCGTCGCTGGAACTGGCTTAACTACTACGACTTTGCCCTCAACAATCTACTGAAATTGGGATTCAACGACATTCGCTTGCGAGACGAACACCTCCCCGGCATAATTTCGACACTTGCGTGGTATCAGTGGAGTTTGGGTTTACTTTACATCACCCTACTTTTGTGGACTCTCTCCCGCACAATTCCCGGATTGAACTTGTTAATTTATTTGAAGTAACGGTTTTTTTGTCAAGTAACACAAGGCTGTTGTATGTTTGCAACGTTACAATTAACGTTATAACAAGCTTCCTTGACTAGGGCATGTTTTCAAACTACTCGTTTGCTATCCAAGGCTTTACGATCCCCCTAAATCCCCCTTGAAAAGGGGGACTTTGAGTGAACCTATTAGCCCCCTTGAAAAGGGGGTTGGGGGGATCTAAGAGTGTGAAAATAGACCTTAGCGTCGCAGGTACAAAAATATTTTACAAGCCTTCAATAAAGCTTCAATTATGGAGTCTAGCTTATTCTTGACAGCTGACGAACAGCCAATTTCTCTTGAACAAGCATTAAGATACCTGGAGTCTTCTGGGAAACTTGATTCTGTTATTTGGGAGATTATGCGTCAGCACGTTTTAGAACAGGAACTACAAACCTTAGAAAATATTGATATTAGTTCTGATTTAATCGAACAAGTGGTAATTGATTTTAGATTAAATAATCAGTTAATTGACTCGGCAAGTTTTCAAAGATGGCTAGCTCAGGAAGGTTTAGATTACTCTACCTTCAAAAGGCAAATCACTTCTAGTTTAAAGTTAGAAAAACTCAAAGCTCAACTTACTGAACCAAACATTCAGGAATATTTTATTGAACGCAAGATATTTTTAGATCGGGTAGTTCTGTCGCGCTTAGTCGTAGAAGAACAAGCGCTTGCTGAAGAGTTGAAAAGTCAAATTATCGAAGATGGTGTTAGATTTGAGCAGCTAGTCCAGGAATATTCTATAACAGAAGACCGAACTTTAAATGGCATGATGGGAGCAATTAGTAAAGGGACATTGCCAGATGTACTCAGGGCTGCTATCAACTTAGCGAAGCCAGGAGAGTTGATAGAACCACTGGAAATTGAAGGACTTTGGTATCTAGTTCGCGTGGAAAAAATCTTAGATGCTTCGTTAGACGAACAGTTGAAGCAACAACTAGAAGATGAGCTTTTTGAGCAATGGTTAGAAGATAAAATTCAAAGTATTAATGTCAAGCTACAGGTTAATTTTTAGTTATTATTTATGAACTTACAAGAGTATTTGCGGTGGGAGAAGTTGCCATTTTGCTTGTTAACTCCTGAGCAGCAAATTCACTTGAGAAATCAAGCAGAGATTCGTCCTTACCAGACTGGGGTTATAATTTGGTCTACAGAGAAACCTGGAAGCCAATTTTTAATTATTTCTGGTAATGTGCGTCTGAGAGAAGATGGAAAATCTCAGTCATTAGCAACTTTAAAAGCAGGAGATTGGTTTGGCGATTTACTAGAGCTTTCTGGAGATTTGAAAGCTGTAGCATCTAAAAATGTGGAGGTGGTGCGCTGGGATGTAGCACTGTGGCAAAAAGCTGATTCTATAGAATTAAATCGCTTTTGGCAGCAAGAGCGATCGCGTTATCAACCAATTGAGGCTAATTTACCCCAGCCAGTAACCGGTTATCCATTTGTTTTAAGTCCCAATACTGCTGCTGCTTGCTTAACAATGGCAGCTCAATACTTAAATAATCCTATCCCATTCGAGTTGGTACAGCGTCAACTGCGGGGACAGCATCCTCACGATGTGATGGAAGCGGGTGAAAAACTGGGACTGCAAGTGCGACAGCTACAAGTTACCGGAAATGATTTGCGCTCATTAACTTTCCCGGCTTTGCTGCTTTGGCGACGGGAAGAGTGGATTGTTATCTATGGCGTTAGGGGTAATCGCTTAATTATCGCATTTCCTACCAACCTGAGTCAAACTTGCGAAAGCATTCCCCTTCATATGCTTGAGGAAAATTGGGATGGACGACTTTGGCAAGTAGAATTAATTCAAGAGCAGGATGATAAACAGAAGTTTAACCTGAGTTGGTTTGTGCCTGCGGTTTGGCAGCACCGCAAGTTGTTGGGAGAAGTGCTGTTACTTTCTTTTGCGCTGCAATTGTTAGGGTTAGCAACGCCGATTATCACTCAGTACATCATCGACAAAGTAATGGTGTTTGGAAGCCGTAATGCTTTGGATGTGATGGCGATCGCTCTTTTGGGTGTGGCAATTTTTGAAGCAATTTTAGGCATTCTACGGCTATTCATTTTTACTCACACCGCCAACCGCCTTGATTTAAGTTTATCATCTCAGTTGTTTCGCCAATTGATGCGTCTACCCTTAAGTTATTTTGAGTCGCGTCGAGTAGGCGATACTGTTGCTAGAGCGCAAGAACTCGAAAATATTCGACAATTTCTCACAGGTACAGCCTTAACTGTAATTCTTGACAGCATCTTCTCGGTAGTGTATCTAGTGCTGATGTTTGCTTACAGTTTCACCCTCACTTGGGTTGCTTTGGCTGTGATTCCCCTATTTGTCGTTTTAAATTTAGTGGCTACACCGATTTTACGCCATTGGCTGAATGAAACTTTTAATCGCGGTGCTGATAACCAATCCTTTTTAGTGGAAACAGTGACGGGAATTCATGCTGTAAAAGCTCATGCTGCTGAACGCAAATCTCGCCGGCGTTGGGAAGGCTTATTTGCGCGTTACATCCGCACCAGTTTTAAAGCTTCTACTACTTCTAATATAGGCAGTAATATCGGCGATTTTTTGACTAATTTTTCCTACTTAATTATTCTCTGGTTTGGAGCGGGTCAGGTTATCGAACAAAAAATAACTATTGGTGTATTAGTTGCTTTTCAAATGCTAGCTTCTAAAGTAACAGGTCCACTGCTGCGTTTAGTACAACTTTGGCAAGAATTCCAGCAAGTTTTACTATCTGTAGATCGACTTGGAGATATTCTTAATACTGCTCCGGAAGCTGAACCCGGTTCTGGTTTAGTTTTACCACCACTGCGCGGTCAAGTAAGCTTTGAAAAAGTGTTTTTTCGCTACCAAAGCGACCAAGAAGAACCTGTTTTGAAAGGCATTTCTTTCACTGTGCAACCTGGGATGTTTGTCGGAATTGTCGGACGGTCAGGGTCTGGTAAAAGTACACTTTCAAAGCTTTTACAACGCCTCTACAAACCAGAATCAGGCTCTATCTTGATTGATGATTTTGATATTAAAAATGCTGATATCGGTTCTTTACGACAACAAATTAGCGTTGTCCTGCAAGACGATTTTCTCTTCGACGCTACCATCTCGGAAAATATCACCTTCGGCGATCCAGATATTACAACTGAGCAGGTGATGAGAGCAGCACGACTGGCGGTAGCTCATAATTTTATCAGCGAACTGCCCAAAGGCTACCAAACCAGCATCGGAGAGCGGGGAATCGCCTTATCTGGAGGACAGCGCCAACGTCTTGCTTTAGCGCGTTTATTTCTTTGGCGCAAGTCCTCAACCCAAGCCTGCATCGAAGCTACGTGGAATGTCCGCCGATGCAGCCGAAAGATGGAGCAATTCAGCTAATAGCCCGAAGCCTGCATCGAAGCTACGTGGGATGTCCGCCGATGCAGCCGAACGTTGGAGTGCAGGCTCAAGTCGTAAACCCAAGCCTACCCCAACCTCGACTGCTTTAAATACTCGGCGTTATGGTTCAGCTAATGCTGCCGAACATTGGAGTGGGGAAGTCAGGAGGCGTAATTCTGGATCTAATACCAGTAGCAATATTGTTAGTACTTTAAATAGCGTCGGCGGAAATGTTGCCAAGGGCGTAGCAGGCTCATTTGTTGCATTCAAGGCAGAGGATATTGTCAGAAAAGCAGATGTTGTCAGAAGCAGAACTTACGCATTGACAAATTAGACAATAAGTGCCATATGGAAAAGAAGAAAAAATATGCGATCGCTAATCACTCTTGGACTGGAAAGACGGATAATTTACGTCCAGAGCGTATTTAGGGTTCAG
>JAHHID010000022.1 GCA_019359015.1 Spirirestis rafaelensis WJT71-NPBG6
AGAAAAACACTCGTTTGACCGATCAAAATCTCAGTTCCTAGATTCCAGCAAGAGCGGTGTTTTGCCTGGTATCAACGTAAATACCGCCGTTTAGCTGTTCGTTGGGAGCGCAGGAAAATATATTTTGTTTGACGCATTTATTGACCTTGGCACTGTCCATATTTGGGTTCAAAGAATTTTATTAGTGGGATAGGTTCGTGGAATCACCAAACTACAATCAATATCTTGTATCTGGGCACAACCGCTAAGTGCCATCGCGACATCTAGCTCCGAGCGTAGTAGTTCGATGACGTGAGAGACACCAATTTCCCCTGCTACGGCAAGTCCCCAAAGGACAGGTCTTCCTAAAAGTACACCTTTTGCCCCTAAAGCCAAGGCTTTAAGAATGTCTGTGCCCCGACGGATGCCACCATCTACAAGCACTTCTGCTTTGTCTGCAACTGCGGTAACTACTTCTGAGAGTGCATCAATTGAAGCGATCGCACTATCGAGTTGTCTGCCACCATGATTAGAGACTATCACTGCCTTGGCTCCATGCTCTACCGCCTTTAAAGCATCATCCCCCCGTAAAATGCCTTTAATCGCTAATGGCAGTGGTGACAAAGACTGTAGCCATTCCAAATCTTTCCAAGTTAGGGCTGGGTTAAGTTGTTGAGCAAAATATCTAAATAAACCAGATTCCCCGTCTTCATGAGGAATTTTTAAACCTGACAAAGTTACTAGATTAGCCAATTGCAAACCAGGTGGTAAAGTAAACTCGTTACGCTTGTCTCGTTCTCGCTGACCCAAGACAGGAGCATCAACGGTCAGACAAAGCGCTTGATAGCCAGCAGCGTAGGCACGTTCTACGAGAGCGCGGGTTAATCCTCGGTCACGATGAACATAAAGTTGAAACCATCGGGGACTAGCAGTAGTGTTTTGATAACCTGCGGTTGCCACATCTTCAATACTATAAGTCGCCATTGTACTTAAAACCATGCCAATACCTGCTTTTGATGCAGCTCTAGCTGTAGCAAGTTCTCCATCTTGATGAGCAAGACGCTGAAATGCCATTGGAGCAATCAAAAGTGGCATTTGAATAGACTGTCCCAAAACTTTTGTACTCAAGTTACGCGAACTTACATCTACTAGCATCCGGGGTCTAATCTTGAATCGCTCAAAGGCAGCTCGGTTATCTCGTAAAGTTACTTCATCCCATGCATCACTACTGTAATAGTCAAGTACGTTTTGAGATAAAGCGTTAGTCGCTAGCTTTTCATATTCAAATAAGTTAATTGGTTTGAGTTGAGCACTGTTGTCTTGAATGTCGTGTCTGTAAAGGTTATTATGCATCGTTTTATACTTTTAAGTAATCGACACTCAGAGGGCTGGGTGCGACTATATAAAGAAACTTACTGAAATGCACCAAAGAGGGCAAGGTAGAGCTATAAGGGCAAAGCTCCAAAGTTTTCAACTCGTTGCTTTCTTGGTGTGCCTTCGCGCAGGTTTCCGCAATTGAGAAGGATACGTTGGGGAAGATTCTTCGTGTCGCAGACAAGCGATCGCCTTGTTTTTGCCTCCGCAAACTCCAAAACCAATAATTTTACATTAGTTAGTCCACCTGCGTGGACTTTGCTTCTATAGCCACATTATGCGGTGTGTCGGTACTGTAGTGCAAGATATGAAGCGATCGCACTTATAAAAATCGAGTGGATGATTATCGTTGTTGCAACGCATCTCCACTCGTAATTTTTGCATTAAACTGTTTGAACTTTATACTGTTGCGGCAGAAATTAACGGGATTCAGTTCCCTGATTCGGGCTACCTACTACTGAATCGTTTTCCGGTGCTTCTGGTTCAACTGTAGACTTGAGATCAGTGTATACGCCAACACCAGTCTTGCGATTCTCTTCCTCGAGGGTGGTTTGATAGCCACCTGATGCAGCTGCTGTGTCATCTGTTGTGTTATTTGGATTTTCGGACTTTTCTTCAGGCATGATTACATTCCTATTGTTTATTCTTTAGCATCATTTTAAGAAGCTAGGAAGTGCAATTTCATCTCTCTAAAATGTAGTTATGCTTGATTCCTCCATCTGTCGAAAGGATGATATGGGAATCACTTGTATTGAAAGATTTGCGTAAAAAACTGCTTCATGCTCTCCATGATCGCTCATTTGCATCTTTGTTGTAAGCTGCTCCTTTAGAAGAATCGTTACGTGATTCTGGATTGGTGAAGCTATGCACTGCACCTGGATACGATACCAGTTGCCAGTTCACTTTAGCTTGTTGCATTTCCGTTTTAAAAACTTTAACTTGCTCTTTTGGTACAAACGGGTCCTTGGCACGATGTAACACTAGTACTTTAGCTTTGATATTTTTGGCATCGCTGGCGTTAGGGGTGTCAAGGTTGCCGTGGAAACTGACTACTCCCGCAATACCTGCACCAGTAAGAGCAAGCTCTAATACTGTACCATCACCAAAACAGTAACCTATTGCCGCAATGCGTTTAAGATCTGCTAATGTATTTTGTTGTAAAACTTGTAACCTAGCAGTAGTGCGATCGCACGTTAATTTTCTATCCTGGCGATAAATAACCGCTTGTGCTACTGACTTTTTGGGATTTTGTGGTCGAATTCCTTTGCCATACATATTAATCGCCAAAGCTACATAGCCAAGTTTAGCTAATTGCTCTGTACGTTTTTTGGCATAAGGACGAATCAAAATTCACTTTGCCATTAATTCAACTTTGAGGTTCATCTCACGCCATAATTGACTGCTCATCATATAAGGATTGGGCATTGGCAGAGATTTTCATTATTTTGTTATGCGATCAAATTAGATAAAGGGCTGTCGCAAAGACAGTTAGTCATTATTTTTAGCAAGCTATTTTCAAGCTCCAAGGTTAATGTTTGTTTAAGCTATTTTTAAATTTAATCAGAGCGATATATTCATCTTGAATTTACCTCTCAAGGTGTAAGAAAGGAAAGCCTAAGTAATGCAAAACTCTTATTGTCTGCTGATGAGACAAAAGCTTAAATGCTCTGTTTGCAAAACACAACATTCGCATTTAAGTAATATCACAGTCAGTATTCTTTGTGCATCGCAGCATATCTAAGTTTGGGGTGGTTATTGTTAAAACTCTCATCAGTGGATATTTATCGTGTTTGAAATTGCGTAGTCAATAATATGTTTGAGGAAGTATTATGTTTTTCTCAAAAAAGTCAAATCAAAGACTGCCTAAATTGTTAATATTGTGTATTTTAGTTTCGGGTTTAGTAATTGCACCGTCTCTAGTTGAAGATAATTTACATTGGTTTAACAAACCAGTTTTAGAAGTTAGTGCTAACGCTCAAACTCCGGCTGGGGTACAAGAAGCACAACCGAAACAAAGCAATCCAGATAATAATTCAAAAGAAGAAACTAGTAAGTCTGAAGGGGAAAAAGCAGGAAAACTGGATATTTTTAAAATGGTTACAGGTGCGCTAGCGGGGCTAGTGCTTTTTTTATACGGGGTGACAAGAATGGCAGAGGGATTGGAAGCGATCGCAGGCGATCGCGCTAAAGGCTTAATTAGTCGATTTACCACCAATCGCTATGCTGGAGTAGCAACTGGCACGGTAGCAACAACTATATTAGATTCATCCTCAGTGACAATCATCGTCGTCATTGCGATGGTTAGTGCTGGTTTGTTGTCGTCTGTGCAATCTCTCGGCGTCGTTTTAGGTTCCAACATTGGCACAACAATTGGTGCTCAAATCGTCGCTTTTAAAATTAACGAATATGCACCTATAGCGATGTTCGCAGGCTTTCTGTTGATTTTTCTCGGTAAAACCGAACGCTGGAAGCAAATCGGTTTAATTGTACTTGGTATCGGCTTGTTATTCTTTGGTCTTGACACAATTGAAAAGGCAATGGAACCTTTTGAAGAATATCAGCCATTTCTTAAATGGATGGAAACTTTGGGGGATAACACGCTACTCGGTGCTGGTGTTGGAGCGTTGTTTACAATCTTGGTTCAATCATCCTCCGCTACGGTTGCAATTATCGTTACTTTGGCTAGTCAAGGTTTAATTTCATTACCCGCAGGCATAGCATTGATGCTGGGCGCGGAAGTTGGCACATGTGCTGATACACTAGTGGCTACGATTGGACGCGATCGCCCAGCAATACGAACTGGTGTGTTTCATTTAATTTTTAATCTTGCTTGCGCTGCTGTCGGAATTATATTTGCTGGACAATTAGCAACACTCGCCAAATGGCTTTCTGGGATGGTGGGTGCGGGGGACGACATTGCTCGTCAAATTGCGAATGCCCAGGTAATCTTTAACATATTGGGCGTAGTATTGGTGATTGGATTCCTACCATTGATTGCCCGTGGACTGGAAAAGCTGATTCCTGATAAACAAAAAGGCGATCGCCCAGCTAAAGCTTTAGCAAAATAAAAAAATACTTACACGCTGGAAGCTTGTGGCTATAGGATACAGAAGCGTGAATTAGGGGTAATACCATTTTACTTTCTCCCAAGAACAGCTCCCCTGCACAAGGTTCTCCCCTGAAGTATCAACCTTAAAGTAAAGGTGAGGGGTGTCAAACCTAGCATTAGCTGTTCTGTATCCTTCCAGGGTGTAGGTGCAAGATATGCGATGTTCGTAACCAAAAGCGCGATGTTCGTAACCAAAAGCGCGATGTTCGTAACCAAAAGCGTAGATCTAACCTTCAACCCCTTTCCTACAAGGATACAGAAGAGTAAATCAGGGGTATAGCCCCTCCTAGAACAATTTTTGGTCATTCCACATAATTGTAGAGACGTTCCAGAGGAACGTCTCTACGAGGCTTTTTTGGTAAATTCAGGGGTCAGACCTACCATTCGCTTTTCTGCATCCTTCTTTCTTGTCGGTGCTTTCGTTGGGATGCTGCACTCAAATTAAACAGCGATCGCTACATTAGAAGATATAGATAAAAATCGCCCTTATTAACTCGCAACTCACACAAAAACCATGAGTGCAAACGCCACTATTTCTCAAAATCCCTTACTCAAAGGCTACGGCTTACCTCCTTTTGCAGACATTTCTCCAGAACAGGTTGTCCCAGCGTTCAAACAACTGCTAGCAGAATTAGACACAGAACTTGCCACTTTAGAAACTAAGATAGAACCTTCTTGGAGCGGTTTAGTAGAACCTTTAGAACATTTAACAGAACGCCTAAATTGGAGTTGGGGCATAGTCAGCCATTTAATGGGCGTGAAAAATAGCCCAGAACTGCGCGAAGCTTATGAAACTGTTCAACCAGATGTCGTGCAGTTTGTCAACAAGTTGGGTCAAAGTCAAGTTATTTACGATGCTTTTAAAACACTACGGCAAAGTGAGACTTGGACAACTTTTGATTCTGCTCAACAGCGCATCATCGAAGCCTCAATTAGAGATGCAGAACTTTCGGGTGTAGGCTTGCAAGGTGAAGCAAAAGAGCGTTTCAACGCCATTCAGATGGAGTTAGCGGAACTTTCCACCAAGTTTTCTAACCATGTACTCGATGCTACCAAAGCCTTCAGTTTGACTTTGACAAATAAAGCAGAAATTGACGGCTTACCACCCAGTTTACTCAGTTTGGCGGCACAAGCTGCACGCTCTGAAGGTGCAGAAAACGCCACACCCGAAAACGGTCCTTGGCGCATCACTTTGGACTTTCCCAGTTATAGTCCTTTTATGCAGCACAGCACCCGTCGGGATCTGCGAGAACAGCTTTACAAAGCTTTTATCACTCGCGCTTCCTCTGGGGAGTTGGATAACAACCCGTTAATTGAGCGCACTTTGGAGTTGCGTCAAGAACTAGCAAATTTACTCGGCTTTAAAACTTTTGCTGAGTTGAGTTTAGCAAGTAAAATGGCTCCGAATGTTGAAGCCGCAGAAGCGCTTTTAGAAGAATTACGCGGTGCCAGTTACGATGCTGCTGTTAAAGACTTAGAAGAACTCAAAGCTTTTGCAGCAAAGAAGGGTGCAGCAGAAGCCAATGATTTGAAGCATTGGGATATCAGCTTTTGGGCTGAACGTCAAAGAGAAGAAAAATTTGCTTTCACCGCTGAAGAGTTGCGTCCTTACTTTCCCCTTCCCCAAGTGCTAGATGGCTTATTTGGATTGGTGAAGCGGCTATTTGGCGTGACTGTCACTCCTGCCGATGGACAAGCTCCAGTATGGCATGAGGATGTACGTTATTTTCAAATTGCGGATGAAACGGGTAATCCTATAGCTTACTTCTACTTAGATGCTTACAGCCGTCCCGCAGAAAAACGCGGTGGTGCTTGGATGGATACCTGCATCAATCGTGGGAAAATTAAAGAAAATGGAGCGATCGCCACTCGTTTACCTGTAGCGTATTTGGTATGCAATCAAACTCCCCCAGTCGATAGCAAGCCTAGTTTAATGACTTTTAATGAAGTCGAAACTTTATTCCATGAGTTTGGTCATGGCTTGCACCACATGCTAACTAAGGTAGATTACAGCAGTGCGGCAGGCATCAACAATGTAGAATGGGATGCCGTGGAATTACCTAGCCAGTTTATGGAAAACTGGTGCTACGAAAGACCAACTTTGTTTGGAATGGCAAAGCATTACGAAACTGGCGAGACGCTACCAGAACATTATTATCAAAAGCTGTTGGCAGCAAAGAATTATATGAGTGGCAGTGCCATGCTCAGACAGCTGCACTTTAGCATTTTGGATTTGGAATTGCACTACCGCTATCGTCCAGGTGGGAATGAAACTGCCAAAAATGTACGCGATCGCCTTGCGAAAACAACAACCGTTTTACCACCACTCCCCGAAGACGCATTTTTATGCGCTTTTGGACACATTTTCGCTGGGGGATATGCGGCTGGTTATTACAGCTACAAGTGGGCTGAAGTCTTAAGTGCTGACGCTTTTGGCGCTTTTGAAGAAGCTGGCATAGAGGATGAGCAAGTAATCAAAGCTACTGGCAAACGCTACCGAGATACAGTGCTAGCGCTTGGTGGTAGCAAACATCCGATGGAGGTGTTTAAGTCCTTCCGGGGACGCGAACCGAGTACAGCAGCTTTACTTAAGCATAATGGTTTAGCGCCTGCTGCTTGATTTTAAGGCTAGAAGCTCTAACTAGCCCGCCTACGCGGGCTTTGTTTGTATAGCCTTAGAGGTTGTTTGAAAAGTTGGGAATGTTGTAAAAAAGCTCTCTCAGTATACGCTGTGAATAGATACTAAACAGCACCGAGAGAGTGGTATGAGTAAAGCATACAAGAGCAACCTAACCTTGGCACAATATAAATTTCTGAGTGACATGATTTCAGAGCCAAAACCGGGTGGTCGAAAGGGTGAAGTTGATATGTGGGAGGTTCGATGGCGCGATTTTCTACATTTTGGTAGAAGGAGTCAGATGGCGATAGCTACCAGGAGATTTTCCTGCCTGGCAAACGGTCTATACATACTTTCGCAATTGGCGTAAAGACGGGACTTGGCTAAAAATCCACGATAGTCTCAGAGAATGGGAACGCAAACGAACATCAACGTCATCCCAGCCCATCCGAGGCAATAATTGACAGTCAAAGTGTTAAAAGCGCAGCAATGGTGAGTCAGTCAGTTGGTTTTGATGCAGGTAAAAAGATCAAAGGACGTAAGCGATTTATGACCGTCGATACCTTGGGGTTGATTTTGAGGGTTTTAGTCACCGCAGCCAATGTTGGTGAACGAGAAGGAGGAAAACGAGTTCGCGCATCGGGTCAAACAGTCCAATCAAAAGGTCTCTCGTTTGACTACTATCTGGGTAGATGGTGGTTTTGATGGAGAACCTTTCATGCAGTGGGTGATGAATTTTTGTCGTTGGATTGTACAGGTAGTGCTGCGTTCGCAAGAGGCTAAAGGTTTTGTCTTGCTCAAAAAACGTTGGGTTGTAGAGCGGACTTTTGGTTGGCTGATGGGATGTCGCCGATTAGTTCGAGACTATGAGTTATTGCCCGCAACATCCGAGACTTTTATTTATCTTGCCATGATACGCATTATGGTTCAGCGATTAGCATAATTTTTAACCTCTAAAAACTTTTCAAACATCCTCTTAGGCTTACAGCTTGAAGACGAACAAAACCTAACATGAATTGGCATTAACGTTTTCACTGACAGCAAAGCGATCGCTGCTCAATTCTTATTAAGCATAAAACCTTAATTTATTTACTTGATTTCCCTATTTCTTTGCAAGACTTAACTCATATTTAATTAAGAATAATTAACATAGATTAAAACTAATAAAAATAATCATAAATACTTAACTTTACACTGCAAAATGAAGAGTATGCTTAATCATTAGGAGCCTAGTTGATAATTTAAGTAACTGCGTGCAAATAAATGTAACTTATCTATAGCTCTTTGTCATGTATTTAAAGGCAAATGACAAAAGTTTATTTGTACCGATTTACTTGCTAGGTTGTTGAGCAAAGCGGTGAAAACCATAGCAAACTTAACAACAGAACGTAAGATGATCCAAAAAATTTTGCTAGCTGTCTCTGGATTGGGGCACGCTGAAGAAATGTTAAAAACTTTAACACAATTGCCATCAATCCAAAAGGCAAAAGTTACAGTTTTACACGTTGTACCTGGGCAAACTACCGCTGAAGTGATGACAGCAAAGTGGGAGGAAGGCGGCAGAATTCTCGCTAATGCCATTCAAAACTTAAACTTAGATCCTAGCCAGATTTCTTCAATTTTGCGGCAAGGAGATCCCAAAGATGTAGTTTGTCAAGTAGCCGATGAAATCGACGCTGATTTGATAATTATGGGTTCACGGGGACTTAAGCGACTGCAATCGATTTTATCCAACTCAGTTAGTCAGTACGTTTTTCAATTATCTTCTCGCCCGATGTTGCTGGTAAAAGATGACATTTATGTCAAAAATATTAAGCGCGTTATGGTGGCAATGGATAAATCTGATGCTGCAAAACACTGCTTAAAATTGGCTACATTCTTATTGCAAGGTATTTCCGGTGGGCAGTTAATTCTTGCTAATGTTGATACAGATTTACGCGGTAAATCATCAGAAATAAGCGAAGTTAGTTCTGAAAAAAATCCAGTTTTGGCAGCAGCGGTTGCAGAAGCGGAAAGATATGGTGTACCAGTTCGTTGTTACAGTAGCAGCGGCAAACCAGGTGAAGAAATTTGTCGGTTGGCAGAAGAATTGAACATAGACTTATTATTACTCGGTTCACCCGATCGCCGTCCTTCAATTGCCAAAAGTTTTGTAGATATAGACAGACTTATAGGCGCTTCCTTATCTGATTACGTTCGCGTTAATGCTAGTTGTCCGGTATTGCTAGCCAGAACCGAAGCTTAAGGATAAATAGAAACCCCCACACTACAAGTGCAGGGGTTCTTTATTTTATACAAATCTTAATTATCTTTTCCACCTTCACGGCTGGCAGTTTGGATGTAAAGAATCAGTAAAAAGACAGTGGGAACAAGTACGAACAAAATGCTCGCTACGAACCCTAGCTCATTAACTTGCATGGCAAGATAGCCTCTCTTTTATTTCCGGTCAACAACTTTAGGATAGCATTATACACGTCCGAGTCAGCCCAAATTTTTACTTACGTTTATTAGCCACGTCCCATGAACCGAAATCTTAAGGCTTTGTAACTACGCTGACTGCACCGTTGACCACAGTTTGACAAGCAAGACGGTAATTTTCCGGCTTTTTCTTCAATATCCGTTTTTCTGTATCTGTCCGCTCCGAAAGATTTTCCATTCCTTCGACTATCTCAACAATACAAGTGCCGCAATTACCACCACCGCCACAATTCGTCATTTTGCCAATAAATTTATAGATGTCAATATTGTTTTGTATGGCTTTAAGCCGCAGATTAGCACCATCTGCTGCGATTACTTCTTTATTCTCTTTAACGAATGTGATGTTACCCATTGTTGTTTAGTGACTTTCAAGGCTGAGTGTTGATTTAGCTTTATTCGGTATCTTACTCATTATATAGAAATATTAAGAAATATTAATATAATATACTTATCTAAAAAATAAGACAGGCAACATGCCTGTCTCGTAAAATTTAACTCAATTGTGGTCTTACCACCAAAGCGAATAGTTTAGCTTACCTAAAACCCACGGCTGCTTGCCAAACAAAAGCTAGCAACAAAAAGAAAACGGGAATGATTGGTAGAACATCTACCAATGGGTCGAAAATTTGGTAAGCTTCCGGCAATTTTGCTAATAATAGTGCAGCTTCCATGTTCGTTTAAATCCACCTATCCAACACAGCTTTCATAATTGAGAAATATCTTAACACGCATTGGTTGAGTTGTTAGTTGTTGGTTGTGAATTGTTAATGCTTAGTTGATGGGCATGGGGCATTGGGAATAGGTAATAGGAAGAAATTGTCCCCCATGTCTCCCCATCACCCGATTTCCTGACTCTCCATTTCTCCAGGGGTAAGCCAGCGAGCAAAGTCTGTGGCAAAGCGATCGTTTAATATCGATTCTCGGATTTTTTGGGTAAAACTTATCAGTTCGGTGATGTTGTGAATACTCAATAAAGTGTAAGCCAAAATTTCCTGCGATCGCACTAAATGAGACAGATACGCACGGCTGAAGTTTTGACAAGTGTAACAACCACAAGTTTCATCTAATGGCGTAAAATCTTCACGAAATTTAGCATTTTTCAAATTCCAGCGATCGCCTTGTACCATTGCGGTACCATGCCTCGCCCAACGAGTGGGAATCACGCAATCAAATAAATCTACACCAGAAGCGATAGCGATCGCCATTTCTCGATAAGTACCTACACCCATCAAATAACGTGGCTTATCTGGCGGTAAAAGTGGCGCTGTCGCTTGCACAATATTTGCGATTAATTCTGGGGGTTCTCCCACACTCACACCACCAATCGCATACCCAGGCAAATCTAACTCAGCTAAAGCCACCGCCGCTTGAGAACGCAAATCTAAATACACGCCTCCCTGTACAATACCAAACAACGCCTGATCGCTGCGTTGATGCGCGGCAATACAACGTTGTAACCAGCGATAAGTACGCGCTGTGGCTGCTTCCACCTCTTGGCGAGTAGCTGGATAAGGCGGACATTCATCAAACGCCATAATCACATCCGCGCCCAGAATATTCTGAATCTCGATTGAGCGCTCTGGTGTTAAGTTAATAATCTGACCATCGTGTGGTGAGCGGAATATTACACCATCTTCAGTAATTTTTCGCATTTCGCTCAAGCTGAAAACTTGAAACCCACCGGAATCTGTCAGCATTGGACCATTCCAGCCCATAAACTTATGCAACCCCCCACCCCCAGCAACAATCGCTTCACCTGGTTGCAGGTGGAGATGATAAGTATTTGATAACACCATTTGCGCCCCAGTTTCCTTTAATTGAGCAGGTGTCAGGGTTTTGACATTTGCAAGGGTTCCCACTGGCATAAACCGTGGAGTTTCAACGATACCATGAGGGGTAAAAAACGCCCCAGCCCTCGCTTTTGTTTGGCTACAGCAACCAAGGCATTGAAAAGAGAATGTAGAACTCAAAATAAAAGCAACCGTTGATATTTAAGGTAAGTTTGGTGAACTTAATCAAACATAACTATAGCTTGACATGTTGATCTTCTACCGCTCCTAAAGCTTTCAATCTTGCAAGGCTTGCTGCGCTTGCTTTCTGTAACGCCCTAATGCAGTTACTGGTGACGACAAAAAACCTCGATAATATATATATATGTAAATAGCAGCTTAGAACGAATCAGAACTGTCATCGTCAATTTCTGCATCCCACCGAGCTGATAGCACCTGCTCCATCATCGCTTCAATAGTGCTGACATTCAAGTTGCGCTCGCGTCGCTCTTGTAAAGGGGTAGACAAAGGAATGAGTCGCAGACAAGTTCCTTCTTGTACCAAATCAAAAAAGCTTTGCTGCTGCGGAGACTGTTTTAATTCTAAATAATCGAAACTATGAACATTTAAATAAAGAGCATGGTTAGCTACTAGGGTAGAGCGTCGCGGATTCGCAAAGACTTCCATTACATCTCCATCACCCTCACTTTGCAACTTGCCATCTTGGGTATAAATGTAGTGGACACGACCTAAATCCGTCAACAATCGTCGTATATCGAGCTTATTTACAATTACGCCCGTGTTAATGATGCACGGAGCTGGTATCTTGGTATCGGGTAGATGGTGGCTCATAATTAAATAGCTTTCGGCGCGAAGGTGAAGTACAACACAGCTAAACAGTCAATTGAACAGATGCGGCTAAACCCTACATTTAAATCATTATCAATTTTGTGGGGCAAATAACTAATAATTTGAAATAAATTATTAGTTGAAAATCGGTACAACGGAACTGCTAGTGATTAAATTGCTACTTCGGGAAATATGTTTTAGGTTTATTTTTATACTATGGATTTGTAGTTAACCACTGACACAAGCATAACAAAATTTTCCGGGAGAATTTATCATGCTACTGAATCTTATTTAAAGCTTTAAAATTTGATGGTGTTCCCTGTACCCTATTTTTCAGCGTCATTCTTCATTTGTCCTTTATTTTTTGTCATTTGTCATCTGTAAAAATGCTAATGACTAATGATTAAGGATTAATAATTAAGGTAACAAATATGACTAATGAAGACCAATGGTGGAAAAAAATTTTCGACAAGCTAAGAGCTTCAGTTATATTTTATACCGCAATACCTTTGCCATATTTGGACAAGTTAGACTTTTCAGAGGTGGCACGTTTTGCACCGATAATCGGGCTGATGATTGGCGGAATTTTAGGGCTATTTGATACTGCGATGAGTTATCTGGGGATGGCAGTATTAACTCGTAGTGCCTTGGTAGTTAGTGTTTGGATTGCCATTACGGGAGGACTGCATTTAGATGGAGTAATGGATACTGCTGATGGGTTAGCGGTAGGTGACAAAGAACGACGATTGGAGGTGATGACAGATAGTGCGACAGGCGCCTTTGGAGCAATGGCAGCGATCGCCTTACTATTATTAAAAACAACTGCATTGACAGACATCCACCAAAACCGATGGCTAGTTTTAATGGCTGCTTGTGGATGGGGACGTTGGGGTCAAGTTTTAGCGATCACCCAATACCCTTACCTCAAATTAACTGGTAAAGGCGCATTTCATAAAGAAGCAATTCGTTCTTATAAAGATTGCTTACCAGGATTATTACTGCTGCTAAGTTTGAGTGGTTTGGAAATTTTAATCGACAAACGTTTATTTCTCGTTTTGGGGATGACACTGGCAGGAAGTGCGATCGCCTTTGTAACTGGTGCTTGGTTCAATTATAAATTAGGCGGACATACAGGAGACACATACGGGGCAGTCGTTGAGTGGACTGAAGCCTTATTTCTGTGTGTAGTGACCGCTTTAGGGAGTTAGGAGTTAGAAGTCAGGAGTCAGAAGTTAGAAGTCAGGAGTTAGCAATATAACTTAATAACTCATAATTGAGAAATTTTAACTTGTAATTCATAACTTTCACTTCTAACTTCGCCCTTGATAACTCCTAAGAGGATGTTTTAAAAGTCGAAACCAGTCAAAAATTATGCCAATCGTCTGACCATAATACGAATCATGGCGATATAGATGAATGTCTCTGAAGTTTCAGGAAGGCGCTCATAATCCTTACTTAAAGGCCGACACCAATTAAGCCAGCCAAAAGTGCGCTCCACAACCCAGCGCTTTGGTAATATAGTAAAACCTTTCTTTTCCAAGGGTCGGAGTACGATTTCAACAATCCACCGAAATGCATCCATCACCCACCGCATAAATTCTTCTCCTCGGTATCCTCCATCCATCCAAATGGTATTTAACCGTTTTACCTGATTGCCTGTGTCATGAACTCGTTTGAGGACAAGTTTTGCTCCTTGGCGCTCTGGAAGACTAGCAGATGTAACCAACACCCGTAAAACTAGCCCTAGTAAATCAACTGTCAAATGTCGTTTATGCCCGTGTATTTTTTTACCTGCGTCATAACCTACATCAATAGAAATCATGGTTGCTGTTTCTACTGATTGACTATCAACTGCTGCTTCTGAAGGACTAGGTTCACGCCCGGCCGCCACCCGAACCCACTGGTAAAGTTTATCGTGAATCTTTAACCATGTACCATCTTTGCTCCATCTCCAAAAATAGCCATAAACGGTTGACCATGCTGGAAAATCGCCAGGGATAGCCCGCCATGTACATCCCTGGCATAACACGTAGAGGATAGCGTTGACGACATTAAATAAAGCTACGCTACGCTTTCGACCGCCTGGTTTTGCTTGTGGAAACTCTTGTGCGATTAATTCCCACTGCTCCCATGTCAGGTTACTAGGATATGCTGCGCGCCATTCGCTCACGAGGTGCTGATTCTTATACAAATTTCAGCTTAAGCCTTGTGAGTTTTTTTACAACAGTCCCCCACTTTTAAAACATCCTCTAACTTTATTTTACTGGTTGGAGCTTTGTCACTTTAAGTTTATAAGTTCCGACTCCAGTTTCTCCAAAAGACCTAACACGAATGATGTAATTTCCTGTTTGAATAATGCGGGTGAACAGCAGGGAATTACTGCTACCATCGGGACCGTCATCATTTTCTGCTACTGTCGCTCCATCAGGTCCTAGAAGTGTGATGATGCTATCAAAGCTGTCGGAGGACAGATCAACCGCGAGATTATCACCCTTGGTCAGTTTCACAAAGTAATCACGGGCAAAGCCACCTTGACCGGTGGGAATGTCTTTATCTGAAAGCGTATCAGAAATTTCCCCAGTATTAGGTAAAGGTATGGGAGTATACAACTTATTTTGAGCAAAAGCTGCTGTTGTACTCATACCAATTGCCAGCAATGTAGCAGGAACAATTATTACTTGCCTCAAACTTGCCCCGAAAGCTTTACTTATCATTACCAGCAGTGTTCCCACAAAAACAGTGTAATCTGGTCAATTATAGATTTCTCAAGCCTAGCTTGCCTACATATTCTTGTTTATCTTTCTTTTACAGCAGTAGCAAGTGCTGCTAATCCCTCTACGGCAATTCCACATTGATGAAGTACTTGCACCGCAGATTTAGCAGTTGCACCAGTAGTGTAAATGTCGTCAATTAACAACACTGGTAGATTTGGGCGATAGTGAGAAAATTGTTTCCCTAGAGCAAAAGCTTCTGCCAGGTTTTTTTCTCGCTCAAGTGCAGATAAACCAAATTGTGCTTCAGTATCTCGCACTCTTGCCAAACCATTTTGTTTCAATTTTAACCCTGTTGTTTGGCAAAAGCTTTCTGCTATCAGTGCTGCTTGGTTATAACCGCGTTTTTTTTGCTTGCTAGAGTGAAGTGGAATCGGAACGACTATTAAGCGTTGGTTTCTTTGTGGCGAATTTAACCATGCTTCTCCTAACCATTGTCCTAAAGGACGAGCGATTTGGGGATGATTTTCGTATTTCATGGCAGCGATCGCTCTTTTTAAAGAACCGCTATACATACCCCAGGCAAACACTGGTATTGATTCTTGCCAACGACTATTGGTATCGACTAGGTGACAGCTATGTAACTGTTTGACACAGTATTGACAAAATTCTTGAGATGTTTGGCGCTGGCACAGAGGACAACTAGATTCAAGAAAAAGGTTGAGTAAGCCTTTAAGATTTTTAGTCCAGGTTAGCATTTTCAAAGTTCAGATATACGTTTGCAAATTATATTTCACGATTTGCATTCTTAAGTAGGGGCTTATTCTCTGACAACAAACCCTTACATATCTTTCCCAATTAAGCTAGCCAAGGTAGACACCATTTCTATAGTTTCAATGGGTTTAGGAATATGAACAGCAAACCCCATTTTAAATGCTCGTCCACGTTCTCCAGAATTATTGCCAGGAACGATCGCAACCATTGCCATCGACTTACGGGATTTTTGGTCAACTTGTTTGAATTTGACTTGAGTTGTCAGTAAATGAGCTTCATTGTCATTTAGGGAAGTTAAATCGATTAGCATAGCATCGGGTTGAAGCCGATTGAGTAAATCGGGTATCTCCTGAACATCTGTTGCAGCGATAGCTATAGCATGGCGTTCTTCAAGACTGCTGCAAAGAGCTGTAGCATCAGAAGATACAACTAAAACTTTCATGTTTTCCAAGCTACAGTAACTAAATTGATACCCTACTCGATGTACTTTCCCCCATTCGCACATTAATTCGGTGATGGGAGTAAAAGTTTGACCATGAGGAGTGAGAGAATATTCTACGCGAGGTGGTGACTCTGGGAATGATTTTCTGTAAATTAAACCCTCCTTTTCTAATTCTCTCAATTGTTGAGTCAAGACTTTCTGTGTAATGTTGGAAATTAATAACTTTAACTCCCCAAAACGCCTCGCATCCCGTCTTAGCCACCAAAGTATCAGACATTTCCACTTGCCACCAATCGCTTCAATCGTTACTTCTACAGGGCAGGAATAGTTTTTGATATTAGTATCCATTTGGTAACTCTTAACCCTTGGATATTATAATTTATCGGCTCGTTGAAGACACCAAAACCAAAATTACTGGTGTTCATCATATGGCAAAATATCTTAAGGAGAACAGGAAATGCAAATTAGCGGTGTAGTTGCATTAGTCGCAGGCGCAAATGGTGGGATCGGTTCTCACTTTGTAGAGCAGTTACTGAATTTGGGTGTAGCAAAAATATATGTGTGCGCTCGTAGTCTTGGCAAACTCAACCCTCTTGTTTCACTAGATCCTGCTCGCGTTTTCCCAATTGAATTAGATGTGACGAATCTTCAATCAGTTGCAGCAGCAGCAAGTAAGTGTCAAGATGTGACTCTTGTAATCAATAATGCGGGAACCTCCCTCAATCAGGGACTGATTGCTGCATCAGATATCGATAGTGCGCGAGCAGAAATGGAGGTCAACTACTTTGGGATGTTGTCTATGTGTCGTGCTTTTGCACCTATCCTCAAAGAACATGGTGGGGGTGCGATCGTCAATCTTTTGTCAGTGCTGGGAAAAGTAAATTTGCCCTTCAGTGGTTCTTACAGCGCTTCTAAAGCAGCTGCTATATCGATGACTCAAGGCATCCGGGCAGAACTTGCAGCACAGGGTACACTGGTAATTAGCGTGATGCCTGGAACTGTGGATACTGAGCTAGCAAAGGAATGGCCCAATCCCAAGGTAGCACCTGCGGAAGTCGCCAGGGCTGCTCTACAAGCAGTTCTTGACGATGTGGAAGATGTTTATCCTGGCGAACAGGCTACACAGGTTTCTGCACAATTACTAAGCGATCCAAAAGGTGCTGAGAAATATATGGCAGGTTTTTTACCTGGCATGGTGTTAGCAGGTACTGATGCTTAGTAAGCGACATCTAATTTGCGAACGTAGATTAGGAGTTAATAATTATAACTCTTTAACATAAACGCGATCGCATCTTGTGGTTTCTACACCGGTTGCTGGTTGATAGCCATTGCTTTCATACAGTTTGACAGCTTCCGCTAACACGCTGGCGGTTTCAATCCAAATTTGCTGGAAACCACGAGAGGCGATCACTATCTCTAGTTGTTGTAACAAATATTTCCCCAATCCTAAACCCCTCGCGCTGGGGAAAAGATACATTTTCCTGATTTCTACAGCTTTTTCGCCACGATGTATGGGGTAGTATGCAGCAGTACCTACTATCTTGTTTTGGTGTTCAATTACCCAAAATTCGCCACCAATGGCTAAGTAGCATTCTTCCACTTGCAACACATCTCGATCTGCACCGTTTGGCTCCCAACCTAAACCGTATTCTGATAATACAGAACGAATGACTTCAGATGCGCGAGTGCGATCGCCTCTTTCCCAGTTACGAATCAGAAAATCTTTATAAGTGGCTCTCATGAAATTAGGAACCTAAATTACTATTAATTTCAATCAGATTTCCATCAGGATCGCGAAAGTGCGCTGTTCTAGTTCCCCAGTCTGGGCGATCGCATGGCTGAGTCACAAATATTACATCTTTTTTTGTAAGTTGTTGATATGTTTCATCCACATTATCTACTGCAAAAATCAAGGCACTTCTATCTTGGCATTTTACAGAAGACGGCTGATTAGCGTTTCCAACAGCTTCAGCCATTAAGTGTTGTTTAAATAAAGCAAGTTTGGTATCTCCGGTTTTAAACTCAGCATACGCACCATTTTCATCGCCCTAAGCGATATCAAATTCCATGATATCTCGATAAAAAATAAAACAAGCCTTGAAATTGGAGACTAGCAGTCTTACATATGTGAACTGGAGGGTCATATTTAGGGCTTATACATTGTACATATGTACTATACACAATTTGGGCATATTAGCCACGGTTTGCCCAAATCTCGCTTAAATACAATATAAAAGTTTGTAGTAGACGTTGAAACGCCTATTTTAAGCACTGAAGTGCTTACTACGATTAACTATGAATTCTCGGTTCTGGGTGCAAAGTTGATAATAATTCACTTTCAATGATGGCCAATTCATCAAGGCGTTGCATGACAATTTCACGGTCAAAATAAGTATCAGCTAAAACCCAGTAAGTGCCGAAGTGTCGAGCTTCTGATGCCATTAAACCGCGATAAAATTTGGCTAGTTCTGGCTCAGGGCAATGAGTAGCTAATAATCCTAAACGTTCGTGACTGCGGGCTTCAATTAAACCGGTAACTAATAAAGAATCTAAAAATCGTTCTGGTTCTTTGGGTCGAACTTGTACTTTTAAACCGGCACCGTAGGGAGGTGGCGATAATGGGGCAAGGGGAATATTCCGGCGTTCTAGCCATTGATTGACTAGCTCAAAATGTTCTAATTCTTCACGAGCGATCGCAGTTAATTCGCGTACCATTTTAGTATTGGAAGGGTAGCGAAACATCATATTTAAAGCCACACCCGCTGCTTTGCGTTCGCAGTGGGAGTGGTCAAGAAGAATAATATCTAAATTAGCGATCGCTTGTTGTATCCAAGCAGAACTGGTGGGTTGTTTTAGGACGTTAATCGTCGGTAATTGAGAAGAAAGCACAGGTTCACAAAACTCCAGATATTTCAATTTAACTGGGTAGCCCAGCAAATTGATTGTAATCGTAGTCAGGGCTTAAGTCTTCATATTATAGATAAAGACTTCAGTCCTTACTACGAAATCAATACAAACTACAATCTGTTGTAGTGTATGGTTTAATGACGTTCGGAACACTGTTTTTCTGACCGGCAAATTCCTTTCCGTAATAACCATCATCAAAACCACGAGCGAATTCGCCCCCAGCAGTACGCGGTTTGTATTTATCACCTTTTTTAGCGCTGCTCTGTCCTTGGCGGTAGCCGTCGGAGTAAGCTTGAGGGTGATAGGCGGGGTCTTCGTCAACTAGCCATTGAGTAGTAGGAAAGCAGTATCTTATTGGTTGTATTGGATAGCGACGGTAATACGGATACCGATTATAATTATACCGCCCATGAGACGGATACCGATTATAATTATATCGGCGATGAGCTTCAACTGGCTGATTGTTAATTAAAAAACTAGTAGTGGCAGCCAAAACTACTAAACTAGCCGAAATAATTTTTTTCATAGTCGCAGTCTCCAGAGTTAAATCACTCCTGGTACTTTTAAGATATCGTTCAGAAGTTTTGAGCGACATCACCAGATAGGGTGAATAATTGAACTGGGGACTGGGGACTAGGGACTGGGGACTAGGGAATGGGGACTCGGAAGAAACAAATTCACCACAAAAATGATTTGCCCCGACAACTTATTGCGAAGTCGGGGATCTGATGAACTTATATATTTGCCATTAAGCATACTCTTTCAGACGTGGGAGCAATCCAAATAAAGTTAAAATAGCGATCGCACTCAGCGCCACTGGGGTAGTAAACTCAAAACCATCCACATCTCTAAAACCTTGCTTAATGGCTTTGTCAAAGGCTGCTTGGTTAATATCAAAGGTTTTCTGATTGGCTTTCAATCTGAATTCATCAAATGCCCAATTAGATTGTCCTGGTTGATTACCTAAACAAAGTGCGATCGCTTCAGTATGTTTTCCACTGCGTTCAAGTTGGCGGATCTGTTTATCAATAGCAAGATAAGTACCTAAAGTGGTGAGGTTGTTCACTGTAGCTTCTCGCTCGCCAGCAAAGGTAATATTTTTTAGTTGGTCAGCTAACAAGCCTGTAAAATTCGGTTTGTAGCCGGATGCAGATGCGGTGGCAGCGACTGTTTCAAAAGTCTCACCATCAGACGGTTTGGCAATTTTAGCTATAGTATTAAAAAAAGCCTGTTCGTGGTTCAAGGCAAAAGCTGGATCTAACAGATAGCGACTTTGAGCGGCATTGGCGATGTAACCTAAGGCGCGGGCTTGTCGCAAAGTGTGCATTGAGCTAAAAGCGTCCTCTGTAGCAATACGTAGATTTTGGGAAGCAGAAAGAAATGCTCCTGTGGTGTAATTCAAAAAAGCAATAGCGATCGCACTCGCCGCCAACAGCATAGGATTGAAGGTACGGCGCGTCCGCTTACTAAGAAAAATCTGTAATCCTATTAATATCGTGATTAGTGCAACACCAGAAATTACGATGAAAAATAGCGATTTTCCGGAGTCAAATTTTTCCTTATTATATGTAACATTCAAAGCGTCTACATTCACCTTATCTAGTGCGTCGGCTGCTGGTAATAGCTTTTGATCCATAATTTCCGCAGCACTTCGATAAGCAACCACCATATTATTAGTATCACCGCGTTCGTGAAAATCACGCGCCTGCTGAATCTTGGCGATGTAATTACCTAATTCTAGTTGCAAAGTTTCAATAGGTTTTCGCTCTTTATCCCCGTAGCTGATACTCTCCGCAGCAGCAACCAGCCTTTGAGTTAGTTTTTCGTATCGCTCCTGGTAACCCTTAACAGCATCTTGGTTCTGTCCAGATGGTAATAGCAGTTCTTTAGCAATGTAGGCATCCATACCCGCTGCTGCATCTTTAAGACGCTGGGCAGTAGTAATACTTGGTGTCGATTCTTTACCAATTGTGTTAATGGCGTGCCGTTGTCCTTGAATGCCACTCATAGTAGAAACTAACATCAGTAAACTTGCAGCCCAAGTCAGATACAAGCCACCTTGAAACAGTTGCGGAGTATTTAGTTTTTTAATTGCTTTACTTGAGGCTGAGATTATCTTACTCATATTTTTTATGCTTATAAAGATTGGCGAACGGCTTTGACAGCAATTCGAGTCCAGTGTCCTAAAGTAAATTCGTCTCCATCTTGTAGAGGTGCATCCACCATTGGCTTCAATTCCACCCCGTTAAGCTTGGTACCGTTAGAAGAATTAATATCGCGCAGAGTTAAAGAACCGTCTGACTCAAGGTTTAACAAAGCATGACGGTGAGAAACAGCATTGTCAAAATCCAAAGCAATTTCTGGTTCAATTGCTCTTGCTTGGCTATTGCGACCGATAAGGTTATTTGCTTTATCTAGACGAAAGAGTATCGCTTGTTGATTAGTGGGTGCTTCTGGGCTTTCAGGATGCCGTAGGGATGGATCGATTGTGATAACAAGTTCCCAGGTGAGGGGAGTGGGAGAGGGGGGGATGGGGGGATGGGGAGAGGGGGGGAAAGAACAATTATTCCCCTTGTCTCCTTGTCTCCTTGTCCCCTTGTCCCCTTGTCCCCCTGCCTCCTCAATAATGGGTACTTCGCCATGTGCGCCGGTGACGAAGTTGTAACCGCAAATTTCGCAAAAGTCACCGCTGTTGGGTTCGCGGTTAACGCTGCAAGCTGGGCAGGTTTCAAGAGTTATGTTTTGTGGTGTGGGTGAAGCGATCGCGTTTGCCACTCTTGGTTGTTCACCTGCACCGAGAATCTTCACACCACACTCTGAACAATAATCAGACTCGGTTGATTCGTGACCTTTGAGACATTTATAAGTAGAGATGTCATTTGTCATTTGTCATTTTTCCTTTATTCCAAAATTTGACTACTGACTATTGACTAATTTTGCGGTTTTTGAATGCGGGTAGTTTTGGTAGAACGAGTTTCCAAAGCCATTTCATCTTCTTTAGCAACAGCTTTTTTTAATCGCACTGTTCCTGTAGGTGCATCTTGTATATCAACTACAGTTTTTAACAGTTTGGCTGTTGCTTCGTTACCAGATTCATGGGCAAGTTTCACTGCTTTGCCTAACTTGGCGGTAGCGACTTCAATATTACCTTTAGCACGGGCTTCTAATCCTTCATGAATCGATTGAGCAAGTTCTGCTTGTCCGGTATAGTGAGCAACTCGTCTGTCAATTTTGGTCGATTTGGCATCGTCCGAAGTCCAAGTTGCCAGAATGCGTGCCTCAACAATTTTCGTTTCTACACCGTTGTTTGTGTAAACTAAACTTGCGCGACCTGCTAACATTTCATCACCAACGTTGCCAGGATTAACTTCGATGCAGAAGTGGTAATCACGCGATTCTTGTTTTCCCCAAGCGCCGGTGGGATAATCTACGACTTGAGTCTTGACAATTTTGGCGCGGTGTGTAAGGTCAACAATGTCGGGACTTACTTGTTTGCAGAAAAGTACTTTTGCTCCTTGGGGAGTCCACAAGCGCATAGCGACATCGCTGACATCTTTACTCATGGCTTTCTCTAAAATCGCTCGGAAGTCAACTTCAATCATTTCGGCGTTGGGGATGATGTCAGTTGTACCGAGTAGTTTATTAGCAATTTTCTGGAGTTGGGTGACTCGCCAATCAGTACCTACACCTCGACAATCACATTGAAACACTCCCTCACAAGCTTCAAGAATTTTATTGAGTTTAGATTCGTCTGAATCGTCGTTCTGTCCATCTGTGAGTAATAACGCTTGACGAACAGCGTTAGGCATTTTGTTGAATTGTTCTAAAGCTTGACTCAGCCAAGTTGACATGAGTGTACCACCGCTAGCATAGATCTCTTTGATGGCAGCGATCGCCTGCTCTTTTTTCTCAACTGTAGCTTTTGACACTGGACATATCACACTGGCTTTACTAGCACCAGTGACGATAAAGAAGTACGCATCTTCTGGCAGAAGATTTACGACTTTGACCATCGCATCTCTGGCTGCGTGAATCTTTTTACCTCCCATTGACCCGGATGTGTCGCAAATAATACCGAATAAGCTGCCGTTGTTGGGGGTTGCGACTACGCCATTGCCGGCTTCGACGGCGACAGTCATGATGGCGTGAACTTCTCTGGCACCTTCGGGTAAAAATTGGTTTTGGAAGACTTCGGCTTTGAATTGGTTAGGCATGGTGTTTGGTTATAAATAAGAAGGATTTAACGAACCGCCAAGAAGTAAGTTTATGGAGTATCGAAATTTACCTCATAAGGAAAGAACAGCGACGGTAATGTTATCGTGTCCACCGCTGTGACGGGCAAATTCAACTAGTGAATGGGAGATGGTGATGGCATCTGTATTTGATGCCTGCTGTATAAGGTTGGCGAGTTGCTGTGGTTGGGGGGCATAGTTCCACAGTCCATCGCTACACAGCAAGAGGTATCCTGAACTGGGAATCGTGAAATTTATAATAGAGGGGGTGGCATCGTCAATTACATCTGCGCCTAACCAGCGGGTAATTGCGTTCGCTTGGGGAGATTTTCTTGCCTCGGCTTCTGTCATTTCTCCGGCTGCAACTACTTCACTCAGCCAGGAATCGTCTTTAGTTAATTGTCGGGAATTATTACCAGAAATCCAATAAGCGCGGCTATCACCCAGCCAACCTATGGTAGCGGTGTTCTGTTGGACAACGGCAGCTACAAGAGTGGTTGAGGGCGGCTCTGAGTTGATACTTTTAGTATAAGGAATATTACATAGAGATAATAGGGCAGCAGCCACGGCTGATTTTATGGCTGATTCTGGATTTTCTTTTTCTTTAATGGCGGTGATTAATGCTGTAGAACCGCTTTCGGTGGCAGTTTGAACGGCTAAATGAGGATTGCTAGAACTGGAAACTCCATCACAAACGATAAGGATATGAGTGTTATTATTGACGGTTTGCAGGGCAAGGTAATCTTCGTTGCGGTGGTGTTTGAGCCCGCGATCGCTTACACCGGCTAAATGCGAATCAATAATTATCTCAAGTCGGTCTTGAACCTCTTTCCGAAATCCACAAACCGAGCAGAATCCTTCTTCATCAATTGCTTCTGGCTCGGCACCACATTTTTCACATCCCACCGCTGTTAAGGATGTACCGCATTCCTCACAAAATTGATCGTTTACTAATACTGCTGTTCCACAGTTTGGACATTCCATAAACTTAATTTGCTGCTCCTAAATTCATTTGGCGATTACGAGAAAGCTGATAACGAATTATTCCCTCCTCGGAACCTTGTCCGACATATGTAAAATGGCTTTTTTCCAAAATCCTTTGTGAAGCTTTTAGTTCTGGCATTTCTGCTATAACTTGCCGAACTTCAGGATGAGTGAATGCCCAAGATACAAGTGCTTTAATGGCTTCTGTACCGTATCCCAAGTTTTGAAACTCTGGTAAAATTGAATAGCCAATTTCAACGATGCCATCAGACGTTGGCTTACCTTTAAAACCACCGTTACCGATGAGAATACATGCATCTGTAACTACATCGTTGAGTACAAAGTACCAAGACCACCATCCTGACTGCTCAGGAGCTTGTTGCAAATTATTTATAATAAACAAAATCGTTTCATCGCCCATAAATTCAGGTGGCCAAGTATTGGGTACAGATGCATTGAGTAGCTCTGAAAATTTTGATTTATCATTAATTTCTGCTTGAGCAATTTCCAAAGTACAAGCAATTAGTTGCAAGTTTTTTGTTGTGTGTATAATTTTTTTCATGTTTATTTGTGATATTTGCCATTTAAAAAATAGTTCTTGGTCGCACCCGATTTGCTTCATCGACTAAGCGAATCTTTTCTTCTTTCTTTACGAGGTGTGCCATGTTACGCAAGGCTTTTTCCAATCCTTTTCTTAAATGCATTTCTTGGAATGGCTGTCCTAAAATCTTCATCTCAAAAGTAGCTTTTACTGTCTTTGAGGTAAGCAAATTTAATGCTGTTTCTAAAAGTTGTTTGGTTAATTTATAGCGGTCAATTCCTTCTAAAGCGAGGGCTTCAATTGCGGTGGAAGCAGCTTGTAATTCTTGGGTTCCGGGGATAGAACGATCGCTATTAATTAAACTACGGGCAATTTCGACACGCGATCGCGTAAATAAATTTGAACTTTGCGGTACTCTTTCTAAAGCCGCTACTGCACCCTTACGATCGCCAACAGCACAAAGGCATCGAGCTAATCCAAATGCCGCTGATACATAACTGGGATCGGTACGGGATACCAAGTCATACATCTTACTTGCTAGCTGATTATTTTCTGCTTGTTCTGCTGCTAGCGCTAACGCTAACTTGGGCGCAAGTTCCCCCGGTAGGTCAAAATAAACTTGGTCAAATGCTGCTTGAGCTTCTTTAGGTTTGCCTTGTCGCATCAGCGATCGCCCACGATACCAAAAAATTCGCCAGTCCCAAGCATCTTTTGCTTCAACTTTTGCTAAAGTCTGCTCTACTTCGTCGTACTCAAAAGCATCAATCAGGCTATTTGCCAATCGCAGTAATGCTTCACAGGAATTGGGACATAGCTTAACTGCGATTTTTAAACTGGCTGCTCGTTTCACCGGATCGGCGATCGCACTCGCATTTACCACTGTATTAAAGCCAGAATCCTCGGAGTCTAACATCGGCACGGGCAATTGCTGATAATCGGCTTTTATCGGTTCAAAGTCATTACCGTTACCCAGCGCTAGCATATCTCCACTAAATACATTACTCACAGATGGGCGCGGAATATTAGTGCTAATTGCTACTACTTCCCGCAGCACACCCAGCAGTTGATCTGCCATTTCATCGGCTGATTGAAAGCGATCGTCGGCATTTTCGGCGGTGGCTTTAATTAAAAAGCGATAAAGTGATTCTTGCTCGGCAAATAGTGGTTCTTCTTCAGGACTGGGTAACTTGTATAAGTGTTGTTTATTAAAACCTTTAATATCCGTCAGCAGCACTGCCAAAGTTCTACCAACGGTAAATAAATCTGATACAGCCGTTGGACCTTCCCCAGCTTCCGGAGCACTGTAACCAACTGTGCCATAAATATCACCATCTAGGTCATCAATTCTCCGGACACCACCTAAGTCAATTAACTTGACATCCCCGCCTTCAACCATGATGTTATCTGGCTTGAAGTCGCAGTAAACTAAACCTAAGGAATGTAAATAAGCAAATGCGCTGAGGATGCGGTGAATGTAAGCGATCGCTTCTGCAACTGGTAGCGGTCCGCGACTTTTACGAATTTCTCTCAAGGTTTTGCCGCCGACATATTCCATAATAATGAAACCTTCGTTACCGTCGTTAACGAAGTTGTAAATCCCGACAATATTCGGGTGTTTCACTGCTGCTAAAAATTGTCTTTCAGCGACGGCAACTGCTGCACTTGATGCGTCTTCGGTGTTGAGCAATCCTTTCAACACTACGTAGCGAGATAGAGTTTTATCAAAGCCTAAATAAATCCAACCTAAACCACCGTAAGCGATCGCTCCTTTAACTTCATATTGCCCAATAACTAAATCACCTGGAGAAAGCGAGGGAATAAAAGAATACTTCTGTCCGCACTTGCTACAAAACCCTTTTTCCCGTCGCAGCGAGTTATTACAATTCGCGCAAAAGCGTTTATTTTCCGGCACCATCGGGTTAGGGATAATCGCTTTTTCTGGCTCTGTGGAAGGCAATTCGGGTACGGATATCAACCCCGCGCCTAAGTGCTTGCGGCTACTTCTGGCTGAGGTGGTACTAGTACGTCGCGAACCTTTAGAACGATTGGTTAGTGGGGAAGAACCCGTTCCCGTGGTGACAGATAAAGTTCTTCGTGTAATAGTTGCGCTTTGTCTTTGGCTACTCGGTTGAACTTTCACCGCAGCTAGTCCGCAGACGTTACAGTAACCATCTTCGATGATACCAGTGCAGCCATTTTTTGTGCAGCGATCGCCGTCCATTATGACTCTCCTATATTAAGACTTAAAGAATTAGGGGCATTGGGCATTGGTAATAATTCTTTTCCTTTTCCCCTCTAAAAATCCCCATGCCCTATGCCCCATGCCCATTGCCCAATTCCCCATTTAAACGTTTTTCATAGTGAGAAATTAATTCAGCGGCTTTATTTAAAGGAGTTGGACGACTGTAGAGAAGTTGTTTCGCTTGTAAAGCTAGTTCAGTTAAAATAGGATCTTCGATTAATTGCCGTGCCAGCGCTTTTGCCTGAAGTGCGTCGAGTCTTCCGCGTAACTCTCGACGAGTTTGTAGGGGAGCGTTATTAACTGCATATGCTTGTTGTTCTGATGCTATATACTCTCTAGCCTTGATAGTCCAATTGTCTAAACCAACGATAATTGGATTCACTAAACCTTCAGCCAACTTAGTTTCTAACTTCATAAGCCATTGTCTAAGCGCTTCAATTTGCTCCTCCGGTAAGGGAGGAAGCAATATAGAGTGATCCAAGACTTTATCGTCACATTCCGCAAAAGCTGCGATCGCTTTTGTGTGAATTTCTTTTAATTGCTGTAACAAATTGTGAGCGATCGCCAATTTATCGCGAATTTGATTATGTTGTTTGATACGTTGGTCTAAAGTCGCTTTTACCTGAGCTAACATCGGTTGGACATGTTGTTGAAAGACCGCACTCGTTCCTAGAGGGTCTTGTTCTATACTTCGGCGTAACGAAGCGATTGTACTCCCAGCTTGAATTAATTCACTTTGGCAATCTTGATTCAGCGATGCGGCTAAATTTTGCATGGAAAAAATTTGCGCTTCTGCATCTGCCAACATCACTTCCATTTGTGTCCAAGCATCGTCAACGGCTAAAACTGCATCCCTAGCGACAGAGAAAGCATTTTGCATCAGTTGAAGTAGCTGTGTGGGAGTGATTTTAGTTGTCGTTTCTGCACCGGTCAAAAGTTCTCTTTGTGCTAGCGGTGTTTGCACCATAGGTAACTCAATTGAATCACCTGTAAGCAATTGTATAATCTCTGCAATTTTTGGTATTGACAAAAAACGCGGAGACTGCTGTCGCAGCTTGATTGCTTTATCAACCGTCTGCACCAACAAGTCGAAGTGTTGGAATAAATCGTTCATCGCTTCCAGTGCTGGAGTTACCCGTGTCTGAGTGATTCCCGTCAACTTTACTGGAGGGAAACCAAAACTACCGCAAAGTCGCTGATAAGTTGGTAATTCTTGAAGTTCGAGGAGATTTTGACCTGCAATATTGACTTTATTTTTCCAATTGGCTATCAGTTGGTCAATTTCAACAGTCACAGCGATCGCTCCTGTAAAAAAGAGGCTGTTCTTACTGTAAGATGCGTTAGGGTTTGTCTAGTTACGCACCGGAATTTAGGCATATAAATAATTTAATGGCAGGAAGAGAGTAGATTCTAAATAAATTCAGTTTCACAACCTTATATTCCAGAAAACAGCTTCTTATCGTTACCTTATTCTGCTTATCAATAGCAGAGAGAGCGCCTTCGGCATTGTAAAATATAATAAGTAAAGAAACTTAATGTTGTAATAGATAGCTTATATATATAAATGCGTTTTCTAGATAAAATTGTTTGGATAACTGGAGCATCATCTGGTATAGGTGAAGCATTAGCTTACCAGTTTGCTAAAGAAGGTGCAAAGCTGGTTATTTCCTCCCGCAGAGAAAAAGAATTACAAAGAGTAAGGGAAAATATAATCAGCGAATGTTTAATTATTCCTCTTGATATTACAGACAATTTATCTTTACAAAATGCCGTAAAGATTGCAATAAAACATTATGGCAAAATTGATGTGCTGGTAAATAATGCAGGTATCAGTCAACGTGCCTTAGCTCTTGATACCAAAGAAATAGTTTCCAGAAAAATTATGGAAGTCAATTATTTCGGCACTATCAATTTGACGAAAAAAGTTATACCGTACATGATAAAAAATGGTAGTGGACAAATCGCAGTAATTACTAGCTTAGTAGGAAAATTTGGCTTTCCGTTACGTTCAGCATATGCAGCTTCAAAACACGCATTGCATGGTTTTTTTGAAACATTACAAATCGAATTAAAAAGAAATCATATTTATATAACTATTATTTGCCCAGGACGAATCAAAACCAATATTTCCCTTAATGCCTTAAATGAAGATGGTAGCGTCTATGGAAAAATGGACGAAGGACAAGATAAAGGAATGAGTGCCAATGATTGTGCCCAAAAAATAGTAACCTGTATTTATAAAAAACAGCGCGAAGTATATATTGGTGGTTTTGATATTTTGATGGTGTATATCAAAAGATATTTTCCATCATTGTTTAATGTGATAGTTAGCAAAATCAAAGCAACTTAAAATTTCTTACCTCAGGTATCTCCACGCTTAGGCAAAACCTACAGCAGGAGTCTGGAGTCTGGAGTCTGGAGTCAGAAATCAGGAGTCAGGAGTCAAATTTGCTCTATATCTGGCTTTTGAGTTGAAAGCTGTACCTCATGAACTTGCAATCTGCTGTAATTTAGTCATTTCAAACAATTGTTGAGCGTTCTTTCCTAAAAAAGCATCAAAAAGCTCTTGCTTACCTGGTTCTGCTTCTACCATATAACGCTGGGCAATTTCATAATAAGCGTAAGTCCAAGGGATTTGAATTTCTGCGTTGGTTACATCATCTAATATAGGAATTACTTCCGTAACTGCTTCTGTAGCTGTTTGACGCAAACCGCTAGCAATATTCCCCTCAATCTTAGCTTTCATTGGTACGCCTAATTTAGCTAAACCACGAGCGGTAGCATCTATATCTGGATATTCTGGCGTATTTTGGCGATTAACATATCCTGTAAAATGGTTAACAGCGTAACCATGTAACAACACCCAAGCTCCATACTGTGTTACCTGATTAACTTTTTCCACAATAGAACGTTTTGGAGGTTGCCAGGGACGGGTAAAGATTTTTTGCAGTTGTTTGGTAAGGCTTTTTGCGTCATCGCCAAATGTATTAATAATTGCTGAACAATTAAGTAAATTTTCGCCTGCTACTGTTTGATGGATAAGTTGAGCGATCGCTTCTGGTAATTCATCTACAAGCAATTCGCTAATAAACAACTTCGGCAAGTCTAATTCTTCTTGCTGTGGATGGCGATAGTGACGCGCATAAAGAGAACTTTCACTAAAGGTGTACTCCCCCACAGCCTCATAACCTAAAGATAAAGCTAGTTCCCCTAAGTAGTCAATCCCCAAGTTAATCTTACCGTGCGGACTATCCACAGTTGTACGCAAAGACCGAAAAGCAATATGGTCATTAGCAACAGTCCCACCAGCAGCAGTTATCATTTGCTCATAGGTGCGAGCATAACTTACTCTAGCGCTGTATTCTTGCCAAAGTAATTCCCAAAGGTGACGGGTAATTTCAGGTTTCATAAAATATAAAATTGCGAATTAGGTACAGACGTTCTGCCAGAACGTCTCTACTACATGACATCACATAACACATCAGAAATAATATCTAAACCTATTTTAATCTGTTCACTGTCGATAACTAAAGGCGGACAAAATCGAATTGCAGCTTTACCGCAACCAAGTAATAACAAACCACGTAAAAAAGCTTCTTGGAGAATGCGATCGCGTAACTTATAATCAAAATTGCCCTCTTCATCTAATAAATCTACCGCTACCATCAAACCTTTACCGCGTGGTAGGGACATTCTAGAAAATCTTTCATGCAACCGAGTAAGACCAGATTGCAATAATTCTCCCATTTTTGAAGCATTTTCCATCAAACCGCTTTCTAGCAGTTGCAAAGTGACAATTCCCGCAGCACAAGCAACCGGATTGCCCCCAAATGTGGTAGCGTGAGAACCAGGTTGCCAAGTCATGATTTCTGGACGAGAGAGAATTGCACCCAAAGGCAAACCGCTAGCGATACCTTTTGCCGTAGTTATGATATCCGGCATTACACCCCAATGCTCAATAGCAAACATCCGACCAGTGCGTCCCATCCCCGATTGCACTTCATCAACTATCATCAGAATGCCGTGTTTATCGCATATATCGCGAATTCTCTGCAAAAATCCATCTTCAGGTACAATATAACCGCCTTCACCTTGAATCGCTTCAACTACTATTGACGCCACCTCGTTTGGTGGTAATATAGTTAAAAATAATTCTTTCTCTAAATAATCCACACTGGCGTGAGTACCGTAAGGAATGTGTGTCACCCCTGGAAGTAAAGACCCAAAACTTGCTCTTTGCACAGTTTTAGAAGCAGTTAAAGACATCGCTCCATAGGTGCGTCCGTGAAACGCTCCCAAAAATGCCACTATTGAGGAACGTTTGGTGTAATATCGAGCTAGTTTGATTGCTCCTTCGTTTGATTCTGCTCCAGAGTTGCTAAAAAACACCTTTGCACCGTTCGGAAAAGGAGCGTGGCAAGCTAACTTCTCTGCTAATTCTACCATCGGTTCATAGTAGAAATCAGTTCCCGACATATGCAGCAAACGAGCAGCTTGTGCTTGAATTGCGGCAACAACTTCGGGGTGAGCGTGTCCGGTAGCGGTGACAGCAATTCCCGCAGTCATATCTAAGAAGATATTACCGTCAACATCTTCGAGCATACAACCTTCACCGCGAGCTACAACTAACGGATAGTCGCGTGTGTAAGAAGGAGAAGTTACAGCGCGATCGCGTTTTACAATAGCCTCAGCGCGAGGTCCTGGTAAAGATGTTATCAAACGGGGCGCACGCGGTAAACCTAAATTAACCGGGATACTTAACATTATTTGTGTAGATTTTTTTTAGATTACCTACGATTAAACGCTGAGGCGAAATTTTTTATTGTAGCGATTTATTCTATTTTGCCCATATTGCTTGTGTATGTAGTGAGATTTGGTAGTAAACAAGCGGCATGCATTTTCTATGCTTGATATCAACAGGACTTACTACAGCATTTAATTAATACGAGCGCAAATTAAATTTTGCAATACCCTACAATGCGATATGAAATATCTATATCTAATAACTTAAATCCTGACTTTTGATAAATTCTCGAATATGTGCAGCAACAATACCAGCGCAAGATTCTGGTAAGTTGCTTTTACCGTGGGCAATTATTTTTAACTCAGATAAAGGAGCTTGACTGTAAACTTTACTCATGGCTAAACTGTGCGGTGTATCTTCTCCACCTTGCAAAATCAAAACTGGCACTTCTAAACTATATAATCGCTCGTGTAATAATTCGGCATTAATTTCGGGCTGCTGACGTTGAAATAATATTTTGCAAGCTGTGGGATATTTCCTCAGTGTCTGATAAAGCTGCCAATCTTGCTCATTTTCTTGATCCCAGCCGAACATTTTAGTTATAGGGCGAAGCAATCGCAATAATTTAAACATAAAAGGCGATCGCTTTACTAATTGGCGCATTTTCTGCAAACGCTTTTCTTGTCCTTGTATTTCCACACCCTCTGGTGCTAACAATACTAAACCAGCAACTTGCTGCGAATATTTTAAAGCATAGCTAGCAGCAATCCAACCTCCGAGAGAATGTCCGACTAAATAAACTTTTTCTAACTTTAAAACATCGATAAATTCAGCTAGAGATTCTAAGAGCAAATCAACTGAGTAGTGAACATTAGGATCATCTGACTCACCGAAACCAAATAAATCTAATGCAAAACAATGGTAATGTGAAAGCAATTCCATGACCGATAACCATTCACAGCTATCATTCCAAGCACCATGTAGAAAAATTACATAAGGTCCTTCACCAAATTCACGCCAGAATAACAACCCTTGAGAAAGCTTTCTCCGGGAGTTCCGAAATAGATTATTCATTTTAATTTAGTAGATAGTGGTTAGTAGTTAGTAGTTAGTAGTTAGTAAATAGTGCAATAACAACTAATAACTAACAACCAACAACTAACAACCAAAAATTAATCACCAACAACCAACAAATGACAATTATACTTTTACGCTAATGTTGTCAAGCCCTGCAAGTAATCTTGCAACTGTCGGCTGTGATCGTGGGACATTTCCCCTGGTGGTAGAGAGTTGAGAGGAAACGCCTGGATTTCCATTGCTTCCAAGGTATCCTGAATCTTCATAATTCCCTGCACTTCTGCTTCAACGACAATACAAATCGAATGGATTCTGGGATCGCGATCTGGTGCGGAGTAGACTCCTACCAAACGCCGAATTTTCACCAATTTAAGTCCAGTTTCTTCCATTAACTCACGCTCGACTGTATTGGGAATATCTTCTCCCCAGTCCACCATACCTCCAGGCAGTGCCCAGCGACCATTGTCACGTCGCCGGATTAGTACAATTTTACCATCTGGTAAAATGGGGATGATACTGGTGCCAGTGATGGGATGACGGAAGAGGATACCCAATACGGCTTGTGCAAAGCGCCATAAGCTACGTCTTGACTGGACTGTTGCAGCAAAAAAAGCAAAAACGTTCAATCTTCCAATGTCTGTGTTGTAGTGTAGAACTCGCCACCACAAACATCCATCCAACTACGAAAATGTTCAATTTTGTGTTATATATGGATGTTTGTGGTTTAAGGTTTTATTCTAACGATTACTGCATAACATAATCGATTTTAGCATTTGTTGAAAATAAAACCACGTATATAAATATGATGATGAGCTAATAATTTTTTATTTTTTAGCTAAGGGAGACCCAAAAAATTAAATATCAACACGCATAACCGATTAGCCAAGGTATCCAACCAATAGCTATACACGGCTGGATATTTTATTACTTCTAAGTGCCTAAAATCACCTTGTTGAAAGCGGCAATAAATACTTGCTTAAAAATCTAAATTAATCAAACTTACACTTAAAATAGCTTTTTTAAATTCAATTAATCTTTTAAATTATTGAAAAATTATTTATAAAATATAGTTTCTTAGAAAGTTGACTTTAATATTTAAATAATTTGGCTTGAAATTCTCTATTTTACATCAATCGTGAGTAAAAAAGTTAAGAATATTAACTTATTGTTAGTTAACAAAAAAATATTCTGAATTTAGATTGACATAAAAAAGTTCAATGCGGTAGACTAGAACACTGTTTAATGTGTATTGAGTGCTGAAGTAGACTAAGACTATATCAATAACATTGGTCGTTGATATTGCCTAAGTTATTTCTGGCTTCAGCTAGTTTGTTGTTTATTAATGAGGTGAACATGGCCAAGCGCCGCAACCCCAAAAAAGAGAAGGCGCTACGGAACCAGGCATATGCCCGAAAGTTTCGTAAACGAACTACTACAGGACGAATGCAGAGAAGATTCCAACAAAGACCGCCGAAGAGTGAAGAGGATGAAGGAGCAGCAACAATCGATGCTGCTGAATAAAGAATGTTGCTCAACAGCAACCATTTGAGCTTCTCTTTTAGCTTAGATTCCATAATGATCCTATCTTTAGCCGATAGCTAAGGGTAGAGATAAATAGGTAATACGATAATTACACATACCGCTTTGGTACGGCATAGCGTGGGTTTAAGTCCTTAAAAGCCAAGGACGTTATGTAGTTTCAGGTAAGTTTCCGTAAATTGAAAGGGCGTATATTATTTATGCGCCCTTATTTATTATTTAACAGTTATTTGAGCGCGGGCGGCTTTCAGCGCTTTGCTTACTTGTTCAAAGCCTGTACCACCGTAGCTGTTGCGGGCTGCGACGACTTGACGGGGGGCCATCGCTTCATAAATATCTGCTGCAAACGCTGGATGCAATTGCTGCCATTCTTCTAAACTCAAATCTTTTAAAAGTTTTCCTGCGGCAATACTGGTTTTCACGACTTTACCCACGAGATTGTAAGCTTCTCGGAAAGGAACACCCCGCGCAGCCAGATAATCTGCTACATCGGTAGCATTTGAAAAGTCCTCGCTTACAGCTTCTGCCAAGCGCTGAGTGCGAAACTCTAAACCTTCGCGCAGCAAAATTGTCATTGCTTCTAAACAAGCTTTGACTGTTTTGACACTATCAAATAGACCTTCTTTATCTTCTTGTAAGTCTTTGTTATATGCCAAGGGTAGCCCCTTCATCATTACCAACATTGCTTGCAGATGACCAAATACGCGCCCTGTTTTCCCTCGCACCAATTCTGGCACATCAGGATTTTTCTTTTGGGGCATAATGCTGGAACCAGTGGCACAGCTATCTTTCAGCGTGACAAAGCGGAATTCTTCTGATGACCAAAGAATTACCTCTTCCGAAAGGCGGCTGAGGTGAACCATAATCAAGCTAGCAGCACAAAGAAATTCGATTGCAAAATCGCGATCGCTTACTCCATCCAAGCTGTTAGCATAAACATTGTCAAATTGCAATAGCTCGGCGGTGTAATGGCGGTCAATCGGGAAAGTAGTTCCAGCTAAAGCACCACACCCTAAAGGCGAAATATTTACCCGTCGAAAAACATCTCCCAAGCGTTCCCAGTCGCGCTGCGCCATGTGAAAGTATGCTAAGAGGTGATGAGCCAAACTTAGAGGCTGGGCGCGTTGCAGGTGCGTGTAACCTGGTATCAGGGTTTCAATATGCTTGTCGCTTATATCTAATAAGACACTTTGAAATTCTCGTAGTTTGCTGCGGATGTCTTCAATTTGGTCGCGCAGATAAAGTCTAGTATCAGTACCAACTTGGTCATTACGCGATCGCGCTGTGTGCAGTTTTTTCCCGGCATCCCCGACAATTTCCGTCAATCGCTTTTCTACGGCAAAATGTACGTCTTCCGCGTCGATACCTGGGTGAAATTTGCCGGCGCGATATTCCTGGCGAATTTGTTCTAAACCTGAAACCAGAAGACTGCCTTCTTCTGGGGAAATGATGTTAGTGTGAGCCAGCATTTTCGCATGAGCTTGAGAGCCAGTAATATCGTATTCGATTAATTCAATGTCAAAACCTATACTCGCATTAAAACGAGCGATCGCCGGATGTAACGCTGATTCAAATCGCTGACTCCAAGTTGATTCTTTATTCATATGGATGAGGGAGTGGGGCATGGGGAGAGTGGGGGAGTGGGCAAGATGAGGGAGAGATGGAGACAAAAAGATTAATAACTCCTGACTTCTGACTCCTGACTTCTGACTCCTGACTCCCCACTCCCAAAAATTTTAACCGTAGCTAGTTAGATTCCGGATCATATAGCCAATGACTAACCCAATCAACAGTGCCCACACTTGACCTGTTTGGATAAAGTGGTTAAAACCTGTTTGCATCTGACCGATAATATTAGGATCTCTGACGTTTTGAGCTAGCACCGTTGAATATACAGGTAAATGCCATACTAACTGATACATAGATTCTAAAGCGTTGTTCATGCTGATTAATCAATGGTTCTTCGCTGCATTGTCGGTTGCCAGTGCTTTGTTTTTGACACTGACCATTGACCACATACTGTTATGTGGATGACTTTAATGTCATAACCTCAACATGCAGGTGATGTCCACTGATAAGCTGCTATACTTTCTGCCAAGTATTTCTGTCTCGTTACAAGGCAGAGCCTTGTAATGTAATTATGGAGGCTCTGCCTCCTGTAAAATTTGGAGGCAGAGCCTCCCGTAGACCATTCCCAGTCGGAGACTGGGAACGAGTTGGACGAGTTGGTGCAAAATATCCGTTTTATAAATCGACCGGATGCTGCCCATAATAAGGTAAAGCCTGTGACCAATCGGGACGCTTGCCTTGTTGGAAATCTAAATATGCAAGTTCCAACACATCGGTTACTGTAGCTGCTAACCCAGATTTTGCTTCGATTAATTGATAAGTTGTATTTGAGTTAGCTAACTTTTGTTGCCATGCTTCTGGTGTGAATACAGTATCAGGCAACAAAGATATTAAACCAGAAGCATCAGGCGAATGTTGATAAATAGCTGCAAAAACTTGACCTCGTTGTGCTGGCATTTGGACTGCAATAAGAGTGCCGTTTTTATTTCCTTGGGAGTAGGCGATCGCTGCTAATGTGGAAATAGCAAACACAGGAATATTTAATTGTTGTCCTAATGTTCTAGCAGTTACAACTCCGATACGAGTACCAGTAAAACCACCTGGTCCCTTGGCTACGGCAATAAACGCCAAATCTGCCCAAGTTTGCGGTTTAATAAAATTAATTAAGTATTCATGCATCAGGCTGGATACATTGCGCTCTAAATTCCAAACGTCAGAACGCGTATCTCCAGCAAAGTTACTTATTGCCAAACCCAATTCGGGTGTGGTGGTATGTAGCGATAAGCCGTATTTTGTTGGTTCGATTTCTAATTCAGTTGTCAAAGTTAAATTAAATATCAGTTTTTCTATAAATAACTTGATTTATTAAACCATACATAATTCGTAGTGATGCAATTAATTGCGTCATGAAAACGCAATCAATTGCGTTACTACACATTATCAAGTTGGCACCAGTTCACCTGGACGCAACTTAGACCACTTACCCGTTTCTTTCTTAAAGCTGAGACAACCGACAACATCCCATTCCATTTCAATGTAATCTTCTTTGGGACGGATGTTAACGTTGATAGAGGGTTCATTCGGTTCAAAATCTGGGGTTTCGGTCAAGTGAGGCTGTTCGTGCTGCGTTTCTACTGCGTTGTAGGTGATGCAGCGGTCTACATAGTGGCAGTTGACACAAATACACATAATAGAACCACGATACAGGGAGCTTTATTGTTAATCTAGCTTAAGCCAAAGTGTAATTCATTAGCTTCTGGATTGATTTTTATTACAATGCATGGTTCAAATTCTTCTAACCTTTCTCCAGAAACCTATCCTTTTAGCCTGGAATTGTTGCCAAAAAGAGCTTACATGGTAGGCGGTGCTGTGCGCGATGCTATGCTAAGAAGAACTCGTGAGTATTTGGATCTAGATTTTGTTCTACCATGTGATGCGGTCAAGGTGGCGCGAAAAATCGCGAACCATTACAAAGCTGGTTTTGTATTACTCGATCCGCAAAGACAAATTGCGCGTGTGGTGTTTCCCCAAGCTACGGTTGATTTTGCCCAACAGTCAGGGGAATCTGTAGAAACTGACTTGCATAGAAGGGATTTTACAGTAAATGCGATCGCCTACAATCCCCACACCCAAGAAATCATCGATCCTCTGCAAGGTCGTGCTGATTTAGAACGGTGTCTTTTGAGGATGATATCACCCGCCAATCTACAAGACGACCCTTTGCGCTTAATGCGAGCTTATCGCCAAGCGGCACAACTTAATTTTAGTATTGAGACAGATACTCAGATAGCAATTCGCTCTCTAGCTTCACATATAACTGAAGTTGCCGCAGAACGAGTTCGGGTAGAAATCAATTATTTGCTTTTGAGTTCTCAGGGAACCCCTTGGATAACTAGCGCTTGGGAAGCTGGTTTACTTGCCCCTTTTTTCAAATTTGCTACATCAGAAAGTTTTGCTAAACTGGCAGCAGTTGACGATTCAGCAGTGAAACTTGCAGAAAATTGGCAGCAACTAGGGGTAAAACTGCGAGAATATGTCCGGGATACAGTTAAAACTACTTGGTTGAGTATTGCCAAACTTGCTTGTCTGGTCAACCCAGATCCAGAAGTTGCAGAAATTGAGTTACAAAAACTAACTTATAGTCGTGCGGAAATTAAAGGTGTAACCACAGCGCTGAGGCTCTTCCCGCAACTAAAATCACCTAATATGTCTTTGCGAGAACAGTATTTTTTCTTTCAGGAAGCCGATTTTGTATTCCCGGCTACAGTAGTTTTAGCTATGGGACATGATATCTTAGTAGAGGCGATCGCACCCTTGATCGACCGCTACGTTAACCCTGACGATCTGGTTTCTCATCCCACACCCTTATTAAGTGGGAAGGAACTAATTATAGCATTGCAAATTCCAGCTTCGCCACTATTAGGCAAACTATTGGCGGAAATCGCAGTCGGGCAAGTTGAAGGGAAAATTTCGACACCAGCAGAAGCGATCGCTTTTGCACGTCACTTACTTGAGGGTTAGAGTTGTTGAGCTCGTAACGAGCCATACAAGTTACTATTCTTGCTAAATACAGCTTTGCGTAAAATCATAGCCTTTTTTTAACGCAGAGGGACACTGAGGAAAGCGGAGAGGGACGCAGAGTTTTTCTGAATTTAATTCGTTACGAACTTGTACAATGTTGTACTAAGGAGAAGGAATTTCCAAATCTTTGCAAATCTTAGCAACTAGAATATCAACAATCTCAGTATGTCTTGGAACGGCTGAAGTTCTATTGTTTAATGGATTGTAGTAGATGGTATGCTTTCCACCTTCCCTGAGAAACAGACAGCCGTTATCTTCCAAATAGCGAATCAGTTTACGTCTTTTCACTATATTTGGACTGTAATTTTTTCACGGATAACGTCTTTGTCAGAAATTTGTTGTTCTGCAAGTTGCCGATTCGATATTAAGATTAGTTCGATTGCTTCGTGCAAACTTTCCCTTGCTTCTTCCAAAGTTTTCTCTTGGACATTAGCACCAGGTAACTCTTGGATGTAGCCAATATACCAATCATCTACCTTTTCAAATACCGCAGTAAAAGAGTTTTCCATTTCCAGATACCTCACAAAAAAAGTTTATATTTAACCTTCACGCTACTTGACTTTTAGCTGGGTGCAGTTCTGTGGGAGGTGAGATAAGCGATCGCTTTTGACTTTCGATTAGATTAGCTTTATCCACTAGCCTATTGACAATTTTCTCGGCATAAGCATAAAGCTCACTGTCATGCTTAAAATTGGTAAGTAGAAAAAATATGTGCCACTCATCCCGGCTAATTGCTAAATATTCACCTGGTTGATAATTATCTACCCCTGCTAATATCTTTCGCGATTCATTCGACGCTAACTTAATTTGCAGATAGCGTTGCCGAGCAGAGTTAAAACAAACTTTAACTTGGAATATATGACCACTACTATTTTTTATAGATGCCTCACTGATATATTCTTTACCATCATTCTGCATTTCGTTCCATAACTGATAGACATATTTACCAGCTTCGTAAAATGCTACAAACTGGGAGAGATTCATATTTTTATCCTTTTGTTATAAATTTTTTAATATTAGTATTTAAACACTTATTGCTGTTATAACGATATAGTTATTAAAATGTTAATTGTTGCAATTACTGAAAAAGCCTGATTTTAGCCATTGTTAATTATTAGCATGACTTAATACAATAAATATGCGAGGAACTTAAAGCTGTGCGCTCGCATACAAAATTATAAAAGTTTACAATTTATTCAGCGTGTAATTGATAATTTGGTAGTACAAGCGTTCCCGCTTCGGGTTGTCGGTAGAAGTAGGAATTCAAAATGGGACTCTGGCGATCGCGATCGCTTCTACCCCTACGCTGCTGAATACTCCCACAATGGCTATTCCTGGGGCAATTTATGGTCTGCTAATGTTTGTGACTGGTGCTGGATTTGCTTGGTGGGCTAGTCGTCGTCAAGTCCTGTTGAAAGGATAAAGGTAGTTTGCCTCATAGGTTATAATATTTTTTCTATGCAGTCCTAAAAACAAGATCCCCGACTTCTCTAATAAGTCGGGGATCTGAAGAAGGGCAATTTTCACTTTTGCTAGACTGCGATCTATGCTGAAATTGTTACACCCTCAATTTCCTCATCCGTCAAATCGTACAAATGACGCAACTTATCTAACTTCTCTGTATCGGCATTCCAAAAACCGCGCCCGGAAGCTTCTAACATTCTCCCGACAATATTGCGGAAAGCTTCAGGATTCGACTTTCGTAATCTCTCTGCCATCTCTGCATCAAAAGCGTAAGTATCTGCGGCTTGGTCATATACCCAATCATCAGTAAAATCCGCAGTACCACCCCAACCAATCAAAGCTGTCATTCGTTGCGAGATTTCAAACGCACCACCAGAACCTTGATTTGCCATTGCTTCTGCCCATTTAGGATTTAGCAACTTGCTGCGATACTCCATCCGCAGTAAATCATCAAGATTGCGGGGTGTGGTGTCTTTCGAGAAACTTTCCACAAAGCTGGTTGTAACCTTCTTCTTGCTTTGTTTTTCTGCTGCCTTTTTCAAACCGCCAGTATTAGCGTAATATTCTTGAATATCAGTCAAGCCGTATTCTACCGAATCGATTTCTTGAACAATGCGATCGCTTGTTTTTAACAACTCCGTCAGTACTTCTGGTCTAGCTTGACCTTTATCTTGTCTACCGTAACTGAAAACATTGCGACCTTGCCAAGTATCCCCCAACTCATCACCAGATTCCCAATTGCCATCAACAACTCTATCATTTACCAAAGAACCAAAATCACCAGCAGGATTAGAAAATAATCTCGCCGAAGCATTTTCTATACCTTGTGCTTTCAAAGCTAAAGCATGTTTTCTGATAAAATTTTGGTCTTCAAATTCATCTGCATCAGCTGCTCTTTGAAATAAATCATCCAACAACTCGATAATATTTACAAAACTATCACGGAAAATACCAGATAAATTCGCCAGCACATCAATGCGTGGATGTCCAACTTCAGCCAAAGGCTTCAATTGATAACGAACAATACGTCCCGTCCCCTCCTTCACAGGTTCAGCACCCACCAATTCCAAAAGAATACCTAAAGATTCTCCCTTCGTTTTAATTGCATCCAAACCCCATAACATCACCGCTACAGTTTCCGGATATTTCCCGTGTTCTTGTAAATGCTGGGCGATAATTTTTTGAGCTATTTCTCGTCCCCTTTCATAAGCACCAGCAGAAGGCATTCTATAAGGATCTAAAGCATGAATATTCCTACCTGTAGGCAATACACCAGAACCATCCCGCAATAAATCGCCACCAGGTGCAGGGGGAATATACTCTCCATTTAACCCACGCAAAAGATTTGTTAATTCATCGGTAGATTGCATTAACAAGTCGCGTATTCGTAACTCTTCTTCCTGCCTTAGTGGTTCGTTTTCTCCAAAATAAGCGTCTAAATAGCCCGCCATTTCGTCGTCATTCGGCGCTTCTCCCAACGTATGCAAACCAGAAGAAAAAAGCCGACTTTCTAACACTTGCAAATACTCATACAATTTAACTAGATAATCGTTAAAAGCATGACCGCTAAACATCCGCACATTCTCTGGACTAAAAGCAATTCCTAACCGTTTGGCATCTTCAAACGGACAATCAGTATCTAAACCAGTGTCAACAATCTTTTTACAAATGCCTTCTTTCAAAGCATAATTTTTTTCTGAATCTTCTCGATACTCAGAAATTAAATCGCGTAGAGACATTAATTCTTTATACAAACCCGCACGTCCATAAGGCGGTACATTGTGAGAAATTAACACACCATAACCACGACGCTTCGCCAAAATTGATTCTGAAGGATTATTTGCCGCATATATATATAGATTAGGCAAATCTCCTAACAAAATATCCGACCAAGAATAACCAGTATTTCCTAACGGCGATCCCGGCAACCATTCTACAGTACCGTGCATTCCAAAATGCACCACAGCATCAGCTTGAAAATCATTTTGCAGCCATTTATAGAAAGCTGCATATTGAGGATGCGGGGTTAAATCTCGTTCAAACATTAATCGCATCGGATCGCCTTGTATTCCTAAAGGTGGTTGTACACCGATCCAGATATTTCCTAACTCAATACCGCCAATATGAAATTCATCACCGTAAGTTTTAATCCCCGTTCCTGTAAGAGATTTCCATTGTTTTTCGATGCGAGATGTACGGAGATATCCCAACCATTTTTCTAGAGTTTTGGCGTTAACACTAATGGGACTAGTCTCTAGCCTCTCATCTGCTTCTTTTACCTGACGAATCAACTCTTCTCCATCTTCAGGCAAATCTGCGATCGCGTAACCTTGATTTTGAAGTGCGTGGAGGAATTGGAGAAGCGATCGCGGTACATTTAATAATGCAGCTGTTCCTGTTGCACCGTACCCAGGTGGAAACCCATATAAAATAATTGCTATTTTCCTTTCTGATGCAGGTTTTTGCCGCAAAGAAACCCAGCTTTTCACCCTGCCAATCAATCTTTGCACCCGTTCCGGAACTAAATAAATTTGTTCTCCCACCAACCCCCCAAGAGGAATTGTATCAATAGCACCATCCAATTCTGGCAATGCATATAATACGACACTTTGCAAGCCTCCGATACCTTGGCGTGTCCAAGAGTGAATATCTTGAATCAGCAATGGTGCAGCGACGATGTAAGGTACATTCTTGGCAGTAAGGATACGTTTTGCTACTTCTACCTGCCGTCCAGCCTCCATCGAACCAGCAGGACCGCCCACCAAAGGAAAACCAATTGTAGATACAATCGCATCTACTTTTACTGCTTCTTTGGAGAGTGAAGGAGTTTCAATATTACCATTATTTCGTTGCTGGGTTTCATAGTAGCTTGTCATCCAATCTCGAACGGCTACATGTCCTTCAACGCCATTAATAAAAATTGGTAAAGGTATCAAACCAGCTTCTTCAAAACTGCGAATTAGTTGAGGAATATAAGCTTGTTTTGTAATAACGTGTTTGCGATAAAGTAAAATTCCTATTATGGGTTTCGTAGTAACGCGATGAATCGCGTTGTCTTCATACCACTTTAAATATTCTCGCGGAGATTCAAAAAAACCTTGATAATCGGGATGAAGCAACCCCATATTAGGAGTTTCAATAAGGGCAGGAATTTCGCCTATTTTTAAATCTAAATATTTTTCTGCTAATATCCAAAATAATGCGGCTACATTTTCTACACCGCCAGCATTCCAATAACCATAGATAATTAACCAGTTGCGTAAGTCTTGCACTTTTTGCCCTGGCACAAATTTGAGAAGTTTAGGACCAATTTTTAAGAAGCTGATGTAACCTGCAAGTTTATCTTCTTCTCGTCCATTGCTAAATTTATCAAGGATGAATTTAATTGGTTTGGGCATTCCTTTGGGTTTATCGCCAATAGCAAATACACCCAATTTAGTTAAACTCATCAATTCTAAAGCTGACTCGAATACCAAACGGATGGGAATTTGGGCAACGCGATCGCGCAACCACAAAACTTGGTCATAATCAAATAGCAAGCTGCCAAAAAACACATCAGCGTTATGAAGTGCTGCTTCTACCTCAGTGCGTTTGGTAGTAATATCGCGATCGCTAAAGACGCGAATATCCAACTCACCACAGCGTGAGTTAGCTTTTGAAGCTGATTTTCTGTATAAATCAGCGTTGAACGATTCAAATCCAGCAATCAAGACGATGCGTTTCATGCCCTAAGTGGTAAACACTCCATTTTAATTTTAAGCGCTCAGGCTGGAAGTCTGGGGCTATACATACAAAAGCCACCTACGTGGGCTAAAAGAAAACAAGGAATTTTCAAGCCTGCGTAGGCAGGCTTTGTACGTATAGCCGCACCCTTCTAGGGTGACGCGGGTGTAGTGCAAGATGTTAGTGATACAAAAAGCACCCTTGAGGATACTTTCAAGCAGACTTTTCCGAAAAAAGAAGTTTTCGGCTTGTAGGTAATAGTGTAAAAAGTTGCAATAAAATTAAACTGAATTCAAGGGGTTAACTATGATACAGAAAGCGCAAACAACAGCTAGTAAAGAATTACCTGTTTTACGAAAGGGTGATACTGGTGGTGCTGTAAAGCTATTACAGAATCTTTTGATTTCTTTAGGCTATTTCGATAAGGATTTGCGTACTGGAAATTTCTTAGACCAAACAGAACAAGCCGTAAAAAATTTCCAGGGAGAATATAACTTGCAAGTAGATGGTATAGTTGGGGCGAAAACTTGGGATTTGTTGGGTGGTGTTCTTTGGGATTAAATTAGCATCTCAAAAACCCAGAAATTAGTCCTTAGGGTGTACTTAGTAACATATAAATGCACCCTAATTAACTAGTTTTAACATGCAGATTAAACAGTCTCTTGCGAATCTACTTCTGTTAACTGCAATGACTTTTCAAATTCCAAGCGCTGCTGTACGTTATGTAAGAAGTAACCATTAAGCATAGCAGAGCCTAACAACATACCCAAGTGTTGGCGACTCGTAGTAATTTCAACGTCAAATTCTTCTGCTGGTAAGCCACCCAACATACTAACAATGGTGCGTTCAATTGCTTGAAGTACTTCTGGTGATGTTGGCTTGGATAGTTGGGCGACCATTTCTGGACTCAGCGATTTAATGTATTGCAACAAATTGTTGTTAACGGCTTCGGAATTAAAGTTCTCTGGATTGCGATTAGAAAGATTGTTCATAGTAGTAAAGTAGCAGTGTTTTATCAACTTGTATATACTTTAGCAATCATTTTATTATAGTGATGTCAGCTTAACCGAACCTATTTTAGGGCGGTTTATTCGACAAAGAAGATTTTAGGTAATTAATATATTATTGCTGTTTTTCTTTTAAAGCTCAATCTGTTGCTTTTCGGTCAAACACATAGCAATGCCTTTCTCATAATATGCAGCTTCGTTGATAAAAATTGGATAAACAGTTGATGTACCTTCGTAGGCGATCGCCTTTCCATCAAAGGTGAGAAAAATCGGCTCACCGGGATGAAGAGGTTGATAATCTTTAAACTGAAGTTGCGGGTGAATCATCGCTTTAATCTCCCCATGATCGTTTCTGGGAAAATCAATTACCCCCATATATCTATAAATTGTCAGGCTGCTATCTATATTTTCAATTGTACCTTGGTTGCTTCTTTCTACATAATCCAAAACTGCGTAAACAAGTTCCTCTGTTTTTTGAAATAATTCTGCGTTTAAGACAGCTTGAGCTACCGGACCTACTTCAATCGCAAAGCCAAAATCACAGAGAGAACGAAGTAAATTACTTTCTTGCTCAAGTGGCGTATAAGAAACTTTTACCTCTGGATTAATTGAAGTCAAATAAGCAGCTAATTGTAAAGTAAATGGATGCAGTTCGCCTAAAAGGATACTTAAGCCCATATTTGCAGTTGTACTGTGCAAATCCACAATCACATCTACCTGAGATTTGCCTTTCGGTCCCAGCATTTTTTCAATAACTTGTGCCCGCATTTCTTCATGACCAGAAAGTGTTGAATTTTGCAAATCTTGACTTAAAAAACTGCGATTCAAATCTTTATCAATATATCGTCTGCTTTCTTTAAAAGCTTGGGGGTTTCCTAATAATGTCAGAGTTTCAAAATTAGGGCGCTTAATTAAGTTCAAATGCTCCTCAAACTTTTTGATGAGGTATACTCCTGTGAACTCATTGCCGTGTGTTCCCCCAACAATTGCCACCCGATTAATTTTGTTCATACTGTTGTCACAAAAGCTTATTGCTTGTTTCCTTTTTATCACAGTAAACAAAAGTGATACTATATGTCCAATATTTTGTTTATTAACCAACTATATTTAAAAGATATAGTTACTCGATAAATAATGGAACTTCGACATCTGCGTTACTTTATCGCTGTGGCTGAAGAATTAAACTTTACGCGTGCTGCGGAACGTTTACACATCGCCCAGCCACCTCTAAGCCAGCAAATACAGGCGCTAGAAACAGAATTAGGAGTGCAACTGTTTGAACGCAAAAAGCGTCCGTTACAGTTAACGGCGGCGGGAGAAGTTTTGTTGACAGAAGCGCGTTTAGTGTTTGCGACTGTTGAACGGGCAATAATTTCTACAAAAAGAGCCAGCCGTGGTGAGATTGGACGCTTAGTGGTGGGGGCTAATAGCTCGATCGCTAATAGTGTTTTACCAGATATTTTGCGAGTTTTCCGATCGCGCTTTGCTGATGTAGAACTAGTTTTGCGTGAACTAACTTCTAAACAACAGATACAAGAGTTGCGATCCGCCGCTGGCGGCAGCGCTTCGCTATCGCGTGGAATTGATGTTGGTTTTGATCGGCTACCGAATGAAAATCAAAATGATACTGCTTTAAGTTTTCTGCCGATTTTGCAAGAACCTTTGGTGATTGCTTTACCCGAACAACATCCTCTGGCAGCTCAATCTCAAATTCCACTTTATGCCTTAGCTGACGAACCTTTTGTATTACCTCCACCTGATTTAGTACCTTCATACAGTCAGATTATTGATTTGTGTCAGCAGGTAGGGTTTACGCCAAAAGTAGTACAACAAGCAACATGGATGATTACTGTATTGAGTTTAGTTGCGGGTGGTGTCGGTGTGGCATTGCTTCCCGCTAATGCTCAAAACTTAGTCCGAAAGGGAGTTGTTTACCGAGAAATCCAGGGAAAAAATCTGACGCGACAGCTAGCTGTGATTTGGCGTCGGGATGATTCATCTGTGATTTTGCGACAGTTTATTGCAGTAACAAAGGATATAGCATATCAGGCATAGGGCTTAGGGCATACGGCATAGGGGAGGCAGTCCGTTGGGCAGCTTTGCCGACTGAAGCACCTGCTCTCATAGGGCAATGAAAATTGAGTAAAAGGTTATTAAAGACACTCAACAAAGTGATGCGTGAATAAATAAAATTCTTTCTATGCCTTATGCCCATTGCTTTAATACCCAAAAACTTGACTTTTATCCCATTAGATAGAAGATAAAATTAATTATAAAAGTTAACTTTATTACAAAAGTAATTAACACAAAACCACTTTTAAACAGCTTTTTCTGTAAGATTTTGTTGTCAATTTTTGGTAATTCAATTAATAGCTTAACACTTTAAGAATAATTTTTGGGAGTTTTGTAATCATGAGCAAAGCAGAAGAAACTAAGAGTAACGCAGGTTCTAAACGGGGATTTGGAGATTTATGGGTATTGATAGCTTTGTCAGTGTTAGCGGCAACGTTTAGGGGATGCAATTTCAGTCAACCGGAAACAACTCCTACCTCGAAACTGGTTAATACATCGGAAATTACTTATAATACAGACCAATTTATATATAGAACTGTGACTATTAGAAGCAAAGCGCTTGATAAAATCGGTCCCAGTTCTTTCACAGTTAAAGATAAGCAATTATTCGACAGTGAGCCGATTGTAGTTGTGAATGCTTCAGGCGTGCCTTTCAATCTACCCGCAGACAGAGATATTGAAGTTGTAGTTACAGGTTCCGTTCGCAGATTGGATATTCCCACAATTGAGCGCGACTATAATCTGAACTTGCAAGATCAATACTATAAAAACTATATCAATAAACCTGCGGTTATTGCTCAGGAAATTAAACTAGCACCGCAGCAAAATCAAATCACTCAAACTCTTCGGAAATAACTTCACAAGAGAGGGAAAAAGGGTAAAGGGGAAGGGGTAAAGGGAGAAAGAAATTGAACACGGGAATTTTGACCCCACCCAATTAAAAAATTTATTAAAAGTTGTGCTGACTGCGTGGGATGAGCTTAACGCAATGCGTCCCCTTTTCCCCTCCCCGGTAAAGAAGTAATTTTAAATATTTTTACTAATTTTAAATAACTCCGACCCTTTTCCCTTACCCCTTACCCTTTCCCCCTCTTTTTCATGCATCGGTTTTGAATGCATTAACAGAGTCTTCTAATTGCATCGTTACTTGTTGTGTTTGTTGTAAAGACTTACATACAAAGTAAGATGAGTTTGCAGTCTCTTCTGAGGCAGCAGCAAGATTTTGCATCAAAGAAGCGATCGCACTCGAATTTTCTGCCTGAAATACGGTTGCCTCCTTAATTGACTGCGCTAAATCATCAATTTGGCGAGATAGTTCTAAAATCTTCCCCAGGTTATGCTTGGCATCTTTAATCATATTTGCTCCTTCTAGCACTTCCCTAGTTCCTGTTTCTATATTTTTGACGACTTCGCTAGTTTCCATTTCAATGTCCTCTAGCATTTGTTGAACTTCTTTCATTGCTTCTTGTGATTGGGCTGCTAATTGACCAATTTGTTCTGCCACTATCGTAAAGCCTCGACCTTCTTTGCCCACCCATGCAGCTTCAATATTGGCGTTGATGGCTAACAAGTTAGTTTGCAAAACGATTTGTTTAATCAACGACATAACAAAGGAAATTTGTTGCGAAGATTCTCCCAGACGCTTCACTTTATTTACATTTTCTATTACTAGCTGTTGCAAATTAAAGATACTTTGCACAGTATTATCGAGTGCGACTTGAGCCGTTGTTGCTGTATCTGAAGCGGTGTAGGTAACTTCTGATACTTGGCGGGCATCATCTGCTACTGTTTGAATAAAGAAATTGATTTTATCTACCTCTTCTAAGGTGTAATTAATTTCTTGTGATTGTGTGAAAGTTTTATTCGCCAATTGCTGAATAACACCAGAGTTTTCATCAAGGGAAAGATTTACTTGAGAAGCAGCAAGTTTTACTTGATTGACAATCTGCCGCAGGTTGTAAATGATTGTATTAAAAACATCAGCTACTACCCCCACTTCACCAGCGATATTTTCTGCCCCCACTGTTAAATCGCCTTGAGATGCGTCTTTAACATTGGTGAGAAGTTGAAGCAGTTGGCTTTGCAAAGCTTGTTGACTTAGCCTTAATTCTTCTTCTGCTTGCTTGCGTAGGGTTATGTCAGCCTGCACCCCAATATAATTGGTGACTTGTCCAAATGAATCTCGCACTGGAGAAATCGTTAATTCAGACCAATATGGTGTTCCATCTTTGCGGTAATTTTTAATTACTACCTGGCATTCTAAAGAGTTGCGGACTGCATGACGTAATTGTTCAATACTTGCAGGGTCGCTTTCGGGTCCTTGCAAAAATCTACAATTGCGTCCAATCGCTTCTTCGGGTGAATAACCTGTGATGGTTTCAAAAGCGGGATTGGAAAAAATAATCGGATTGTCGATCGCTCGCGCGTCGGTGATGATGATACCATTGCTAGAGGCGGCAATGGCGCGATCGCGAAGCCGTAATACTTTCTGCGACTGCTGAAACTCATTTAAAAGACTGGCTTGTTCTAAAGCGATTGCGACTTGAATTGCTAAGTGTTTGACTAAATCAATTTCAAACTGTTGCCAATGCCGAGGTCCAGAACACTGGTGGACACATAAGATGCTGATCAGCTGATTGTTAATAATAATCGGTGCAACTAAATTCGCCTTGATTTGAAAGTCTTCTAGAATCTGGCAGTGGCAATTTATATAACCGGCTTCCCTAACGTTGTCGGTGGCTCGGACTTCACCATTTGTGTACCTTTCGAGGTAATCTTGGCGAAAGGGGTCATAGACTGTTTTGCCGATGGCTTTGATCCAGCCGTCTGCTACCGATTCAGCAACGATAGTACCACTCCAGTCAGGATGGAAGCGATAAATAACTACACGGTCTGATTTTAATGCTTGACGAATTTCCTTGACAGTGGTGTAAAGAACATCTTCTGATTTGAGCGATCGCCTAATTTGCAAGGTAATCTCTGTAAATAGTTGCGAACGTCTAGCTTCTGCTTCTTGCTTTTCTAAAAGCTTTACTTGAGCTGTCAATCGCCGATCAACAAATGAAGTCAGCAACGCGAAACCCAAAATCACAAAGGTGGCAATGCCAATGGTAACAGCTAACCAGGTGAGGGAATGCTTCATTGCCCCGGTTGCAATTACTTTTGAGTTGGTCGGTGTGAACTTAACCGCTGCCATGCCGGTGTAATGCATCCCGGCGATCGCCAATCCCATGATCAGCGCACCGACTATTGTTGTTAATGCCGCAGATCTACTGCTTTGTGTGCGTAGTTGAAAGGCTACATTTAGCGACACAATTGAGGCACTAATGGCGATCGCTATGGAAACTGCAACCAGCAATGGATTATACGTCGTGTTTGCTTCGATCTGCATGGCGTACATGCCTATATAGTGCATCGAGGCAATGCCAATACCCATCAGGATACCGCCCATAATCAATTGCCAGAAGCTCAAGCTTGGGCGACTCGCGAGAAAAAGCGCTCCTGCGGAGGCAATAATCGCAGGTAAGATTGACAGCAACACCGTCACAATGTCATATGTCATTTCTACGGGTAGACTCAATGCCAACATGGCGACAAAGTGCATCGACCAAATACCGATGCCCATAACAATTGCCCCACCAATCAACCAAGCGGTTCTTGCCCAAGATGTGGCTAGTATTATGCGCCCAGCCAAATCTAAAGCAGTATATGCGGCTAGGACGGCGATCGCTATCGAAAGCGATACAATACGCGGGTCGTAGCTGCTACTTATAGCCACATCTGCCAGAAGCATTAAATTAACCTCAACTAAATAATTTTATAAAGTTTGATTTTTTTTTGGCTTTTGATTTTTTTTTAGGAATCAGCAAGCAGGGCTTCCATAATTTTTATTTTTCTTTTAAAATAATATTTTATCAAATAAATACGATCATACCTTGATCAATATTAAAGACTATTATTAGAGCCATTTCGGAAATAAATGGTTAGCAAGTACAAGATAGATATAATAGAGGCAGATAATAGCAACCGCATTGGCGGCGAGTCAATGTCATAAAATTATTTTAAAAGCCATATATAAGACTCTGAAGCCAATTGTTGTAGGAGCAAAATCACTAATTGACGATCTGCCTGACTCGATATGCAGAAAGCGCAAATTTACCTGAAGCAAACATCTTACTATCTTTTTTCCCCCACGAATGCGTTTGCGAATTGATAAAGTTTCTGTTTGTTGATCTACTTTTACACTGCCCCTTTTTGCCAATATTTACAACAGACAATTCAAGATACCATAATGAGTATTTGATTTTCTTGCTTTTGGGAAAGATTTTCCACATGGAAAATAAAAAATAATTATCAGACCTTTGATAGATTAAGTAGATATTTAGAAATTATCTATATTTTAGCCCCCTGATAAAGTTAATTTATTCCGATATTTATCTATTGCTATACTATAGTAATTGAAGTAAAGATGTCAGGTTATAACTTAAACAAATATTGGCAAAATAAAATCGAGTAAAAACCTCACTAGAACATAAATACTGGCTATATATTGTAGCATTTTAAACATTATTGTGTAATTTTAAGCAAACCTGAGTGAAAAAAAAGTAATGACAGAAATATTTTTAAGCGATCGTTATCGTATTATCAGCGTATTAAGCTCCGGTGGATTCTGTGAAACATTCTTAGCCGAAGATACGCAAATGCCTTCGGGAAGGACTTGTGTAATTAAACAACTCAAACCAGTTACCAATAGTCCTCATATTCACCAGTTAGTGCAAAGACGATTTCAAAGAGAAGCTGCGATTTTAGAAGAATTGGGAGGAGTAAGTAAGCAAATTCCCACGCTGTACGCATACTTTCAAGATGGTGATCAATTTTACTTAGTACAAGAATGCGTTAGCGGAGAAACCCTAAGCCAGAAAGTCAAACAAAACGGGTGTCTGAGGGAAAGTGAGGTACGCTCGATTTTAATCAGTCTGTTAGAAGTCCTGGAATATGTGCATAGCAAAGGCATTATACATAGGGATATTAAGCCAGACAATATTATTTTGCGCTCCACTGATAACAAACCAGTTTTAATTGATTTTGGTGCTGTGCGAGAAACGATGGCAACTATGGTAAATACCGAAGGTAATATTACCAGTTCCATCGTCGTCGGTACACCAGGGTTTATGCCAAATGAACAAGCAGCCGGACGTCCAGTTTTTGCCAGTGACTTGTATAGTGTAGGACTAACAGCTATATATTTACTGATGGGAAAAATGCCAGAACAATTGGCAATAGACTCCTACACTGGCGAGAATATTTGGGATCGGCAAATTGTAAGTCCAGATTTGGCAGCGGTATTAGATAAAGCAATTCGGTTTGATGTCAGGGAACGCTTTTCCAGTGCAAGAGCAATGCTCAATGCTTTGCAGACTACGGCAAGTCCCCTATCATCAAAGGGACTTAGTTTTTTTGAACAGCCTTCAGAAAGTATTCCTGTTACTTCAGAGTCTGCGGCTAAAAGTAGTAAACAAAACGGCATGTTTATTGGTAGTCTTTTAGTTGCAGGTGGAGTAATCGGTGCATCTGTAATTGTTGGTCTTTTGTTGACAAATTCTCCTAAATCTGGGGAATCATATCAACAAGCGACATCTTCGCTATTGACAAAACCACAAGTTGGCGAAACATCATTACCATCAGCGAATACAAATTCTCAAATAGTGCAGTCGGAATCACCAATTACTAGTAGCGCTAATCTGCCTAATTATTTTCATTTCATAGCAGATTCTACCTTCCCAAATCTGCAAACTGCGGTTGAGCAAATTAAGACTTTACAAGTAGCGGGTTATCGTCAGCCAGGAGTGTTTTGGATACCAGATTATCCAAATCTGTCAGATAAACGTTCATTTGTAGTTTATACAGCCACATTTAGCGATCGCCCCAGTTGCGTCAACTTCCTGAAAAATTATGGAAAAGTCAATCCAGGGGCTTATTGCGGCTTTGCTAGCAAAGATCCACAAGCACCGTCTGATAAGGTGTATTTCCAGCAATTAAAGTAAAAATCTACGGTAAACATCTATCCTAAGGAAGGATTACTTAATTGATTATAATTTCAACTCCCCTAATTATTAATTGGGGGAGAAACTGTTGTATAGGCGTTCCTGAGGAACGTCTCTACTTGTTTTTTCGGGTTTACCGAACTACTAATTTGCAGTTTTCCACACCTTTATTAGCCTAATATTTATATTCGGTAATCATCCTTAATTAAGTGAGAAAAACCGAATTTGCCATCTTTTATTTACTAATACTATGAGATTAAAGCAAACATTTAAATTATCAATTCAAGAGGCAGAAAGTAATATGTTAGTTCGTTACAATCCCTGGCAAGAACTCAACACCTTAGAACGTCAAATCAACCGCATGTTTGCAGATACCAAAGTACCCTCCGCAGTGTTTGAAAGAGGATTAGTTATTCCCGCTGCTGAGTTGCAAGAAACATCAGATGCGCTTCTTTTGAAGATAGAAGTTCCGGGAATGAACCCGAACGATTTGGATGTGCAAGTCACAGAAAATGTAGTTCACATAAGCGGTGAACGCAAGTCGGAAACCAAAACTGATGACAAAGGTCGTACTGTGACTGAGTTTAAATATGGTAAATTCCAGCGCGTAATTCCTTTACCTGCTCGCATCCAAAACACTAACGTTAAGGCAGAATACAAAGATGGTATTTTGAATCTGACACTGCCGAAAACCGAACAAGAAAAGAACAAAGTCGTCAAAGTTAACTTAGAGCAAAACTCTGCTGTCTAATTGATGATACTTTGTGCGAAAAGCAATACAAAGTTGCACAGTAGGTTAATTTAACCTAATTTCTGCCCGGTTGCCTAAAAGCATCCGGGCTTTTTCGTAGTAAGCGTTTCAACGCTTAAGAAAGATTTAAATCAAGCACTGAAGTGCTTACTACAATAAAGATATATAGTTTGCACTTTAATAGACATGAAAAACGAAAATTTAAATAAGAAAAAGGGTAAATCTCTCCCCCCGAAGCTGATTATTAAGCTGGGAAAGTTTGTCTGGACGACTCTTTGGCATATGATGATGTCGAAACTCGCACCGCGCAATCAGTCGGGAGAGTATATTCGTCCTACCAGCCAGTTTAGAAGTTTTGTTGGGAAAGAAGAAGAAAATCCTTATCAATCAGCAACAGGACGCTATCATCTTTATGTTGGCATGAGTTGTCCTTGGGCGCATCGAACTTTGGTAGTGCGATCGCTTAAGGGACTTGAAGAGGTAATATCAGTATCTATCGTCTTTCCTTCACCAATCGAAGGTGGTTGGGTGTTTAACGAAGAAGAACAAAATTGTCGCACCCTTGCTCAATTGTATGAGCTAGCTGCACCAAATTACACCGGACGCTCTACAGTTCCAGTGTTGTGGGACAAAGAAACGAAAACTATCGTTAACAATGAGAGTGCAGAGATTATTGTCATGCTCAACTCTGAATTTAACGACTTTGCCAAAAATCCCACACTAAATCTTTACCCAGAGGAATTAAAAGAAAAAATTGACTGGTGGAATGAGAAGATTTATCACTCAGTTAATAACGGCGTGTATCGTTGCGGTTTTGCCCAAACTCAAGAAGCTTATAATCAAGTTTGTGATGAACTGTTCGCCACTTTAGATGAAATTGACGCAGCACTTTCAACAAATCGATATCTTTGCGGTGATAATGTCACATTAGCGGATGTTCGTTTATTTACAACATTATTCCGCTTTGATAGTGCGTATTACGGTTTGTTTAAGTGTAACCGCCGACGAATTCAAGATTATCATAATTTGGGGGCTTACCTACGTGATATGTATCAGCTTCCACGTGTGGCTGACACCTGCGACGTGGAAAGTGTGAAGCAAGACTATTATGGCAACCTTTTTCCGCTCAATCCTGGTAGTATCATTCCTGCTGGTCCTGATATGTCGTCTCTCTTGGAACCACACAATCGCAGTGCTGTTGGTAAATAAGCAGACTTATAGGATGAAACACAAAACTGTATTACTTAAGAGACTTTAGTCTGTGAGCTGATCTCAACTGTATTAAGGAGTTTCTCTCCAGAGCCTACATTTGTTTGTTTGAGTTCTCGAAATTGACCTTTCTAGCCAAAAGGTGACGGTACTGTGCTGTACGTATTGTATGAGGTACTAAGCGGCACAGTTCAGTTGAAACAAACGAAAATGTGGCAATTAGTAGAGTGGCTGCAATCATACAAAAAGTTGTCCTGGAAAGTGCTGTTAGCAACTGTCAGATGCATTGATTGCAGCCTAGATGCCGCATTACTGAAGTAGTACTAGGTATGTAAAAATAAGTAACAATTCTCACAAAATACGTACTTTTACTCAAAGAAGCAGATTAAATGAATATAATAAAAATTCCTAATTGTTCCCATTAATTTTTCATGGATACAATCAAAAAACAAGAATTGCCAGTAAGTCTAGAGGTAAAAAAATTCGGACATCGCATTAAAAACTCTATTCGTCAAAGACAAGAGTTGCCTGAAATTTTAACAGCAGTAGTAAGAGAAATACATTCGTTTTTGCAAAGTGATAGAGTTAAAATTTACAAATTTTTTCCGGATGGTAGTGGTCAGGTCATTGCTGAATCTATAAAAGATAATCGCTTGCCGTCGCTGTTGGGGCTAAATTTTCCTGCGGATGATATTCCGCTCCATGCCCGTGAACTGTTTATCAAGTCACGGGTGCGTTCGGTTGTCAATGTTGATACTCAACAGATTGGTCAAGGTTCCGTCTCTGAGTTGGAAACAGGTGACACTATATCTGAGGATATTCGTTACCGCCCTGTCGATCCCTGCCATGTAGAATATTTGACTGCAATGGGTGTGCAGTCTTCCGTGGTAGTACCTATTTTGCATCACAACAATCTCTGGGCGTTGCTTGTGTCTCACAACTCTGAGCCACGTTCTATTAAAGAACATGAATTGGAAGCGATGCAGATAGTAGTAAATGAGCTTTCAATGGCGATTGTCCGGGATGGTTTCATCGCCCAAGCACGTGAAAAAGCCATAAGAGAAGATATTATCAATAGGATCAGCACTTTACTACATTCACTGCCTACCATCGAGTTACAGCAAGCTTTAGAAGAAACAGTCGCTGTGTTTGATGGTTCTGGTGGCAGACTTTACATGAGAGATAATGTTTATACTTATGGAACCCAACCAGTGATGCCAGAGACGGCAAAATATCTACTTATGGAGCAATATTCCGTCTGGCAGGAACACTATAAGTCTAGTGAGTATCAGGTATGGGCAATTTCAGACCTCTATAAAATTCCGGAGTTGCGAAATCTACAAGTGGCTTTCCGACCAACCAGTATTCGCAGTATATTGCTCGTGCCACTCCATTATCGTCAGGAATTGTTGGGATACTTAAGTATTTTCCGGCAGGTGAAAGCGAATTTAGTTATACCGCTAGCGAAAAATAACGAGCTGTGGGGCTTGCTGTGCATTCACCAGTGTGAAGAAACTCGCAGTTGGAAAACCTCTGAAATTGTATTTGCCACGCAGGTGGGGACTCTACTGAGCTTGGCAAGCCAAAACGCGGACTTATTTGCTCAAATACAGGCGCAGGCGATTGATTTGCGAGTCTTGGCAGCACAAAAGCAGATATTATTTGAAACTCTTACCAAATTAGGACAATCCGTTAATTCTCAACACAATCTTGGAAATTATGTTGAGGGAAGTCTGAGGCTGGAAAAAAATGGGGGAGATTATTACGGTAGTTACCACGTTAATCCTTAACCTAAACCAAATGTACTGCCTGTCCCCTATCTGCCATAAACTACCGTAATGAGCGAAAGATAACACGCCCTAAAGAGTCTTCTTGGTTAATTCGCGCGTATACCCGCAGACAGCTTAACACTTCTCCGGGTATACCGCCGCAATCTAGTTGTAAGTCATCTTTGGAAAAAGCACATATATCAGCGTACAGTCCGGATAATTGACGAATTCGCACGTCATAGCCTGCGTTATTTGCTTTATCAGCTACTTTCTTTAGGATGCGCCGCGATTCTTGTTGTAGTTTCCCCCACCACGAGTAGCGTTCGGCTGGAGGAACGAAGATTAGAGAGTGTATTGCTTCGTCGATATCAATCCAAGCACGCAGAGTTAATAATGGATATGCATTTTCTTCAGCTTTTTGGGTACGCTGAAAGCGATCGCTTAAAGCTTCAATATATTGGTTACGCTGTTCTGGTTTTGAATGCAAAGATACAACATCAAAGCTAAAAACGCTTTTTAAAGCATGATGCAAATCTGGCTCAATGTCGATAAGTTTTATCAGCAAAATCAGCATACATGCAAGTAAATGCATATCAGCGGATTCTTCTCCATGAGTAATTTTATAATTTAAAAGTTCTTTTTGAGACAACTCCAAGCCCTTGGCATTGACACTACCGCTGAGTCCTGGGTAAATGATTTCATCGCGGATGAAGGGAAGTTGATATAAATTTGAATTATCTTCGGTTGCACCAGCGTCTTGAGCAAGATTTAAAGCATGTTGACGCCAATATGTAGCTACATCCTCTGGAATTCGTAGCAGCTTTCGTTGAATTTCGTTCCACAAATCTGAGTCAGTCTGGCTTTGAAGCGGCGAATTTCCTAAATATAAAGATAGCTCTTTGTCAGAATCAAATTCTTCCCGCAAACGTGTAAGTTTTAATTCACTTGTCGGCGTTATAATCTTGGTATTATCTAAAGCCGCGACGGTTGAAGGTTGTAAAAGATGACAAAGTTCTTGCAGCACTTCGTCGCATATTTTCGCTCCTGGATCGTGAGATAATTCTCCTTGAGCTTTTTTAAGAGAAGCTTCTAGCCCGTACAAGCTAAACCGCAATAACTGGGCTAATTCTGAGTTTTCTACTTCTAATAGTCGGCGTAAGTGCTGCATAATAAGTTAGAGTTACGAGTTAGGAATTAAAAAGTTAGAAAGGAGTGCATCAATAAATTTTTCTCACGCAGAGACGCAGAGACACAGAGGATAAAACTTATGATTTTCGTAACTTAAACATTCATAATTATTAACTCCTAACTTATAACTCCTAACTCGTGACTATTAATGAATGCCGCAAAATGGATCGCGTTCTTTATCAACTTCGTTAGGTTGTAATTCTAGTTCAGCGCGAAAAACACATCCTTCTTGTTTGAGGCATTCTTCATTTGCCGATGTCCAGTAAGGTACTTCGCCGGCGTGCATCCGGAGAATGCCTTTGTCATCAAGTGTGACATGATATTGACAAGGATAATCTGTTGTTATTTCTGGTTTGCTGAGTGCGCCAATTCTGATCCATTTTTTGGTATTTGTTTGGGCATCTGTTTGATAAATATAGAAAGTGTGCTGACCAGTTTGGGGAAAGGGAGGTAGGGGTTTACTGATTAAGCCGGTTCCTGTTTCTTGTAGGCGATCGCGTACGTAACGAAAATCTTTGATAGATTTACTATCATTGCTTTCGGCTACAAAAACCAAATGATAAGCATTTGGTTGATCGACTGTTGCTGACTCGATAACGTTGACAGCAATATCACCATTATTAAGCTTTTGATTAGGACGTTCGATGGCAATATTCCAATTCAATTTACCATCAGAAAATAACTTTGAACTTTCGGCAGCGGGGAAATGCGCTAATATTGCTATTCCCACATCAATACCAGGAACATCAATTAAATAATGGGGGTTTCCTCGACAAAGTAACACACTAAACTGTAGTGTTTGGTCAATTTCAAATTGGACTTTGATTTTTTTGAGAAATTCTGCTTCTTCTATCTTCAATCTCTCCATCAAAGTTTTGCCATCAAAGCTACCCCAAAGCCGCAAATCTCCATCTTCATAATCCTGACGATAGATGATGTTGCTTAATTGTATACCTTGCCAATTAGTACGAACTTTCGCTACAGATTCGCCATCAGCTAGTTGATAAAGTTCTTGTCCAGCTTGAAAGATTGGTAGCAATTCGTTGCTTTGAGTTTTCCGCTTAAAGTTGCAGGGCAAATAATAAAATAAATTTTTGACATCTATTTCTAGCTGGTTTGCTCCTTTACGTAGCAATCCTTTAGATTCTTCTGGATCAAATCTGAGCCTTCGCAGTTTTTCAGCGTAGCAAGCACCGGCAGAAGTAGCTAATTTGGTAAACTCTAAAACAAAAGTAATTCGCTCTGGATTCCACACGAAATACTGTGATTTACTAAATTCCTGATAAATCTCTTGTTGTACTAAATTGAGGTTGCAAGTTTTCCCAGATAAAATTAACCAATCAACTTTTTTTCCGCTACTTAGCAAGCGACTTTCCATCAGTCCTTTGGCAATACCAATCGCTTCTTTAATTGCTGTCGTTGCGGTTCTTTCAAATTGTTGGCTATCTAAGGTGACGTTAATATTATGAGCATTTTGGATATTGAATTTAATACTACTTTGAGTTAGCAATTCCGAAATTTGTTGCTCGGAAATAGTGAAGGTTAAAGTAGAACCGTCTACTGGCGATTTTTGTCCTAATTTGAGTTTGGCAGCTTCTGCATGTTCCCAAAGCGCGTAAAATGTCTGTAGACGTTGGGGTGCTTGTTGCCAACGAGTAGGTAACACTTTTTCGGCAGTATCTAAAGCATCTTTGTAAGCTGCGTCACCTTCGGGATTTTCTTTGTCTACGCATTTTAAAAGGCTGCCACTTTTAAATTTTCCTTGTTCTAAAAAGCGCTCATTTAATTCAGAGTTTATTAAATCTTCTAATTTGTCGCTTTCTAAAGCACCGATTGTAATTGCTGTTAACAAAGAATCAGCGATCGCTACTTTTAAAAGGCGAAACATTCGTAGTGTAATTAACTCTCCACCTAGCTGCAAATGTCCAGATGAGCCTAACAGCTTGGGAGTAAGTCTATAGTAGCGTCCCCCAAGCCCTCTATCTTCATTATCGGCAAAAAATGGCGTTTTATCTTCTAAAGTTAATTCAATTAAAGCTAAGTCAGTTGTACCTCCACCAATATCTAAAACAAGCACATTTTGCGACCATTTATTTTTTTCTTGATGGCAACGAGTTTTGAAAGATTCAATTCCAATATTCAAGTTACCGCCAAACTCTCGCCACAAAAAGAATATTGCTACAGAAACAGCTTCATCATAAGCTGTTTGCACATCATCAATACCAAGTTGTTCCACAAGTTCTTTAATTTCCTTGCGAATAACTGGTGGGGCAACAGTTGGATAAGTAACAACCGCTGTAAGTAAATCACCTTCAGAAAATTTCCGTCGTGCGCGTTGGCGATAATCTTCAGTTAATTCGACAAGATGTGCCCAAGCTGCTTGAATTAATTGGTTAACACTAATTGTAGTTTCTTCGCCTTCTAAAATAACAGGAAAAGACCGCTCTTGACCGAAATATCTTTTAGGTGAGTGGTGAAACTTGCTAATAATTTCCTTTAAAGAACCGCTTGTTCCTTGGGCGATCGCCTTTTTTCTGTTGTCTCTCGCTTCTCTACCCATGTTCAGTTTTAAAGCAGTCAAACTATAAATTTCCAACTCGCTAGGAATTTCTGTATCTCGACGGTCAATATCTAATACTACCGGGATGAGATTTTGCGATTCTAAGGTAGGAACGCGGAAGACTTCATGATAGATTTGGTAAATTTTTTTGCTGACGGCACGACGAAAGCGATCGCTAGTTCCTAAACATAATTCAATTTGGCGAATTGCTTCTAAAAATCGCTCTTTGTTATCACTTTCAAAAACTTCGCCTAACTGACTTGGTTCTATTTCCAGATTTTTGCTAATTTCCGCGATGAACTTATCCCAATCACTTGCGCTGATATCTGGTAAAGCAATTGCAGCGGGAGAACTCAACCATTGCCCCAAGCGATCGCGCAAACGTAACTCTTGTTCTCTCGGCAAAATTTCGGCGATAGGAACTTCAATCGGATCGAAAAGTGTGACTGTAGAATTTGATGTGCCAAAATCTACTGCGAACCAGCCAGGAAATCTTTTTTTTGGTTTCTCAGTTTTGTTGTTAAGTTGTTCAAAATTCATTGTTAATAATTCGGTAAATTCTTTGACGCTATTATTGTTAGGTTGAAAAGGGTTCATGTTTGTAGGGATGGAATTAGGAGAAACGAACCGCGTTCGGCTTTGCCGTTGCCGCAGGCTAGACACGAAGGACACGAAGCAAAGAGAAAAAGAGTAATATATAATTTATCTAGCTCTCTTTTCTTTTTTTCCTTCGCGTTCTTCGCGTCTTCTCTTCGAGAGGCTTCGCCAAGGTGGTTCGTTAAAAAATTATTTTTCACCAATTAAATCGAATCGCTTTTAGAATTAGCAATATCTGAAAGAATCTGCAACCAAGTAGGAATTTCTGCATTGATTTGCGATTCTTCGGTGGCAATATATCTTAATAAGGCTTCCTTTTTAGAAATATTTTGCAGACAAGGAACAATCTGATCCAAAATTCCTTCGAGTTCGGCATTAACTTGCTGATTCACTTCACTTACATACTGCACAAGATGTAGACTAGCACTAGCTGTAATTTCATCTCGCAGTCGCAGTACTAAAAGTTGATGGTTGGCAGTTCTAGGGTTATTTTGGCTTCTTTCTGGCGCCCAATCAAAGATTTGTCCGATGTTGTGTTTATCGTCTTGACGCGCTAGGGGAAACATGTTAGCCGGGACGCTGCTTTTATCTTTGCTACTGACTTCGGAAATTATAGCTTCTTGCCATTGGTTGGGATCGCATCCTAAAAGCAGTTTGTAAAATAAATCTGCATCTTCATCACCAAATTTTTCTTGAATCTCTTGTTCTTGTTCGGGATGGAGAATTTCTCGCAGGCGATCGCGTTCTTTGGCTATCTGATTTGATAACTTACTTAATAAGTCTACAACGGCTTGACGAATGCGATCGCGTGCAAAATCTTCTAGTTCTTGAATTGTCTTTTCAAATGCTGGATAAAAATCATCGCTTTTAGTGGGTAGAGAACTATTAATTTTATTTCCTCTATCAAATAACTTACCAGCAGCACCTTTAGATTCTGTTAGGGATATCATCCCATTATTTGCTTTGTTGAAAAGCAAAGTCCACTGACTCCAATTAAGAATTCTAAAGGTTAACTCATCTTTGACTACATCACTAACTGTAACGCCTCGTTTGTCTTTGAGTGGTTCTTTACCTAATTCTTTTTGGAATTTTCTGTATGTTTTATCTAAAGTTTCAACGGCAAAGCGTAAGTCAAGAAAAGATTGACTGTCTGCCATTGGTATGCCTTGCTCCTGAATTTCTTCTAATATCTTTTTCAGGTTATCTTCTTGTTGATGCAAAGCGTTAGCAGCTCGACGCGTGTCTTCATAAAGTTGCTTGAAACCGTGAGTAGCTACGTGGGTTTGAATCAATTCTCGCAGTTTTGCAATACTCCCATCTTGAGCAAAGTAACTCAATTGTCTGCCTAAAGGACTGCGTGAATCAGATTCTAACAATCGTTCGCTTAAACGTCCCCATTTTTCTTGCAATCTGTTAGAGCGATCTAAATAATCAGGATAATCTAAGTCAGCTAAAAACTCTGGTGAACCTGCTTTCACTTTACTAGAACGTTTGGCTAAATCAGCTAATCCTAAGAGTGGCGATAATAGAAGAATTCGTTCTTTTTGGGTGGTAAATGCTGATGCACCGTCAATAGTTGTTTGCAAAACTTTGAGTTGTTGGCAAACTGTGCTTTCATTTAAAGGATTTTTATCTGTTTTATCGTCAATTAAACTATCAAGTTGTCTTTCGCCACCTTCACTTTCTAAAGGTAGTTGATCGAAGCGTCCAACACCCACTAAAATTAAATCCTTAAGGTCTTGTCCTGGGCGTTGCTGCTGCATCATCGTGAAGATTTTATTAGCGCGATCGCTTCCGGGAGATTTGCCATTTAGCAACACTAAAATTGTCTGCACTTCTGCCAATTCTCGCAACGACAAAAATGTATCTCTCACCCCCGAATTAGCAGCACCCAATCCCGGAAAATCTAACAAAATAAATTCTGATGTTCCTTGCGATCCAGAAACATCCCAAATCTGTTTTGATATTTTTACCTCAATATCTACGCGACGAATCAACGGAAAGCTATTCTGTAATAACTTTGTGGGCAATGTTTGAGGTGCATTTGGTAATCGAATATGCGTTGGGGGTAAATCTTCAAACTTAAGAGTCTGAATTGCCATCGGCTGATCGGCTAGCGTCAGCCCATCACGGGCAGTGGTAGCATCAATATCGTAGCGTCTACCAGACATAGCCGCACCATATGAGTTATAAGCGCGAACAAACAATACCAACTCTCGCAACAGATAACGCAACTCCAAGTTTTTACTGCTGTTCCAAAGCTCTTCACACCAGCTTAGGATATCATTCGAGGTTTTCAGCTTTTCTTGGGGTGTGGCAGACAATCCCGCTGCTATTGTTCTTCGATTTGCTTCCTCTAGCATGAAGCGCAAGCACTCATTCACCTCGTCGTGAGTCAGATACTCGACAGTAAAATTGCCAACCTGCGTAGTTGCAAAGTTTTCTTGCGGTTTCAGGTGAATGGCGGTAACATTCCCTGTGGTGGGATTCTCACTAATTGGTAAAGCGTCTGCATAACCGATTAAACTGCCTAAAAGCAAAGTTTTTCCACTGCTGAATTCTCCCATCACGCCGATTTTCACGCTTGATGTAGCAAGTTCTACAGTTTTCTCGGCAGCTTTCCGGAGGTGAATCAGACAGTCATCTAGGCTAGCTGGAACCCAATCTTCTTGTTTTGAAGGCTGCTGGGGTACTGAGTCTATTTTACGGAGAATGGATTCACCGTACTTTTGAAAACGATCCAGTTTTTCTGGTTCCATTGCGTAGTTTTCCACTGACTTAAATTAAACGTAAATTTTCTAACATTGCAATCGCTTATCTGTCGCCAAATTGGTCACAGCTGGTATTTGTACCAATCCATTTTATATTTTGCTGTGAACTTTGTTTATCAACCTTGTTAAAACTAACGCTCATATGATCGAATAAACGAACCACTGCGTCGTCTGTGGTTCGTTTTTCATTAAAACAGCATAAGTCCTGCTTGTTTTGAGGCACTTACAAGTAATAAAATTTCTAGCCCCCAATATTCGCCAGTACGACGGGCTCGACATTTTATTTTTTGGATCTCCCTGAAAATAAAACATACCAGTAAGAATGTAATTCTTGATTTCAATCAATTTTTCTTGAATTTAAGTGATTGTACTATTCATTCAAAGTATGAAATGAATTACAACAGTTTTAAGTAGATAATAAACTAAATTTTGACTGATTTATCAAAATTTTATAGACTACAAAACTATACTTATCAGATTTACTTCATCAGCAAATTTAAGCAAAACAGGCAGGTAAAAGTGTTTCCGGAAAAGGTGCAAAAGGACTTTGGGCAAAAAAAAGTTATTGAATCAATACAACAAAATGAAAAACTATTTTCCCAGAAAACACATGCAACGCAGATAGGGGTGTGGGAGTGGGAAGTTGCAACTGGCAAAGTAATTTGGGTACATGGTGCAGATACTTTATTAGCCACAAAACCGGAAAATGTCAATACCTACGAGGCTTTTCTCAATCGCATTCATCCTGAGGATCAAAACTTGGTGATGGAAGCGATCGCTTGTTCAGTCACGACGACATCTGAGTATGATGTCAAGTTTCGTATCGTCTGGGATGACGGTACTGTGCGCTGGGTGCAAGGTAAAGGTAGTTATTTACAAGATAACACCGACAAAGCGCCACGGATGATAAGTACGATAATGGACATCACTGAAAGCGAGCAAACCGAGAAAGCACTATTATTAACGCAACAACGGCTACAACATCTACTCAAATCTAGTCCGGCAATAATTTATAGTTGTAAAGCCACAGGCGATCGCAAAATAACTTTTTTCAGTGAAAATATCACCGCGATTCTCGGCTATGAAATCAGCGAATGTCTGGATGATTCCAGATTTTGGTTTGATAGAATTCACCCAGACGACGCACAACGTGTATTTTCTGGGGCGCCAAAGCTATTTGAGAACGGGTATGATATTCAAGAATACCGCTTTCGCCATAAAGATGATAGCTACCGTTGGATGCGCGATCAAGCAAAGCTGGTAAAAGACGATTTTGGCAATTTGATGGAAATTGTCGGTTCTTGGGTAGATATTAGCGAACGCAAAGCAGCAGAAATTGCTTTACAAATAGCGAATCAAGAATTAGAAAATCGCGTTGCCCAACGAACAACAGAATTAACAAATACTCTGCAACAATTACAAGACAAAATTGCAGAACATCAGCAGACTGAAAAAGAGCTACGCCAAAAAACATCAGAACTAGAAGCTATTTTTCAAGCACTTCCTGATTTATACTTTTGGCTCAATGGTGATGGAACTATCCTTCATTATAAGGCGGTAAATACACAAAACTTGTATGTTTCCCCAGATGTCTTTTTGGGCAAGCAAATGCAGTCAATACTACCCCCGAATGTTGGCGACCCCTTACAAACAGCAATAGAAAAAGTACTTGAAACTAAATCACTTGTGAATTTTGATTATAGTTTACCACTACCACAAGGAGAAGTTTATTTTGAAGCTAGATTAATACCATTACCAGAACGGCAAATTATAGCTATTATCCGCGATATCAGCGATCGCAAACGACACGAAGAAGCGCTAGCAGAACGAGTACGTTTAGTAGCTTTTCGGGCTGATGTCGATGCTGCTTTGACTCAAAGTGATACTTTACAGGGCATTATGCACGGCTGCACTGAGGCTTTAGTTAAACATATCGATGCAGCGTTTGCTCGCATCTGGACGCTGAACAAAGCGAACAATGTATTAGAATTACAAGTAAGTTCGGGGATGTATACTCAGATTGACGGACTTCATAGAAGTGTCCCTGTAGGTAAATTCAAAATTGGTTTGATTGCTGAAGAAGGTAAACCCCATCTTACCAACTCAGTGCTGACCGATCCCCGCGTGATTGATAAAGATTGGGCACAGCGGGAAAATATGATTGCCTTTGCTGGCTATCCCCTAATTGTGGAAGGTAAGACATTCGGAGTGATAGCAATGTTTGCCCGCAAAGCGCTTTCTGAATCGACTTTAGCTGCGTTGGAATTTGCTGCTGATGAAATTGCTATTGGCATTCAGCGCAAACAAGCAGAAGAAGCATTACGAGAAAGTGAAGCGCGTTTGGGCAATCTGATTGAAACTACAAACGATTGGGTATGGGAAGTAGATAAAAATGGAGTTTATACTTATATTAGCCCGAAAATTCGCGACGTTTTGGGATACGAGCCAGAAGAAGTATTAGGCAAAAGTCCCTTTGATTTAATGTTGCCTGAAGAAGCAAGTCGAGTAAAAGAAATTTTTATTTCTCTGATAGCTTCACAAAAACCTTTAATTAATATTGAAAATACGAACCGTCACAAACAAGGGCATTTGGTTGTTTTAGAAACTAATGGCGTTCCCTTTTTTGATACATCGGGAAATATTCTCGGATATCGCGGGATTGATCGCGATATTAGCGAACGCAAACAAGCTGAGGAAGCATTGCAAGCATTAGTAGCGGGAACCGCTTCGGTGACGGGTGAAGAATTTTTCCCAGCCGTTGTGCGCCATTTAGCCGCAGCCTTAGGTGTTCGTTACGCTTTGGTTGCAGAACAAAGCAGTAAAAACCCAGGCAAGGCAAGAATTTTGGCATTTTGGAGGGGTGACTCTCTCGCCGAAACTTTTGAATATGAACTGGCTAACACTCCTTGCGAAATTTCCCTCAAGCAACGAGTAGCTTATTATCCCTCTTGCGTACAGCAACAGTTTCCTGAAGATACCGATTTAGTTGCTATGCAGGCAGAAAGTTACCTAGGATGCTCACTTATAGATACGAATGGTAAAGTGATCGGTCATTTAGCGGTATTAGATACCAAACCAATATTAGAAGAAAAACGCGCCAAAGCTATTTTAAGCATCTTTGCCGCACGCGCAACAGCAGAACTACAGCGTGAGCGCACACAAAAGGCTTTACAGCAATCTGAAACTAAATTCCGCATCCTTGCCCAGCGAGAAGCATTACTAAATCGTCTCTCTAGTCAAATTCGCGCTTCTTTGGATGTTAATACCATTTTGCAAACTGCTGTCACAGAAATCCGTGATTTGTTGCAGATTGACAGTTGCACGTTTATTTGGTATTACGATGCTCAAAAGCCTTATTGGAAAATTGTACAAGAGGCGAAGAATCCGGCTCTACCCAGCACAGTTGGTTTTGAAATAGCTCATGCAGAAGTTAAATCAATATCAGAAAAGGTTTTAAATAAAGAAATATTTAGAGTCGATGATGTGCAAACTTTACCTGAGTCAGGACTTCAAGAGATGCTGCTGTGGTTGGGTTACACAGCAGTATTGACCCTACCAATTCACAGTCAATCGGGTGAAATTGGTTTGTTGTGCTGTACTAACTCTACTCAAGGACGAAATTGGCGCGATCGCGAAGTAGAATTACTACTAGCAGTTGCCGATCAATTAGCGATCGCCATCGATCAAGCCAAACTTTACAAACAAAGTCACACCACAGCCCAAATTGCCCAAGAGAAAGCACAACAGCTAGAAAAGGCTTTAGGCGAACTTTCTTCTGCTCAAGCGCAACTAATTCAAACTGAAAAAATGTCTTCTTTGGGGCAGTTGGTAGCTGGGGTTGCTCATGAAATTAACAATCCTGTTAGTTTCATTTATGGCAATCTCACCCACGCCACTGAATATACACAAGATTTACTGCGTTTGATAGAACTTTATCATAGATATTATACCAATCCAGTTCCAGAAATACAAAACGAAATTCAGGCGATCGATTTGGATTTCCTCAAACAAGATTTACCGAAACTTCTGCATTCTATGATGATGGGAGCCGATCGCATTAGTCAAATTGTCGTTTCTCTACGCAACTTTTCTCGCCTCGATGAAGCTGATATGAAACCGGTGGATATTCACCAAGGTCTCGATAGTGCCTTGCTACTGCTACAAAATCGCCTCAAAAAAGTCCCAGAACAACCGCAAATTGAGATTATCAAAGAATACGGCAACTTACCACAAGTAGAATGTTATGCTGGACAGCTTAATCAGGTATTTATGAGTTTGTTGACGAATGCGATCGATGTTTTAGAATCATTAGTAAACAGCCCTGAGAAAAGAACACATCCCCAGATTCGCATTCGCACCGAAATCTTCAACGACGAGCAAGTCTTGATTAGTATTGCGGACAATGGTCCGGGAATGACCGAGGAAATACGCAAACGCATATTTGACCCGTTTTTCACCACAAAATCCGTAGGTAAAGGTCCTGGGATGGGGCTATCAATTAGCTACCAAATTATTGTCGAAAAACATCGGGGAAAATTTAAGTGTATTTCAGCCCCAGGACAAGGAGCCGAATTTATAATAACAATTCCATTACAGCAGCGATCGCTTTGAGCAGATGCGATTAAAAGCGAGAAATTTCCCCAACTCACCCTGCCACCCTGTTTTGCTCCCAACTGAGCGGAGAAAGCCATCTCCCTTTCAATAAAGCTTGAAATTTAGGAGATTTGGGGGGTTATTTAGTTGAGAGTGCTGAGTTGCTCAGTTCAGAACTGCAAAAATGAGAAAGTGAACTAGCAAAAAATTATGGATTGCGATCGCTCTATCCTAGATATAACCAACTCCTTCTTACTCCAGGAAGTTGCACCCAAGGCTAACGAAATAGATAGCAACCCACAAGCGCTATATCAAGCACTGCAAAGTTTGGGAAAGTTAAATTTATTAGCGTTACGGAGTGACAAACAAGTTAGTGAAGAAACTTTTGGCGACTTTCAAGAATTAATAGCCAGATATTCCGGGGCTTTAGCTTTTGTGCAAACACAACATCAAAGCGCGGCAGCGATGCTGATTGCTAGTAGCAACTCTGCATTACAACAAACATACCTTAAACGCATGGGCAACGGTGAAGTTTTAATGGGAGTCGGTTTTTCTCAGCTGCGACGTGGAGGTGAACCCCTAACATTAGCCGTACCTGTAGCGGGAGGATATCAGTTAGATGGAGTTGTACCTTGGGTAACTGGCTGGGGTTTATTTGAAGATTTTATTGTCGCTGCGACATTACCTGATGGTAGTGCAGTTTTTGGTATCGTCCCTTTTGTGCAGACATCTCAAAAATCGAGAGGTGAAATAACATTTACCACTCCAGCACAACTGGCAGCAATGACATCAAGCAACACCGTATCTGCCACTTTAACTCGCTGGTTCTTACCAACAGAGCATGTAGTTTTTATTAAACCACCCGGCTGGATTCACGAAAACGATAAAAACAACATTTTGCGGGCAACTTTTTTAGCTACAGGATGCGCTTTTGCAGGTTTGGATATTTTAGAAGCAGTTAAAGAGAATAAATCACTATCTTTTATTACTAATGCTTTTGAGTCTTTGTTACAAGAATTGACTAAGTGTCGCACTCTTATTAGAGAAGCGCAGCAAAAATCAATAGGAACAGCAGAACGCTTGCAAATGCGAGCTTGGGCAATTGACTTAGCAACGCGAATAGCTCACGCTGCCGTTACCGTTTCCAGCGGAGCAGCTAATTATATGCATCATCCAGCACAGCGGGTATATCGTGAAGCATTGGTATTTACGGTAACAGGTCAAACCACCGCAGTTATGGAAGCAACACTTCAGCGGTTGACGGGAGGGTATGAGGAGACAAGGAGACAAGGGGAAAAGGAGACAAGGAGACAAGGGGGACAAGGGGACGAGGGGACAAGGAGACACAGGAACATGGAAAACACTTTCTCCACATCCCCCCATCCCCCCCTCTCCCCATCTCCCCCTCTCCCCCCCTCCTCTCCCTACTCGCGCATCGTCCACTTGAGTCATATAATTGATAGAAATATTCCGCAATGGCAAGGCGATCCGCCTGTCAAATTCGATACTGTGGCGGAATTAGAAAAAGATGGCTATTATCTGCGGGGTTTCTCCTTGGGGGAACACAGCGCTACTCATATCAACGCTCCTAAAAGTTTTCACAATTTTGGTGTAGGAATTGACAAATACCCGGCTGATTCGTTGCTTGTATCCGCAGTAGTTATAGATATCCGCGCTCAAAGCGCAGTTAATTCTGATTATGTCCTGACTGTTGCTGATGTTCTGGCGTGGGAAGAAGAATATGGCGAGATTACCGCAGGAAGTGTAGTAATACTGTATACAGGATGGCAAGAGAAATGGGGTGATAAAAATGGATTTTTCAACCAAGATGCTGAAGGAAGTTTGCATTTTCCTGGGTTTGGTAGTGATGCTACCCAGTTTTTACTCAATGAACGTCAAATCGCCGGGCTAGGAATTGATACTCACGGTGTAGACTCTGGGCAAGATACAAGCTTTACTATCAACCGTTTGGTGTTAGAGAAACCGCGCATTGTGCTGGAGAATTTGACCAACTTAGATCAACTGCCACCTAGAGGAGCTATGCTGGCGATCGCACCTCTATTATTACAAGACGGTTCTGGTTCTCCGGTTGGGGTGTTGGCTTTAGTGCCGTGATTTCAATGTTAGGACTTACGCAAAAACTCTCACCCTCCTCTTATTTCTCTGTGTTCTCTGTGCGTCTGCGGTTCATTTTCTCATTATTCTGCGTAAGTCTTGAATGTTTTTCAAAACAAGTCCGTTGGTTCAGAACACAAGTCGTTTGGTTCAGAACACAAGACGTTTGGTTCAGAACACAAGTCGTTTGGTTCAGAACACAAGTGTTTTCGTTCACAACACATCGGATATTGCCTTTTTTTAATTCGCACTTTTATTAGACATCGACCGAAACTAATTATGCGTTACCCGAAACCCTTGTAGAGACGCGAAATTGCCCTGCGGAAACGCGAAGCGCGAACGCGTCTCTACGTCTTTTCTGGAGATGTCTATTAATCAAATGCTGTACTTAGCGTCTTCCTTACACTTGACGGGAACTGATAAACAAGCGAAACTTAGTACAAAAAAACTCAGGTATGACCACGCTAACTTGCTGCAATTACATTGACGGTCAATGGTTAAGTGCTACAGAGACTATAGAAAGTCGCAACCCAACCAACAACAACGAAGTTATCGCCACTTTTCCCCGTTCTGATTCAGCAGATGTGGATCTAGCGGTTGCATCTGCCCGTAAAGCTTATCGCAGTTGGCGACAAGTTCCCGCACCGGCTAGGGCTGAATATATTTTTCGCGTTGGGGAATTGTTACTTCAGCATAAAGAGGAACTTGCCCAGTTAATCAGTCGGGAAATGGGTAAAGCGATCACAGAAGCGCGGGGAGATGTGCAAGAAGGTGTTGACTGTGCATTTTACAGTGCTGGGGAGGGACGACGACTTTTTGGGCAAACGACACCTTCAGAAATGCCGAATAAGTTCGCGATGACGATGCGGATGCCGATAGGAGTTTGTGCTTTAATTACTCCTTGGAATTTCCCGGTTGCTATTCCTTGTTGGAAAGCTATGCCAGCATTGGTGTGCGGTAATACTGTCATCCTGAAACCAGCGGAAGATACTCCCGCTTGTGCAACTAAGTTAATTGAGATTTTTGCCGAGGCAGGTTTGCCACCGGGTGTGATTAACTTGGTGCATGGATTGGGTGAAGAAGCTGGAAAAGCTTTAGTTGAACATCCTAATGTTGATTTGGTTTCTTTTACCGGTTCTTCGGAAACGGGTGCTTTTGTTGGCGAAACTTGCGGACGCACTCACAAGCGCGTGTGTCTGGAAATGGGCGGAAAAAATGCTCAAGTGGTGATGGAAGATGCAGATTTAGAATTAGCTTTAGATGGGGCAATTTGGGGTGCATTTGGTACAGCCGGTCAACGGTGTACGGCTACGAGTCGCCTAATTTTACATTGCGATATCAAAGAAAAGTTTACCACGATGCTGAAAGAGCGTACAACTAAGTTACGCTTAGGTTCTCCTACTGACAGCGATACTGATATTGGTCCGATAATCAATGAAAGGCAACTTCAACGGGTGAAAATGTATTTGGATATTGCTCGTGAGGAAGGTGCAAAGGTGTTAATTGGTGGGGAAATTGCTAACGAAGGAGAACTGAAAAACGGTTACTTCTTTAAACCAACTATTCTTGATAATGTAACTCCCGAAATGCGGGTTGCTCGTGAAGAAATATTTGGTCCAGTGGTGGCATTAATTGAGGTTAGCAGTTTCGAGGAAGCGATCGCAATCCTCAACGATACCAATTACGGTCTTTCTTCTTCAGTTTACACCCGCGATATCAACCGCGCTTTTGCTGCTATGCGCGACATCGAAGCCGGAATAACTTACATTAATGGTCCCACAATTGGCGCGGAAGTACATTTACCTTTCGGCGGTGTTAAGCAAACTGGCAATGGACACCGCGAAGCCGGAACTACTGCTTTAGATGTATTTACCGAATGGAAAAGTGTGTATGTAGACTTTTCTGGAAGTTTGCAACGCGCACAGATTGATAATCGTAGTTAAAAGTGGTAAATTAGGTTTGTACCTCAACTTTGTAAAGCGCAGGATTTTCTTCAAATAATGCTTGAGAACCTACTGCTTTAAGTTGAGGTTTTGAAAAGGCATTCTTCCAAGCTTCTGGACTTTCCCAATGCGCGACGTTAATAAACTGAAATCGTGCATCTTTTTCGAGGCTGCGATGAAGTTTTGCGTCGATAAAGCCTGGTTCATTTTTCATCAATTCAAGTGCTTCTGTCCAAACTTTGATGAATTGTTCTTCGCTGCCTTGAGGTACAGAAAATACATTAATCAGAACTACAGGTGATGACATAGGTATCAATTTTGGAGAATTTGAAAATAGCGATCGCGTTGATAACAGGCATATAAATCAAAACTATGATAAACCGCCTGTAACATGAATGTTATGTCCAGTAATATAACTTGCTTTATCGCTGACCAGAAACATCACTACATCTGCTACTTCACCGGGTTCTGCCAGTCGTTGCAGTGGTGAATTCTGCGCTATAAAATCTTGATCTGACTGCGAAATAGTATCTTTGAAATTTTCGGTTGTTGTTGGTCCTGGCATGACAGAATTTACTGTAATGCCACGTCCACCTAATTCTCTAGCGAGTGCAAAGGTAAACTGCTCAATCGCTGCTTTGCTACCAGCTGTTACTGCTAAATTCGCTTGGGGTTGTACGGTGTATGGAGTTGAAAACGTGACAATCCGTCCCCCATCTGCCATGTGTTTTGCTGCTTCCTGTAGCGCAAAGAAGTTTCCTTTAGCATTAAAGGCGATCGGATAATCAAATTCTGCTTCTGTCACCTCGGCAATAGGCTTGACAACTCTAGGCGCACTGCCTGATATTACTAATATGTCTAGCTTACCGAAGCTGTTGAGTGTTTCTTGAAACAAATGGCGGATGTCAGCTAGTTGGGTAAGATCAGTTTTAATAGCGATCGCTTTTCCACCCATATCTTTGATGCTAGCAACCAGTTCCTCTGCTTTGTCTGCTTTTTGAGCATAGGTAATGACAACAGATGCACCTGAGAATGCTAAACGTTCAGCTACCGCTCTACCAATACCAATCGATGCACCTATAACAATGGCTACTTTTTGGTTCAACGTTTGCATCGCAAAGTTCCTTTAATTGTCGCCGAAATTTTTCAACAGCCTGAATATACCAGCATCAAGCTTTGATAGTCTTGTCAAATTTTGCGTTCATTGTTCTAAAATTGCGATAAGTCGGGGATCTTGTTTTTCGTAGTAAGACTTTAGTCATTGATTTAAGCGTTAAAACGCTTACTACGAAAACATAAACTACTCAAAGTTATTACGATATTTCCTTGGTGTTGTCTTTGTTAAGTTCCGAAACAGCTTGGCAAAGTGACTTTGGTTATTACATCCAACTTGAAGCGCGATTTCCACTATTGGTAAGTTGGTTGTTCGTAACAGATGTTTTGCACGTTCAACCCGACACTGTAGAATGTATTGGTAGGGTGTATATCCTGTTGACTGCTTGAACATCTGTACAAAGTAGTACATACTCATCCCGACCACTGCTGCGAGGTCATTAAGTGACACATCTGTACTCAGATTGTCATTAATATACTCAATCGCACGTCTCAATTTATGCGTTGACAAACCACCTGTATACTGTTGTATTTTTGGCTCTTTGGTGGAATATTTCTTAAGTAGTTGAACTGCTAATGCATTAGCTAAAGACTGATTGTAAAAACGACCACCTGGGCTTCCGGCGAGAAATTCCGCCTCCAGCGCCAAACCGATATACTGAATTTGTGGATCGAGTACTCCATTACAGTGCATTAATTCTGTCTGGTTCGCATCATGTAACTCAAAAGCACATTTTTCAATCACAATTGGTTTGAGAGTAAGTATCAAAATTTCGACATCTTTATCCCACCTCCCTTTAAATCTTACTCCGGAGGGAGCGAGGCTAATACTACCAGGTATCTTGTGTATCCTGCGTAGTTTACCATTTTCCACGACTTCAAGCGTGTGTGGCTCACTTAGCTGTATGGTGAGTAAATGCTCTTGAGGAATGACCTCCGGATATTCAATAGAAGGCATAGACAAACGTTCAGCGTAAATATCATCACATTCCAAATTCGTATTTGCCACAATTAGTGATGAATCAGAACTAACTGGTAGTGGCACAAACTTATCATTGACAACATCAAAGACTTTGATTTTGCTGTCAGACATGCCTTTTACCCTTAAATGACAGGATTTTCAAAATCAAATAAATCGCTACAAAAAAAATTTAGTTTTAGCGTTTAATCATAAGTAATGTTAAATAAATCTAGATAAATAATGCTAAGACCATTTCTTCATGAGAATGATATTAATAGCCCCACCACTACACTTTTATAAAAATAGCGATCGCATTCCTCAAAATATAAAATTTAGTTCCACAATCAAATGCGCTGTAATTTCTGGAAACTCGGATTTAATGTACTTTACCACTAAGATGCCGCAATTGTTTAGTAATAGAGTAGCAATACTGGCTACTATGCATCAAAAAGAGATAGTCATTGCACCACTTCTAGAGCAATTGGGAATTAAAGTTATAGTACCGCAAAATTTAAATACAGATGTTTTCGGTACATTCACTAGAGAAATTGAACGTCCTGGTACGCAGATTGAAGCTGCCAGATTGAAAGCTCAAAAAGCACTTGCTCTAACAGGTGAAACTTTAGCGATCGCTAGCGAAGGTACTTTTTGCCCTCATCCTAGTTTGCCTTATATTTCTACTAATAGAGAAATTGTTATTTTTTTAGATAAAGAAAATGAATTAGAAATTATTGGCGAAGAATTTTCTCTCGAAACTAACCATAATTTTCAGATCATCCAGAATATCGAAGAAGCGTATAACTTCGCAAAGAAAGTTGGGTTTCCTGAACATGGTTTGATTGTAACTTATGATTCACCTAAAAATAGCGGTGAGATATTCAAAGGTATTATTACAGATGAACAACTTGAAGATGCTGTTAATTTTGCCTTAAAAAACTCATCCAATGGAAAGGTGCATATAGAAACAGATATGCGGGCAATGTATAACCCCACACGAATGAAGAATATAGAAAAAGCCACTCGTAATTTATTAAAAAAGATAAATACCTTTTGTCCAAGCTGTGGTACACCCGGTTTTGGAATAACTCAAAGAATTAAAGGATTACCCTGTGCAAGTTGTCATACACCTACTTTGCTAACTCGCGCTCTTAAATATCAATGCAAAAAATGTGGTTTTAGTCAAGAAGAATTATTCCCTGATGGCAAATATGCCGATCCGGGACAGTGTATGTATTGTAATCCTTGATGTTTACCATTGTTAAATCCCCTATTGAGTTGGAATTAAGCTAATTTCTGTGACTTTCCATCACAGTTAAGCTATCTCTATATTTAATAAAATAAACTTATATTTCCAGCGTCTTGTTATTTTATAAATTTATCAATATATTTTATTAAAGAAGCAATAAATACCAAACATAGATAGCTAATAACTAACTATTGAATTTATTGGGGTGTTGTTCGTAGTGAGCGGTTTACCGCTCACAGCAACAGTTTTAAGGGCTGAAACCTTACTAAATTAAGTCCTTTGTTTATTTATACCCATTTATAAGAGGAGAACAAAAATGCTAAATCGAAGTCAGATTGTCCGGGGTCTTGAAACCATCCAAGATTTAATAGTGGTTTCTCTGTGTATTGGTTTATTTAGCTTCATGGTTATCCAACTGCGAGCAATGTTTTACTCGTTGCTACCTCCTTTAAATTTTAAAGTTTTCACTTCAGATATTCTATTTCTGTTGATTTTAGTCGAGTTATTTCGATTGCTAATTATTTACTTACAAGAACAACGAGTATCTATTGGTGTCGCTGTAGAAGTGTCGATTGTTTCGGTGTTGCGAGAAGTAATTGTGCGGGGAGTTTTAGAAACACACTGGAGCCAGATTTTAGCAGCATGTGTCTTTTTATTAGTGATGGGAGTGCTGCTAGTAGTTCGAGTTTGGCTACCACCAACTTTCAGTGGAATTGACCCGGAAAAGATATTATCTCAAAGAAATCAGCTAGTTTCAACAGATAAGTCATTTCAACTTAATGAAAATGATTCTCATATTGACACTCAGAGAGTTACTTCTAAAAGTTGAACTAAATCATAGATATTGTAAAAACGTTCCTCTAAAACGTTTCTACAAAAAAAATAGCGATCGCATTCCCCAAAATATCAAATTTGGTTCCACAATTAAACGCGCTGCAATCTCCGGATACTGCGATCGCATATAATTGATCACTAACGTGCGATCGCCTCCTTTAATCACAACCTTACTTTCAGGAAATTCGCACCACCACGCTTCAACAAAGTCTTTGATTCCAGCTACTAAGGTATAAATTATCCCACTAGCGATCGCATCAGGAGTACTCAAAGCAAATCGTGATGGTAGAGAACTAATATTTTGCGTTTCTACAAGTGGTAATTGTCCTGTTTTTTGCGTAAGACTCGCAAACTGCAAACCTAATCCTGGTAAAATTGCCCCCCCAACTAAATTTTTGTCACTATCAGCACCTGTAAAAGTCAGCGCTGTTCCCGCATCAATAACTAACACCGGAAAGCCAAAAGTGCTTCCAGCACCATATAAACTCAAAGCACGGTCAATTCCCAAGGTGGGATACATTCCTTTTATAGGTACTTCTTCCAAAGTAATAACGCGAACATTATAATAAGTTTGCCAAATTTCCGTTTGACTAGGAACAACGGAGGAGAGGAGGAGGGGAGGAGGGGGAGAGGGGGGGATAGGGAGAGGGGGGGATGAGGGAGAAATTACAGACAAGAAATCACCCGAAGCAACTTCGGGTAGTTGTTTTAGGCTTTCTGCACAAAGATGGTCACTATCCCAAGTTTTGGAAATTCTCTCTCCTGCAAATAATGCCCAATGTAGCCGAGAATTACCAATTTCTAAAGCTAGCCAAAGGTTATCTGTATTTTCTTGATGTTTCTGTGGTTTCACACTTTTATTTTTCTTAAGTCAACCATAGATTTTTTAAAAAAAATTAACAATTAACTCGTGTCACAATAAAACTAGAGGAAAATACTCATTTGCGTAAGGAGGGGAGTATGGTAGCACTCACCGAAAGAACTGAAAAGAAACTGACTATGCAGACTGCCGATATTGCTAACCAAACTACAGCAATTCGGTCTTTGGATTGGGATCGCGATCGCTTTGACATTGAGTTTGGTTTGCAAAACGGTACTACCTACAACTCGTTTCTCATCCGTGGTGAAGAAACGGCTTTAGTTGATACGTCGCATGAAAAGTTTCGTCAGCTGTTCTTCGATACCCTCACCGGACTGATTAACCCAACTGAAATTAATTATCTAATTATCAGCCACACCGAGCCAGACCATAGTGGCTTAGTTAAAGATTTGTTACAAATCGCTCCGGAAATCACCGTTGTCGGTTCTAAGGTAGCAATTCAGTTTTTAGAGGATATGGTACACAGACCGTTTAAGCGACGGATTGTGAAAAATGGCGATCGCCTAGATTTGGGCAATGGACACGAAATTGAATTTGTGATTGCACCAAATTTACATTGGCCCGATACTATGTTCAGCTTCGACCATAAAACCCAAATTCTCTTTACTTGTGATGCTTTTGGTATGCATTATTGCACAGATAGCACCTTTGATGAAGATTTGGCAGCGATTGAAGCAGATTATCAATATTACTACGATTGCTTGATGGGACCAAATGCGCGGTCAGTACTTTCTGCCCTCAAGCGCATGGACGAACTGCCAAAAATTGGCACGATCGCCACTGGTCATGGACCGCTATTACACCACAACGTTGAAGAATTAACTGGACGTTATCGCAACTGGAGTAAAACTCAAACAAAGGCAGAAACTACTGTAGGAGTATTTTACGTTTCTCATTACGGATATAGCGATCGCCTAGCGGAAGCCATGAGAAATGGGATCGGCAAAACCGGCGTTGCTGTAGAAATGGTAGACTTGCGATCGGCAACAGACTTACAAGAATTGCGCGAACTTGTCAGCCGTTGTAGTGGAATTGTCTTGGGAATGTCTCCAGCTTCCAGTAATTCTATTATCCAAGCTGCACTCAGCACCGTTTTAGGATCTGCCAAAGAAAAACAAGCTGTAGGTATATTTGAAACCGGTGGTGGGGATGATGAACCAACTTATCCTCTGCTGAACAAATTCCGCGCTTTGGGTTTGCATGTATCATTTCCCGTGATTGAAATGAGAGAAGCACCCAACGAAAATAAATACAAGCTGTGTGAAGAAGCGGGAACAGACTTAGGGCAATGGGTGACACGCGATCGCAGCATCAAAGCGATGAAATCCCTCGCTGCTGACTTAGACAAAGCTTTAGGAAGAATCTCAGGAGGATTATACATAATTACCGCAAAAAAAGGCGATGTCAAAAGCGCCATGCTTGCCTCGTGGGTAAGTCAAGCCAGCTTCAAACCATTAGGATTAAGCATTGCAGTAGCCAAAGACAGAGCAATAGAATCACTCATGCAAGTAGGCGATCGCTTTGTTTTAAATGTCCTGGAAGAAGGCAATTATCAACCGCTGATGAAGCACTTTTTGAAGCGGTTTGCCCCAGGTGCGGATCGTTTTGAAGGCATCAAAACTCAGCCGGCTGGTAACGATTCCCCAATTTTAACTGATGCTTTAGCATACATGGAGTGTGAAGTCAATAGTCGGATGGAAGTCAACGACCATTGGATAGTTTACTGTACCGTTGATGCCGGTCGCGTCAGTAAGCCAGACTCCTTGACAGCAGTACATCATAGAAAAGTTGGAAACCACTACTAAGAAGGGAGTGGGGGAGAGGGGGGATGGGGAGAGGGGGGGATAAAGGCTATAAGGAAAATTCAAAACTTAATACTCTTTCTTCCCTACCTCCCCACTCCCCCACTCCCCCACTCCCCCACTCCCCACAAAGCGATGCAAACAAATAAACCCCGTGACGTTCAGGTTCTACCCATTGGTACAGATACAACAGTAATGCGATCGCGCAGTTGGACAAGGCTAAGATTTGAGATTGAGTACGCGCTTGCCAAAGGTACAACTGCCAATTCTTATTTGATTCAAGGTGATAAAACCGCTTTAATCGATCCTCCGGGAGAAACGTTTACAGAAATTTATCTGCAAGCGTTGCAACAGCGCTTTAATTTAAAAGATATTGATTATGTAATTCTCGGTCACATCAATCCCAACCGCGCTGCAACTATCAAAGCTTTATTAGAACTTGCACCGCAGATAACTTTTGTTTGTTCTAATCCAGGGGCAATAAATTTGCGTGGAGCGCTAGAAAATCAAGATTTGCCAATTCTGGTCAAACGCGGTGAAGAAACTCTTGATTTAGGCAAAGGTCATCACTTAGAATTTATTCCTACTCCCAACCCCCGCTACCCCGATCAACTTTGCACCTACGATCCGCAAACGGAAATTCTTTACTCAGATAAGCTATTTGGAGCGCATATCTGCGGCGATCAAGTTTTTGATGAAGGCTGGGAGACAATTAACGAAGACAGGCGGTATTATTTCGATTGTCTCATGGCTCCCCATGCGCGTCAAGTCGAAACAGCGCTGGATAAACTTTCCGACTTGCCCGTGAGATTATATGCTACCGGACACGGACCCTTGGTGCGTTACGGTTTAATTGAATTAACACACGCTTATCGGGAATGGAGTCAGCAGCAAACATCTGCGGATACTACAGTCGCGTTGATTTACGCTTCTGCGTATGGAAATACAGCGACTTTGGCTTCTGCGATCGCTCGTGGCATCACCAAAGCCGGTGTCAGCGTAGAATCAATTAACTGCGAATTTGCTGATCCAGAAGAAATCCGTGCTGCTGTAGAAAAAGCATCAGGCTTTGTCATCGGTTCCCCTACCCTTGGTGGACACGCACCAACCCCCGTACAAACAGCTTTAGGGATTGTTCTTTCCACCGCGACTAACAACAAACTTGCCGGTGTATTTGGTTCTTATGGCTGGAGTGGTGAAGCAGTTGATTTAATCGAAAGCAAATTAAAAGACGCTGGTTATCGCTTTGGTTTTGACACCATCCGCGTCAAATTCAAACCCAACGAAGTCACCTTACAAACTTGCGAAGAAGCGGGAACTGACTTTGCCCAAACCTTAAAAAGAGCCAAAAAAGTTCGGGCACCGCGCACTCAAGCTGCCAGCAACGTTGAACAAGCAGTTGGTCGAATTATCGGTTCTCTGTGTGTGGTGACAGCAAAGCAAGGTGGTGTATCTAGTGGAATGCTAGCATCTTGGGTATCTCAAGCAAGCTTTAATCCCCCAGGTTTAACAATTGCTGTAGCCAAAGACCGCGCAATGGAACCGCTAACGCACTCAGGCAACCAATTTGTTGTTAACATTTTGGCTGAAGGCAAAGAACTGCGAAAGCACTTCATGAAATCCTTCACCCCAGGACAAGACCGATTTGCCGGCATAGAAACTGAAGAAGCCAGCAACGGTTGTCCCATACTTTCAGGGGCTTTATCATACCTTGAATGCTCCGTGCAAACCCGGATGGAAGCAGGCGATCACTGGTTAGTTTATGCAAGTGTGGATAACGGCAAAGTCCTAAATCAAGATGCTGTAACCGCCGTGCATCATCGGAAATCGGGAAGTCATTATTAATACGCCTTTTGCAACATATCGCCATCACCCTTCTAGGGTGATGGCGATATGTTGCCGGGAGCATCCCAATTTGGCAAAAACCGCCCACAGGCTAGAAGCCTGGGGCTAAATAAACAAAGCCTGCGTTCGCGTAGCGTGTCGTAGACAAGGCAGGCTTCGTACGTATAGCGATACCCTTCTAGGGTATTGCGGCAAAATTGGAATGCTCCCGTATTGCCTTTATCTCAAATAGGATTGCTATATATGAATCATGAAAGCAATTCACTGCTATAGGAAGAGGTAGTTCGATGAATACAGTTGTGTTAAATCTAGAACCAATTGTTCACCTCACAGATGAGCAATTTTATCAACTCTGCACCGCAAACCGAGAGTTGAACCTAGAACTGAATGCAAAAGGAGAATTAATTATTGTGCCACCAGTGGGAGGAGAAAGCGGAAATCAGGAAGCCGACTTGATTACAGACTTAAACAATTGGAACCGCAAAACGAAATTGGGAAAGGTTTTCAGTTCCTCTACTATTTTTCGGCTTGCGAATGGAGCAAAGCGATCGCCTGATGCAGCTTGGGTAAAATTGGAGCGATGGGAAGCGCTGACTCCAGAGGAACGTAAAAAATTCCCTCCTATTATACCAGATTTTGTAATAGAACTTCGTTCGGAAACTGACCACCTCCAACCCCTGCAAGATAAGATGCAAGAGTATCTGGAAAATGGTTTGCGTTTAGGTTGGTTGATTAATCTTCAAGATAAGCAAGTCGAGATTTATCGACAAAATCAGCCTGTAGAAATAGTTCAACTTCCAGCGGTACTTTTTGGTGAAGAGGTTTTACCCGGTTTTGAACTACAACTAGAATTGCTCAGTTAAAGCGTTCGCTTCATCTAAACTAAATGACCTATATCTTAGGGTTGTCGTAAGTTGTTCATAAATTCCCTAGCCTAATTGTATTCACGCATATTTCAGGGAAAAAAATTCTATGACAACCGACGTTTCTAATGACATCAAAAAAGATGCTGGTATCAAAAATGATACAAATAGATCGCTAATTATTGGCGCTCTTTTAATTGTATTAGGAATTGTGGCGATCGCTTTACCTTCTGCCTCGACGATTTTCGCTGAGACTTGGTTTGCTTTGATTCTAATCTCTTCAGGATTTGCCAAACTAGTCTACGCTACTGAAACTCGCCATCAAGGAGGCTTTCTTTGGAAGCTTTTATTGAGCGGACTCTACATTGCCACAGGTATAATGCTGTTTGTTAACCCTTTAACAGGTGTCCTGACACTGACTCTGTTGTTAGGTAGCTTTTTGTTAACCGAAGGCGTATTCGAGTTGATTCTTGCATTCCGCTTACGTCCCCAACAAAACTGGACTTGGGTACTTGGTGATGGTATCATCACCTTGCTATTAGGCGCAATGATTTGGTTCCAATGGCCCTTCAATGCACCTTGGCTCATTGGTACGCTTGTTGGTGTTAGCATTCTCTTCACCGGCATTTCCCGCATAGGTTTATCATTGAATGCGCGTTCTGCCTTAAATCAACCTGAAGCTACAAGCGCTTAATTTTTCGTAGTAAGCGATTCATCGCTTATGTCAGGGACTAAAGCATCAACTGCAAGCTTAAATTCTTAATTTTGCCTTGTGAAACCCAGCTTTAGCCCTGTAATATCGATTATTTCTGATAGCGCTTTTATTTTGCCAAAGAGGACTTCAGTCCTCACTACGAAGTTAATCAATTCTTTTTTCTAAATACTGCCCAATCATCAATTGTTCACCTGCACGGGAAATAATTGATTGACGTGTGCGGTATTTTTCGCCAACTAGCTTTAATTCTTCCTCGAATACTGAATTATTGTACTCGGTTCGCAAACATAAAGTTTTCGGGTTGGGGAAATAATATTGCGCGGTAACTGGTTTGGAAGTCGCAAAACCGCGATCGCGATATAAAATGCTTCCTAAAACACCAAACAACGTTGAACCTTTAGATTCCTTTTTTCCCGTCACAGAATCTGTATCCCAACTTACGTGAGTACCGCAAATTAAACTTGCGATATCTGGCAAATTATGCATCTGAGCTAGTTTTTGCAACTCGTCACATCCCGGCTCTAAAAAACGGATGGTAATTATACTCACCATCTCCTTTGTTTCTCCCTCTGGGAGAGTGTAATAGCGCCGTTCAGAACGCCACTGTCCCACCGATTCCATGAAAAACTCTGTAATCTGGGATTCTTCAGCAGTTTGTGCAAAATATAGCGGTGATGTCACAGGTTGCCTTCCTCACGCAATGTCAATATACAATCAGGTGTCCAGACAAATACATTATGTCTGTCCTAAATTTCTAACTTGTTTACTTTTCTTAATATAAACGTTATTTTCCTATAATTACTGATAGTTTCGCTACAATGCGAGAAATAAAAATTTTCTAGTAGTTTAAGCCAAAAGATAGAAGTGAAAAAAGTCACGAATCAGTAGTTAAAGTTTTCTAACTACGGGCAGAGTAAAGTATAGTTAAAAAATCTTTATAATTAGCCAGTAAATGCATAAATTCATCTAGAATCTATTTTTTCTAGTTAAAAGAAAATTTGTATTAAATAATACAAATTTATATAAAAAAAGCCGTGATTTCTCCTAAAAAATGAATTACGATAGCAGACTTATCCTTTCTTGCCTTTTTTTATAAGTGATATTTATCAAGATTACTTGGTAATAAAAGCCTGTCTTAGCTTAAAAGCGCCCAATTATAGCAAAAAAATTGATTTTGGACAGAAAGATGCCGCATAAGTACACAAGGAGACAAGGAGGTAAACAGATAACTCTTTCTCCCGATTCCCCCGTCTCGTCTATCGGATTAATTGCCTGTGTGTTAGGAATAGGACTGTTAACGATGAGTTGCGGCTCACTTCCCAAGGAGTCAGCTGAAGCGCAATCTCAGCGTAATGGTGGTGGAGAACAACGTAATAATGCAACGGCAGTGGATGTAGCGATCGCCCGTACTGCTTTGCTGCGACAACAACCAGAGTATACAGGCACTACCAATGCCTTTCGCGTTGTGTCACTGCGATCGCAAGCTGAAGGACGGCTTTTAGCTTTAAATGTAGATATTGGCAATGCCGTCAAAAGGGGGCAAGTCATCGGACAATTAGATGATGCCTTATTATTAACAGCATTAAAGCAAGCAGAAGCAGAACTTGCATCCCTCAAATCAGAAGTAGCAAGAGCGAGAACTCAAGTAGGTAATGCCCGTGCAGAAGTAGAACAAGCGCGACTACAAGTAGCACAGGCTCAAGCAGACTCACAACGGCAACAGAAGCTATTAAAAGAAGGAGCGATCGCCCTACAATCCGCCGAACAATCACAAACAGAAGCGCGAACTGCTGCCCAAGTACTCCGTGCAGCTACTATGCAAGTGCGGACAGAAGAGCAAGCCGTCGCTGCCGCTCAAGGTAGAGTTGTTGCCCAAGAAGCATTAGTTGCTGAAGCTAAAGAGCGCCGTTCCTATGCAAAGCTGATATCTCCCATCGCCGGTGTAATCACAGAAAAAGTCACAGAACCGGGCAATCTTGTTCAACCTGGAAACGAAATCTTGAAAATAGGTGACTTTAGCCGTGCGAAAGTTATCGTTCAAGTTTCGGAATTAGAACTGGGAAAAATTCAAGTAGGACAATCTGTGGAAGTCAGCTTAGATGCCTTTCCAAATAAAAAATACACCGGTCGAGTAATACGCATTTCCCCAGCCGCCGACATAACAGCTCGCTTAGTACCAGTTGAAGTAGAAATTCCCAACACCGATGGCAATATTGGCAGCGGATTACTAGCACGGGTGAGTTTTCAAAACACTGCACAACAGCGAGTAGTCATACCCCAAACAGCGATTCAGGCGCAACAAAACGCACAAACACAACGTAGCGGCGGAGTTTCTCCACCCTCTCCCGCCAACAGAGAAACGCCAAACCAAAATCGCAATGGCACAGTATTCGTCATAAATAATACAGATGGTAAGCCGAAAGTCACAGCTAGATCTGTGACCTTAGGAGAAAGAGGCGATAGCAAAGTAGAAATTTTATCCGGCTTAAAACCGGGAGAATCTTATGTAGTGCGGAGCGGTAATCCGTTAAAAGATGGGCAAGATGTGCGAATCTCGGTTATTTCTGAAAAACCAGAATCTGCCCCTAAGAACAATTAACTTTAAGTTTTAAATTTTGAATTTTGAATTAGAGCAGAGCGATAAAGATGCAGCAAGCTAAAGTAAGCGGATTTAGTATCAGCGCGATCGCTATCCGCCAACATATCGGCACACTCATGCTAACCCTGGCAATTATTGTTATGGGTATGTTTTTTGTGGTGAGAATACCTGTAGATTTACTGCCATCAATTACTTATCCCCGCATTGGGGTGCGGATAACAGCACCGGGAATCTCGCCTGACGTAGCAATTGATGAAGTAACAAGACCTCTAGAAGAAGCCTTTGCCGCTACTGAAGGTGTAGTACAGGTATTTTCTCAAACCCGTGAAGGACAGATAAGTTTAGATTTGTATTTTAAAGTGGGGGGCAACATTGACCAAGCGCTCAATGATGCTACAGCTGCTTTTAACAGAGCGAGAAGCAATTTACCAGACACCATTGAAGAACCGCGTATTACAAAAATCGATCCTTCGCAGTTACCAGTTTATGAATTTGCCTTAACTTCACCTAAATTAGAAGGTGTAGATTTGCGTGTTTTTGCGGAAGACGAATTAGCCCGTGAACTTGGTGTAGTCGAAGGAGTCGCTGCGGTAGACGTATCGGGAGGAGTTCAAGAAGAAGTCAGAGTAAATATTGACTTGGATCGCTTGCAAGCTGTAGGTGTAGGTTTAAACAGTGTTTTGGATGAACTGACAAACCGCAACCAAGATATTTCTGGTGGTCGAATTTTTGGGGAAAATTCTGAACCACTAACCCGCACCGTGGGACGCTTTCAAAAAGCTGACGAAATCAGAAATCTTTCTTTTGAAGTCTCTTCCCCTACTTCCTCCACTTCCTCCACTTCCCCCACCCCCTCTACTCTTCCTAACAAGCGCGTCTACTTGCGAGACTTTGCTGAGGTAATTGATGGTACTGAAAACCAGCGGGTATTCGTTTTACTTAACGGACAACCAGCGGTGAAAGTCAGCATCCAAAAGCAACCAGATGCAAATACAATCAACGTTGTCGATGGTGTCAAAAAGCGCCTGGAAGAACTGAAGAAATCTGGTTTAATTCCCGCAGAAACACAGCTGACAGCGACCTTAGATGAATCGATTTTTATTCGCAATTCTATTTCCAACGTTACCAGTTCTGGTTTGATTGGCGCAGGACTTGCAGCAGTAGCCGTTTTACTATTTCTCGGTTCTTTGCGGCAAACTTTCATCATCGTTATGTCTATTCCCCTAGCAACTCTGGCTGCAATCATCTTTATGGGGCTGTTTGGCTTATCAATCAACGTTTTCAGCTTAGGTGGTTTAGCGCTAGGGGTGGGGATCGTTGTAGATAACGCGATCGTCATGATGGAGACTATTGCCGAAGGTGCGGGTATGACTCCCGGCAAAGATACGAAAACCCGCTTGAATCAGCAAGAATTGATTTCTCAAGCCGAACAAAGTAGCAGCGAAGTAGAATCAGCTTTAGTTGCCTCCACTAGCACTAACTTAGTCGCAGTGTTGCCATTTTTGCTCATTGGCGGCTTTATTTCACTACTATTTAACGAGTTAATTCTTACCATCAGTTTTTCTGTAGCAGCCTCGATTTTAATTGCCGTTACCGTTGTCCCAATGATTAGTTCCCGCATGTTGGCATGGCGAATATCCAGCCACCTGAACGATTTTTGGTTCCTGCGGCAGTTTAATCGGCGTTTTGAGGCTGCAACCAGAGGATATGGTGGTGTTTTAAATCGAGTCCTGCGCTTTCGCTTGTTAGTAATAGCGATCGCCTTTATCATCTTAGGTGGTGGCAGTATCTGGATGGCTGGTCAAATTCCCCAAGAAATTCTACCCCGCATCAACACCGGACAAGCCAGCTTAATTGCTCAGTTTCCTCCCGGTACACCTATAGAAACGAACCAAAAAGTAATGGCAGCGGTTGATGATATTCTCCGCAAACAACCAGAAACCGAATACGTTTTTTCATCAGTTGGTGGTTTTCTTTTTGGTAGCACTACCAGCGAAAATCCGTTGCGGAGTTCCAGCACCATCACCCTAAAAGAAAATACAGATGTAGAAGCTTATGTAGAAAAAGTTACCAAAGAGTTTAATAAGCTGAATTTAGCCGGAATTCGCCTGCGTCTTTCTCCAGGACAAGTGCGGGGTTTAATTCTCAACAATTCTCCCGTGCGTGGTGCCGATGTTGATGTCATCCTTCAGGGAAATGACGAACAAACCCTACAACAAGCCGGTCGTCAAGTTGTGGCAGCATTGGAAGAGAAAGCTAATTTAGTGAGATTCCGTCCTGATGCCGATCCCCGTCAACCAGAAATCCAGATTCGTCCCGACTGGGAGCGAGCTGCCGCTGTGGGGTTGACTGCTCAAGATATTGGCGAAACAATTCAAACAGCGATTGAGGGAAGCACACCCACCCAACTGCAACGCGGCAACCGTTTGGTGGATGTCAGAGTGCAGTTGAATGAAGAATCAATCAGAGCAGCTTCTCAATTAGAACGATTGCCTTTATTCGTCGCAAATAATCGCCAAGTTCGTCTCAGCGATGTCGCAAGCATTGAGGAAGGTCAAGCACCGGGAGAAATTCAGCGAATTAACCAACGTCAGGTTTTCTTAATAGCTGGTAATCTAAGTGAGGGAGCAAGCCTTAGTGATGCCCTCACACAAGTTAATCAAGTATTAGCGGATATAAAATTACCCCAAGGCGTTTCTGTATTGCCCAGTTCCGCAGCCGAATCAAATAAGCAACTGCAAGAATCGTTAGTTTTGTTAGGTGGATTAGCTGCCTTTTTAGTGTTTGTGGTCATGGCAGTGCAATACAACTCCCTCATCGACCCGCTAGTGATTATGTTTACCATACCGCTAGCATTAGCCGGGGGTATTTTCGGGCTTTATATCACGAAAACGGCGATTGGTGCGACGGTAGTTGTCGGTGCAATCTTGCTCGTGGGTATTGTAGTTAACAACGCCATCATCATGGTGGAACTAGCGAATCAAATTCTAGAACGGGAAAAAGTTGACCGAAAAACTGCGATTTTGCAAGCCGCACCGCAACGCCTACGACCAGTCCTGATGACCACTATTACGACTGTTTTAGGTATGTTTCCACTGGCATTGGGAATTGGGCAAGGCTCAGAATTTCTCCAACCATTGGGGGTAGTCGTATTTTCGGGATTGTCTTTAGCAACAGTATTAACACTGTTTGTTATTCCCTGTTTTTATACTTTGCTCCACGATATCACTAGTTTGGCTTGGGCAAAGCCTATGTTAATGCGGTTGCGTTATTTACGGAAAAATTTCAAAAGGTGGAATTGATAAAAGAAGCGATCGCTTGAGATTTATTCTTAAATTTCTGGCTCATTAACGATCCCCTACGTCATCATCAGCACAATCTATAAAGTAATAGTTGCAATAATCTTCACGATTTGTTACAAAAATACAAATAACTTCTAGAGACGCAAAACAACATGTTCGGCGGAATTACTGGTTTAAAAGATCCCAAAGGCACAGATTGGGGAGAGCGGATGCTCAATACTGTAGCTAGCCAAACGATTCGCCATCTGTTTTCCCAAAGCGAGTCAGTAGAAGTCTTTGTGCGCTGCTATCCCTCCAGCAAACTGTTGCAAGGCAGCATTGATAGCTTTAAAATGAATGGTCGTGGCGTGGTGATTCGCAAAGATTTCCCCGCAGAGGAAATTTCTGTAGAAACTGATGCTGTTTCGATTGATTTTAGCTCGGTTTTGGCTGGTAAACTAACTCTCAAGCAACCGACTCAAGCGATCGCTAAGGTAGTTTTGTCAGAAGAAGGCATCAACTACTCTTTTAAGGCAGAACTGGTCAAAAAACGCCTGTTAAACCTCACTGTACCAGCTTTAACTGAATTATCTGGTGGTAATCCAGTATCTTTTCCAGAAATTCGGGTAGAACTATTGCCAGAAAATCGCCTGCGGATTTTCGCAAAGGCAGATTTAGGCGATCGCGAACTTGTACCTTTGGATATGACTGTAACTATAGCCGTTGAAAGGCGTCGGCGTGTTTCTTTCAAAGATCCGCAAATTCAACTTGATTCTGTACCAGAAGCGCAAAAGGAAATATCTAAAACCTTGAGCGTAGCATTAGCAGATATTTTGGATAATATGGTCGATTTAGATCGCTTTGACTTAGATGGAATAAAAATGCGGCTTAACCGTTTAGAAACTGAAGGTAAAAAGTTAATTTTTAGTGGTTATGCCGAGATTGAGCGCATCCCACGTACCGGTTAATAGCAATTTCCAATTTTACATTCAATTAAACGCCGTCTAGATGATTCTAGGCGGCCTTCTAATTAATAAGTTTATCGTTCATCGCCGTAATACCCCCCTCCCTCTACAGCGCTTAGTTCGTAGTAAGCGTTTTAACGCTTAAGAGGGCACGTGCATTGGCTACTACGTTCCTATTTCTCGTTCCCATGCTCTGCATGGGAATGCTCTACAGGAGGCTCTGCCTCCAACCCTAAGAGGCAGAACCTCCAATACTACGTTACCAGGCATGTGGTAACGAAGGAAAAAAGGCAAGGGAAGAATTGACATCCTCCCCACCCTATAGAGGGATGGGGATTCCAAAGAATCACTTCTTGGATTTCCTGGTTTTTCCCTTTTGGGATTTCGGCACTTGCCTAGCCATTTTTGACCCCGGTAGTACGCCTG
>JAHHID010000023.1 GCA_019359015.1 Spirirestis rafaelensis WJT71-NPBG6
CTCATCCTCGTCAAGAACTTTGAGAGAACTCTAGAAGACAGCGACTGCCAAGGTTAATCTTTGTTTTATTCGGCTGATGGTTAAGAGACTTGCAACCCCTTCTTAGATCTCAAATCGGTTCTATATGTGAAAACGCTTAAAGAATGGAAGAAAAGACAACAAGAAATAGCAAAACTACCAAAACAAGTAAAGTTAAAGCCACCCAAAATTAAGCTTGCAAAAATACGTTTATGGTAATTGCTTAATAGCAAAATAAGGTGCGTTGACAAAAAACGCACCTTATGTTTATTTTTAATGCACTAACTCAATCCCCCGCTTCGCTAAAGCCTGCGCTGTCAAACCATTAAACGCCATCAACTCACCAGCACTCGCAGTAGTTTCCCCACGTTTCCACGCAAAAGTATCGCGCTTGCAAGTACTTCTTAACATAATTGGTTCCAGCATCGCACTCGCACCACCAGTAACACCAATTAACGCATCACCTGCAAATAATTCCGCAAATTGTTCATCATCCAAAAAGCCACCATCTGGTTCAGAACAAGTATCCCAAGCTGTATCATCAGGACGATACAAACGACGGGGATTAATAACAGAAATTATCTTCACACCAAGACCTTCAGTTTCTAAGAAAGCAGCAGCTTCAAATACTGGCATCAAAGTCATATCCCCAATGACAGCAAAGACAATTTTCTTACTTCCACCTTGATTAGATTCGACTTCATGCAATAAGACCGCACCATCGCGTAACCCTTTACGAGTTTGCTCAAAGGTGGTTCTAATTGGCAAAGGTGATTTACTCGCAGTAATTACAATTCCCTTATTTTTAGTTTTCAATGCCCAGTCATAACAAACTTGGATACTGTTAGCATCAGGTGGAAATAATGGGAATACATTACCATTTCGCATCATCGAAGCAAAATAAGCTTCAATTTCTGGACGTTGGTGAGTCCATCCGTTACGTCCTTGTTCTAAAGCACCGGCAGTAAATAAAGTAGTTGTTGAGGGAGTAGGACGGCGCAATTCTGCCATCGCTTGAATTACAGTTTGCCAAATTGGTAACCCGTTGATGGCAAAAGATTCATAAGAACACCACAATGTTCTTGCACCCATTAATGACAAACCAACTGCTAAACCTGCACAAGCATCTTCACTCAAAGGTTCATAAACTTGTCCGTTTGGTGCTTGGTTGTATAAGTCATCTTTTGTCGGGTGGATAATCTTTAATGCTTGATTTATGTTGGCAATTCCTGATGCTTCGTTTCCGTCAGCGTTGGTGACGAGGAAATTTTTATCTTTCTGTCCAACTATTCCTACTAATCTTCCCATTGATGTTGTAGAAACTTTCGGATCGCCACCTACAGAATATTCTTCTAAAGGCAATTCGCCTAATTCTGGCAATTGTAATTCAAATTCTGTGACAACTGTTTTCGCTGCGGGTCCACCACCCGCACGTTCCGCATTTGTTCGCACTAATTGCCATGCTTCTGCTGACAATGCACGCCCTTGCAATGCACTTATAATATGAGGAGCATCAAGGGTATCTTTAGGATAAAGGTTGTGCGATTTTGCACCTAGTGCGTGAACTCCTGCACCTTTCAATTGTTTGATGATAAAGACGGTAAGTTTACCGCCAAATGCAGATTTAGCAGCTTTATCTATACCAGTTAATACGGCTTTGGTAAAAGCTAATCTTTGTTCAAACGAAAAGGCGGTACTATCAACATAATCGCCTGTTTGATTTTGGTCGTCAAAGTCTTTGGCATCGACTAATACAACTTCGGCAAAACCGTTACCTTCCCAGTATGCTTTCATCTGTTCGTTGGTTTTCAGGGAAACCATGCTATGGTGTTCCTGGCTGTAACCGTTCCACACCAACACTGGCAAGAAGTTGGTGACGTTCGGAAAAGCAGTATTGAAGTGTGCCATCGAACTCATGATGTAGGGTTCACCTAATCCACCATCGCCAACGGTGAAGGGAAACAGCTTATCTTGATGCAGCTTTGCAGCTGACATTGCAAAGTGTTGTCCTTGTCCCAAAGGTCCTGCGGGTGCGAGAATACCGGGAATGTAGCCAGAAAGGTGTCCTAAGAGTCCGTGCTTTTCCCGGAAGCGATCGCGTAACTGCTGCACCGTATAAATGCCCATGTCCTCTAACGACCGATCTAAGAACATGGCACTATAAAATCCAGGAGCGTGGTGTCCCACTTCCGTGATAATGTTCTTATGACCCAGCATAACCAACGCTGCATAAGCTTCCGCTTGCGAAGCAAATCCACCTGGGTGTCCAGAAGCTTTAGAAGCAGTAACTTGTAACGTTAGGTAACGTAAGGCATCAGCCGCAAGCAAAGTTTGATATACTGCTGCTGCATCTTCAGGATTGGCGATCGCTACTTTGCCAGATTCTATTGCAGGTGTTCCACCATAAGTTTCAAAACTGGGTAATGCTTCCCCAAAATATTGAATTCCTTCGCAAAAATCCGGAGACGCTGAAGTTGCTTTTGGTGTAATTGCAGTCATGCTGAGTACCTTATAAATAAAAGGAGATGCTGTAAATGCTTGTTCCATTCAACAAGAATTTTACAACTTTCATGTTGTAACAATTTATGACTCTTTCACAATCTAAAGATAATTAGCTTAAATCTAAACGCAACAAAACTTAATTATTTTATTTTTGTTTCGGTGGCAAAAAAGAATAAAGGAGGAGTCAGTCCTTCTGGAGTCTGGAGTCAGAATTCAGGAGTCAGAAGGAATTTAGGTAGTTACTTATACTTTTGCTTAATTCTAGACCACCAAAATTTTTGATTTGATCAAGATGCAAAAATACCATTTATTCATTCGCAGTCTCGCACAGAGCCTTTATCCTCCAGCCTCCTGTCTCCTGTCTCCTGACTGGTGAATTCTTCTTAATAAACGCCACAAACCCAAGCTTATGAAATTACCAAACGGTCCGCAAACCCCAGCGCTGGTACAGATGCTCCAATGGGTTTTCACTCCCATGTCATTTATGGAAACCTGTGCCAAACGCTATGGCGACATCTTCACCTTGAATTTCAATGCTCCTGCGGTATTCGTTTGTAACCCTCAAGCGCTACAGCAGATGTTAACCAGCGATACAAAGGAATTTGAAGCCCCTAGTGACTGGAACACGGTTTTTGAACCTTTGCTAGGAAAGCATTCTGTCATTACCGTCAGCGGCGAAGTGCATCGGCGTCAACGCCAGTTATTAATGCCTCCTTTTCATGGTGACAGGATGCGAACCTATGGTCAAGCGATTAGTGACATTACAGAGCAAATCATCAGTCAGTGGCAGATAGACAAACCTTTTTATGTCCGGTCGGCAATGCAAACCATTACCATGCGGACAATTATGCAAGTCGTATTTGGTCTGTATGACAGTCCCCGCGCTCAAGAACTAGAGAAAATTTTGTGTCTGATGCTGGAGGATGGAGGTTCTGTTTGGAGGGCTGTTGAGCTTTATTTCCCTGCTATACAAAAAGATTGGGGTCCCCAGAGTTCTTGGGGAAAATTTCTCCGTCGTCGTCAGCGACTTCACCAACTCATCAACGAGGAGATTGAAGAACGTCGAGAGCAAGCAGATTTATCTCGTACAGATATCCTTACTTTGCTGATGGCAGCGCGAGATGAAGCCGGTCAGCCAATGACCAATGAAGAGTTGCGTGATGAATTGATCACAATGTTGTTTGCAGGTCACGAAACTACAGCTACTGCTCTGACTTGGGCATTGTACTGGATTCACAAGCTACCAGCAGTGCGGGAAAAGTTGCTGCAAGAACTAGATAGTTTGGGTGAAAACCCAGACTCTAATGTGATTTTCAAATTGCCTTATCTGAATGCTGTTTACAGCGAAACTTTGCGAATTTATCCTGTGGGGATGCTCAACTTTCCCCGCGTTGTGAGAACACCTTTATCGCTGTGCGGTCATCAACTCGAACCGGGTACGGTGGTTCTTGGCTCGATTTATTTGACGCACCAGCGGGAGGATTTATATCCGCAACCCAAGCAGTTTAAGCCAGAGCGCTTTTTAGAAAGACAATTTTCTGCTTATGAATATCTGCCTTTTGGGGGTGGTGCTAGGCGCTGTATTGGTATGGCTTTTGCCCAGTTTGAAATGAAGGTAGTACTGGCGAAGATTCTTTCTAATTTGGATTTGGCACTGGTTGATAATCGTGATGTCAAACCTAAGCGTCGTGGTTTGGTGACTGGACCTGATCGCCCGATTCAAATGGTTGTTAAGGGCAAGCGTCAGGTTAAATATCCCGCTTTGACATCTATCTCTGGTTGAGTTTTTAATTTGCAGGTTTTTGATATTGTTTGAAATGCGTTGTTCGGGTAGGCGATGCTTACCCGACAATATTTTTTGACAAGGAACCGCAGAGTTAAGAGAAGAGAGAAATATTTAAAGTTTTATTATGACGTCTTTGTTACAAACGTTGCAATTAATTGCTAATCCGACGCGGTTTTTAGATGGGTGTGCTGTCAAATATGGGGATGTTTTTAGTGTAAGGGTTTTGGGGATAAATTCGCCGTCGGTGGTGTTTTTTAGTCATCCGGATGCAATTTCTGAATGTTTTGCGATACCTGCGAAAGAGTTAGACTTTCAGAAAGCGACTCATGTATTTAAGCCGCTGTTTGGGGAGAAATCGATTGTTTTGCAGGAGACGCGATCGCATAATCGCCAAAGACAGTTATTGATGCCGCCTTTTCATGGCGATCGCCTAAAATCTTACGGGGAATTAATTTGTCAAATTACTGAAGAAGTTATAAAAAATTGGGCTGTTGGTGAAGTGATATCTATGCAGAAAGTTATGCCAGATATTACTTTACAAATTATCTTGCAAGTCGTGTTTGGTATTAGTCCGGGTGCGCGTTACCAACAATTAAAGCAACAATTGACTTCTTTATTAGAAGATGTCACTAAACCTTTGTATTCCAGTTTATTTTTCTTTCCGCCGTTGCAAAAAGATTTAGGTGCGTGGAGTCCTTGGGGAAATTATATCAGAAGACGAGAAGAAATAGACAAACTCATATATGCAGAAATTTCTGAAAGACGCTTAGAGAATGATGCTTCGCGTACAGATATTCTCAGTTTGCTAATGTCAGCGCGTGACGAAAATGGAGAGCAAATGACAGATGAAGAATTACGCGATCAATTAGTTTCCCTACTGCTATTAGGTTATGAAACAACAGCGGCAGTGTTGGCGTGGGTATTTTATTTGATTCACGCGCATCCAGAAGTAAAAGATAAGTTGATGCAGGAATTAGATGTAAGTGATACAGCAAATCCCGAAGTTTTAGCACAGTTACCCTACCTCACTGCTGTTTGCCAAGAAACACTGCGAATTTTCCCGATCGCATTAATATGTACACCGCGAATGGTAAAAGATAAGGTGGAAATTGCAGGCAAAAAATATACATTTGGGACAATTTTAGTACCCTGCATTTATTTAGCACATCGCCGCAGCGAAACTTATCCAGAACCAGATAAATTTAAACCCGAAAGATTTCTCAACTCGAAATTTTCCGCTTATGAATATTTACCTTTTGGCGGTGGTTATCGGGGTTGCATAGGTGCTGCATTTTCTATGTATGAAATGAAGTTAATAGTAGCTACAATATTGTCAAATTTTCAGCTAGCACTTAGCGATAATCGTCCGGTACATCCAACACGCCGGGGTATTACCATTGTCCCTAGTGGCGGTGTGCGAATGCAAGTTAGGAGAAGGAGTTAGTAGTTAGTTGTCCCCTTGTCCCCCTCCCTCATCCCCCAAGTTGCATATTCCCTATTACAGATACGTTTTTAGCTTCCGAGCGTCTAGATTAACGAGTAACAAGACAAAAGGAGATTGGCAAGCCATGCAGGACGAGCAACGCTTGGAAGAGCAAGCGGTTAGCAAAGTAGCAGAAATGCAGATGTCTAGCCAATTGGATCAAGCAGAAAAAATAAACGTTGATGTACAAACCGATCTGTGGAAACTAATTCAAGGACAAGCCGATGGAGTTTCTTTTTCAGGTAAGGGACTCGTCGTGCAAAAAGACATCCGCTTAGAAGAATTAGTACTGCAAACGGATAAAGTTGATATTAATCTCTTCAGCGCTCTTTTTGGCGAAGTTCAACTGAATAAACCAGTAAAAACTATAGCTCGCGTTGTATTAAAAGAAGCAGATATTAACCGCGCTATGACATCAAACTACGTTCGCAGCAAAATGCCAACTTTTGATTTGAATGTAGATGGTGAAATTGTCAGCTTTAAGCCGCAACAGATTCAAATATTTTTAGCTGAAGACGGCAAAATTAAATGCAATGGAACGGTGCTTTTACATGAAAAAGGCAATAGTCGCTCCTTGAGTTTTACGGCGATGGTTCGTCCACGTACGCAGACGCAACCCGTGATTTTTGAAAGTTTCCAATGGACTGAAGGAGATGGCATTTCCATAGAAACAATGGCAGCATTATTACAGAAGGTAAAAGAACTGATGAAATTACCATATATTCAATATGATGGTATGGCGTTCCAAATCAAAAAGATGGAAGTGCAAAAGGAAAGCATAAACACTTTGGTAGAAGCTTATATCAAGCAAATACCTACAATGTGAAATACAGACTTGAAACATTCTTAATAGGCTGAAGCTAAACGCAGAGGGATGTATTATATATTTTCCTCTGTATTTTTTTTCAGTTTTTTAGGGAGAACCATAAAAATAAATACCCAGCCGTGTATTGAAATTGTTCTCCTAAGGGGAGACGCTGCGCGAACGTAGGCAAGTGCGGATCTAGGTTTGACGGCTGGGTATTTATTTCTTGGTAAGTGCCTTATCTGAATTTTGTGCTTTACAATAAAAAGTGATTTATATAACTGCCGATTGATGTACTTTATTTTAACCTTTTGTAATATTAGAAGAGTTACTTAACTAAATATTGCAATTATGGAAACCTATGATGTAGTTATTATCGGCGCAGGACATAATGGGCTGGTTTGTGCAGCTTATCTGTTAAAAGCTGGTTATAGCGTATTGTTATTAGAAAAGCGTTCTGTTCCTGGTGGTGCAGCGACAACTGAAGAATGTATACCAGAAGCACCAGGTTTTAAATTTAATCTTTGCGCGATCGACCACGAATTTATTCACCTAGGACCAGTAGTTGAAGAATTAGAATTAGAAAAATACGGCTTGGAATATTTGGAATGCGATCCAGTTACATTTTGTCCCCATCCTGATGGAAAGTATTTTTTAGGGCATAAGTCTTTAGAAAAGACTTGTGCAGAAATTGCTCGTTATAGCGAAAGAGATGCCAAAAAATACGCCGAATATACAAAATACTGGCAGCACGCGCTAGGGGCAATGATTCCCATGTTTAATGCACCACCAAAGTCAGTTTTAGATATTTTGGGCAACTATGACATCGCCAAGATGAAAGATTTATTTTCTGTCATTGGTTCCCCATCCAAAACGCTAGACTTTGTTCGCACCATGCTAACCAGCGCTGAGGATATCCTGAACGAGTGGTTTGATGAAGAATTTCTCAAAGCACCCTTAGCAAGACTTGCAGCCGAACTCGGTGCCCCACCATCACAAAAAACCATCGCCATTGGTGCAATTATGATGGCAATGCGTCACGACCCAGGTATGGCTAGACCTCGCGGTGGTACTGGCGCACTCGTGCAAGCCTTGGTCAATTTAGTTACTAGCAAAGGTGGTGTTATTCTCATAGATCAGCACGTTGACAAAGTGATAATTGATGATAAAAAAGCTGTCGGTGTGCGGGTTGCTGGTGGTAAAGAATATCGCGCTAAATACGGCGTAATTTCTAACATTGATGCCAAACGGTTATTTTTACAAATGACTGAGAAAAGCGATATTGATGCAGTAGATTCTGACTTATGGGAAAGATTAGAACGCCGTATTGTGAATAATAATGAAACTATCTTGAAGATAGATTTGGCTTTAGATGAACCGCTACGTTTTGAACACCACGAACACAAAGATGAATATTTGATTGGTTCTATCTTAATTGCTGATTCCGTCAGACACGTTGAACAAGCTCATAGTAAATGTAGCTTAGGAGAGATTCCCGATTCTGACCCATCAATGTATGTGGTGATGCCTAGCGCGTTAGATCCATCATTAGCACCACCAGGCAAACATACTGTCTGGATTGAGTTTTTCGCTCCGTATCAAATCGCCGGTGCAGAAGGAACAGGTTTGAAAGGTACGGGTTGGACAGATGAATTGAAAAACAAAGTTGCAGACAGGGTAGTTGATAAATTGGCGCAGTATTCACCTAATGTGAAAAATTCAATTATCGCCCGTCGCGTCGAAAGTCCAGCAGAATTGGGAGAAAGATTAGGTGCGTACAAAGGGAATTATTACCACATTGATATGACCCTAGATCAGATGATATTTTTCCGTCCTTTGCCAGAAATAGCGAATTACAAAACGCCAATTGATAATCTATTTTTGACTGGTGCGGGAACTCATCCAGGTGGTTCTATTTCCGGTATGCCAGGACGCAATTGTGCGCGAGTATTCTTGCAGGCAAAGCATCCCATAGCGCAAGGTTTGAAAGATGCGCGAGACTCGATTCTGTCAACGTTTAAGATTAATTAGTTAAGTAAGGTGCGTTACACTTTGTTAACGCACCATTATCTACGTATGTTACTTACCCTCAGTTTCTTTGTCGTACCATGCCCGATGTACAGTTAAAAGTCGTGTTTGATGTGACAGAGGATGGTTAAGGTGGAAAAGCGATCGCATGGCATAAAATTAAGTCAATAAGAGAAATCTAAATGCCTTTGCCCTGCTCAAGGATAGATGGAGGATTACCCACGACCCTCTTAAACTTGAGTAGGGCAAAAAAATTTATATGTTGACCTGCGAGCAGAGCAACTCACCGCTGCTGAAAATGCATAACGCAAAATAGCAGTTTAAATTAAAAGTTTGGTTGATTGTTCTAATATTGATGACTTGGAATAAATTATATCAAGTTCGGATGATTAGTTATCCGCCGCGATTGCCTTATTTCGCTCGCTCCACTTCGTTGTGTGAGCAATTATGTTTTATAAGTGATTAACCTGAAATGTAAGGGCTTTATACCATTTGGGGAAAGGTTCTTTTTTCTTCTTCCTTTTCCCTTTTCCCTTTAACCTTTAACCTTTCCCCTTTTCGGTAACTTTAAAGTCTTGATTCGATGAAAACACTAGTTACACTTTTTAGCGAAGAACGCAACCAACTCCAGACAGATATTGACCAAATAATTAGCGTCGAGCAGGTAGTTAAGCTGGTTCAGAACCGACTCGATAATTTTGAAAGAAGTTACATCAGCGAGTTAAATGTCGCTCAAGTACGGCTGGCTTCCTTTTTTTTGGATACGCTGCGCCACTCGATCGCCACTCTTGCTGCGGCTAACTTTCCTCAAGTCGCTCCAACAGAGCAAAAGCAAATTATTAACCAAGTTCCTAAGTTTTCCCCTAATAGGTTAATTTTAAAAGTGCTAAAGGCACTAATTTATATAGGCATTTTAGGTTCGTTGTTTTCCTTAACTAAAACTAGCCCTTTTGCATGGATGGCTATCTTGCTAACCTCTGTGCTTCTAGGGCTGGAAGTTGTGCTTCAACTCGACAAAGACAACCAGGAAAACAATTCATCTGAGCTATTAAAATTACCCCAACCTATTCTACGGGTTGATAGCAAAGTCCTTTTAGATAACCTTGCCGATGCTCTCAACACGATTGACCTAGCAGTCGCTAGAGTTAAAGAAGAAAACAAAAATGAAGACGATCGCAGCATAGAAGAACTGCCAGAGCTATTGAATTTTATTCAAAGGCTAATGGGCGCATCAAAACTTAATAAACCAGAAATGACGATCGCACTAACGAAACTTCTGCCACAAATTTTAATGGAGCAGGGAATTCTTGCTGACATTTACCGACCAGACGACCCCCATAGCGATCGCGAGTATTTTGACTTCGAGCCAAGTATCGACCCTGACAGCAAAGATTACGTGACTATAACTCCCGCTTTGTTGAAAGGCGATCGCTTGTTGAGACGCGGACGGGTAATTGAGCCAGCGTCCACGCCAAGAACCGAGAATAACAAATAATAAGAGTATGGAAATTTTAGAAACAATTGGTTTTGATTTGGGGCACGGTGAAACAGCTGTAGCTAAAGCTATAGTCGAGAGCATCGAACCCCCAGAGATGCTTGAGATTAATAATAAGAAGAACCAAATTACGGCTCTTGCTTGGCATCCCAAACTCGGTTATCTTGTCGGAGAACAAGCATTAATCCAAGCTGGTGTTACAAGCTTGAAAATTTCTTTCAAGCAAAAACCAAACAACGATCCAAAATATCGGGAAACAATTACCACTTTTCTAGCAACCTACTACCATCTTTTGAAAGAAAGCAGACAAATTGAAGGTGGAGAAAGTAACTATTTTTACGTTGGTTGCCCTTCAGGATGGTCTGTTAGCGAACGAGAAGAATACCAAAAGCTACTTCAAGAAGCTGGCATTCCCCAGCTGAATGTTGTACCCGAATCGCGGGCTGCTTTCATGCAAGCTAAGGAAGCCGGTAAGCTGGAGTATGAGAAACTCAAATCATCAGTGCTTATTGTCGATATTGGTTCTTCGACCACAGATTTTACCCTGGTTAAGAGCTTACACGAAGTCCCGATAGATTTCGGGAGTAACACTCTGGGAGCATCTTTAATTGACAAGGCTATTTTTGCCCGCACTGTTGCCAAACACGAGCAATCATCGTTACTCGAAAAAGTATTTGCCCAATATCCACATCACCAAGCTCGTTGTGAACTTGCCTGTCGCAAAGCTAAGGAAGATTACTTTTCTAATGAACAGCTATACAGCGACCCTGAATCTTTTGCCCGTGGCTTCGAGTCTATTAACGAACAGATTTATTTTATTCCCCAAGTTAACAAATTGACTATGGAGGAAATATTGAACCAACCTTTACCCCAACTGGGGGAAAAAAGTTGGATTCAGTCATTCAAAGAAGCTGTCAATGAGGCAAAAGAAAAGCTGGAAAAACAAGACATCGTGCCGAAACTTGTGCTGATGACTGGGGGTGCATCCCGCATGAAGTTTACACACCAAATTTGTCAAGAAATGTTTAGCGAACCAGAAACGCTTCTTCGACCTGATCCGGAACCTGAACGGTGTATTGCGCTGGGTTTAGCGCGAGTAGGACGATGGGATCTGCGTGCCACTGCTTTCAAACAAGAAGTCAACAAATTGTTTGACGGAAACTTGCTCAAAGGTCTGATTGAGAAACATATCCCGGAGTTAATTCAATCGTTAACTAAGCCGTTAGCAGATGATTTGATTGAAAACGTAGTTAAACAAGGTTTAAAAGACTGGCAGAAAAACAAAGTACGGACTTTAACCGATTTGGAAACATCTATGAAGAGTCGGGCAGAGCAGTGGCTAATAAGCGATCACGTTCAGCAGATAATTAACAATCAATGCATCAGTTGGTTTAACAATAAAATCCAACCCGACTTAGCCGCAGAAACCGACCCAATATGTCGAAAGTATCAGATACCTAGAAGCAGTTTAAGATTTGAGGATACCATTGATCCAACTTTTGTCAACCCAGAACTACGAATTGGAGATGCTATCCTTGCCGACACAGTGGCGTTTATCGTCAATGTAGTAATTGGTGGAGGCACTGTCGCTAGCATCATCACTCTGATACTAACCGGACACTTGACCTGGCCCATTGCGCTGGTGTATGGGGCTTCAGTGATGGCAGCAGGAATGGAGCTAAATCGCAAAAGTGTCAAAGAGGTAATTAAGACAAATGTTGATGTCCCCAGTTGGATGCGTTCTAGTTTTTTGAGCGACAGGAAAATTGAGGATATGTGCGTTTCAATAAAGCCTGAGTTAGAGAAGGTTCTTCGAGAACAACTGACAGCGAACCAAGAGGCTTTTGACCAACTTATTGACAAAGTTGGGCAAGGGCTGCAAAAAGCTCTTTCCACCAAGGTTGAAGAGGCAATAATTCTGATCCAATAGCGGTTACTAAATAGTTGCCACGTGTTACACGCCTGAGTACGGTGCTAGGGCTAAAGTTTTCGTTACTTCGGCAAGGAGAAAGCGATCGCAAAGGTTAAACAGTTCTAGCTCAGTCTGTGTCTGTCGCATCAGCCGCAGGAAATGACCTTCAGCGTCAACACTCAGGGCAATGTAGTTGAGGAACATTTTCAGGTAGCCTAGGCGCGATCGCACTGGAAACTTTGCCGCTGTAGGGGTTTGCCATAAACGATCAATATAGTTGCGTACCTCTACTAAAGGAACGGGCTGGAGCGGCTCGAAGCGCAAAGCCTGCCGAATTTGATTAAAAATCCAAGGATTCCCGATCGCCCAACGTCCCACCATCACACCTGCCGCACCCGTTTGAGAAAGCACTTCAAGGGCAGTTGTCGCCGAGTTGATATTGCCATTAGCAAGCACTGGACAATCGACCCGTCTGACCGCTTCACCGATCAAATCATATTTCACTGTCCCGTGGTACATATCTTTCACCGTGCGACCATGCAAACTCAGCAAATCAATGCTGTGGCGATTGATTATATCTAGAATTTCGTAAAAGTTATCTGTATTTTCAAAGCCTACACGCATCTTGACGGTCAAAGGGCGATCGTTGACTGCCTGCCGCAGTTCTCCCAAAATCCGATCCACTTTTTTGGGTTCTCGCAGCAATCCACCCCCAACATTTTTGCGATAAATTCTAGGCGCTGGACAGCCCATGTTCAAGTCAACTCCAGCGATATTATAGCCGCAGAGTTCCTTTGCTGTTCTTACTAAGTCTGGAATGCTTTCGCCAATCATTTGAGCAAAAACAGGGCGACCCGTATCGTTTTCGGTGATTGCTGCCAGAATGCTACGATTGAGCCGTGAGGTATCATTCACGCGGAAATACTCGGTGAAGAAGTAGTCAGGACTGCCGTAGTGGGCAATGACCTTCATAAACCAGAGGTTTGTCACATCCTGCATGGGCGCAAGAGCGGTTAGGGGTAAGTCTGGATGCGGCGATTTTGGGAGCGATACCTGGGACATAGAGATGAAGAGCGATTAACAAAGCACACTGTATCAAAAAATGGTTGTTGAGGTTGAGCCTCAATTAGCTGCTTATTCGGAAATTTGGCATCCTCCTAGAGACTTATAGCTAACAAAACCTCAATTAAAAAAATGTCTAAGCTCTGATTATAACTAGCGAAAGATTAAGATTCCTTAACCCCTTCCTAACATCAGGGAATATACCTGATTTTCCAAGTTGCAATTATGGAAGCGTATGATGTCATTATTATTGGCGCCGGACATAACGGTTTAGTTTGCGCCGCATATCTACTACAAGAAGGATACAGCGTTTTACTGCTGGAATCTCGTTCAATTCCTGGTGGTGGTGCGACAACTGAAGAACTGATGCCTCAAGAAGCGCCGGGTTTTAAATTCAACCCCTGCGCCATTGATCACCTATTTATTTTCCTCGGACCCGTTATCCAAGATTTAGAATTGCACAAGTACGGATTGGAGTATTTGGAATGCGATCCGGTGGCATTTTGTCCGCATCCTGATGGCAAGTATTTCTTAGCACATAAATCTGTAGAAAAGACTTGTGCAGAAATTGCTCGTTACAGCGAGAGAGATGCTCAAAAATATGCAGAATATATCGACTTTTGGCAAAGATTTATAAAAGCGGTTAGACCCTTTTTTAGCGCAGCACCAAAGTCAATTGTTGACATTGGTGCTAGCTACGGTTTGAAAAATCTGCAAGATTTGTTTTCAATTCTCGGTGGTGCTGATACTACCCTAGATTTACTTCGCACGCTGTTAAGCAGTCCGATGGATAATATCAACGAATACTTTGATTCTGAGTTTGTCAAAGCACCCCTCGCCCGACTATCCGCAGAACTAAGTTCCCCTCCTTCGCAAAAAGCCATGTCTTTTGGGGCGATGATGCTGGCGTTGCGTCACAACCCAGGTATGGCACGTCCTCGCGGCGGTACGGGCGCACTCACTAAAGCTTTGGTAAAGTGCGTCACTAGCAAAGGTGGCGTTATCCTCACCGACCAGAAGGTGGAAAAAGTATTAGTGGATAACGGTAAAGCAGTCGGTGTCAGGGTTGCTGGCGGCAAGGAATATCGCGCTAACAAAGGTGTTATTTCCAGTCTTGATGCCAAGCGGTTGTTTTTGCAATACATTGATCCAGCTGATGTGGATACTGCGGATGCGAATCTGCGAGAAAGATTAGACCGCCGCATCGTCAACAACAATGAAACTATCCTGAAAATTGATTGTGCATTATCTGAACCGTTGCACTTTGAACATCACCAACACAGAGATGAATACCTCATTGGTTCTATTTTGATTGCAGATTCCATGAACCATGTGGAACAGGCACATAGCGAGATTACTTTGGGTAAAATTCCTGATGAAGATCCTTCGATGTATCTGGTGATGCCTACAGGACTCGACCCTTCAATGGCACCGTCCGGCAAGCATACGCTGTGGATTGAGTTTTTTGCCCCTTATCAAATCGCCGGTGCAGAAGGGACGGGGTTAAAGGGTACCGGTTGGACGGATGAATTGAAAAACAAAGTGGCAGATAGGGTGTTGGATAAACTGGCGCAGTATTCGCCCAATCTGAAACATTCAATTATTGCCCGTCATGTGGAAAGCCCTGCTGAGTTGGCGCAACGTCTGGGGGCTTACGGGGGTAACTATTACCACATCGACATGACTTTAGAACAGATGCTCTGCTTCCGTCCGCTGCCGGAAATAGCTAATTATAAAACGCCGATTGATAATTTATATCTGACTGGGGCGGGAACTCATCCAGGGGGTTCGATTTCTGGTTTGCCGGGACGCAATTGTGCGCGGATGTTTTTGCACGATCGCCAACCGCTGTCACAGACATTCAAAGATGCAGGAGATTCACTCAAATCTACTGTTGCATCTGTCTTGGGGCGGGAATAATTTTTTAAATCTCACGCTAAGAAAGATTTAGTATTTTGGTGTCTTAACGTGAGATTTAAATATCTTCCTTGCTGGGTAGGCGATATCCATACTTGTTGCCGATGACAAAGATAACGGAAAATTGATGTAATAAAAGTACTGTTGCCAATGCTGGAGCAATGATAAATCGGGTTTTGATTCTTGGAGGACGGGGACGGATCGGCAGTTGTGTTGCCCAGGATCTAGCCACCCACACGCAGGCGGAAATTACCATTACTGGGCGATCGCCTGAGATTGGAACTATTGATCCGCGACTGAAATTTTTGGTTTTAGACTTAGCGGAAGTTGACAAATTGCAGCAGGCGATCGCCTCTGCCGATTTAGTCATCCACTGTGCTGGACCTTTTCACTACCGCGATGCCAATGTTCTCAAAATTTGCATTGAACAAGGCGTTAACTATGTAGATGTTAGCGATCACCGTTCATATACCAGCAAAGCTTTAAAATATCATGAACAAGCTGCCGCTGCTGGTGTCACGGCAATTGTTAATACTGGCATTTTCCCCGGTATTTCTAACAGCATGGTACGTCAAGGTGTCGAACAATTCGATACAGCCGAAAAAATACATTTAAGTTATTTAGTATCTGGTTCTGGTGGTGCTGGTGTCACTGTGATGCGGACAACATTTCTAGGGTTGCAACATCCTTTTGACGCTTGGATAGACGGCGAATGGCAAACAGTTAAGCCTTATAGTGAACGGGAAGCTGTTAATTTTCTCCCTCCATACGGACGTACTGGAGTTTACTGGTTTGATATGCCAGAAACTTTCACATTACCCCACGCTTTCCCATCAATCAAAACGGTAATTACTAAGTTTGGCTCAGTTCCCGATTTTTACAATCACATGACTTGGATCACTGCTCATGTGTTTCCTAAATGGTTAATGCAGAAGCGTGGCACTATTGAATTTTTGGCTCATGTCAGCCATTTTATGACCGATATGACTAATAACTTTACTGGTATTGGGGTAGCAGTTCGCGCAGAAGTTACAGGGCAAAAAAACGGTGAGACAAGCATTTTTTGCTCAGACTTATTGCATCAAAATACGTCAATGGCTTCTGGTTGTGGCACGGGTAGTATTGCCCAATTATTATTAGAGGGCAAACTTAATAAACCAGGCGTTTTTCCTGTCGAGGAAGCACTGCCAACAGATTTATTTGAATATATAGTGCAAAGCCGAGGAATTAAGATTTATCACAATTGGTTATAGGAAAAATTTAATCTATCCTCCGATAGAAGAAGAATTTTCCTGAAATATTTAGGATGCCTGTGACCCTTGTAAATGGTGTAAGTAATTGTCTTTATTTACGCAAAACAAAGGCTCCGAACAGAAAATTAGGAGAGTATTTCCATGCCAAGATTTTTATTAACTTTAAAGCAAGTACTACTATCAAGCATTTTAGTTTTTGGTTTGATGATTTTTATTAGCCTGTCGGGTTTATTTATGGTGCTTCAGCAGCCTAGTTATGCAACCACACTTGAAGAATTGAAGCTGATACCTCCAGAGTATAAACCAACGCCAGAAGAAAAAATTGACCGCGCTTACGAACGTAACGAAGCCGCAGGTATTCGAGCAGAACAGCGACAAGAGGCTTACGAACAAGCACTAAAAGATGGTAAAAGCCTTAATACGATGGAGAAGGCTTACGAAAGAAATGTGAAGGCGGAAAACGCACAAAATCCTCCAGAAAGTTTCGGTGAAAAAGCTAAAGAAGTTCTTGAAAAGGTAACAGGGAAGTAGGGGACAAGGGGACAAGGGGACAAGGGGAGACTAGAAGGAGCAGGGGAGAGGAATTTTGCCCTCTGCCCCTCTCGTCATTCCCCCCTTTCCCCACTTCCCCCAACTTACTCAAATTCATCAACTGTAGCGGGGGGAGTTGCATTTTCATGCTTGGCAATTCTGCGCTCGTACCAATTCATTAATGGTGTTGAACTAATTCCATGTACAATTACTGAAACAACAATAGTTGTATAAGTAATCCAAGCAATTTGCTCGCCAAGTTGACCTTTTAAACCATTACCAAATGCATAAGCCAGATAATATAAAGAACCAACACCGCGAATACCAAACCAACCAAATAGCCAGCGAGTTCGCGGGTCCATTCTTCGGTGACGGGAGTTTGGCGATCGCTTACCAATTGTACTAATCCAGGCTCCTACGGGTCGGATGACAAAGAGCAAAAATACTATTACTAACAAAGATTGGTAAGCATAATCAAGCATCGGTTTAAATAATAATATCGACCCCAATATTAAAATTGTTCCGACTTCCGATAGCTTTTCAATTCGCTCTACAAATTCTAATTGTTGCAATGGTTTCTCAGGATTTGTGTAACTACGCTGTACAACTAAACCAGCAACAAATACAGCTAAAAAACCATAGCCATTAACAATTTCTGTTAATGAATAAGTTATCAAAATAGTGCTGATTGCGACAAAATCTTCCATCAATTCATCAGCACGACGGCGTTTTTGAATTTTTTTGTCAATCCAAACTACTGCTTTGGCAACGATAAATCCCATGACGATACCAGCAGCGATCGCCCAAATTAAATCAACTGCAACCCACTGTTTAAACCAGTTGTTCCAATTATCATCTTTTAGGGCATGAATGCCAAAATAAACAAAGGGAAAAGCTAGAGCATCATTTAAACCACCTTCAGAAGTTAAACCGAACCGTAACTCATCTTGGTCGTTTGTATCTGTCAGTTGTACTTCTGATGCTAAAACAGGGTCAGTTGGTGCTAAAATTGCTCCTAATAAAATTGCCTCTCCCCAATTCATTCCTAAAAAGAATTTGCCCACCACAGCCAACCCAAAAATGGAAATTGGCATCAAAAATACAATCAACCGCGTGGTAATATCCCAAGCCTTGAAGCGTAGCGGACGAACGATTTTTAAGCCGCAGCTAAACACAGAAACAATCACGACAAACTCAGTTATTCGTTCCAGCACTTCGGCGTTGAATGCATCTCCTTGGCGCAATTTAATCAACCCCAAGCCATAAGGTCCTACCAAAATTCCTACTACTAAATAAATAAGCGCGAAGGAAAGAGGTAAACGTGAAATCCAGCCGGAACCCAAAGTAACAGCGATCAAGAGTATACCGATAAAAAGTAGGTCAAGGATATAAATATCTACCATAACGATTTATAAATAAAATAAGCTTCCCCTTGCCAGTTTATAGGCGATCGCTTTTGGTTATAAATGCCTTATGGTAGATTTATGGCAAATATATAAATTTTATTTTTACCTCTGGTAGAACATTAAATTTGGCTGCGTGAAATCATAAACGACAATCTCCTCTACATTGAGATTTCTGAACGCAGAGATAAGCCTGATTTATCATAGTGCAGATATCTTCTGTTGAACGTCGATAATCAACTCGTCAAAGCAGTTTACCGTGGTGCGATCGCACCTTCTAAAGTTAATTTACTTGGTGTTACGCTGAGTGGAGAATTCAGTGGGGCTAACTTTAGTGAAGCCAACCTCTGTGGCGCAAACATAAGTAGCATAAACTTAAGCGAGGCAAACTTTACTTCAGCTAACTTACGTGGAGCCAATTTATATTATGCTAACTTAGAAAAAGCTAACCTCAAAGATGCTGACTTAACTGGTGTAAATTTTCAAGAAACAAAGCTTAGTGGTGCTATCATGCCCGATGGCACAACTCACGAATAGAATTTGATCGTTCTACTAAAAAGCCTGCGTAGGCAGGCTTCGTTCGTATAGCCGAGCCAGTGCGTTGCGGAGGTTCCCTCCGTTGTAGCACCTGGCGTCCACCCTTCTAGGGTGAGGGCTTTTGATATTAAACTCCTAACTTCACCCCTCTAATCGAATAATCCAACAATTCCATCGGATGCACCACAGAAATTTCCTTACCCTGCAACTTTAAATGCTTAGTAATTTGCAACGTACAACCAGGGTTAGCAGAAGTAATTAAATCAGCGCCAGTATTCAACAAATTTTGCACCTTTTGCTTACCCAATTCATCAGCAACATCCGGTTGCAGCATGTTGTAAACTCCCGCACTACCACAACACAAAGCCGCATCTATTGGTTCTCTTAACTTCACCCCTGGAATTTGCCGCAATAACTGACGCGGTTGCACACTAATTTTTTGTCCATGCAATAAATGACAAGCATCTTGATAAACTAAATTCAACGGTTTCTCGGCAATTGGTGAAAGTTTCGTCGTTAAACCAACCGTTGCTAAAAACTCTTGTGCATCCTTTACCTTACTAGCAAATTCCTTTGCCTTTTCGCGATATTCTGGGTCATCTTCTAACATGTGACCGTATTCTTTTAAAGTATGACCGCAACCAGCAGCATTGATAATCACCGCATCCACATTAGTGTCGGCAAAACTATCAATCATCTGTCTCGCCAAAGCCTTCGCTTGTTCAGTTTGTCCTTGGTGTTCCGGAAGTGCCGCACAACAACCTTGAGATTTAGGAATAACAACCTCACAGCCATTCGCTGTTAAAACTCGCACCGTTGCCTCATTCACTGGCGAGAAAAATAAGCGTTGCACACAACCCAAAATTACGCCCACACGGTAACGTTTTTCACCTTTTGCCTTAATAATAGTAGGCAAATTATCTTGAAAAGATTTTAAAGTAACTTCCGGCAATATTGATTCCATTGCTGCCAAGCGGGGAGATATGCGTTCAAGTAAACCAGTCGAACGCACAAGTTTTGGTAAACCCAACTTTTGATAAACAAATAATGGAACCAGTAAAAATCTTAAACGGTTGGGATAAGGAAACAGAGAAAATATCAATTTGCGAAATAACCTATCAGGCAAACTGCGCGGATAATTCCTTTCAACTTGCGGACGAGTCGCCGAAAGTAACTTGTCATACTGCACACCAGAAGGACAAGTAGTCACACAAGCAAGACATCCCAAACACGAATCAAAATGTGACGCCGTTGCCTCATTTAGCGCAATTTCACCCTCATTAATTGCATCCATCAAATAGATTCTTCCTCGTGGAGAATCCATCTCCTTACCAAGCACCCTATAACTAGGGCAAGTTGACAAACAAAACCCACAATGTACACAACTATCAATCAACTTCGGCTCAGGCGGATGATTTTCATCAAACCCTTTCAAATTCTTCAAACTAGCCGTATTATTATTTAAATTAGTATCTGTATTATCTGAAATCTGCATACTTTTCCCCTCTTTCTTCGCGTTATTCGCGCCTTCGCGGTAGCAGAAGTGCAAGCCACTTCGTGTCTACGTTTCTATTCTCAAATCCCCGCCAGAAAACGACCAGGACTTAAAATATTTTTGCCATCAAACTGTTCCTTAATGCCACGCATAATCTGCAAAGCATTACCCGTATATCCCCACACATCTATTTTTTGTTTTAGCGCAATTGGTGCAGATAAAATAGTGAGGAAACCACTATTACTTTCACAGAGCGATCGCATCTTTACAACCTGGCTTTCAGCCTCTACCCGCAATACCCCTAAACCACTACCAATATGAATCAAACCCATTTCCACTGAAGTTAAAACTTCCACTGCGGCAGTAGGTAACACTCCTACTTTACAAGTAATTTCCGACTCCGTGACATCAGAATGCATTTGCTCTCGCAATCTATGCCATAAATCAGCTTCATCTGCGGCTGAGTAAATTGTTGCTTGTAAACCCAACTTTTCCCCTACTTCCAAAAGTCGGTTTGACTGTTCTTTAACACTTTCAACTATACTTTGAAAACGGGCAATTAATCCCAAACCTTTACCCAAACCCAAGTTAGACATTAGTTGACTTGAAAGCAAATCAGCCTGAGTTGGTGTCAGCGCAGAACCTCGCAGAGTTTCCGCAGCTTGAGATATAGCAAGAGCCGTACCAGTTAGCACCACCGTCCCCGATATCTCCGGCAACGGATAAACTCGAAAAGTTGCTTGACTTATAACTCCTAGTGTGGCGTAAGATCCAGTAAACAACTTCATCAAGTCGTAGCCGGCAACATTTTTCACCACACGTCCCCCAGCTTTGGCGATTTGTCCATCGGCACGCACAAAGGTAATACCTAAAAGTTGATCGCGCACACTACCGTAACGTTGCCGCAAAGAATTTGTATCAGTTGTGGAGATAATCCCACCAATAGTTGCTGATTCTGGTGCGGTGGGGTCGAGGGCGAGAAATTGCCGATGAAGAGCTAAAATTGCTTGGAGGTTCGAGAATTTCATTCCCGCTTCTACGGTGACAGTCAAATCGCCAACTGCATGTTCAATCAGTTGGTTAATGCGTTCGGTACTGATTACCACATCAACGTAAGTTGCTAAACCACCCCAATTGAGTTTACTACCACTACCGCAGGTTAAGACGCGCCAATTGTTGCGGTGAGCCTGTGCGATCGCTTGTGCTAGTTGTTCGGTAGTGTGAGGATAGACAATGCAACTGGGAACAATTCCCGGCATGATTGCCTGTAAAATACGCTCCTTGCGACTAAATTCGATATTTTCCCAACATACAGCATTTTCTTCCCCTACGATAGATGCAAAACTAGAGGCGTTTGCTTTCATCAGTTTATTTTTTTAATCCCTAAATCTAATGTAATGGGTTTCACCAAATAAATAAGTAATATCTTCAAAGACAGCATTGGGCATATAATTTGAAATATAGCAAAAAAAATCCCGGTTTATTCAATAAACCGGGATTGTGACAAGTGATTTAGCTGTCAACGAAACAGTATTAACTACTAACCAATAACCACTAACTTTTTATCTAAACGTTGATCGCCTGTTTCTTTTTTAGTGATTTGTAATAACCGTTAGTGTCTTCAACTTCTATTTCCTGGAGTGTTTCTCTACCTGTAATTAATCTGGCGCCGCGATTGCGAGTAAAATAGTTCCAGCCCCACTGAATCATTACTACTAATTTGTTGTCAAACTCAATTAAGAAGTAGATGTGAATTAATAACCAAAATAGCCAAGCTAAGAAACCTGTAAGCTTAATAAAACCTAAATCCACAACGGCTAAATTTTGCCCAATCATCGCTAAACTACCTCGATCAACGTAGTTAAACGGTGGTAAAGTTTTACCTTTAAGTCGTTGTTGAATCAGCGAAGCAACATATTCTCCTTCTTGCTTGGCTACGGGTGCGACACCTGGTAAGGGTTTGCCATTTTGATAGGAAAAATTTGCTAAGTCGCCAACTACAAAAATATTATTGAATCCTTTGATACTCAAGTCGGGTTCAACAACAACTCGTCCAGCGCGATCGCATTCAGCACCTGTGCGTTCTGTCAAAACTTTTCCCATTGCCGACGCTTGGACACCTGCTGCCCATAATACCGTTTTTGCGGCAATCTGTGTCACACCATCATTTTGTTTGATGGTAACGACATCATCTTCTATATTCGTTACCAGCGCTTTTGTTTGAACCGTGACACCCATGCGCGTTAAAGATGCTTCCGCTTCGGCTGATAATTCGGGTGCGAAGGGTGGGAGAATGCGATCCATACCTTCGAGAAGCAAAACTTGCGCTTCGGAAGTGTCGATGTTGCGAAAATCTTCTTTCAGGGTGTGATATGCCAATTCGGCGATCGCACCTGCTAATTCTACACCTGTTGGACCACCACCAACAATGACAAATGTTAACCAAGCACGCCGCACTTCTGGATCAATTTCTTTTTCAGCAGCTTCAAAAGCCGTAAAGATGCGACGACGCATTAACAGCGCATCTTCTACAGTTTTCAAACCGGGTGCGAATTCTTCCCAGTCGTCTTTACCAAAGTAAGAATGCTTTGCACCTGTAGCAACAATTAATGTATCGTAAGGTACTACTTCATCACCCAAAATGACTTTTTGCGCTTCTGCATCAATATCATTTACTTCACCTAGTAGCACTTTTGTATTTTTGCTCTTACTCAGTACCGATCGCAATGGCGAGGAAATATCAGCGGGAGATAACGCACCTGTCGCAACTTGATACAACAGCGGTTGAAATAGATGAAAGTTCCGTTTATCAATGAGTGTAACGTTTACTGAAGCTTTGGCTAAGGCTTTCGCGGCGTAAAGTCCACCAAAACCACCACCAACGATTACTACCTGATGGGGTGGCTGATTGTCAAGTGATGTCATAAGAAATGTTTCCTTTTTCAAACTGCTGTTACTATTCTTAACAAATTTATTTGTATCAAGTTTGTCACATTTGTTGCTGTTTGGCTTGAACAGATGAAAATATGATGAAGTAATCAAAGTTACATTTAATTGATTGCTTGATTTTGTCTGGGTGCAAACCTCTATATTTACTGTTGCCAATTACCTATCAGCAATAAACAGGAATTTATGCAAAACATAACCGTTCTCAATTGAAAACGGGCACAATATCTTGTGCCCCTTCGCGTCATGTGCATCCTGAATTTGGACGCTTGGCAAATCTTTTCGCAGTAATGCTCATCAGCAGTTAAGAGATCGCTTTTTCTCCCCAAACATTATTCAATTCCCCTACGTAAATCTACTCTACGAACTGAATAACACCCCATTGCCCATTTGTGAGCCAATCAGAGTCAGATTTTGCTACTTCCTCAATGACTTCCGGTTTTAGCCCTGCTACGACTTCGGACTTGAGAGTGCGTAAAGCGACGATGGGGACGCTGAAGTAAGATACTATATCTGCAAAGTTGGTGCTAAAATCCCAATGGCGATCGCCTAATAATCGACGATAATTCGCATCACCTTTAATTACAATCAAATTCGCGGTTGATAAATCGCTTTTGAGTGTGTCGGGTATTTCCCAAAAAGCTAAAGGTGATGTCCAAAAGTAATCTTCACATAAAACTAAGCGCTCTGAAGCAATATTTTCTTGCAACCGCTTGGCAAAAGATGTAACATCCTCATGGCTCGAAGCTGCTAAAAACTCGGTTGTATGCAATACATCTTTAATCATCGCATCAGAAACAAAAGTCGGGTGAGGCTTTAAATGTAGCTTTACTTGATTTGCTACACCACTACCCAAAAGAAAATCCACCAAACATAAGTCGCAAATCAGTTCAAAACCAGCATTATCGATCACAAAGTCAATGCGTTTACCCTTACTGGCTAACAATTCCGTGACTTTGGCGGCATCATCGACTAAAATGTGAGCTTGTTGACTTTGAATATCAAAACGACTGCGTTCAGTATTGGCGTTGGCGAAGCCATCGCTCTCTAATGCTGACCACAAACTTAAGTCAACACGATTTCCCCACAGCGCAAAATATAACAAACCAATCAAAGCTGTTTGATTTAACTTCTCCTGTTTTTGTGCATCAGCCAACCATTGATTAAGTTGAATGCACAAAGGTATTATCGAGTCAATAGATGTTTCTAAACCTTTATTTTTCTGTAACTGAAATGGATCGACACGTTGCAATTCACCAGGACGAAAGTAATTGGTTATTTCCAGAATTAGACGATAAAAATAAGTTTCTGCTAAAAACCAAGGAACATCAATCCAACGTTGACCTTTAAATGGTTCTAGATATTTCACCCAAGCTGAAAAATCAGCACCAGTATCATGTAAAAGAGGTGATAAAGGTTCTGATGGTAACTCACTGGCTAGTTGTTTCAAACAAGCATTAATATTTTCTGGGAAATTGTTTTCAGCGATAACTCGACAGGCGATCGCAGGCATTCGTTGAGTTACTGTATACTCAGTAAAAGTACCAACTTCAGACCCCAAAAGTGGAGATGGTAGGGCCAATTTGGGAATGTCGGGTGTCGTCACCACAAGTTCTCTTTCCCTCTTAACTTTTCGTTATTCTATCCTTGTTTTGAGAATTCGCGCCGGAAAATTATAAAATCTACCTAATAGTTAAAAAGTCATTAAGCTATATTTATCAATAATTCACGTCTCTAGAACTTCTGACTTTTAACTCTTTCTAACGGTACAAGACGAAAATAAAACAAAAGTGCAAATATTGTAAATTATGGACGCCACTCAACGCCTAGCTACTCTCAACCGCATTCGTAAACTCAGCCGTCTGATGGATACATCTATCGGTATTCCTGGGACGCGCTTTCGTTTTGGGTTAGACCCAATTCTTGGTCTTGTTCCTGGTGCTGGTGATTTAGTCAGTACAGCATTTTCGGCTTATATAATATATTTAGCAACCCGCGTCGGTATTTCAAATCAAGATTTAAGGCAAATGATTTTCAACGTTGCTTTGGAAACAGTTGTTGGTACAGTACCTTTAGTGGGTGATTTATTTGATGCTGTTTATAAATCTAACATCCGCAATTTAGCAATTTTAGAAAAGCATCTAACAGCAGTTGAACCAGAATTCTCTAAAATTGCTTTTGAAAATGAGAAAAGCAATTTAGCTTAATTTAATCGAGTGGATATAACTTCTATAATTTGCGCTATATTGCTGGTATCGTTAGCAAAAATAGCTATATACCAGTAATAAAATCATATTTTTTCTTTTTAGTTCATGAGCTACTATCAATTAAAATACCAATTAATATATTAACTAATTCATCATTTATTCTGGAATTCGATATAATTTTATATCTTCTATTAACCCAAGTTGCGGGTTATAAAATACAAATATACTATTTCAGGCGATCGCGTACTCCACTGTTTTCTTCTTTACAAGCTTTAAGCGTAGGCGTAGCCCGCCGTAGGCATCGCATCCAAGAAATATTCAACCAACTTACATTTGAGCAGGTAATGTCTGTCTCTTCTTATCACTTTATGTTGGAAGCTCTATTCTATGCAGCTTCATATTAAATTGGTATTACCAGATTTGTATGCCTCCAAGATTGCCTTATTATTAGCTTGGTACTTAATAGTTCTAAACTCATCCGGAAAATCTTCATCATCTACCTCTACTAATAAGTTAGCCACTTTAGGTGGGTTGTCCCTAATTTCAATTTCTCTTTCTTTGCCGATGTTTCTGTCGTTGATTAGCCCAACTTTGTGGAGGTGGATGAGAGTGCGTTTGATTTGTTCAAGTTGGGTCTTCCGCCATAAAATCACCTTATCGTGGAGTTCGACTGCCCGTGCTTTTCTTTCCTCCCATACTTCCAGATTAAGATTTAGCTGATCGACAACCCAGGCGATCGCATAATTGCACGTCAGTGCCTGCCGTGGTTTGGGACGCTTGAAGGGGAAAACTAAGACTGAGTTAAATTTGACCGCATCACAAATTTTTACCAAACATAATTTTCACGCTCATCTGCGAACCGACACATCAAGGGACTACATCATGTCCTGGGTTCAGTCGATGGTACAGAAAACAGTACGGTTCAGAATTGGCGGATTTTCTATTAAAACCTGAAAAAACTCGGCTAACTCACACCTTCAATCCTGAATTAAGTGAGGATGGTAATGCTGGCTTTGACTTTCTCGGTCATCACATACAGCAGTACCCCGCCGGAAAATACCGAAGTAGTAAAGACTCTCACGGTAATATATTGGGTTTTAATACTATCATCACCCCAACGAAGAAGGCGAGTAAGGCACATATTGAGGAAATTGGAAGAATCATCTTTAAACATAGGTCATCGCCTCAAGCGGCGTTAATTAAAGACCTCAACCCTGTAATAAGGGGATGGACTTCCTATTATTCAAAATCCGACGCAAAATCCGTTGGAGAATTGCAAAGACAAGATAACCTCACATACCTGAAACTTCGACGATGGGCAAAACGCCGCTGTGGAAATATTAGTGATGGTCATAGAAAATACTGGACTACCATAGGCGGGGACAACTGGGTATTCGCAACCAGGAAAGGGGACGCGAACCCCCTTCGGTTACTCAACCATAGTCAGTTTGAATGCAGCAGTACTAACTATGTAAAAGTTAAAGACGATAAAAGCCCCTACGATGGCGACCTAGTTTATTGGAGTGCAAGAATGGGGGCACACCCTGAAACGCCAAGTCGCACGGCTAAGTTGCTAAAACAACAAAAGGGAAAATGCCCACATTGCGGATTACTTTTTAGAAATGAAGATGTAATGGAAGTAGACCATATTATCCCCAGAGCCATTGGAGGCAAGGATGATTATAAAAATCTACAACTGTTGCATCGGCATTGCCACGATGTTAAAACCAAAGCTGATTTGACAAAAATTCAGGAATATGAACTTGAACGTTTACGTCAAGGAAAGAAACCAAAGTCAAGTCGAAAGAAAGGGAAGTCTCCACATGACAAGGAGACACCGGAGTAGCCGTGTGCGGTGAAAGTCGCAAGCACGGTTTCGGATGGGAGGGAGAGGTTAGCAATAGCTTCTCTCGACCCTACCAGTATGTCAAATCAGTCCCTCTGCACGATACGCTGCTGAAAAAGCACGACTAAAAGTAAGAAGGCACCGCGGAGTACGAGCTGCCACCAAGGAGTAATGGTTCCCTCGAGATTTAAAAGGTTGTACATCATTCCCAGCAGAAGGACACCGGCAAGCGTCGGAAACACGGTCCCCTGCCCTCCTGTGAGAAACGTTCCTCCCATGACGGTCGCGGCGATAGCATCCGTCTCCCAGCCAAAGGCAGCCACAGGCTGACCCGCTCCTAGACGGCCTGCGAGAACAACACCAGCAAGCCCTGAAAGCAGACCGCTGAACGTGTAGACCGCGAGCTTCACTCGGCTTGGGTTCACGCCCATGAGCCGGGATGCCTCCTCGTTGTTACCGATAGCGAACATGTGCAAGCCTAATCGGCTTCTGTGTAGCATAAACCAAGTTGCAAAATATAAGAGCCCAACTATAAGCACGGGTACAGGAACAAAACCAATGAACCCCCTGCCCAGCCAAACAAATCCCGATGCTGCGGATGGTACGGCAATGGACTTTTCCTCGGTGATGCTCAACGCCAGCCCGCGTGCAGCGCTCGCAGTGAATAATGTCACAACGAACGGCTGGAGGCGCGCGCGAGACACCAGAAGACCATTGACCACACCGAGCAACGTGGTGCTGGCAATGCCGCCGATGATCGCCACGAAGCTTCCTTGAGGAGCGAGCATTGCTGCGACAACACCGCCTAGAGCAACGAGGGAACCTACGGACAGATCGATTCCCCCGCTCAGGATCACGACAGTCATGCCCAGTGCCACGATCGCCAGCATACTGTTCTGTCGCATGATGTTCATGAGATTAAGAGGTGTCAGGAAGGTTTCATAACGAAACGATGCGAAAACAGCCAAACTAAAGAGCATGAGCAGCACGCCCTGCGAGGTGAGGAGCTTGGCAAAATGCTTAAGCGCAAGAGACCTTGTGGCAGCCATGACGCGTTAGACCTCCTTAGGACGCTGCAAGAAAATAGCGAAAAGAATGATTACGGATTTCAAAACCAATGACCAGGTAAACGGAATCAGGAGCATGTTGAAACTTGTAGAGATCACCTGCATAAGCAAGGCTCCTACAACAGTACCGAGGACATTTGCACGGCCACCGGAGAAGGGCGTGCCGCCAACAACAACGGCCGCGATCGCATCAAATTCCGCGTTGACACCAACCTTGCTCGGATCGCCCATGCCAAATCTCGCTGTCTCGACCAGTCCGGCAAATCCGGCAAGCAGGGCGCTAATTATATAAACTATATATTTCACACGCTCCGCACGGATACCCGCAAGCCTTGCGGCTTCCTCGTTGCCGCCAACTGCAACGATATGATGCCCAAAAAGCGTAGAGCGGATACAGAAGAAAGCTCCCGCAATTACTACTGCCGCAATCACAACCTGAATTGGTATAGAACCGAGATAGCCCTTTCCCAGCGCTTCAAATGTAGGATGGACGAAGGGAACGAGCTTACCGTCCCCGACAACCTGAGCAATCCCACGCCATAAGATGAGAGCCGCCAAGGTGGTGATCAGGGCATCAAGTTTCAGACGTGAGATGAGAAAGCCATTGATCAGACCAACCAACAGAGCAGCGCTCAAACCGAACAAGATGGCAACAGTCATCCCATACTTAATCAGCAATGCCACAATGACTGAAACCAATGCCATAGTAGAGCCAACCGTGAGGTCGATGCCACGCGAGGCAATAACAAAGGTCATCCCAACGGCAATCAACATTGTGGTGGATACTTGGAGCAACATATTCAAGGTGTTGCTAACTGTAGCGAAACGTGGAGTGAAGACGGCGTTCGCAACATAGAGAATTAGCAGTGCCGCAAATGCACCGAAGTTTGGGTTCCACAGGGTTCCCCAACCCAGATCATGCTTCTTGCTCTTCATTTGGGTTTTGCTCTGTTTCAGATTGTCCACCGACGGCTTCTTTACGATCTGCACCTTCCGCCATTGCGTGCAGAATTGCCTTTATATTCTTCTGCTCGCCGCTGAGTTCCGCAATTGACTGCCCGTCACGCAGAACGACGACACGTTGCGAGCCTTCAACTAGCTCTTCCACTTCCGATGAAATCATCAGAACTCCCAGCCCTTGCTTTGCTAGTTCGGCGATCAGCCGCTGGATCTCGCGCTTTGCACCAACGTCAATACCGCGAGTCGGCTCATCGAGGAGAAGAAGTTTTGTATTCTTGCACAGCCATCGCGCCAGAAGAACCTTCTGCTGATTGCCGCCCGATAGTTCGTGGATCTTCTGCTCGGCGCTGGCTGCCTTGATATCAAGACGCTGCATGAAACGCTCGACAAGCTCGTTCTGTCGTTTTTTTGAAACGATGCCCCATTGCGTAAGGTTTGGTAGTGCAGCAAGCGTGAGGTTTTCGCGCACCGAAAGCTCAGGGATGATGCCGTCCGCCTTGCGATCCTCTGAAAGGAAAGCTATCCCAGCGTCGATCGCATCATGAGGATCGCGCAGCGATAAAAGACTGCCTTCGAGTTTTACGCTTCCACCCTCAAGTGGTTCAGCCCCGAACAAGGCACGTACCGTTTCACTACGACCAGAGCCGAGCAAACCCGCAAGCCCGACGATTTCGCCATGCCGCATTTCAATGGAAACACCATTGAGCCGTTTTTTATATTTGAGAGCTTCCGCCTGGAGCAGCACTGGCTGACCTAGCGTGTTTTGGGGCTGTCCTGCGAACGCCGTGACTCCTTTACTCACCTCTTCAGGCTGGCGACCTAGCATAAAACAAACGAGTTCCAGACGAGTGAGCGTGGAGAGCGATCGCGTCACAATGTTGCGCCCATCACGTAGTACCGTCACGCGATCGCACACGGCGTAAAGTTCTTCAAAACGGTGACTGACGTAGACGATGGATGTCCCTTCCGACTTTAGCCGACGCATGACATCAAAAAGAACAGAGACTTCAGTTTCCGTCAGCGAGCTAGTGGGTTCATCGAGGATAAGCACCCGCGCACCAAAGGATATGGCTCGCGCGATCGCCACCATCTGGCGATGGGCAATATTCAGCGAACCAACCACTGAGCGTGGGTCCATATGCAACCCCAGACGCTCCAGAATCTCAGATGCCCCCGTGTTCATGGCTCGTCTATCGATGATGCCGAAGCGATGCGGCTCCCTGCCAAGAAAAATATTCTCGGCAACAGTTCGGAAACCTACAAGCTGGATCTCCTGGTAGACGGCTACAATGCCTGCCGCCTGCGCTTCGGTCGGGTTCTGGAATGCAACGCTGTGAGTCCAGCCCCCGTCTTGGCGGTCTCCGTCACGATGGGGGACTGGCGAACCCGAAGGGTTCTGGTCGTACTCTATAACACCTGAGTCCCGTCGATAAGCCCCCGTCATGATCTTGATGAGCGTCGATTTGCCAGCGCCATTTTCTCCGACCAGCGCATGAATCTCGCCTGCCTTCAGTTCAAAATCCACCCCCCAGAGCGCTGGCACGCCGGAAAAACTTTTTTTTATGCCCTTCATGGACAGGACAGTTCGAGTCGCCTGATTCATCGGCTTTACCTAGTTTTTGTCTTCATTGCCGATAGTGGAGATCTTTCACTCCGCACCATAGTAATCTTTTTTGTCTTTCGTGGAAGCTCAGGATAGTTCCAGGTTATCTTTTTTCTATTTTAGGCTGAGAACTACTTAGTACGCTTCATCTACAAAATCCTTGGCGTTGGTCACGTCGAAGAGTCTGTCCTTGAGAATGATTCTAGGAGGAATTTTCTTGCCAGCAAAATACTCTTCCATCGTGGCGAAAACAAGTGGGCCAAAACGCGGGTTCGACTCGACACTCACGCCAAGCTCACCACGGATAATCGCCTCAAGCGCGGCTTTCTGACCATCAATTGAACCGACTATTACATCCTTGCCAGGTTTCATACCTGCGGATTTGAGAGCCTGGATAGCACCTAATGCCATTTCGTCGTTGTGAGCATACACTGCGGTGATGTCGGAACCCTTGGCTTGGATGATGTTTTCCATGACGCGCTGGGCCGCAGCTCGCGAAAAATCCGCCGTCTGCGTGGCGATGATCTTCATGTTGGGATAACTGCCGATAGCGTCACGAAACCCCTTAGCCCGATCAATTGCTACCGATGAACCCGCTGTTCCGGTGAGTTCCACGATGGATGCCTTGCCGTCGGTCGCATGGGCTAGCCATTCGCCAACGCGGCGGCCTTGGGCGATAAAATCCGACCCAAGAAAGCTGACGAAATGTTCGCCTGGTCTTCCCGCCGCTTCACGGTCAATGAGAAAAATCGGTATTTTTGCCGCTCTCGCTGCTTCGAGGGCGGGCGTGAGACCCTCATACTCACGTGGTGCAAGAAATATGACATCAACTTGCCGTGCGATTAGATCCTCAATGTCGGCAAATTGCTTCGATGTCTGCCCCTGGGCATCCGTCATCAGAAAATCATAAGTTTTCTTACGCTTGGCAGACTCCTCCTTAATGCTGTTGGTTTCGGCAATGCGCCAGGGGCCGATGTTCTCCGTCTGCGAAAATCCGACAATTTTTTTCGTTTTCTCGCGCATACAGCCAGATAGCGAGAAAGCCGCAACAGTAATCACAACATAGGCGCTAAATACCAGGAACTTTGGCATATAGGCTCGGATACCTGAGCATCCAAAACAGGTTTCATTCTTCATAACCCCGTCATGTCTGAACGCTACATTGAGCTTATCTCGAAACAAAGACTATTTCGACTCGTCGAAATACTTCACAAGAATTCTGTGGGAAGGGTGACTATCCCTCTTCTGTCACTCTCCTTAGATAAAAAGATGTAACCCTTACCAGGCAAGAGTTTTAGTCTAATACCAATTTAATATAAAGCTGCATAGAATAGAGCTTCCAAGATAAAGTTATAAGAAGAGACAGACATTACTTGCTCAAATGTAAGTTGGTTGAATATTTCTTGGATGCGATGCCTACGGCGGGCTACGCCTACGCTTAAAGCTTGTAAAGAAGAAAACAGTTCATTTTTAAGTGGTTTTTTGAGGAGCTGCCAAAGCCTCTCGATAGGGTTGAGTTCGGGAGAATGGGGTGGTTGAAGCAGAGGAATAATATTCTCCGGCCAACGAATTGCTCCCACTGGTATGAGCGCTCGCTTGGTCAATCTGTAAAATGGCATAATGCGAGCCTAATTGTTGAGATAGCCAGTCCAAAAACTGTTGAAAATACTCGTCGTTGAGTTTGGGGTATTCGTGCTGGAAATGCTTTCCTGTCAAGGGTTCAATTGCATCATAAATCCAAAAATTTTCCCGTTGCCATTTTACCTCAACAGTGGGTTTGACTCCGGAAGTTGTAATCACTTTTCCTGTGAGAGTTTTTAGCTGAAACAGCAATGGGAGCAACGCGATTTGGTGAGGTTGGATAAAAAACGTGCGATCGCTAAAAACCACATTTAAGTACAACGTAATTTTATTAACTGAATAAATACTGAATTGCCTGAGAATTAGTCTTGATGAGATATCTCACAAAGATTACTAGCAAGCTATTTGACGATTATTAAAAAACATCCGCAACAAACTCACATTACTTAGTATGAATTAGAACGTTTAATTAATTTAGACGGAATTAAGGTATAAAATTCATCAAGCTGTTCTAGGCTTGACAAACGAATTAAAGATAGAATCGCAAAAATTGTCCCAGCTTCCAGCTATCCATTGACACCGAAGATGTAGCATAATTTCAGCATTATTTTTTAACCAAAACTTACTGTTTCCTTTCATTCTTAAATTGACAACTTGGCGGATTAAACTTTCAACAGCTCCGCTACCAAGAGGGAGCTTTTTAGATGCAACATTCTCCTGCTAAAATTAATGCAGATTCCCTAATTTCTCCCTCACGTAATTTTAAAAGTATTCCATCAAATTCCGAAATATTGGTTAATTCTAAAAGTTTGGTAACTTTTTCTGGGAAGTGTGATAATGATTTGCTTAAATCCAAGGTAGAATATATGTTATTTTTCATTCAGTGTAGGCATTCCCTGTTTTGATGTCAGATATCAAAACCTTTACTATTCGGGAATCCTACCTTTTTTTGTCCCAAAAAAACAAGTCATCTTCATATCCTAAAATTGTCAGCAAATTTAAAATAGTATTAATACTTAAGAACTTGTAATAAATATCCTATTTATACTGAAATAAGTTTTTAGCGATCGCACGTTTTTTATCCGACCTCACCAAATCGCGTTGCTCCCTATTGAGAAAGGCTTACCAACAAAAAATTGAATTACTCAAATTATTTACTTTTAGAACTCAAATAAACTCGGCTTTCTCTTAACACATTAATATTGATTTTTGTCAATATCTGCTGAACCTTTTTTAGATGCGTTTGCCCTGGAAGAAAAGCGACCTTTGGGTATACCTACAATGAAAGACCGAGCCTTGCAAGCGCTTGTCAAAATGGCATTAGAGCCAGAATGGGAAGCACGATTTGAACCTAACTCATACGGGTTCAGACCAGGAGTGCGATTCGTTGGGTAGAAACTAACCCTGAAAAGTGTGGAGGATTACCCGCAAAGTTACTTAGTAGCTCTGACAATTTGATAGTCATATGGGTGAGGTTTCAAACCAAGTCCCATCCTCCAGGTGCAGGAGTGAAAGCACACAGAGCGCAGTCTCGAACTGTGTCCCCCAAGGTAGCGACTAGCCATCAATCCTTGAAGCGGGGGTGAAAGGTGTTAAATACTGGAAGCCTAATCTGGTATACATCAAGCAAGAGTTTATGAGTAGGAATACAAAGGTATGTTTGAACCATCGTCAGGAAATAACCAGCGCAATCAGGCTGTGACGCTGGGAGTCCCAAAAGGGCAAGGATAAAGGGGAGTTGGCAAGGACCTGGGTGACCAACAAGCACTTCCTCTAAACCCGGTGGATAGTACCGCTCTAAAAACTCGAACAATGACTATCAGAAACGAAGTAACCTCTCGTATGTTCTCAGTCTTCAATGATTGAGTAGGTGCTAACTAATACTACGAGATATGAAGGGCAAAAACCAGGGTTTGATTTCCTTGGGTTTAATATACGTCAATTCCCCAAAGGAAAACACCATACAGGTAAAAATACCAAAGGGGAAAAACTAGGCTTTAAAACCATCATCACCCCAAATCAAGAAAAAGTTAAGGCACATTATGACCATTTAGCTCATGTAATTGATGCTCATAAAGCAGCACCGCAAGCGGCGCTCATTAAACAACTAAACCCGATTATTCGGGGTTGGGCTAATTACTTTGCTACTGTCATAAGCAAGGAAATCTATGCATTTTTAGATAACCTGGTTTACCTAAAACTTGTTTCTTGGGCAAAATTCCGCCACCCTAAAAAATCATGTATGTGGGTGTCAAAGAAATATTGGCAATCCATAGGCGGGGATAACTGGGTATTCGCAACCAAGAAGGAGGGAGAAACACCCCTTCGGTTACTAAACCATGCCGACACCCCAATAGTGCGTCATGTAAAAGTTAAGGGTGAATCGTCTCCATACGACGGCAACCTAGTTTACTGGAGTTCAAGGATGGGTAATAACCCAGAAATGCCTAAAAGAGTGGCAACACTCCTGAAAAAGCAAAAAGGGAAATGTACCCACTGCGGATTGTTCTTCCGAGAAGATGATGTGATGGAAGTTGACCATATCATCCCGAAATCAAAAGGTGGAAAGGATGAGTATAAAAATTGGCAACTTCTACACAGACATTGCCACGACACAAAGACTGCCAGCGATGGTAGTCCTGGTAAAAAATCTGGCTGTAACAGTGCCAAGCCTAAGCCCACCAAAATACTTGAAAAAGTCACGGATAAATGGGTAATGAGGTATGCATGACAAGCACCAAATCATTGAGGAGCCGTAGCCGTGTGAGGCGAAAGTTTCATGCACGGTTTTGAAGACCAGCGGGGTTGGTGACAACCTCGCTGAGTTTAATCACTTCGCCGTGACTAGTGATGGTTCTAAATTTGATAATCCGAGAATACTCAACAAACACGAAAAGAACTTAAAGCTCAAGCAGCAACAACTTTCTAGAAAACAGAAAGGCTCTAATAACCGAATCAAGTCTAGAAAAAAAGTTGCTAGAGTTCACAGAAAAATTACTAACTGTCGAGAAGATTTTCTACACAAGCTATCTCGTAGGATAGTTAACGAAAACCAAGTAATTGTGGTAGAAAATCTCAACGTTAAAGGCATGATGCAAAACCATTGTCTAGCTAAATCTATCCAGAGCGTTAGCTGGGGGATGTTTTGCACAATGCTTAAATACAAAGCAGAGATGGAAGGAAAGATTTATCAAGAAGTAGATAGGTTTTTCCCTAGTTCAAAAACCTGTCATGTCTGTCTTAATCAAGTTGGAAGTTTACCACTGGATGTAAGAAGTTGGACTTGTGAGCATTGTCACACAAAGCATGACAGGGACATTAACGCAAGCATTAACATAAAGGATGAAGGGCTACGAATTTTGACACGCCAGTCGCCTACTGTCGGGAAACCCGCCCAGGCGAAAGCGGCTCCTCTGGAACGGGGGATAAAGCCTGTCGCCCAGATGTAAGTCGCAGTAGTAGAGGACGCAAGAAATCTACTACTGTGCTTTCTGTTGGACAGGAAGCCGGAGAGTGTACACGAAGTGTCACTGTAGGTAGTTCACTCCCACCCTGGTTTCATCCTGACATAGGTAGTGGACGCACTTGCCTTGTGCCAGAAGTTTTTCCAGACTTAGCACAATCAGACCAAGTTTTTTTTAAATTGTTCAGATATCAGTTCTTCATCCTGCTTATAGCTTTGGGGGGAGCAACGCGATTTGGTGAGGTTGGATAAAAAACGTGCGATCGCTAAAAATTCTATTTAAGTACAAAGTGATTTTATTTACCAAAAATCCGGTTTTACAGGAAAATTAATAGTTATGAGATATCTCATAACTATTAATAGCGAGCTATTTGACGATTATTTCAAAAAATATCTGTAAAATTATAGAAACACTTGTGTTGGTGTTTGCACTCCTGACAGAAAAGCTCCACTCTTCGTTACGCCTTAAGTAAGTCGGCACGAAAAAACCAAACTATGTAAAGATAAATAAATACGGTTAATGTATCTACCGAGGTGACTAAGTATGGGCGCTCGTCTAAGGGTATTTCTAACCCATGAGCAAGATAAAACCCTGTTAAACCTAAGAACTGCGGATGTACCACAGAAAGTTAAAGACCGAGCAGAGGTCATTAGACTAAACGCACATGGCTGGTACGTGGAAAAAATAGCTGCTCATTTCAATTGGACTCCTCAAACGGTAAGAGAAATCTTACATAAATGGCGAAAACTTGATTTAGAAGGGCTTTGGGATAACCCAGGTAGAGGAGGCAAAACCAAGTATAGCGAAGAGGATATAGTATTTTTGGAGGAATGCCTCAAAGAAGAACCACGTACATATAACAGTCGTCAACTAGCCCAAAAATTAGAGAGTGATCGCTTTATTAAACTGAGTCCCGACAGATTAAGACGGGTACTCAAAAAAAGGGGGTTATTTGGAAACGAGCTTTGAATTTGCCACAAAGGGAAACAAGACCCGAAAGTCAAACAAATAAAGCGCTTCAGATCTAGATATGTTAGAACTATCTGCTGCTAGTGGAGAAATAGACTTGAAGTATTTGGATGAATCTTTCTTTTTGTGCATGGAGTGAACCGGGTTACACCTATTACTTCCGAGGTGAGCAAAAACGACTAGAACAAAGTAAATGTCGTGGTCGTAGATTAAGCATTATTGGATTTCTTCAACCAATAATAAGCTTTGTTTACGGTTTGGTTATTGGTGGTGTTGACAGAAAATCTTATATCCACATGATGGAGCAAGAAGCGGCTGATGCCCAAAAGCTCGGCCGCATCAGAGTAATAGTGGAGGACAACGGGCCAATACATCGATGTCTTCAGGTGCAGCAGTTATGGTCAAAGTGGGAACAGATGGGTTTGTACATCTTCTTTTTACCCAAATATTGCTCCGAAATGAATCCGATTGAATTGGAATGGCAACACCTTAAAAAGGATGAACTGGCAGGGAAAATGTTTGACGACGAGTTAGAGCTTGCCTATGCCGTAATTGATGGTGTTCAAGCCAGAGGGGAAAAAGGAAACTATAGTACACAACGTGTTAAATTTAACTCCAATCGCTCTGATTAACTTTTCGTTACATAGTTGTAAATTTCCCCGCCGACTTACTTACGTGCGCGAAAACAAACTTAATTTAACTACGAAATGCCCTCACTAGAAACTCAACCCTACAATTCTGATAAATCTCTTAACCAGCCACCATCATGGAAAATCAAATTGCTCTACGACGGTGAATGTCCTTTGTGCGTGCGTGAAGTTAACTTTTTGACCAAACGTGATGCGGGTCGGGGGCTGGTGGCGTTTGTGGATATTGCAGCTGATGATTACACGCCCCTTCTTCACGGTGGTGTTGATTATGAGGCTGCAATGGGGCGCATCCATGCTGTGTTGCCGGATGGAACGTTAGTTCAAAACGTTGAAGTATTTCGCCGCGTTTACGAAACTTTAGGAATGGGTTGGGTTTATGCTGCGACCAAATTGCCAATTGTAGGCGCGATCGCTAATTTTTTGTACGGCATTTGGGCAGACTTGCGACTTTCGCTCACAGGGCGACCGAATTTAGAAACCATTGTGCGAGAGCGTGAGCACGAAAGAGCGCGTAACAATCAGAGTCGCTGCCGCTTAACGGACGGGGACGATTAATTAAGCGCGTAAAATCTTCATATCATTAAAGTTAACTGAATGCCATGTCTGCCAAAGGATTCGGTGTTAAGCCATCCAGGAAAACCGATAAGTTAATTGAGCAAGTGGTGTATTATTGCCAAAAACGCTCCCCCAAAGCGCTTGACCAAATATTTGACAACTTACCTGTAGGTCGCACTGCCCAAGAATACAAGCGTCTCAACCAGCAGATACTAACGGGTACAACAAATGCTTTGGCTTCGGACATTGACTCCCTCGCTTGGTTTTGTGGCTATATCGCGTCAGGAATTAACCGCAGTGAAGATAACAAGGCACACCGCCCAATTATACTATTATCCAAACTCCTTATTAAGCATGGGATGCAGCCTTTTACTGACTTTTCACCTTACCCTGGTTGTTGCCTCATTCTCATCAACACGGAGAAGTTTGCAGCACTACCAGAACAAGTGCAAAAATTAGTAGAGGAAGCCTTTGATGTAATGGAAAGCACAGGTGACCAAGCTATTCAGGTAAATAATGCACTGTTAGAATAACTTGTGGTGATGGTGGAGTAGTTGGGTGTAATCGCGCACATATGATTTATTTGACACCCAGCAATTCAACATCAAAAATTAATGTAGCGTTGGGAGGAATGACACCACCAGCACCTTGTGCGCCGTAACCCAATGATGATGGAATAATTAACCGACGACGACCACCTACTTTCATTGTGCTAATTCCTTCGTCCCAACCTTTAATCACTTGTCCAGTACCAAGTGGAAACTCAAATGGGACACCGCGAGCGCGCGAACTATCAAACTTGGTACCATTTTCTAAAGTACCTGTGTAGTGAACTGAGACGGTTTGACCTGTTTTTGGTGTTGCACCACTACCAAGTTTTAGTTCTGTATATTTTAATCCAGAGGAAGTGGTAACTACTTTATTTGCGCCAGTCGTAGTTTTTTTTGGAGTGGAACTAGGTGTGGAAGCAACGGTTACACTTGCTTCGGTTGCTGCTATGGATGGAGTACTCGTTGTTTGTCCTGCGTTGGAAGTTTGTTGAGTATCAAAGAGTTGCGTACAGGCTACCATCAAACAGCAAACACTCATCAATCCTGCACGCCATAATATCGCTTTCAACATCAGTTCCATGATTGGTTGCATATAATAAGTAGATTTTACAAGTCGGAGAGTGTAAATGAGAATGCTTCAATTGCCCATTAAACCTAAAATCATAGTATAAAAGCTTCAATAGAGGCGATAGTACAAACCGAATGTCATTAATCTAGAGACGGATGGATGCGATCGTCTACAACGGGCGCTCCGCGCCATCGCACCTTTGCGTTGCATTTCTAAAACACGCACGGCGCAGCGATCGCAACCATAATTAAAAAATTGGAACCATAATAATGAACTGAAGTTGGGGAATCTTGCATCTGGGTATAAAATTGCTCATAAAGCTCTCAATCAGTTCAGTTTAGCTGTTTGGGGAATTCGCCAACAGTATCCGTATCCCGGCTCAAACTAGAGTACTAGCTGAAACCGCTACTTTTGTCTTCGATTTCATTCATTTTGTGGGGGAATTGACTTTTTTGGTTGATTACTTTGTCCTGGTGTCACATACTCGATTGCGAGATTGATAGTATTTTATCAAGAAAGGCAGAGGGCAGAAGGCAGGAGGCAGAAGGAATACTGCCTTCTGCCATCAGTTGAGTGACCGTAGCGAACTTGGGTTTAAGACCCCGACTGAACTCTTGTGAGCGTGGCTCCAAGTCAGGAGGAGTCTGAATCTCATCTATTGCCCAGCAAGGGTTTTAGGCGTTATGTGGCGGCAAACGTCAGCTTCGGTGATCTTACCCCTAAATAAGATTCGGTACTTTTTTCGTTACTTTGCACTTGGTGACAGCTTCCGTAACACTACCCCTTGTACGCTGTCTGCACATTCGTGGGGGGCTTGAATCAGGACATATGGAATGGGCGATCGCTGCTCTAATATCAAGTTGGGATAAACACTTATAATTAAGCTGCTCTGGTTTTTGACCACCAGTGGTAGCAAGTTAGACCAGAGATTAAATCATGTTGTTTCATCAGTTCTTGACAACGAAGCACTAACAAAGCTTCTAATTCATCTAAAGAAGTAGGGGAGCTATTGGCAACAATCTCGTTAGTGGGACTTAGGCAAAAAGCACCGATAAAATAGCCCCAAACCTATATTGCAAGAGGTTTTTACATTATTTTGCTTGGTTTGTTGGTATATCTAGGTTTCATGCCTTTTTGGGCATTTGGTGTATTCCCCTTACTCCACAAGGGTTTGACGCTTATTTCTTCGTCAAAAATGTTTAAGTTCCGCTACGTATTCATCAGCAAGTAGTGGGCAATAGTGGAAACATTAACATCACCACTGGGACGCTCAAATTGATTAATGGTAGTCAATTGCAGGCTAGTACACGTCGGCGGAAATAAAGCTACCGTTCCAAATCAACCAAAAGCTTACATTATAAGCTTTTTGACTTTTGACTTTTGACTTCCGCGCAGCGGTACTAGTACCTTTGGACAAGGTAACGCAGGCAATGTGAGTATCAATGCTAGCGATACTGTCTCGCTTGATAACACAGCTAGCAATGGCGATGCCAGTGCTATTGTGAGCATAGTACGACCGCAAAGCACAGGCGGAAATGGTGGAAACATCAGCATCAATACTAAAGCCCTTTCACTGACCAATGGCGGTAGAGTGGTTGCCCTCACGATGGGACGGGGATCAACAGGGAGTGTAACGATCTTTGCCCGCGATTACGTCTCCTTGGATGGGAGGGGGTCAGATGGTGAAGGGAGTGGTGTATACAACCTCGTGAACCCAAATGGCATAGGAAACAGTGGAGGTATTCGCATTATCACCAGAACGCTCTCACTTACAAATAAAGCTCAGATCAATAGCAGTACCAGTGCAATGGGGGATGCAGGTGATGTGATAATAACCCAAGTTGCGGGTTATAAAATACAAATATACTATTTCAGGCGATCGCCTACTCCAAAGTAGTGGCTGCACTGCGTGCAGCCACTACTTTGACTCAATCAAAAACGTAAGTATTGAATCAGACTATAGATAGCAATTGTTTTATTTAGCATCTTCCCCTCCGATTTTCATTCCTGGAGGGGATTTTATTCCTTAAACGGTGGCTTGCGATCGCCTAAATTTATAACTAGCAACTTGGGTTATTATCTGCTTTTCTTGACGTTTATATAAGGACGCGGTGAGGCGGATGATTTATCCGTGTACCGCGTCCTTTAATAACTATTTCCCCTAAGTGAAATGACTGCATATTACTATCAGTCATAAAAATTAGAAGCGGAAACCAACACCAGTTTGCAAGCTTAAAGCACCAGCATTGCTGTCTTTATAAGCATCAATACCCCATTTAGCATCACCATACAAAACGGTGTTTCTAGCAATTTCTGATTCAGCACCAAGGGTTACTACAGGTGTATTTTTGTTTCCCAATTGGGTAGCTTTACCTTCGTCGGTGACAAACGAGTAACCACCACCAACGTAAACGTTAGTATTTTTTGCAATAGGTGCATCGTAAGTTACTAACGGCATAGCTGCGGTAGCATCACCACCAAACAAAACGGCACCGCGAACTGAAACAGGTGCATTAGGAATTGCAGCGCGTCCTTGAATGTTTCCACCAAACAAAGCGGCATCATTTTGTCTTCCGCCATTGGTGACACCAGCAGATACACCAGCACCGATGTAGCTACCCTTTAAACCAAGTGCTTCAGCGGTTTGAGGTGTTTGAGCGCTAGCAATTCCAGCACTAAAAATAACAGAAGCAACAGCAAGTGCAGAGGCTGCAAATTTTGCGAGTTTCATAAGTTCTTCCTGACTAGAAATTAAGTTCAATCAATGTTCTCTAGTACTAGAATCTCTTTTTTTACGAAATGTAACCTCGCACTTTTGGATAGCCTGAGAGGGTTAAAATTTTTCACCCGACTGGGTGAACACGCGGAGAAATTTCAAGTTCTTGGTGAACCACTGCGTCCCCTTTTCCCCCCTAGGAATAAATTTTTTCACCCATAAGTATGTTGATTATCCATACTTTTTCGCCTTTAAGAGAGATTGATGCGATCAGGGGATCATTTATGCGTATTCATCATCTTAATTGCGGTTGCATGTGTCCGATTGGCGGGGCACTCTTCGACGGTTTTAGTCGCGGGCTAACAGCTTGTCTTGTCTGCCACTGCCTGCTCATCGAGACAAATCAAGGACTCGTTCTCATCGATACGGGCTTTGGTGAGCGCGATATCAAAGCGCCATTATCAAGACTCAGCCCGTTCTTCATGAATTTGAATCGCATACAGTTTGAACAAAAATACACGGCGATCGCTCAAATCAAGCAGCTTGGCTTGAACCCGCGCGATGTGCGGCATATCGTGCTTACCCACCTTGATTTTGATCATGCAGGGGGCTTAGAGGATTTTCCAGAGGCGACCGTGCATGTAATGCTGACTGAGATTGAGGCAGCAAAAAGTAGGCGCGGCTTCATCGCAGCTGAACGCTATCGTCTAGGTCAATGGGATGAAGTAAAACACTGGAAGTACTATTCGCCCTCTGGCGAACCTTGGTTCGGCTTCGAGGCAGTGCGCGACCTCGACGGACTGCCACCAGAGATTCTTCTCATCCCGCTCGCTGGTCACACGCGCGGTCATGCTGGCATCGCCATCAAGACATCAGAAGGTTGGCTTTTACATGCGGGGGATGCCTACTTTTATCGGGAGGAAATGGGAACCACCAAACCAAGCTGCACACCAGGTCTGCGTGCCTATCAATGGTTGATGGATGTAGACCACAAAGCTCGACTTTATAATCAAGAACGCTTGCGTGCCCTGTCGCTCGACCACAGTAGTGAGGTGCGGCTGTTTTGCAGCCATGATGCCATCGAGTTTAAAGCGATCGCACTCCCTAATAATTAGTTAGTTGTTAGTGGTTAATTCTTAGTTGATACTTGTTTACAACGCTCCCACTATCCACTATCGACTATCCACTAACCACTAACTATTTCTTTAAAAACCGCTGACTGAGACGAGAGACAAAAACATCCACCTCTGGTAATCTGATCCATGAGGCAATGACACTAAAAATGGCAATTCCCACTACACCAGATACAGATAACTCAACCAGCAGAATCAGCAAACCTTCTTTCCCTAAATAGTGCTGAGAAAGTTCTAGAGTCGCAAAGCTGGCTATTCCACCTGCAATACTAGCGGCAATTAAACCCAAAAACGGCAAAAACCACTCGCGCCAAGGTAAACCGTTTAACTTGCGATTAAGTAAAAATAACAACATGAATACTGAACTGCAATTTACAGTCACAGTTGCCAATACCAAGCCGGCAGCGCCAAAAGGTTTAATTAAAAGGTAATCAAATACAGCATTAAAGAAGATATTAATCATACTGATGCGAAAAGGTGTATCGCCATCGCCTAAAGCATAAAACACCCGCACCAGAACATCACGCCCTAAATAAACAAACATGCCAATTCCGTTGGCAATTAGCAGCGAAGACACCAGCGCTGAGTCTCTTCTCTCAAAAGCACCGTGTTCATAGACTATGCGGACAATTGGCACAGAAAGCGTGATCATCAATGCACCCAAGGGCAGCATGGTAAAAGCTGAAAGCAGTAAACCTTGGCGAATGCGTGATTTTAACTCATCCCAATTATTCGGGTCAGCAAGTCGGGCAAACATCGGTAATAAAGGAACCAAAATCATGTTAGAAATGATTCCTAAAGGAGTTTGCACCAGTAAAGACGCATTATTTAAAGCAGCAGCAACCCCGATAGTGGGAATCAAAGAAGCGAAAAACAAATCTGTGTAGAGGTTGATTTGCAGCATCCCAGATGAGAAGGTAGCAGGTCCCATAATTTTGAGAACATCCCTTACCCCAGGCTGATTAAAATCAAATCGCAACCGCAATGTACCCAAACCAGACCGCGCTTGAACGATTACCTGCACCAACCATTGCAAAACTGCGCCGGCTAATACTCCTCCTGCCAAAACAATTCCGCCCAACTTAGCATATTCAAGACTGCTAATTTTGTTACCTACTTGCAGATAAAGGAAACCCAGACCTGCAATAACTGTAATGCTGGAAAATAAGGGACTAATGGAAGGTAGCCAGAATTGATTTGCAGCGTTGAGAACTCCAAAGCCAATACCAATCAGTCCAGCTAAGACGGCGATTGGTGCCATGATTTGGAGTTGTAAAATAGCGATCGCTCTGACTAAATCTTTGTGTCCCAGTCTTAAACCAGGTGCAAAGATGTCAATCATCTGCGGTGCAAAAACTACCACAATAATCGCCACGACTAGCAGCATCCCACCGATAAGTGTCGTAATCGTTTCCACCAAGGGAGCTGCTTCTTCTTTCTTGCGCTTGGATAAGACGCTGACAACCGCACTATAAAATGGTCCGTTAATGCCCCCTAGCAATATCAGCAGAAAACCAGGGATGGTATAAGCGTAGTTAAAAGCATCAGCAGCCGGTCCCAAACCAAAAGCAGCAGCGATGGCTTGCTGTCTTACCAAGCCAAAGACTTTACTAATTAATGTTGCAGCGGCGACAATGCCAGCTATTCCAACCAGAGAACGAGAAGTTTTTTGTTGTGCCACGAATTATTATTGACAACTCAAGCGATAGCAGTATCTCTTGAATATTTAACCCGAAATCGGATAGTCTGTCAGGCAAATTTTGAAAATGAAGACTGGGGGGATGGGGAGATGGGGAGATGGGGAGAAAAAATTATGCTCTCTTGTCCCCTTGTCCCCCTGTCCCCCTGTCTCCCACTCCCCCACTCCCCCCTTTAACGACACCCCAAACTCTCGCGTGTGGAAATACCCGTAACTGGATTGACACCCGATGCGCGATCGCACAATAATGACACTTGATAGCGGTCAATTAAAGCATCGCTAAAATCAGCACCTGTAATATCCGCATCATAAAAGCGGCTGCTTGTCAAGGTCGCTTCTGTAAAAATCGCATTCTTCAGGTTTGCACCATCCATAGTTACGCGGTCAACTAAAGCATCCGAAAGGTTTGCACCTTCTAAATTCGCTTTTAGCAAAACTCCCTTGGTGAGAATTGCATTAGTTAAATTCGCACCTTGAAAATTTGCCCCGCGCATTTCCGCTGCCACAAAAGTTACACCCGTTAAATCAATGTTAGAAAAATCGCGGTTTTCTAAACTCATATTGCTGTAGTTGATTGTATTTACTTGAGCAAAAGCCGGATGTGGATTAAGTATTATCCACAAAGCAGCTAGTATCAAACTTACAATTACACTCAAAAAGCGAAGCAAAATCTTTTTCATAAATTTGTCCAGAGTCAAAAGTCAAAAGTCAAAAGTCAACACTTGATAGTTCAGAGTCAAAAGTCAAAACTTAAGAGTCAAGATTCAATAGTAATTATCTAGACTGTTGACTAATGACCGTTGACTATTGACCAATGACCAATGACTACTTCCAATCCTTACCAATACGAATTGTCAGGTCAGATTCGAGGTCGCCAGTAGAGGAGACATCGATATTACCTAAGCCTAAAATATTTTGTAGGTCAATTCCTGCTTGGCGGTTTCCTTTTTGGACAACAATCTGAGTTTGGCGCTGGGTATCGGGCCAATCATTTGCTGTGTTAATTTTTGTAAAGCCTTTTTGTTTGAGATATTTGATAACTTTTTCAGTTAGCTGAGGTTGATTGGAAGCATTTTGAATAGTAATTTTGAGGTTCTGGACTGGTCGGACATCTGGCTTAATACCAGTCAGATTCACCCCAACGTAATCATTCAATAACCTTTGTTGTCCGGTCATATCCAGCCAATAGCTATTTGGGTCTTGGCTTAAACGGCTGAAAATACCTGGCAACATCGTCATTTGGAAATTATCTCGTTCCACATTGACGGAAAAGTTGACCAGCGCCATCATTTCTTCCATCTTCAGGTTGGTATCAAAATATTTCCGCATCATCCGGGTTAATTGCGGCAACCTGGGTAGTACAGTCGGGTTATTGAGACGATTGACTAATCCTGCCAACATTGCTTGCTGGCGCTGTACTCTCGGCAAATCTCCCATCCCTGGATCGCGGTATCGAACAAACTCTTCTGCTTGTTCGCCGTTGAGGGTTTGCCACCCTCTGACTAAAGATGTTTGACCAGAGGAGTCTTGGTATTCCATCGAACTAGGAACATACACCTCTACACCACCCAATTGATCTACTAACTGGCGTAAGCCACTAGTGGAGATGCGAATGTAGCGATCAATAGGCGCATTATTCAAGGTACGACTGACTACCCGTGCCGCCAAGACTGGACCACCTTGAGCATTCGCATCGGATACTTTAGTCAATCCCTTTTCGGGAATTGAAATCATCGTATCTCTGGGAATTGAAAGTACCCGAATTGATTTGTCGCTGGGGTTTAACCGTACCAGCAGCATGGTATCGCTTTTGCCTGCAAAGCTTTCTGGTGAACCATCTACGGTGCCGTTAGTTGGTTCAATCCCCATGATTAAAATATTCATCGGGCGTGAAAGCTGATATTGAGAGAGTCTGTCTGCCAACTCTCCAGGCATTGGCATTTTCTGCGGATCTTTGCCGGCAAGAAGTTCTTCGTCGGTTCGATCCAAATCGCTCCATAGTGGAGTCCACAGTGCCAATGTGGAAACGAGCAAACCAGATAAAACGATCCCCAAAACTGCTGTGAGTATCCACAACAACCACCGAGGCATAGTTAAACCCAAGCGATCGTAAAGTTCGTTGGGGATGGAACTTACCGATTCAACGACGCTCCGGTTTGCTGCCGGCTGTTTTAGTTGGATCTCATCCTCTACATAAGGTGTTACCTGATTTTCTGATTCTACTTGGTCCGGCACTACCTGATTTTCCGGCAGTTCTACTTGATGCGGCGTTACTTGATTTTCTGAAAATTCTACTTGTTTAATCACGACTATCTCCCCACTCAACCACTCCCTAAACGTATGTTAATCCAAGGTACAAAACTTGCCAGTGGAAATTGTCACAGTACACTTGTAATGTTCGTCAGTAGATTTGTATGACATAATGAATACCTCATTTTTCCCTGTAATTCTTGCAGGTGGTAAAGGTGAACGTTTTTGGCCCCTGAGCCGTGCTTTGCGACCGAAGCAATTTTTAAGTCTCGATGGTAGCTCTAGAAGTCTCCTACAAGCAACTGCCGATCGCCTGTTTTTACTCTCTGGCGGTTGGGAGAATTTATGGGTAATAACTTCTAGCCAGATAGCTCAAGGAGTGCGAGAACAACTACCATTACTGCCATCTGAAAACTTACTTGTCGAGTCACAGGGAAGGGACACTGCCGCAGCTGTTGCTTGGGCAACTTTGGAAATTAAAAAGCGTTACGGAGAGGACGCTATCATCGGCTTTTTCCCCGCTGATCACTGGATTGCTGACCAAGAGGCGTTTGCAGGTACTTTGAGTGCTGCAACTCAACTCGCGGCAAGCTACGAAGCGATTGTCACACTGGGGATCAAACCTACTTTTCCATCAACTGGCTATGGCTACATTGAAGAAGGCGAAAAGATTGGTAGCTTTGATGATTTGCCATTCTTTCACGTTTACCGCTTTACTGAAAAACCAGACCGAGAAACCGCAGAAAAGTTTCTTGCTACGAAACGCTTTAGCTGGAATAGCGGTATGTTTATCTTTCGGGCAGGGGTTGTTCTCAAAGAACTGCATAACCATGCTCCGGAAATTATTGAACCGCTAGAACAACAGGGTGCTGATGTTTATCCGCAGTTGCCTAAAAAGAGTATAGACTATGCCTTAATGGAAAAAACAAGTATAGCTTATGTATTGCCGGTTGAATTTGGTTGGGATGATTTAGGTGATTGGAATGCGATCGAACGTTTACTTAAAAAAGAAGAGAATCCCAATGTAGAACTGGCTACCCATGTAGGGCTAGATACCAAAGGTGCTGTTATTTACGCTACCGATCCAGATGATGTAATTGTGACTATAGGTTTAGAGGATGTGGTGATTGTACGCGATCGCAATGTCACCCTCATTGTCAAAAAAGACCGTACCCAGGAAATCAAGCAAATCCTCAAAACCTTACAGAGCGATTCCCGATTTACCGAACTCTTGTAAAAGTTAAAACCCTTGGCAGAGGCGCAACAGGTAGCATTTCCATTATAACTTGAATATCTGTTGTTTTATCTAACAGTTATGCAAGTCTATAGCCTTGAGCCTCTAGCCAAGACAACGGCAATAAACTCAATTATTGCTTATAAAAACTATATTTATCCTCAAAAAGGATTTTCTTATCCCCATCGTCTATTACACGGTGGGGATTCCTACTCAGATTACGTCAAAACAATGCTCACCAATCAAACTTTGACAAAAGTTCTAAAATCATATATACAAAAGTTCCAAGACTGCACCAAGACAAGCAAAATAACAATGGGTAACAATAACTTCAGTTTTCTTGTTATCCCTTGCTGCTTACCTGTTTAAGTTTTGTTTTATCAACAAAGAATTCTGTTTTATTCTTTCTTTTCCTGTCAAAGACCAAGGCAAACGCGTCCTTCTCTTCTCAATCACGGAGACGCACTCGCGTTCGGTGTCTAGTCTTCGACAAGCTACTTTATATCTTCGCGCTTCGTTAAAATCATGTTCCTCACTCAAACTGTTCCCCGTCAAAGAGATATTGTTGAAGTCCTACTCCGCAATGGTTGGGACTACATGCGAAGGGTACTTACCGGTGCCAAAGCCGATGAACCCCAGCTACCCCCGCCGGCTGTATTGAAAAACATCCTAGTGGATTTGGGACCAGTTTATGTCAAACTAGGTCAGCTACTTTCTACCCGTCCAGATTTACTTAGCGGACCCTATATTGATGAATTATCAACGCTACAAGATGAAGTCCCGCCAGTTCCTTGGACAGATATAGAAGTACTTATTCGCCAGCAATTGAAACGCCCTTTAGAAGAAGTTTTCACCACAATTAATCCGGTAGCGGTGGCAGCGGGATCAATTGCTCAAACTCATCGAGCAACACTAGCAGATGGTCGAGAAGTAGCGCTAAAAGTGCAACGTCCGGGAATTGATTTAACGGTTGCTCAAGATATCGCCTTAATTCAAGGAATTGCTGATTTAGTTGCTCGAACTGAATTTGGGCAAAACTATGAAATTAAATCGATCGCCGAAGAATTTACCAAAGCTCTAGAAGCGGAGTTAGATTTTAAACGCGAAGCAGGTTTCACCGACCAGCTACGGCGCAATTTATCTGAAAGTCGTTGGTACGATCCCAGTAAAATAGTAGTTGCAGAAATTAACTGGGATTTAACTACAGAAAAGTTAATGGTGATGGAGTGGCTGGACGGTGTACCGCTACTTTCGGCGAAATTTATCAGCGCTAAAAATGGTGAAGATCCCACAGAAGAACGCAACGCGATTACTACTTTGTTATTTCGCGTTTTCTTTCAGCAACTATATATAGATGGATTTTTTCACGCCGATCCCCATCCAGGAAATCTATTTTATTTGCGAGATGGTCGCGTCGCACTTTTAGACTGTGGCATGGTGGGAAGACTCGATCCCCGTACTCAGCAAATATTAACAGAAATGTTGTTGGCGATCGTTGATTTAGATGCTCAAAGATGCGCTCAGTTAACTTTACAGCTAGCAGATTCGCGTCAACCAGTGATTTTGGCGCGTCTGGAAAACGACTATGACAGAATGTTGCGAAAATATCACAACATGAACTTGGCAGAAATCAATTTCAGTCACATAATTTATGAAGTTCTGCAAGTCGCTCGCAACAATAAAATCCGTTTGCCGAGCAATATGGGTTTATATGCGAAAACTCTAGCTAATTTAGAGGGTGTAGCGCGGGGATTCAACCCACAACTTAATTTTATCGATGAAATTAAGCCATTGCTGACAGACTTGTTTAGACGACAGTTGTTTGGCGATAGTCCCGTGCGATCGCTTTTACGAACAGCACTGGATCTCAAAAGTCTCTCTTTACAATCTCCCCGCCAAATTGAGTTGCTCCTAGACCGAGTGACATCAGAAACCTTACAGTGGAATTTATCGCTGCGAGGTTTAGATGGCTTGCGTCGTACTCTCGATGATGTCGCCAACCGACTTTCTTTTAGCATTTTGGTTGGTTCACTAATTATGGGAGCCGCAATTATTTCCAGCAACCCGCGATCGGATCAGCTATCGTTATTGAACAACGTGCTATTCGCCGCTGCGAGCTTGTTAGGTTTGTGGTTAATTATTAGTATTTTGCGATCGGGTCGTTTACGTTAAAGTGCAGAAGTTAGGAGTCAGGAGTCAGGAGTTAGGAATTAGGAATTAGGAGTCAGGAGTCAGGAGTCAGGAGTCAGGAAGTACAAAATCTAAAAAGTGAAAGCCAAATATAAAGCCTTTTTAACTGCGCGTCTTTGGGCTTTTGCGCCTCCTGGCTCCTGAATTATTCTGAGAATTGCTATCAATCACAGATGATGATTATGGCGATCGCGTGCATCACCTAAAAAAAATCTATGTCAATCATCGTTGCTGAAAACCTGAGCAAAGTTTATCCCGTGGCGGTTAAGGAGTCAGGTATTAAAGGGACACTCACTCACTTTTTCCGCCGCACCTACCGACAAATTAAAGCAGTTCAAAATGTTTCCTTTGAAATTGCCCCAGGTGAAGTTGTCGGTTTTTTGGGACCGAATGGTGCTGGTAAAACCACAACGCTCAAAATGCTCACGGGGCTGATTCATCCCTCCAGCGGAAATGTCAGAGTATCTGGACAAATTCCGTTTCGTCGCCAAGAAGCTTTTTTGCAAAAAATTACCTTGGTGATGGGACAAAAGCAGCAGTTGATTTGGGATTTACCAGCGCTGGATTCTTTAAAAATTAACGCGGCTGTTTACAACATCTCTGATAAAGAGTTTCGGCGACGAGTTGGAGAATTGACAGAAATGTTGTCCCTCGAAGGTAAGCTTACTCAAGCTGTGCGGAAGCTATCTTTAGGTGAGCGCATGAAAGCGGAACTTTTAGCCGCACTTTTGCACCGTCCCTCTGTGCTGTTTCTCGATGAACCCACGTTGGGGCTAGATGTAAATGCTCAGGTGGGGGTGCGGGACTTTTTACGCGAGTACAATCAGCGCTATCAGGCGACGGTGTTATTAACTAGCCATTACATGGCTGATATTACAGCTTTGTGTAAACGGGTGCTGTTAATTCACCAAGGAAACTTGATGTATGACGGTAGCTTAGATGGACTGTTGGAACGTTTTGCTCCTTACCGGGAAGTTCATGTAGAGTTAGCTTATCCGCTACCGACAGAAAAACTTATGTCTTACGGTGATGTGAAGCTTTTAGAAGGGCATACACAACAAGCGGATGGTAATCAAACATCGGTGTGTTTTAGGGTCCCGCAAGAGGCTCTCACTCGTACTGTGTCGCGAATTTTGGCGGATTTGGCGGTAGTTGATTTAACTGTAACTGAACCACCTGTGGAAGAAGTGATCGGGCGAGTTTTTCAAGCAGGAGTTGTTTAATAATGGGCATTGGGGAGGCAGTGCGTTGCGGAGGTTCCCTCCGTTGTAGCACCTGCCGTCATGGGGCATAGGGCATGGGAAAGAATCGTATTAGAACGCGCATAAGTTACAGCCGCTTCTTTAATTTTCGTTGCCCATTGCCCATTGCCCATTGCCCATTGCCCATTGCCCTATTACCCATTCCCAAGTTTAATTAGATGATGCTGCCTCTGCCATAGGAAAAATGATTTGCTCTAAAGTTCGCAGCAATTCTTGCTCATTGTAAGGTTTAGAAAAGTAGGCTCGCGCACCTAATTGCAATGCAAGTTGCCTATGTTTATCACTACTGCGAGATGTTAACATGGCGATCGGTATATTTTTAATATCATTGTTTGATTTCACACGACCTAAAAAGCCGTAACCATCAATGCGTGGCATTTCGATATCACAAATCACCGCTTGAACTTGCAAGCCACTATTAAGTTTTTCCAAAGCATCCTGACCATCTTTCGCCTGTTCTACTTGATACCCTCCTTTTTCGAGAGTCAAAGCCAAAAAGCGCCGGACATTTATAGAGTCATCTACGATCAAAATAGTGCCTTTCTGGTTATCAGGCTGGGGCAAAATTACTTTATCATCATTAGGTACGAGGAAGGCAGTTTTTAGTTTTGCTGATGGCAATTGATTGGTTTTAGGTGTGCGCTTATTAGTGGCAATCCAATATAGTAACTCGTTGGCATTAACCAAAGCCACTACCCGACCATCACCAAGAATTGTACAGTTGCTAAAACCATTAGGCAAAGGTATATTTCCCTCAATTTGGCGAATGGCAACTTCTTGTTCACCCCAACAACGGTCTATTTGCACTGCTGCGGGCTGGTTGTTACCTTTAATGATTAACACATTGGCAGCATTAATCGCCGGGGCAGTTTCTAAATCTGGGCTATTATAACGGGGGCAATTAAATTCTAAGTGTTGTCCTAGGCGAACCAAAGGCAGCATAGTTCCTTGCCAATTGATTACTTCCGTATCAGCCATTGGGAAAACTTGATCGTTTTGCAGTAAGAATATTTCCAAAACTACATCTGTGGGAAATGCCAATAGCATTCGATTACTTTCTACTAGCAGTACTCGTGCTACAAAGAGTGTAAACGGCACTGACATAGTGATAGTGGTTCCAACTCCGGCAACTGTATCAACTTTGACATCTCCCCGGATTTGTTTAAGGTTGTTGCGAACCACATCCATACCGACACCGCGACCAGACAATATTGTAACTTGGTCAGAGGTGCTAAATCCTGGTTCAAATATTAGCGATAACAGTTCTTCATCAGTAGCTTGTGCCAGAAGAGTTGCATCTAAACCCATAGCTGCGGCACGGGCGCGAATTTTATCCAAGGACATGCCACGACCATCATCACGCATAGTAATGATTGTACGATTACTGCGGTGAGTGGCTTTAATTTCAATCACTGCTTGTTCTGGCTTACCAGCAGCGCGACGGGTAGCTGGATCTTCGATGCCGTGATCGAAAGCATTTCTTAATAAGTGCATTAAAGGATCGTTTAATGCTTTTAAAATACTGCGTTCAATTAAAGTGTTGCCACCTTCTATTTTCAACTGGACATTTTTGCCATATTCTACATTCATGTCGCGCAAAGCTCTAGGAAAGCGATCAAGTAAATCTGATAACGGACGCATCCATATTTGTGTAAGCTTTGTTTGTAAATGCTTTGATGTTTTGTTTAGCTTTCTGGCAAATTGATCTGTATCGTCAACACTCAGTTGAATATCAGTTGTGACTTGTTGTACTTGAACAATGCTTTCCATTACCTCCTGGGATAAGAGGCTTAATTTGTTATAGCGATCCATTTCTAAGGCATCGAATCCCCTTTCTAGCTGGGGTGAATACTCGCTATCGTCAAATGCAAAGTTGTCTGAATTGTTATTATCTACAAATGTTAGTGATGATGAATTGGATTGCGCCCCAGCATGAGTAGTAATTTTGTCGTAAGCTGTGCGTAGTTCCTGATTTTCTCGATCTAGAATTTGCACTCGCTGGCTAAGATTACGTATGAGTTTGCGTAATCTTTCCATTTGCAAGTTCAGTCCATTGCGCTGGATAATTAGTTCACCAAATAAATCATTAATTTGCTCAAGTTGCTTGCTGGGAACTCTGACTGTATTTTCATGAACTTCGCGGTCTTTGCCAACCCCAATTGACTCTGGCTTGCGTTCAACAAATTTGTAATCTGTATTGGAAATTTCTTTATAAACTTCTACTCTTGGTGGATCGTCAACAGTAGCATTGTCGTCTATAATTTCTGTATCCAAAGATTCAAAACTTGCGGCAATTATTTCTGGATTTAACCAAGCTTCTTCGGTGTCTTCTATTTCTAATAGATTGGGTTCTACTATTTGTGCTTGAGATTGTACCTCATTGGTTGCGAGAAACTGAGCGATCGCTTCTTGAGCTTCTAAATCATCAGATTGTACCTCATTGCTTGCGAGAAACTGAGCGATCGCTTCTTGTGTGGATATGAGATCTATTTGAGCATAATCGGGACGTGCGATCGTCTCAACTTCGATATCTGTAGGTAAACTATCTCGTTGATTTGTCAGCACCAAAGTTTGCGATCGTCGCCATGCTTGCAATGCTAACCGAGCAATTTGTTCAACTTGCGTATCCGTAACGGTAGCTGATATGTGATATGTTATTGACTGACAAAGCTGGGTAAAAGCTGGCAATTGCAACATTTCTCCCAAACCGCCCAATTCAGCTGCCATGATGGCAACTTCTTCTCGCAAGCAAGGTTGTTGACTATCTGCCAAGACAGATTCTAAACGTTGTAAACATCCTTCTACTTCTGTTTCAAAAAGCAGAGGTATGATATCTTGCCCCTCATCTGTGGAAAGTATGGTTGAGGCATCTTCTGGGGTAGGATCACCTAGGCGATCGTGCAGTTCTTGAAAAACTGGATAACAAAAAGTTGCTAACCAATCATCTTTAACCACATTACCTTCTGATAGCAATTCGACTATCTGACGCAGCCAATCTACACTAGATAGTAACAAGCTTTGTAATTGCGTATCAATTTCTAAAGAATTTTTTCGCGTCCTTAAGACTTTAAAAGAATCTTCCAAACGATGAGCCAAATCACTTAGGGCACGAAACCCCATCATGCCCGCGCCACCTTTGATAGAATGAGCTGCTCTAAGTGCGGCATTAATTTTATCTAATTCGATGCGGTTGGTTGCGCTGATTTCTAGCAATACCTCTTCCAAGGTATTGAGGTAATCTGTTGCTTCCTCCAGAAACTGCATCTGGATTTCAAGTTCTTTATCCTTTGACATATGACTAATAGCTAATAGTTAATGTTGAACCAGCGCTTTTGGTAGGGTTTCCCTCTCAATGACGGAGACCTGCAAGGGAGGTGCCCAGCTCTGGTGAACCCCGAAGGGGCTAATGGCTAATAGCTAATGGTAAAAAAACAATTAGCAATCAGCAATTAGCAATTAGCGTTAATCGACCTTGAAGGTTTCAACACTTTCCTGTAACTCTTGGGAAATCACCGCAGTTTGTTGCAAAGATTCGGAAACTTGCCGCGAAGAATAGCTGGTGCACTCTGATACCTTGGCAATTTCTCTCATCAACTGGCTGACACTTTGCGAGGTTTCTACCTGGGATGTGGTAGCGGTGGAAATCGATTGTACCAAAGAATCAATTTGGCGCGAAACATCCAAAATTTGACTCAAGCTATATTTAGCATCTTCTACAATTCGGGTTCCTTCTACAACTTGGGCGGTTCCCACTTCCATAGCTTGTACAACTTCGCTAGTTTCTCTTTGAATGTTCTCGACAATTTGTTGAATTTCTTTTGTTGCCGCTGCACTTCGGGCAGCTAATTCACCTACTTCTTCTGCAACTCGAGCAAAGCCTTGACCTTCTTCGCCGGCACGCGCTGCTTCTATGCCGGCGTTGATGGCGAGTAAGTTCGTTTGCGTGGCTATTTGATTAATCAAAGATACCACGCGGGAAATTTGTTGGGTAGATTCTCCCAAACGCTTGACTTTTTTGGCTGTTTCGCCTACCGTTTCCCGCAAATGCAGGATATTTTGCACTGTCAGATCCATTGCTTTACCGCTTTTTTTGGCGGTGTGCGAAGCATTTTGAGCAACTAAGGCAGCTTGTTGGGCGTTTTCAGCTACAAATTGTATGGAATAGGTCATTTCATCAACAGCATCTAAGGTGCGGTTGATTTTTGAGGCTTGTACTATAGCATCTTGTGCCAGTTGGCGCATCGAGTCTTGGTTAGAGGCGATCGCATAATTTACTTGATAAGCCGCTTGTTTTACTTGGGTAACAATCAACCGCAAATTTTCAACAATGGAGTTAAAGAAGTCGGCAACGGTGCCAATTTCCCCGGTGGTGACATCAGCCCGCACTGTCAAATCACCGCTGGCTGCACCTTCTACTTCCCCAAGTAGTTCGATAAGTTGCATTTGCAAGGCTTCTTTTTGTTGGCGTTCATCTTCGGAACCTCTTTTAGCTAACCAAGCTGCGATCACAGAGACCAACAATGTTGTTAATACCGTCCCACCTAATATAGCCAGAAGTAAGTCTGTTTGCGGCGCAAATGCCGTTGCTGTATCTGTAGCCAAAATTACTTGCCATTTTAAATCTGGCAAACCGTTGAGCTTTTCGGCTGCGTAGCTAACTAGCTGTTCTTCATTGTCAATTTGGTCAACTGTTTTAAATGTGCCTTCTTTTTTTGCGACTTGTAGTTTCGACAAGCCAGGAAAATTTATTCTTGCTTCTCTACCTATTTGCTTCGTTTCCGAAGACATAAAAAATTTCCCAGAGGCATCAATTAAATGATATTTTTGCCCTGTAAGAGCGTAATTTTTAATTACCTCTTCTAAATTTTTTACGGGCATCCGCGCTCTGACTATAGCGATGGTTTGCCCAGTCGCGGCATCCTTAACAGGTGCAACAGTGAAAATACTATTTATGTTTGTACTTTTAGATACTTGTGCTTGACTAATTAATGGGCGATCGGTTTTTAATACAGCTTGAAAGTAATCGCGATCGCTATGGTTGGTGAGTGGTTCTCCTTGGGATTGCAAAATCGGCTCACCATTTAAGTCAAATACAGCAATGCTGTCATAGACTTTATAACTCTCGACAATCTTGTTTAGTATTGCTTGTTTATCTTGTTGAGTTGTAACTGTCTTGACGCTAGAATTTGTCAAAATGGGCAGATTAGCCAGCACTTGAATATCGCTATACCGTTCAATCATGAAACGGTTTACTTTGTCTGCCAAGCCTTTAGCTTCAGCTTGTTGCAGAGCGGAGATTTTGTTACTAATCGATTGGCTTGCAATCTGATAAGCTAAACTACCAATACCTAATACTGGCAGTGTGCTAATAGCGAGCGCCAAAACTGTAGCTTTAGATCGCAAATTGAGCCGATTGAAAGCAGCTAAGGCACGATTTAAGGGAGAATTGGGCTTTATTTGCCTTTTGGAAGTGATCGGCAATTCTGCTATATCACCATCCGTGACTTTTTCAAATGAAACTTGAGATGAAGTAAACAATGCCTTTTTTTCAGCATCATTACTCTGAGCCGAATCACTCTTATTAAACATAAAGCAATTTGCTTGAATAGGTTTATCTAAACACCAAAAATCCGTTTTTTTAGTAGTACACCCTAATCATTACGAAGACTCGAAGATTGCACAATTGCCTGTGCATCTAATACCAGCAATATTTCTTTGTGTTGCACAAAGCATCCACGTAAATAGGGAACTAAACTAGATGCTACCTGTCCTACAGGAGAGTGGATTTCATCTGGCGTAAACTTGATGGTACCTGTGATTTGTTGCACCACTAAACCTAAAAGCACTGATTCCACTCGAATAATTATCACATTATATTGCCGCAATCTGTAATCTAGGCTTTCTAGATTCAGCATTTTTGACAGATCAACTGCCCAAACTATCCGACTACGCCAATTCATTAATCCCAGTACGCAAGCTGGCATACTGGGCATTGCAGCTACAGAGTCAACAGAAACAACAATCGCTTCTTGCGTGTGCTTCATCGATAAAACAGCAGCCGTCTGGCGATTTAATTGAAACCTAAGATAGCCATCTCCTAAGTTATTTTGAGCTTCTTTGCCAGAAAGTTTAGTTTTTGAACTATTCATTGATTCAAATCGCTACTGATTTAATAGCACGCAGAAGTTGTTCGCGAGTATACGGCTTAGTGACATAGGCATCAGCACCTTGTCTCATTGCCCATAATCGATCAATTTCCTGATTTTTAGAACTGCAAATTACTATCGGTACTTTTTGAGTAATGGGATTCCTTTTCAGAGAACGACACAATTCAAAGCCGCTCATTCCTGGCATTACTACATCGGTAACAATTACATCTGGCTGTTCTGATACAGCTTTTTCTAAACCCTCTTTTGCACCACTTGCTTTTATTACGTTGTAACCACTCTCATTGAGATAATGGCTCATTAGTTCCAATTCACTGGGGGAATCTTCAACAATCAGAATTGTGCCAAGCAAAGTTAGACTCACTCCTAAATCTCCTCAAAAAGTAATTTTGGACTATTAAAGTTAGTTTTTAGAATTTTTACTCCTTATTTAAGTTAACCAATATGTTTAAACACCATTTTTAGCAATTCTGCTTGAGTAAAAGGCTTAGTTAAATAGCCTGATGCCCTAACGATCTTTGCCTTAGCTCTATCTATAAATCCTGTTCTGCCCGTCACCATTATGATAGGTGTATTTTTAAACGCTGAATGCCTCCGCAATAAAGAACATAATTCATAGCCATCTAAATTGGGCATTTCCACGTCTAATAAGATGAGATCGGGCTTGCTACGAAGAATTTGCATCAACGCTTTTACCGGATCGTTAATCATGACAACTGAAAATCTTTTCTCATCCAAAAAGTTCTTGATGGAATTTAACACTGTTTGGCTATCATCAATGCAGGCAACTGTACACAGTCCTTTGCTAGCAGTTTGCTGGGCAAGTTTATTATTGTTACTATCTTGACTATCAAAATTGCTTTGTTTTGGCAATGGTTGCCCAAGCTGCATTTGAGATAATGTCTGAGATTGCGGCAGCTTGGTTGCGTTTTCTAGTGGCTTTTGCCCAGGTGCTGGAAGTGGTGACTGGCTATTTTGCTGATTTATTAATTGCTTTCGGTAATGTTCGACTAACAAGCGCAAATCCAAGCAACAGAATTTTGGCAGTTGATTTAAGCTATTCTCAGCACTAAACTCATAGCTTCGTTCTTTTAAGCTCAGAAATAACTCCAGCACTTCTTTAGCTAAGTTTTCTATCAGCGTTCCTGCTTGCGAAGAACTGATATAACCTTTATTAACTAACCAGCAAATAGCTTGATAACCTGCATCTGATATTGGCTGCTTTTCTCCCTTAGGTTCAAATATCAGCCGCATCTGCATGCGAGTCGCACTGTTGAGACCGGGAATTTGCTGACTTAACTGTCGTAAGTGGTCATCCAGCCGCTCAAATAACTTATCTGAATAAGAGGCGTAAGTAAGTTTACCGTCCTCTAGATAGATTGACCAAAAAACAGTCCCGGCAAATATCCGTAAGCACCCTGTAGCACGCCCACTGGTTAGTTGTGCCAACAGAGATAGCGGGTGTAGTTTCTGGGAAAACTTATAGCTACCTATAGGGGTTGTGCTCATTTTACTTTTAGTAGGGATAAATTTGATGTACAAGTGTACAGATATTTTTCCAATTTTAATCAAATATTTAGATATCATAACTGTTGTAGCTTAAAAGACAAACATAGTAAGCCCAGGTTTTGCGCGAAACTTAGTGGTAACAGGGTTTTTTCTCTATTGAATCTTAGTTAAGTCAGGACTTACGTAACTGGCACATTTATTTTCAAACTGTCACATTAAATTAATTTAGCTCTAACGTTTATAAATCAATGCTTACAAATATTAACGTCAAATTTAAGTATATGTGCCAGTTGACATTATTTTGTGACGCTTGCGTAAGTCCTATAAGTGTTAATTTACTTACACTGAGACTAACAGACATTCTTTGAGAATAATCACAAAAAATGTAAAGACTAAATAAAACCAGTCACTTACATGTAAATGTTCTCTGGTGTAACCACAATCACACTGTCTTCAGTCACAAGTTAACTGGTGACTTGTAGTATTAGTACTTAACTATTTTTTTTTTTGCAATAAAATATAAATTAAAATTAATAAAAAGTAACTTTACTTATTGTTAACTAAAATTAAGGAATGCCTGATAGATGTTCTCAGCCGTTACCTGAGGTTTAATATGAATGCGATCGCTCGGAATTATATGTTTTTATACTAAGTATATTTTCAGAGTTTTTGACTCGTTCCCAGGCAAAGCATGCTGCTACTTTGTAACCAGAATGAACGAGCGTGAATAAACGTCGATTTTATAGAACTTTCGAGCAAGCAATAAATCAAGCTACTTAAACTGCATTCTTGCCTAAACAAGATGCCAGTAGAAGCTCACAGTCGCCGCTGAAATGATTATTTAACTATGAGTTATAGCTAGTAAACTACAAATTTTTAATAGTGCGGATAAAAGGACTTGAACCTTCACTCCTTTCGGAACTAGAACCTAAATCTAGCGCGTCTGCCAATTTCGCCATATCCGCATCAGTTTTCTATATTACCATAACAAATCATCTGTGGCAATGGTGAATTTGGAATTGGGCATCGGGCATCGGGCATGAAGAACAGATTTGGCTTTATTCTCAATTCTCAATGCGAGCGTGCTCATTGCCCAATGCCCCATGCCCAATTTTCAATCAAATCACACCAACACGAGGTAGACGATGTTTGAAACCGCAGAGAATTTCCCAAGAAATGGTGTTCAATTGTTTTGCCCAATCGTCGGCGGAGATTTCTTCTTTTGCCTCTTCCCCAAGCAAAGTGACTATTTCGCCTTCTTGTATATTTGGTAAAGTGCTGACATCGAGCATTAATTGATCCATCGTAATTGCGCCAATTTGTGGCACTCGTCTTCCTTGAATTAATGCTTGCATTTTGCCGGAGAGATTGCGAGGAACTCCATCAGCGTAACCAATACCCACGACGGCTAGGCGCATTTCGTGCGGGGCAATAAACTGATGACCGTAGCTGACACCAGTGCCGGCAGCGATGGTTTTGATGTGGGTGACTCGCGCTTTTAATTGTAAAACTGGCTTTAAGTCGAGGCGCGATCGCAAGTGAAGAGCTGGCGAAAGTCCGTATATAGCTAATCCTACACGCACCATATCATAATGTAATCCCGGAGCTGCAAGAGTGGCGGCTGAATTTGCTAAATGTAAACAAGGTGGTTCTATTCCCAAAGCTTTAATTTGGGCGATCGCTTCAGAGAATCGTTGATGCTGTTGCATCATCACTTCTGGATCAAGACTATCTGCGGTTGCCAAGTGAGAATAAATGCTCTTTATCTCTAAATGAGGCAACCGCTGCACTAACTGGACAAACTCACCTGCTTGCTGCCAATTGGTGCCTAATCTAGACATTCCCGTGTCTAACTTGATGTGTACCGGGATAGGGGAAGTAAATTTAATCGCTTCTAAAGTGTCAGAAAATATTAGTGCTTGCTTTGGGCTGGACAGTGTTGGCTGAAGTTTCCAATGAGCGATCGCGTGAATTTGCTCTAATGTATGAGTTGCTCCTAAAATCAAAATCGGAGCTTTAATTCCAGCTTCGCGCAATTGAATTCCCTCTGGAACCGTAGCGACTCCTAACCAACTGGCTCCGGATTGTAATACTGTCTGAGCGACTGTTACAGATCCATGTCCATAAGCATCAGCTTTTACTACCGCCATTAACTCAGTATGCGGCGATAAAAAATTCCGCAACTGATGTACATTGTGAGATAGAGCGCCTAAATCAATTTCCACCCAAGCGCGTTGCGAGAACCACGCGTAGGTGTCGCACTGCTGATTTTCCGGCACATGAGGAGTTTGCTTGCGACTTAACATTTTTACTTTCTCCTATCACATCACTTTGATAGATAGCTGTAACTATCTAGTACAACACGGCGTAAATAAACCACCCATTCTAAATCAATGAAACGCTTACGTTGTATTAATTTTGAATTTTGAATTTTGAATTTTGAATTCCGCCTTGCGGTACTAGTTATTCCACCGCAAGAAGCACTCATCAGATTTAATCAGAAAGTTTACCTTCCGTCACTTGATTGCCACAAACTGATAATTTAATGCTACGGAAGTTTAATAAAGTGTCATTTTTCACTTCTCCTACTTTCCCACTTCCCTACTTCCCTCCCTTCATCTCGACAAAGACTTATCAAAAATATCTAAATTATGTCGAAAGTATAATTTATTCTCATCTTCTAAGCCGAGTATAATTGTGTTAATATATGTAAAACTAATACATTGAGCGCTAATCAATGGGGAAGGTTTTAGTCCTTAACGCCTCTTACGAACCGCTCAACATCACAAGCTGGCGTCGTGCGGTGATTTTGTTGATCAAAGGCAAGGCAGAGCGGGTGGAACACAATGGGAAATTCCTGTATTCGGAATTTCCGCTCCCAACTGTGATCCGCTTGCGCCATTATGTGCGCGTTCCCTACAAGGAAATTCCTCTAACTCGCCGAAATATATTGCATCGTGACGGTCACACTTGTCAATACTGCGGTTACACAGGAGATGAATTGACGCTAGACCACGTTCTACCGCGATCGCGTCGTGGTGGGGATACCTGGGATAATATTGTTACAGCTTGTGTCCGCTGCAATGTTAAAAAAGGCAACCGCACGCCTCACGAAGCTAATATGCCTTTGCGTCATCCGCCTAGACAGCCTTATAGCAGCCTCTACTTTGAGGTCAGCAAACATCTTAAAAGTGGACTACACCAAGAGTGGCAAAAATATGTCATAGGACTTTGATAATTATTTTTACTTTATAAAGTACAGCAGTCGCAATAAAGCAAGTCTTTGGCGTTGCATAGAAGGCAGCACAGAGATTTTAACTTTTATTTCGCGGGTGGCTGTAAACTGTTGTCAAGATAACGCCGCATTTGAGGTTTATCAATAAGCTTTTGCCATATCATCTGCCAAAACTGCTTGCGAAAATAAATGCCAGCAGGTTACAGGCTTTTAATTGCACATCAAAGTGATGTCAAGTAACTAAGATCCGCTTCTTTATGTATGATCGTAATTTTCAATCGCTACATTAACAGCCGATTTTTGTTTAGAAATAATTGTTAATTGTTGATTGTGCTTTTGGCGGAAACTAGAGACTAGTACACATGCATGAAAATTAAAAATTCGTCTGCGAAAGTTCAAAAATTGAGGTTTCCTCCGTTTAAAGTTTTCGCAAAATAAAAAAAACCTGTATTCTGAGATTATGGCTGATCTGGAGACAGTAGCTTGATTTTTCATGCATATGTTTTAGTAAAATTTCCGGCATAAATGGTGAAAATTTTCAAACCCCATAAGGAATACTTATTGCCTATTTTTAAAGATTAGTCTTTGTGGCTAGCCTGGGAAAAAATCAACTTGCAGGCACAGTGCTAGGCTGCAAAAATTTTGCGAAGATCGTAAATGTGTGGCGAAACCAATGAATGAGTAGTTGTATTTATTAACAAAGAAATTTAAATCAAGCCTCACACTCACAAAAAAAGTTGTTTATGAAATTAAATTCTCCCCGTACTGAATTGAAAAGCTTGTCATTAACTTCGGAAGCCAACCCAGATGATTTGGAAATAAACCAAGAAGCTATTGAGCTTCCAACTACAAAGCCGTCCTTTGTGACAAATAACGGAAATAATTCTTCCGCTGGACCGAAGAGCCAGGTAAATCAGAAATCAGAACAGTTGCGTCATACGCTTACAGCACATCGACACGATCGCCAGCTGGTAATTCTACAAGATTTTCCTGACCCGGATGCTCTTTCTTGTGCTTGGGCTTACCAGTTAATTGCCCAGCAGTACGATATAAAATGTGACATCATTTATGCTGGCACACTCTCGCACCAAGAAAACATTGCCTTAGTGAAGCTGACGGGTTTACCGGCACAGCGTTGGTCAGTCCAAACCCTCAAAAGCAAGGATTTATCATCTTATCAAGGTTTCGTATTAATCGATAACCAAGGAACGACTAGTCAACTATTGCCAGTAGTACAGCAGGCAGGAATGCCACTAGTAGCGATCATTGATCATCATAGTTCACAAGGGGAACTAAAATCAGAATTTGTTGATATCCGTCCTTTTGTGCGAGCGACGGCAACAATTTTTACGCAGTACTTACAATCGGGGTTACTGAGCTTAGATAATGGCACAAATCAGCATATAAAATGCGCTACTGCCTTGATGCATGGCTTGCGATCTGATACAAATCGGCTGATGCAAGCGCAAGAAGAGGACTTTATGGCAGCTGCGTATCTGAGTCGATTTTGTGACGCCCAACTGCTGAACGCGGTACTACAGGCAAATCGTTCTAAGCCAGTGATGGATGTGATTGAGCGATCGCTAAAAAATCGCATCGTTCAAAATAACTTCTCTATAGCTGGTGTAGGTTATCTACGTTACGATGACCGCGATGCCATCCCCCAAGCGGCTGATTTCTTGGTGACAGAAGAAAACGTTCATACCGCCGTAGTTTATGGCATTGTTCACGATGAAGATGATGAACTCGAAGTAGTTGTAGGTTCTTTAAGAACTAGCAAACTTACCCTAGACCCGGATGAGTTTATCAAAGAAGCCTTTGGGCAAGATAGCACAGGACGCTTTTTTGGTGGTGGGAGAACCAGCGCAGGTGGTTTTGAGATTCCAATGGGTTTCTTATCTGGATGCAACGAAAATTCTGCCTATGCGAAGATGAAATGGGAAGTCTTCGATGCCCAAATTAAGCAGAAGTTGCTGCGGTTGGTGAATCCTAAAGATAATTTGATTCAAGCTGAGTAAGGATAGTGGGTAGTAAAGCGTAGATAATGGTTAGTTGTTAGTGGATACTGGTTACTTGATGGTCGATAGTAGAACAACTAACGACCAACAACCAACAACTAACAACTAACAAATAACTGTGGAATTGTATTTAATTCGTCACGGTATCGCCGAACCGGGTGGATCTGATATTACAGATGAAGAGCGATCGCTTACTAAAGAAGGGCGACAAAAAACCGAGAAAATTGCCCAACGACTGAAAAGCTTGGGTTTACACTTTGATTTGATCGTCACCAGTCCCTTAGTACGCGCTCGTCAAACCGCAGAAATCCTCATCGCCACGGGGCTAAGTTCGCAAATGGAAGAATGCATCTACCTTGGCTTTGATGGCGATATTCATAGTTGGGCTGCGGACTGGTTGGAACCGAGAAATTATTCACCGCAAACGCAACTCGCGCTGGTTGGACATGAACCTTGTTTGAGCGAATGGGCGGAAATTCTCCTTTGGGGTGATGCCAAAGGAGGTTTAGTCCTCAAAAAAGCAGGTATGATCGGAATAAAACTACCAGAAAAAGGCTCATCTCTGGGTCGTAGTCAGATGTTTTGGTTGACACCACCCAAGTACTTGCTATAACGGTTTCTTTATAGTTCTCAAAGAACTATGGTTACAAGAGATACTGTTATGGCAACAACAATTTCTGGTAAGTTAACCTGAGCAAAACTTTCAAAAAACAGACAGATGGTGTTGCCATGATGGTGTGCGAATATAAGCCCGGTTTGGAAGGCATTCCCGCCGCCGAATCCAGTATCAGCAATGTTGACGGGCAAAAGGGAATACTAGAATATCGTGGCATCAGAATTGAGGAACTAGCAGAAAAAAGTACATTTCTGGAAACTGCTTATCTGTTAATCTGGGGTCAGTTGCCCACATCAGATGAACTACAAGCGTTTGAGCATGAAGTTCGCCACCACAGACGGATAAAATACCGCATCCGTGACATGATGAAATGCTTTCCAGAAAGCGGTCATCCAATGGATGCTCTGCAAGCCTCAGCCGCAGCTTTAGGCTTGTTTTATTCGCGCCGCGACTTACATAACCCTGTGTACATTCGGGATGCAGTGGTTCGCTTGTTGGCAACCATTCCCACAATGGTAGCAGCGTTTCAGTTAATGCGAAAAGGTAACGATCCGGTGCGTCCTCGCGATGACCTGGATTACTCGGCTAACTTTCTCTATATGTTGAGCGAGAAAGAACCCGATCCGCTAGCGGCGCGAATTTTTGATGTCTGCTTGATACTTCATGCCGAGCATACAATGAATGCTTCCACTTTCAGCGCGAGGGTGACAGCTTCTACCCTAACTGACCCCTACGCTGTGGTTGCAAGTGCAGTAGGAACCTTGGGAGGACCTTTGCACGGTGGGGCAAACGAAGAAGTAATTCAGATGTTAGAAGAAATTGGCTCGGTCGAGAACGTCCGTCCTTACTTAGAAGATTGTCTGCAACGCAAAGCCAAAATTATGGGCTTTGGACATCGTGTTTACAAAGTGAAAGACCCGCGAGCCACGATTTTGCAAGACTTAGCACAGCAATTATTTGCGAAGTTTGGCAGTGACAAGTACTATGACATCGCCGTTGAGATGGAACGGGTGGTAGAAGAGAAACTCGGTCATAAAGGAATTTATCCGAATGTTGACTTTTATTCGGGTTTGGTGTATGCGAAATTAGGAATTCCTATAGACTTGTTTACACCAATATTTGCGATCGCTCGTGTTGCCGGTTGGTTAGCTCACTGGAAAGAACAACTAGCAGAAAACCGCATTTTCCGTCCTACCCAAGTTTACAACGGTCTGCACGAAATTGCTTACACCGCCATTGAAGAGCGTTAATGGGGATTTGAAGAGGGGGAAAGGGTCGTGGATAAGAGGGGAAAAGGGGAAAGGAAAAAAGGGGAAAGGAATAAAAAAACTTTCTTTTCTTCCCTTTGCCCTTTACCCTTTAACCTTTTCCCCTGTGAAAAAATGCCCCATGCCCCATGCCCCATGCCCATTGCCCCCAATCATTACCATAGGTAAAACTTCTCATTAGGTTGAGGAGGGCAAAAACCATCCGACGATATACTAGGCATGGGAATTAGCAACAAATCTTCAATCAAGCGTCAACAACAGCAGAATTATTAATGGATAAATTTACAAATATTAACTCAAATTAATAGTTGTAAATGGCAAAGACTCGATGACTTCAACAACGGAAAAATGAATCCAGGAATTGACCTCCAAGGAACTTTTATTAAATCCCTCATGGATTTAGGGCTACCATCCGGCACAGCCAAAGCAATTTGGATGCCTCTGCCGATGATATTGATGCTCATTGGCGCAACAGTTGGTGTGCTGGTTTGTGTTTGGCTAGAACGGAAGATTTCCGCAGCCGCACAGCAGCGGATTGGACCTGAATACATAGGACCTTTAGGTTTATTGGCTCCTGTAGCCGATGGTCTGAAGCTGGTATTCAAAGAAGATGTTGTGCCCGCTCAGGCTGACCCCTGGCTGTTTACCCTCGGTCCAATCATCGTTGTGCTGCCAGTATTTCTGTCATATTTGATTGTGCCTTTTGGGCAGAATATTCTGATTAGCAATATTGGCACAGGAGTCTTTTTGTGGATCGCTTTATCTAGCGTTCAGCCGATTGGTTTGCTGATGGCTGGTTATGCCTCAAATAATAAATACTCCCTCTTAGGGGGGTTGCGGGCAGCAGCACAATCGATTAGTTATGAAATTCCTTTGGCGTTATCGGTGTTAGCGGTCGTCATGATGTCTAACAGCCTCAGCACCGTTGATATCGTCAATCAACAATCCGGTTACGGCATCTTGGGATGGAACGTTTGGCGGCAACCAGTCGGTTTCATGATCTTTTGGATATCTGCCCTAGCCGAATGTGAAAGATTGCCCTTTGACTTACCCGAAGCGGAAGAAGAACTAGTAGCAGGTTATCAGACTGAATACTCTGGGATGAAATTCGCCCTGTTCTACCTAAGTTCTTATGTCAACCTGGTGCTTTCTGCTTTGCTAGTATCAGTTTTATACCTAGGTGGCTGGGATTTTCCCATTCCACTTAACTTGATTGCTAGCTGGGTAGGAGTCAGCGAGGCTAATCCCGTCTTGCAGATCATAGATGCCTCACTAGGCATCACCATGACTCTACTTAAGGCTTACTTCTTAGTCTTTCTCGCAATTCTGTTGCGCTGGACAGTGCCACGGGTTCGCATTGACCAATTGTTAGATTTAGGATGGAAATTCTTACTACCAATTGGGTTGGTTAACCTTCTATTAACCGCAGCGTTGAAACTAGCCTTTCCCGTTGCTTTTGGCGGCTAAACCAATTTTAGATTTTAGATTTTGGATTGATTCTGAAATCTAAAATCCAAAATCCAAAATTGATAAGAGAGAGACACAAAATGCTAAAGTTCCTAAAACAAGTTGGTGATTACGCCAAAGAAACAGTACAAGCTGCTCGTTACATTGGTCAAGGTTTGTCTGTCACCTTCGACCACATGCAACGGCGTCCAGTAACCGTCCAGTATCCTTACGAAAAACTGATTCTTGGGGAGCGGTTTCGCGGTAGAATTCACTTTGAATTTGATAAGTGCATTGCATGCGAAGTGTGTGTCCGTGTTTGTCCAATTAACCTGCCTGTAGTTGATTGGGAATACGACAAGGCAAGCAAAAAGAAAAAGCTCAACCACTACAGCATCGACTTTGGAGTTTGTATCTTCTGCGGTAACTGCGTAGAATATTGCCCGACTAACTGTTTATCGATGACAGAAGAGTACGAACTTTCCACATACGATCGCCATGAATTGAACTTTGACAACGTGGCGTTAGGTCGTTTGCCTTATAAAGTCACAGACGACCCGATGGTAACACCGCTACGCGAACTGGTTTACCTACCCAAAGGCGTGATGCAACCCCACGGTTTGCCAGCTGATGCGCCTCGCGCCGGTGCCCGTCCAGAAGACCTTGTGGAACAGGAAAAATCATAATGTTAGTGGTTAGTGGTTAGTTGATAGTAGATAGCCGATAGTAGAACAAGTAACAGCTAACAATTAACAATTAACGACTAACAACTAACAATTAACAACCGACTGAGGACAAAAAACAGTGAATCTAGCGGAAGGAGTACAAATTGTTTCCTTTGGCATACTGGCAGTGATGATGGTAGGGTCAGCGCTTGGTGTAGTGCTGTTCTCAAACATTGTCTATTCTGCCTTTATGTTGGCAGGCGTATTTATTAGTATTGCTGGCTTGTATCTGTTGCTTAATGGTGACTTCGTAGCCTCAGCGCAATTGCTAGTTTACGTCGGTGCGGTGAACGTGCTGATTTTGTTTGCCATTATGTTGGTGAATAAACGGGAAGATTTTGTGCCGTTTGCCAATGCTTGGATACGTAAAGCACTAACGGGGCTTGTCAGTCTGGGATTGTTTGGCTTGTTGAGTACGATGGTTTTAGCGACACCTTGGAGTTACTCAACTCCTGTTATTGGTGGTGAAAGTTCCATCGTTTTGATTGGTGAGCATTTCTTTACTGACTTTTTGCTACCTTTTGAACTCGCTTCCGTTTTGTTGCTGATGGCAATGGTGGGAGCAATTATTTTGGCACGTCGTGAGTATTTGCCAGAGCCATTATCATCTGGATTGCCGCAAACCATTTTAACTTTGCCAGAACGCCCCAGAAAATTGGTATCGGCTGGTACTAGCCTTAGTTCAGATGATACTGATAGTTATCGTGGTGATTCTCGTCGCGAATAATTGACGAACTCTACCTGTCGTAGAGACGTTCGGTCCGGAACGTCTCTACAATATGTGTCCTAACTGAGGACATGATATAGCAACTAACAACCAACAAACAAATTCATGCAACTCCAGTACTTTTTATTACTAGCAGCGGCTTTGTTCTGTATTGGCATCTTTGGCTTGATTACTAGCCGTAACGCCGTGCGGGTGCTGATGTCGATTGAGTTGATGTTGAATGCTGTTAATCTGAATTTAATGGCATTTTCCAACTTCCTAGACTCAACATTAATTAAAGGTCAGGTTTTTACAGTATTTGTGATTACCGTGGCAGCTGCTGAAGCGGCAGTTGGTTTAGCGATCGTGCTTGCCATTTATCGCAACCGCGATACTGTGGACATGGAACAGTTTAATCTTCTGAAGTGGTAATATGAAGTGCAACTCAAGCAAGTAATCATTGCTTATAAAGCCAGAGATGCCCAAAGCAAACGCTGGGCTGAAATCTGTGCCAAGCAACTCGAAGACCGCCAATGCCACGTGTTAATTGGACCCAGTGGACCAAAAGACAATCCTTATCCGGTGTTTTTGGCTTCTGTAGGGCAACCAATCGATCTGGCTGTGGTACTTGGCGGTGATGGTACTGTTTTAACTGGTGCAAGACATTTAGCCGCAGCTGGTATCCCAATTCTGGCGGTGAATGTGGGAGGTCATCTGGGGTTTTTAACTGAGTCGGTAGAAGAATTTCAGGATACAGAGAAGGTTTGGGATCGGCTGCTGGAGGATCGCTATGCTATCCAGCGGCGAATGATGCTACAAGCTGCGGTATATGAGGGACATGGGACAAATATAGAACCTGTTACCGAACGCTACCTGGCTTTGAATGACATGAGTATTAAACCTGCTTCTGCCGATCGCATGATCACTTCAATTTTAGAAATGGAAATTGATGGTGAAATTGTCGATCAGTATCAAGGAGATGGTTTGGTTTTAGCTACTCCCACAGGTTCGACTGGTTACACCGTTTCTGCCAATGGTCCGATTATGCACGATGGTATGGAAGCGATTACCATCACTCCCATTTGTCCGATGAGTCTTTCTAGTCGTCCTTTGGTATTACCTCCCGGTTCCGTTGTCAGCATCTGGCCCTTGGGGGATTATGAGTTAAGTACCAAGCTTTGGATGGATGGGGTTTTAGCTACTTCGATTTGGCCCGGACACCGTGTTGATGTGCGGATGGCGGATTGTCGCTCTAAGTTTATTATTCTGCGGGAAAATTATTCCTACTATCAAACGCTGCGAGAAAAATTATTGTGGACGGGGACAAGGATTCGCTACAGTAATAATAATCAGCACAATTGATAGAGCCAGAGTCAAAAGCGATCGCAGTTGTTCACTCAACAAAAATAACATGCGATCGCTTAACAAGTTAATAATTGGCAGCTTCATCTTCAAATTTGACTACACATACGGGGAAACTGCATCTACTTCAAGTTACCCAGATAAAAAGTAGTTTTGAGTTATTTGATACAACGCCCGCCACATTCTTTTAAGGCTGAATTAAGGTAATACCAATTCTATGTGAGGTTGCGCTTTATTGCGCTGCGCCAAGCGCACGCTATGCGAACAGGCTTGAAGCCTGGATGCCAGGTGCTACAACGGTCGTGTTCCTCCGCAACGCACTGGCTCGGCTACACAAAAAGAGCTGCTTACTTTGTCTACGACACGCACTCGCGTTCGTGGGCTAATTAGGCGCATCTTCATATAGAAACGGTATAAGGTATTATCGCTAATGTGCCAAATTAGGTTACTGTCAAAGTAAGGTTGGTGATGTTTTATAACTAATGGCTCTCTGTGACTACGCGAGCAAGCCTCATCTATTTAATTCACCTACCTGGGTGATTTTTTTTGAACAACTTCTTGGGATTGGTTATGCACCATTTTAAACTTGCTCCCAGTTGGTTGCGATTTTTAATTGTTGTCTTGTTGGTGATAGGTATATTCTTTCGTTTTGTTAACCTAGAGCGTAAAGTTTACTGGCATGATGAAACTTATACCTCATTGCGGATTTCTGGTTACACAGTAAAAGAAGTGAGGCAGCAACTTTTTAATAATCGTGTAATTACGGGGACATATTTTGATAAGTACCAACGTCCCAACCCAGAAAAAAACTTAGGTGACACAATTAAATCTTTAGCAATAGAAGATCCACAGCATCCACCACTTTATTACATAATAGCTAGATTTTGGGTGCAAATCTTTGGCAATTCGGTAACAGCAATTAGAAGTTTGTCTGCTTTTATCAGCTTGCTGGTGTTTCCCTGCGTCTACTGGTTATGCAAAGAATTATTTAGGGTACCATTGTCTGTTCCTTTTATAGCGATCGCTCTTGTGGCAATCTCCCCGATTCATCTTGTATATGCTCAAGAAGCACGAGAATATATGCTTTGGGCAGTAACTATATTACTATCTAGCGCGTCACTGCTGCGAGCAATTCGATTAGAATCAAAAAGTAAAGAGTTAACCAAAAAAGAGCAAGCGTCAAATTCGATTTTTACATGGGGCATTTATGGAGCCACTTTAGCACTAAGCTTATATACATTTTTATTAAGTGGATTTGTCGCAGTTGCTCATGCTATTTACATACTTACTGTTGCTGAATTTAAGTTTACTAAAACAGTAAAAGCTTATCTTTTGGCTTCGCTGGCAGGCTTTTTAGCCTTTCTGCCTTGGATGTTGGTTGTGTTGTTCAACTTCTATCAATTGGAATCGGTAACATCTTGGACAAAGACGCAAACTAATTTTTTCACTTTAATTCAATCTTGGTTAATTCAGTTAAGCCATATTTTCTTTGATTTTAACTTTGGGTTTGAAAATCCCCTCAGCTATTTCATTACACCAGTTATTTTAATATTCGTTGGCTATGCAATTTACTTTCTTTGTCGGACAACTAACGAAAAAAGCTGGTTATTTCTTGTTTTGTTGATTGCCGTGCCAGCACTACCTTTAATCTTCGCCGATTTGCTGTTTGGGGGTATACGCTCATTAAGCGATCGCTATTTATTCCCTTCTTACCTAGGTATTGAAATTGCTGTTGCTTATCTGTTAGCAACTCAGATATATAGCGGGAGTTTAGCGCGTCGGCAAATCTGGCAAATAATTACAGTGCTAGTAATTACCTGCGGAATGATTTCTTGTGGGGTCAATTCTCAAGCCCAAACTTGGTGGAGTAAGGTAATTAGTTCTGGGAATCCACAAGTTGCCACAATCATCAATCAAGCTTCTCGTCCACTTTTAATTAGTGATTCTTTTGGCATTAATTATGGAAATGTCTTTTCTCTCAGCTATCTTTTAGAGCCAAAAGTGCGCTTTCAGTTGGTGAAAGAAGAAAAGATACCTAAAATTTCTAATCAATTTACAGATGTATTTTTCCTAAATCCGGCAAAGAATTTCCGAAACAAAATAGAAACGAACTATAAATCTAAACTAAATGTTGTTTATAAAGATAATTATTATTCGCTTTGGAAACTAGCAAAACCCCGTATCTAACGCTAAGGTAATATTTCCGTTTAAAATAATGAAGCGATATATAGCAGTCCTAAATGATTCGTGGAAAAATCAGATCCCCGACTTCTCTAAAATATAGGGGATCTGAAGAAGCTTAATATTGACCTTTTTTGAATTCAAAATTCACACATTCAAAATTTACGCCTGAATAAATAAAATAATTTTGAATTAATTTAGGGTTCAAGCCCCCACGGGAGTGTCTTTTTTTGAATTTTTAATTTTGAATGGGAGCGGAGCGACTTGACTTTGGGAATAGGATTGCGATAGTTGGTAAAAACTGATAACAAAACTTCAACCAATTCTCAGCTTAAATTAATTTTGTTAGGGGGATCAGGCTTTAAAGTTACATTAGAGACGAAAGAAAGGACATTAAAGCCATGAAGTTCAAGTTTTTAGCAATTTTGGGTGTTGCTCTTGTTTTAAACGTAAGCTATGGAAAAGAGGCAAGCGCCAAGCAACTAACTACACAGATGCAATATTCAACAACTGCAAGCACTTCTGTTGCACAGATTAAGCAAGGAGCCGGTGATTCTGGAACTTTTAAAGCTGGAGAACACCCTACTCAAGGTACGGTTCGCGTAGTTACCGAAAAGGGAAAGCGCTATCTAGAGTTTGGTCAAGGTTTCAAAACTGATAATGGTCCCGATTTATATGTGATTTTGCATCGTTCGGATGCACCTCCAGTATCGGGTATTAAAAAGAAAGATTATGTAAGCCTTGCCCGTTTACAAAAGACAAGCGGTGCTCAACGCTATTCCCTTCCTGACAATGTTAATTTAGCAGACTTTCGTTCTGTGGCGGTATGGTGTCGTAAATTCAATGCTACTTTTGGTTACGCACCTTTAAACAAATAGTTATACTGTGAGTAACAACGATGAAAGAGATAATTCCTAATTAGATTTGTGAGTTAGGATTTAGGAGTTAAGTAGAGTAGAGCGAATAAAAGATTATTGTCGGTGTACTTTCTCTTGGTCGTAATTTTAGGTTTCATTATATCGGATTATATCTTGCAAATACCCTGGAAGGGTAGGGCGTTGATCCTAGAAAGCTCCGAAGTTGCGATCAAAACAAGTCTGCGGATGCTTATGCCTTGCAAAATATAAGTTTAACTATGCTTATATACTTGCTGATTCATACTAGGTTGGGCACGCAAATGGCTACCTAAAATACAATGACAAGAAGTATTCAGCCGAATTCGATATTACTGTTAACTCTTTAATATTAAATCCTAACTATAGGCGAGCATAAGAGTGAATCAAATTAAAAAGTATTGGCGAAATATTGACCCCTTTTCATTGCGGGTGCGTTTAACAATTGGTGTTGCTGTCGTTTCAGCTTTGGGATTAGGTAGCTTCGCTACCTGGACGAGTTGGAAAATGCAACAAATTTTGATTGACAGTCATAAACATAATATTGAACAAATTGCTACACGTTTACCAGTGTATGTCCAAGTTGATCGTGAAATGATGCCATCAGAAGCACGGTTGCAAAAAGCAATTAATAACTTAACTAGTACAAATACATTGTTATGGGTAAAAAATCCAGGAAACAAAATACTCGCAAAATCTACCATTGGGAATTTGCTATCTGATTCTACAGCAACTAAGTTAATGTCTTTGGCAGATATGCCGACTAAACCCAAGGTTTACAAAATTAATCAACGCTACTTTCTTTTATATTGCAATACCTTGCGCGTGCAGGGCAAAGTGCTAGGAAATTTGTTCGTTGTGCAGGATATTACCTACGAACAAAGGCTGTTTCAAACAATGTTGAAGAGTTTGAGTATTGCCAGTATTTTGACGATTATCATAATTTCTATAGCGATCGCATTTTATATTAAACATTCTTTGCAACCTCTGCGCCAGCTTAGTCAAATGACTGAAGTGATTTCTGCTGAAGATTTACCAGAAGCGCATTTATATCTTGATAATGCACCTAGCGAAGTTAAAGAACTAGCGCAAACATTTAATACTATGTTATCTCGCCTCTCTCAATCTTGGGAGCAAGAGCGACAATTCGTTAGTAATGTTTCTCACGAATTACGCACGCCGTTAACTATTGTACATGGTTACTTGCAAAGCGTACTGCGACGGCAAAATAACTTAACAGAAATTCAACGAGAAGCTTTAGAAACAGCTGCATCCGAAGCAGAACGCACGATTCGCCTTTTACAGGAATTACTTGACTTAGCACGGGCAGATAGTGGTTATTTGCATTTTCGGATACAGCCTTGCGTACTAAATGACTTGGTTGCAGAAGTTGTGACTATGGCAGAACAGTATAGCGATCGCCAAATTATAGTTGAATCAGAAAATAGCTCAATTGAGGTCAAAGCAGATTACAACCGCCTCATACAAGTATTGCTTAATTTAGTAGATAATGCTGTTAAATATTCGCAACCCGATACAACCGTGATTGTGAAATTATATCAACAAGAAGAATCGGCAATTATTCAAATTCGCGACAAAGGTTATGGAATTCCTTTACAACAGCAATCGCGGATTTTTGATAGATTTTACCGTGTGGATGAAGCGCGTACAAGTTCCACTGGGGGTTATGGTTTGGGGTTGTCGATTGTGAAGACACTTGTCGAGGGGATGGATGGAAGTGTCACAGTGCGATCGCGTTTAAGTGAAGGAAGTGTGTTTACAGTCACTTTGCCTGCCTACCGATTACCAGATTGAGGAGAGGGGGACAGGGGGAGAGGGGGGCAGGGGGTGCAGGGGAGGCAGGGGAAGCAGGGGGGGCAGGGGGGGCAGGGGAAGCTTCGGGAGCAGGGGAGGCAGGGGAAGCTTCGGGAGCAGGGGGAGAGAAAAAAGACTTATCCGAAGCGTATTGGGGCAGGGGGGACAAGCAGACAAAAAGAATAATTCTTCTTTCTCCCCCTCTCCCCATCCCCCCATCTCCCCATCCCCTTGTCCCCCCATCTCCCCCTCTCCCCATCCCCCTTCCCCGTGTTGAGAGGCAAACAGAATATCTTCAAGATTATCCGGAACGGCATCATTCTAATTGGTAGTTAAAATTGTGCTGAGATAAGAGATACATTTACCGCTATCCCTTATGAAAACTCAGGCAAAACAAGTAAGTGCATAAGCTCAGAAACCAGAACGTATTTACTTATAACAAAAGGTTCAAACTCCAAAAAAGCAACTTGAAAATCATAAATTATTAGGAGAACGGTCATGACAAGCTTTACCCCAATCCAATCACAAAACGATTTACTACACCCAGTTCGCCAGTGGATGGAATCAAGAGAAATTAATAATCCTAAACTTGCCCATTTCTTATGTCAACTTATTCCTGCTCAATGTCCTTTTGAAAGAGATATCAAAGTATTTGGACGCAAATTATTTCACATTCCCCCAATGTGTAAGTTAAATCCTCTTTATGAGCAAGTAGTTACTCTGCGTTTCAAAGCTTTGTGTTACCTTGCTGATGAATGCGGTGAAGATGTGACAGCTTATTGCTAAAATTTCATCTTTTTTTGATGCAACAGCGAAAAGTACATAGTTAATCACCTCTTCAGCCTTAATAAATCATTAGCTATACTTTGTGCAAACCTGTAAATAATTCAGGCAGCCGACGCAGATATCTTTTCAATTTAAAGAGCTGAATTTAAAGCCTTACAGTGGCAAGCGGCTTTCTAAGCTTATTAATTTTCTCTAATACATGTCTGGGAAATTGTCTATATTGTAGAGACGTTAGATGTAACGTCTCTACATGGTTTGATGTTTTTTTATATAGAAAAATGTAATGACTGTGTTTTTCGGTAAAATAGTAATATTAGTTTGCTTTTGATTTGGGCGAAACCAAACCCCTAAAACGGCTAAATAGTTTAATTTTGCACTGGCTGCGCTCAATGAATAGGCGATCTTCAAATAAATCTCAATCTGACCCTAGTGTTGCATCGACACCTAATGAGGGGCAACAGGACAGCTCTAATTTATTCCCCATTGTGGGGATTGGAGCGTCTGCGGGTGGATTAGAGGCATTCACGGAATTGGTGAAGCATTTGCCAAGTGATACTGGTATGGGATTTGTGTTCATACAGCACTTAGACCCTAATCATAAAAGTTTATTGAGCGAGATCCTTTCGAGATCAACTCAGATGTCGGTGAGTCAGGTGGTTGGGAATACAACCGTGGAACCAAACCACATTTATGTGATTCCACCCAATAAGCAGATGACCATTTCTCAAGGAGTGCTGAAACTGATGCCCCGTGAGAAGATCCGTGGTCATGCAATGACGGTTGATACGTTCTTTCTTTCTTTAGCTGAGGAGCGGGGTAACAAAGCCATCGCCGTTGTTTTGTCAGGTGGCGATTCTGATGGGGCACAAGGAGCAAAGGCAATTAAAGCAGCTGGCGGTATTACTTTTGCTCAGTGTGAAGACACTGCACAAATCGATAGTATGCCGAACACCGCTGTCGCCACCGGGCATGTAGACTTTATTTTACCACCGCGAGCGATCGCCGAAGAGCTAGGAAAAATCAGCCGACATCCCTACATTGCCGGTTCCCCTTTAGTAAACTTCGTTGAAGAAATAGACAAACCAATTAAAGTTGATAATGCCTTAGAAACCATCTTTTTATTGCTGCGGGCTGCTACGAAAGTTGACTTTACCCATTACAAACACACCACCTTGAAGCGGCGAATTCTCCGCCGGATGGTGCTGTACCAGATAGAACGATTGGAGGATTACGCCAGCTTTCTCCAAAACCATCCGTTAGAAGTACAGGCTTTGTATGAGGATCTTTTGATTAATGTCACGAGTTTTTTTCGTGACCCCCAAGCCTTTGATGCCTTAAAGACTAAAATATTTCCCATAATTACCAAAGATAAATCGGCAGGGACACCCATCCGCATTTGGGTAGCGGGTTGTTCAACCGGGGAAGAAGCTTATTCTATTGCCATTTGCTTGCTGGAATTTTTAGAGACTCAGCCAATCAAACCGCCGATTCAAATTTATGCCACAGACATCTGTCAGAGTGCGATAGAAAAAGCGAGGGGAGGTATATATAAACACTCACAGGTAGGAGATATCTCGCCAGAACGTCTGCGACGCTTTTTTGTCCACGTAGAGGATGGCTACCAAATTAGTAAGCCAGTGCGCGAACTGTGTGTGTTTGCCAAGCAAAATTTGTGCGGCGATCCCCCATTTTCAAAGCTAGACCTGATTACCTGTCGGAATGTGATGATTTATTTTGGGGCGATTTTGCAGAAGAAGATTCTGCCAATCTTCCATTATGGTCTCAAACCAAGCGGATTTCTAATGTTAGGAACCTCGGAAACCGTGGGTGAATTCTTAGACTTGTTTTTGCTGGTTGATAGAAAGTACAAGATTTATGCCCGAAAGTTGACCCCAGCTCGGCTACCCCTAGATGTAGTAAGCAACAACTATCCCTTAAACTTAGAAAATCTTAGTCCACAAATCAAGGAAGATACTTTTACCGATCTTGACTTGCAGAAACAGGCAGACCAAATAGTATTGAGTCGCTATGCCCCGGTCGGTGTGATTACAAACTACGATCTGGAGATTCTGCAATTTCGGGGACAAACTAGCTCGTATTTAGAACCAGCCCCTGGAAGGGCAAGTTTGAATCTGCTGAAGATGGTTCGAGAAAGCTTGCGGCTAGAACTCCGCACAGCAATTCAGCAAGCAAAAAAGCAGAACGTGCCAGTGAAAAAGGAGAACTTGCAAATTTGGTCAAACGAGCAGATGCGGCAGGTCAGTATTAACGTTATTCCCTTTCAAGCTCGCACGTCAGAACAACGCTACTTTTTAATTCTATTTGAGGATGCTCCATCAATACCTCAGTTAGCAGAAACTAGCCGCGAGAAAACTACCCGGAGAAAGCAAGTATCCGACAACGAAATAGCTCGGCTCCAAGAGGAGCTGGCATCTACTAAAGAGCATCTGCAAGCGATTATTGAGGAACAAGAAGCCTCGAATCAAGATTTGAGAGCTGCCAACGAGGAAATTCTCTCAAGCAATGAGGAATTGCAAAGTACGAATGAGGAACTGGAAACTGCTAAAGAAGAAATTCAAGCAGCAAATGAAGAATTAAACACCGTTAACGACGAACTGTATCGGCGCAATATCGAATCGAACCAGATCAGCAACGATTTGCAGAATTTGCTTAGTAGTACAAATATTCCGATTGTGATGCTAGGAGCCGATCTCCGCATCCGCCGCTTTACCCCCCTAGCACAACAAATTCTGAACTTGATTCCCACTGATGTCGGGCGACCGTTAGGAGATATTAATCTCAATCTCAACGTGTCAGACCTAGAGGAACAGATTTTGGATGTGATTAATAACCTCAGTGTTAAAGAGCAGGAAGTACAAGACCAGAAAGGGCATTGGTATGACCTACGAATCCGCCCGTACCGAACAATGGACAATAAAATTGATGGTGCGGTGGTGATATTGGTAGATATTGACGCCCTCAAACGCAGTACAACGCAGCTTATAGAATCGCGCAATTATGCGGAAGCGATTATAGAGACGATGCTCCAACCCTTGGTGGTGCTGGATGCCCGGTTACAAGTCCTCAGCGCAAATCGGGCTTTCCATGAAATGTTCCAAGTAGAAGCAGGGCAAATAGAACAGCGCGTGGGGATTTTGGAATTAGGGAATGGACAATTGAATATTCCCCAGTTGCGATCGCTTCTGGAAGATATTATTCCCAGCAATAATCAGTTAGAAGCTTTTCAAAACTTGGAGCTTGAGTATGAGTCTGAGCACAGCGGACGCAAAACCTTGCTGGTTAATGCCCGCAAAATGTCTCAAGCAGATAATCGCGACTTGATTCTTTTGGCGATCGCTGACATCACGCAGCAAAAAAACTTGCTGACAGAACGCGCTCAACTTCTGGCTCAAGAACAGTCAGCGCGGACTGCCGCTGAGACAGCTAACCGCATGAAGGATGAGTTTTTATCCGTCCTCTCTCACGAACTTAGGAATCCACTTAATTCTCTAGTGGCATGGACGCAGTTGCTTCGCAGGCAACAATTTGACAAAAAAAGGGTCGAGCGTGGGCTTGAGGCGATCGAACAAAGTGCCAAATTACAAACTCGACTCATTGAGGATTTGTTGGACATTTCTCGCATTACCTCAGCCAAGCTGCGCTTGGATTGCCAGATGATGCAGCTTACCCCCGTAATTAACGCAGCGATTGAAATCGTCCGCGTGCCAGCAAACGCGAAAGACAGTCAAATTGTATACAGGTTTGATGATGCATCCGAACGAATATTTGGCGATCCCATCCGTTTACAGCAAGTCTTCTGGAATTTACTTTCTAACGCGATTAAATTCACCCCAGCACAAGGGCGAATTGAAGTTACATTAGATTATGTTGATTCAGTAGCCCAAATTAAAGTCAAGGACACGGGTAAAGGGATCAAGGCTGACTTTTTACCTTATGTTTTTGATCGCTTCTGGCAAGCCGATAGTTCTACAACCCGATCAAATAATGGACTGGGACTCGGACTGACGATTGTCCGTCACTTAGTTGAACTTCACGGCGGCACAGTGTACGCTGAAAGTTTGGGCGAGGGACAAGGAGCGACATTTACCGTCAGGCTGCCGCTGCAAAGTAAAATTGAAGAACCTGCGCTAAACTCACCACAGGCAATCGACATGCGAATGCCAGTTCGGGATATCTCATCCTTAGCGGGTGTAAGAGTCTTGATTGTGGATGATGCACCTGAGCTGCGTGAGTTATTAAAGGCAGTGCTTGAAGACTATCAAGCGACAGTAACAATAGTTGCCTCAGCAGATGAAGCGATCGCTACCCTAACAGCAAACCCATCTGCATATGATGTGTTGTTATCTGATATCAGTATGCCAGGGGAAGACGGCTATACATTGATTCGCCGAGTCAGAAAACTGAGTGCCGAAGCTGGGGGACAAATTCCCGCAGCAGCGCTAACAGCAAATGCCAGAACCGAAGATTACGAGAATGCGATCGCCGCAGGCTTTCAAATGCATCTCACTAAACCTCTACTGCCCGAACAGCTAGCATTTGCAGTTGCAAGTTTAGCAGGACGAATCACACAGGGTTAAGGGGAGCAGGGGGAGCAGGGGGGAGAGGGGCAGGGGGGAGCGAATTGTATAGGATTTTTGTGAAACGGTATAAGAGAAGGTTTTTATAATAGCGATCGTATTGTATTTGGCATGGCGACGTTATCTTATATCGGGGCAACGTTATCTTATATCGGGGCAACGTTATCTTATATCGGGGCAACGTTATCTTATATCGGGGCAACGTTATCTTATATCGGGGCAACGTTATCTTATATCGGGGCAACGTTATCTTATATCGGGGCGACGTTATGTGATTGCGTCCCGCTGACACAACAGACACAACAATTGTTAGCAAAAAGCCCTCAGGCTATAAGCCTGGGGCTAAATATACAAAGCCTGCCTACGCAGGCTATATGAGTGTTAGAGCCTGCGTAGGCAGGCTTTGTTTGTGTAGCGATACCCTTCCAGGGTATTGTGGCAAAATTCGGATGCTCCCGCTGCATTATCAGTTGGTGCAGAAGAATTAATCACAACTGATACCATTTCTCTATGAAGTTGAGCTTAATTCGACCCCCCTGTAGTCCCCCCTTGGCAAGGCTACGGTGTACACACAAATCGGAGTTACTTTGAGATCCGGGTTTTACCCCCCTTAATCCCACGCCACTTGCTACAACGGAGGGAACCTCCGCAACGCAGTGGCTCCCCTTAGAAAGGGGGGAAACAAGAAAATCTAGTTCCCTCCCCTTTCCAAGGGGAGGGTTAGGGTGGGGTAATTCGAGAACTGGTAGTGATTCGACCCCCCTGTAGTCCCCCCAAGGCATCGGGGGGACGGCGTAGCCGGGGGGTAATTATTAAGCGCATTGTTACAGAGAATTGGTATGAGAAAACAACAAAGCCTATGCATCGAGTAACAAATATTAGGGTAGTTTCTCTTCTTGATTAATTATAGGTATGAGAATTGATGGCAAAACAAACAAGCTCCCCGACTTATTAGATAATTCGGGAATCTGTTAATCAAACCTCAAGTCTTTTATTGATGGCAACATCACAGTAAACGTAGTGCCTACACCTAATTGACTTTCTACAGCAATTTCACCGCTATGTAAATCAACAAGGGTTTTGACAATCGCTAGTCCTAATCCAGTACCGGGAATGCTATCGATATTGCGACCCCGATAAAATGGCTCAAATATTTGTTGTTGATCTTCTACCGAAATACCAATACCTGCATCTTTAATTTTAAAAATTATATTTTTATCTTCGGAATATAGTTCTAAGGTAACGCTGTTATGATCAGGCGAATATTTGATCGCATTCGAGAGCAAGTTAGTTAAGATATGCTCTAGCATTTCTGAGTCTAAATAAGCAGTTGTACAGCTATCTTGACTGACAAAATTGATTGATTGTTGGTTGCTATTCGCCAACTGCACCTGAGAGATAATATCACGACAAAACTGATTTAGCTCGATTTCTGTTGGCTGGTACTCTAATTTTGCACCTTCTGTTTTAGCAAACCAGGACTTACGCAACTGGCATAAAGCGCGAGTGGGCAGACAGGGCAAACACATCTGAACATGACAAGCGCGGGGGTAGTGCGAGGGATTTGCGCTTCAAGGCATTCTCACAGACAGGCGATCGCCA
>JAHHID010000024.1 GCA_019359015.1 Spirirestis rafaelensis WJT71-NPBG6
AAATTTAATACTTTTGGAGCTAATCGTGCCACACTAGGTTCCCTTGTTTTCAGCCTAAACTGCTTTGACTTTACTTTCTTAGTTTCTCACAATAATGCTTGGTTTATTTCCGCCGTGCTGTACTAGTACTTTTGGGCAAGGAGATACAGGCAGTATTACAGTTAAAGCCACAGATACTATCTCTTTAGATGGGGTAGGCAGTAATGGATCTCTCAGCGGTATATTTAACAATGTGTCACCAGGCGCTGTAAATCAGGGAGGCAACATTAGTTTGACAACCGAGTCACTTTCTGCATCTAACGGAGCGCAAATCATTGCTTCCACTTTTGGACAAGGGAATGCAGGTAATATTAATGTTAAAGCTGACACTATCTCTTTAGATGGAATAGGTAACAATGCATCTAGTGGTGTATTCAGTTCTGTGGAACAGGGTGCGTCAGGAAAAGGCGGCAATATCAACATTACAACTGAGTCGCTGGCTTTAAAAAATGGCGCTCGTTTGAATACTAGTACTTTTGGGCAAGGAGATACAGGCAGTATTACAGTTAAAGCCACAGATACCATCTCTTTAGATGGGGTAGGCAGTAATGGATCTCTCAGCGGTATATTTAACAATGTGTCACCAGGCGCTGTAGGTGAGGGAGGCAACATTAGTTTGACAACCGAGTCACTTTCTGCATCTAACGGAGCGCAAATCATTGCTTCCACTTTTGGACAAGGGAATGCAGGTAATATCACTATTGATGCTCGTGACAATATATCCTTGCGTGGGGTAAGTAGCAATGGTTTTTCCCCCAGTGCTGTATTTAGTAGTGTTGAAGACCGTCAAGCTGTGGGAAAAGGAGGCAACATTAGTATTACCACTAGGTCGCTTTCTGTTACCGATGGCGCTGGATTATATGGCAGCACTCTTGGCCAAGGAGATACAGGCAATATCACTATTCGAGCCAAGGATAACATTGTACTAGATGGAGCCCGGGGTGGATTTCTTAGTAGTGTATTCAATGAGGTATTATCTGGGGCTGTAGGTAACGCAGGCAACATTGATATTACCGCTGAGTCATTTTCTGCATCTAACGGAGCGCGAATCTCTGCTACCACTTTTGGACAAGGCAGTGCAGGTAATATCACTATTGACGCTAACACTATTTCCTTGAATGGTGTCAGTAGCAATGGATTCTCTAGTGGTGTTTATAGCAGCGTGGAAAGTGATGCGGTTGGGAATGGAGGTAACATAGCAGTTACAGCTGGTTCTGTTCGTCTTGATAAAAAAGGCTCTATTCAAGCTACTACTGTTTCAGGTAATGGCGGAAATATCAACCTTCATGTGCAGGACTTATTACTATTGCGTCGTGGCAGTCAAATCTCAACCACCGCAGGCACTGCACGGGCAGGTGGTGATGGCGGCAACATTACCATAAACTCCCCCTTCATCGTCGCCGTCCCCCAAGAAAATAGCGATATCACCGCCAATGCTTTTACAGGCTCTGGAGGTAGAGTTGATATTACAGGAAGTGGCATTTATGGCATTGAGTCTCGCCCGCGCCGTACTTCCCTTTCGGACATTACAGCTAGCTCTGAGCGCGGGGTGCAAGGCACTGTAGACATTAACACGCTCAATGTAGACCCCAATCGTGGACTATTGCAACTGCCTACAGGTTTGGTAAATACTCCAGGGTTGGCTTCTTCTAACTGTAATGCTTTTATTGGCAAAAAAGGCAGTGAATTTACCGTCACCGGACGCGGTGGTTTGCCTCCTAGCCCAGACGATTTCCTCAGCGGTGACGTAGTTTGGACAGATAATCGCCTAAGCAATACTACACAACAACAGCACCGCGCAGAGAAGCCCACGACTAAACCCGCAAAACCAAAAACTCTGGAAATTATACCTGCTACTGGTTGGGTGATTAATGATAAAGGGGAAGTAACGCTTATTTCTTCTCTACCTAACGCTAGTAGTTCGGTGTCTCCTCCTACCTGCGTTCAACAGTAAAGACGCGAAATTTGAGCCAGCGCGTTGCGGAGGTTCCCTCCGTTGTAGCGTCTGGCGTCGCGTCTCTACATGTTTATAATTAAGTCGCAGATTCCGATTCGGATTCTGATTTTTCTGGCTTGAGTAACGGAAAAGCGATCGCATCCCGAATACTCGCACAATTAGTTAACAACATCACCAGTCTGTCAATTCCAATACCTAAACCACCCGTCGGCGGCATACCGTATTCCAAGGCTGTGATAAAGTCTTCATCTACACCTTGCGCTTCTAAGTCACCGGCGGCTTTGCGTGCAGCTTGTTGTTCTAGGCGATCGCGTTGTTCAATCGGATCGGTTAATTCTGAGAAGCTATTAGCTGTCTCTCTCCCGACGATAAATAACTCAAATCGCTCTACCAAACCAGTTTTAGAACGATGCGGCTTTGCTAAAGGTGAAATTTCTACTGGGTAATCAATCACAAAGGTAGGTTGAATTAACTTTTCTTCTACCTTTTGCTCAAAGGCTTCATTTAAAAGTTTGCCAATTGATGAGCAATTTTCTATACCTTCAAGCCCAGCGTTTTTACCTGCGGCTTTCGCTTCTTCCAAAGTTTGGAAAGCGTTGAAATCTAAACCTGTATGTTCCTTAACTAAATCGTGCATTGTCACCCGTCGCCAAGGAGGTGTCAAATCAATCGGCGTGTCTTGATAAGTAATTTCCAGTGTACCGAGAACCTCTTGAGCGACGGTGGTAATAATTCCCTCCGTCAGCGCCATCATGTCGTTGTAGTCGGCGTAAGCTTGGTAAACTTCAATTGAGGTAAATTCGGGATTGTGGCGGGTAGAAACTCCCTCATTACGAAAAATCCGCCCTAATTCAAACACCTTTTCAAAACCACCGACAATCAACCGCTTGAGATGAAGTTCTGTAGCAATTCGCAGATACAACTCCATTTCTAGCGTGTTGTGATAAGTGACGAAAGGACGCGCATCAGCACCGCCGGCTTCACTTAGCAACACAGGCGTTTCAATTTCCAGAAAATCCCGCTGTTCTAGGTAGCGACGAATACCCGCAGTAATTTGGGCACGACGGCGAAAAGTTTGCCGCACTTCCGGATTAACAATCAAGTCAAGGTATCGCTGACGGTAGCGCTTGGCGACATCCGTTAACCCATGCTGTTTATCAGGCAAGGGTAACAGAGATTTGGTCAAAATAGTGTATTGTTTGACGTAAACAGATAACTCGCCCTTTTCAGTCCGTTTGACAGTGCCATTAACTCCGATGATGTCGCCGATATCTGTGAGTTTATCGAGTTGTTTGAAAGCATTGTCAACAATATCTGCCATGCCTTCTTCGATGCGTTTTTTCTCTAGATAAAGCTGAATTGTGCCAGTTTCATCTTGCAAGGTAACGAAGGCAAGTTTACCCATGAAGCGACGTAGCTTGATGCGTCCTGCGATCGCTACTTCTAAATCGACTTCTTCACCGTTGGGTAAATCCGCAAATTTTTCTTGCAATTGAGCCGCGTGATGGGTAGATTCCCAACGATAGGCGTAGGGATTCATACCTAGCTGCTTTAGCTGTTCTACTTTTTCTAAGCGCGTGGCACGAATATCTTCTTCCGACATGGTTAACGAACTTTCATAGGGCAAGATTAATTATAGATGCTGCGATCAAGCGAAATAAATCTAAAATACTGTCTTGGTTCGTAGTGAGCCAGCGCGGTCTTGGGGGTCTCCCCCATGAGCGACTGGCGAACCCGGAGGGTGAGCGGTTTACCGCTCAAATCTTCGGTTTTAAGCACGAAGAGTGCTTACTACATTTAGGAGCTTGTAAGATTGAATCATTTTCAAACATCAACAAAACTACGTAAAATACCCAAAATTTTCCCAATATCTTGAATAAAATACTCATCTAAATCAACTTCAATTCTTTGTTCAATTAATCTCATAAATTTCCAGACGCTGCCTGTGGTGACAACCCCATAAATAATTTCAATTTTATTTTCCTTACGTTGATTAAATAATTGAGCGGCAATCATTTCGGCAATACATTGCCCTAAACCCAATTGAATATTATCGTTTTTGGCTTCAACGATTGTAACTACAGGCGCTTGAATAAATAGCTGTTCTGGAGAGAGACTGATTAAAAAATCACAAAACCCACTTAAACCTATTTCTGGAGCAACGTTAAATTCTTTACCAGAAAATAGGCTAATCCGATTTACTAGCTGTTTTTTTACTTCAAAAAGAATGGGAGCGATAATAAATTCAGAACGTGATTTTTCTGTACCAATCGCAACTGCTAATGGAATATATTCTTTGAGAGTTTGCGCTAAAAGTGTGCTATAATCCACTGCCGGTACATCAGAAAATATGCCAATTTTATCGGAAATAGTAAATCCAAAGGTTTCCGAGATGACATCGATAGTAAATTGGCTGTATGGCATTACATAAATTAGTTATTTAATTGTGCAAAAAGCGTGCTGAAAGAGCTTTCCTTTTCAAGTTACTAATTTGCACGATAGCTTTCAACATCTCTTGCTGATCTGGTTGCAAATCAAGTGACTCTAAGGCTTGATTGAAACTATTACCTGCGTGTAGATTTTTAGCAAGTTTGGCACGTTGGGACGAGTCTAACATCGCCTTTATCTCTCTATTTCTACGTTGACGCACAGCTTGAAGTTGTTGCCGTTGTTGAGGAGTCAGGTTAATTTCTTCACCAACAATCGCACTCTGACCCAAATCAATTTTAGCAGGTGCTGCCGAGGCAATTGTCGGCAACAACAAGACAACAGCAAGAATAATAGCTAACACAAACACCCGTTTTATACAGTTAATAACCATACTGAGCAATTTTAAATTCTCCCACCTACAAGGAAATGATAAACTGTCAGGCATTTAATTTTCTCATTTAGGAGTGGGGGAGTGGGGGAGTGGGAGAGTGGAAGAGTGGAAGAGTGGGAGAGAAATAATTGTCCCCTTGCCCCCTTGTCTCCCTGTCTCCCTGTCCCTAGTGCCTAGTCCGTTTTTTTCATTTTGTTAATTTCTCGTTGCAATTCTTCAATTTTCCGGCGTAAATTTTCTGCCTCTTGATTTTGCGGTGTTTGTGCTCCAACATTGACGGCACCTTCAGCGGGCGATCGCATATAATTTCCTTTCTTTATTTGCTGATATTCTTCTGATACTGCCCACTCACGTAGATAGTGCAAGCGCTCCACGGGGAAAGGATGACTGAGCATTTCGCCTTGTCCGCCGTTATACATTAAGAATTTATACACTTGATTAAGCACATCTTCATCAGCCTGATAATTTTCTGACTGACGGATAAACTCTTGTAAACTGCATTCGTGGGCATATTTGCTGCTACCACCGGCTACTTTCATCATCGAAGACATGACCGTATTTAAATCATCGATCACCAAAAGCGCGGCGCGATCGGCGGATAACTCGGCTTTGCGTCGCCATTCAAAAAAGGCATACATCAAGGCTGGTGTAACAAAATTACTAGCGCCAAAAGTCCACCTACCTAAGGCGTTAGCGGCACTCATCGCCCACATCGCCATTTGAATTAAAATAGTATGACCACATTTAATATGCCCCAGTTCATGGGCTAGCACCGCCCGAATCTCGGCTTCATTCAGTAAGTCTAAAATCCCTGTGTTTATGACTATGTAAGGATGCTCTTGCCCTAAAGCATAACTATTTGCTTGGGCATTTTGTGAGACAAACAGTGCAGGTTCTGGATAAATGTCCAAATCCCGCACGGATTCCCGAAACATCTGGTAAATAGTGGAATATTGACGCGGCCCGACTTGGATGGTGTTACCCATTAGATAGACTAACTGAGGGCGTTCGTAGACAAATTCCACAAATTTACGAGCAATTAAATCAAATCCGGGTAAATTTCGTAAAGCTTCCTCGGCTTGGCGATCCAGTGGATGCCTGAAGGCTTCGCTGGAAATTCCTGTGTATGTAGGCATAATGAACGGGTAATTGGGCATTGGGCATTGGGGAGCCAGTGCGTTGCGGTGAGTCCACTCGGCGGTGTCGGTTTCCGTCCCGTCGAAGTGGCGAACCCGAAGGGAGGTTCCCTCCGTTGTTCGCGCAGCGTCTCCGACAGGAGAAGCATCTGGCGTCATTGGGCATGGGGCTTTTCCCCTTTCCCCTTCCCCATTAACAACATGATAGAAGTGGGGCTTTGTAGGTAAAAATTACTTTGTATGGGGATAAAAGCGTGTGATTGAGGCAGAAGTTCATTTGTCACTACATAACTTTTTGCGATCGCAGGCGGGTTTCCCTTCCTGGCCCCATCATTTGACGATGGCAAGGTTGGTAGCACGCGCCTTGCGTACCGGACGTAGCGCCTTAATTCAAGTTGGGGCGGTTTGTGGTTATCAAGGGCGATATCGCACTAGTTTTGTAGCATCCGCATTAATTTGGCATGGTCCTGTAATTATTGTTGCTCCGGAAGCAGTGCAGCAACGCCTTACAAAAGTGGAAATTCCCCGACTACAGCAGTGGCTGCAAGTCAGCAAACCGATTAGAACCGGTGACGCTTTCCCCAAAGATGGGTTCCAAGGGCTGTTTCTCACTTCCCCTGAAGCTTGGTTAAAAGCGCAACTAACTTTTACAGATGATTTTCCCGTAGGTATTCCCACAATTATTGATGGTGTGGATGATCTCGAAGATTGGGTGCGTCATCAACTCAAAAGAGAAATTCAACCCCATGACTGGGATCAACTGATGCTAGCTTGCCCATATCAAGCTGATCTCATTCGCGAGGTAAGGGTACACCTGACACGCGAACTGTTCCAGCATCCGGCTAATCCTTACGAATGTTATCTGATTTCTCAGCCGGAAGCAGAAATTTTGAGCCGTCTTTATTCGGCTTTAGATCCAGCTACCCTTCCAGATGTGTGGAAACACTTCGCTCAGACATTTCAAAATAGTAATGAAGAGCTTTCTTCCGCCACTCCCCCCCTCCTTTGGGCGACTATTGCCCGTCGCCAAGGTTTATTTTCTTTACATTACGCTCCAATTGAACTAGGGAAAATTCTCTCGCCAATATGGAGTCGGCAACCTGTGGTGTTTATTGGTAGCGCTTTGGAACCGGAAACTGAGGCTCCTATTTTTAAAGCGCGTTTGGGGTTGGATGATTTAACTTGCTTGAAGTTCTCTTCTGATAGCCAAACAGAAGCGATTCAATTATATTTGCCGCATAAGTTACCTCTACCGAATACGCCGGAATTTCAATCAGCATTTATTCACAAAGTCCGGACGCTGCTTTGTTTAAGTGCGACTGCGCCAGGATTGATAGTCATATTGGTGGGGGATGTGCCATTGAAGGCTCAAGTTGGGGCAATTTTGGCATCTGAGTTTGGTTCGCGGGTGCAGGTAGAAAAAACTTGTTTGGATGAAAATGGTATTTTGGTCAGTGGTTGGGAATTTTGGCGAGAGCATCAAGGTGTCTTGCCTTCACCGAGGCTTTTAATTATTGCGACTTTGCCTTTGCCATCTTTAGAAAATCCTTTGGTGGCTGGCAGGGTTGATTATTACAAGCGATCGCATCAAGATTGGTTTCGTTTGTATTTATTGCCCACTGCTTTGAATGAATTGCAACGAGCGATCGCTCCGGTGCGAGAAAGTCAAGGTATTGTTGCTTTACTTGATAGTCGTGTGGTTAATCGTAGTTATGGTACTCAAGTTTTGGCTGCCCTTAGTCCTCTAGCACGTATTAACTATCTTGATCCCAGTCTGTTTTCTACTGCTAACGAGGAAAATTCTCTTTAGTCGTCTTGGCTATTTACGTTTTGTCAAGCTCCAGCGATCGCCTTAATACGGAAAAGTTATCATCAACCATAGAAGTCATTCCATACAAAGCAAATCTGTTATTGTGCTACAAGCACAACTTATGCATTCACATTTTTAATTTTGAATTACTGATTATGGGTGAAGCAAAGCGTCGTAAAACTGCTCTCGGAGAAAAATACGGTCAAGAAACTCGCATCTTGCCGTGGATTCCCATTACCAAAACTCAATCGGAAAAATTTGTCCAATGGACTACTCGCGGTGCCTGGATTGGCATTGTCCTTACAGTTCTCGGCTGGATAGCAATCCGTTTTATTGGTCCTGCTTTCGGTTGGTGGCAAGTCGTCTAAATCAAGTTTGGGATAATTTTTATATAAAAGACAGCTTAAGCAACTAAGCTGTCTTTTATGTTTTGTTGTGTAAGTCTTATGAAAATAAAATTTTTTGTATCCAATATTACTGTTGTTCAATTTGATTAAGCAATTTTTTTGTATCCAATAGTACTGTTTATTCCAATCTGAAAAAAGGCTGAAAAACCTGCCTAAATGGCAACATGGCGTTTTTGAGTTTAGTTATTCTCAGTGTTGAGACCACAGGTTTTCAGTTTTAGATTAGACTTGTTTTAAATTTACGGACAGGTCTTACGTTATCAAGGTTTTACCTTGATTACAAGAAAGACAATCGAAAACTATGGATTTAGCCTGACCTGAAAGCGACAATTTCCCAGATTATCTGCCAAGCTTGACGTATACTTCGGCTATGCCAAATCCTTGTCTCACACAGTACAAGCTGATAACTTTATAAAAAGTTAATAACAAGCCATAATGAGCCATCAGAGCTTGTGCCAATTAAAAATCTGGCTGAAATTGCTGATAAAGATACAATATGTATCTTTTGCGTGGTTGACTTGTTCCAAATATGCGTTAGTCTTAAAGCGGATTGCCTTCAGTAAGCATCTACTCTGACAGAAGAGTATAAGGTAAGATTAATATTCTCCATTCTGTCTGATATTTTGGATCTGCAAACTGAATATTTTGATACGTAACGCCAACAAGTTATGCACTACCCTTAGCAAGGTAGGCATTCAGCGATTCAACATCTATCTAGCAATTGTACTGAATAGTTTACAATAGCAGTTGATGAAGAAATCTAAAGAAAATATAAAATTGAATCAAATGATAGTGGTGTTTGGAGGAAAAACGTGTTTCTAAGAGTAGCACAACAACATCGGCAATTCGTTCAAGACTTGGTAATGAACCTGCAAGCCTTGGCAATTGTACTAGAGCGACGTGGATATCCTGCGTCTTGCTATACCTGCGGCGACCAGATGAATAGTGCTTCGTTTATGGTTAGCTTGGGCGACAATCATCTGATTCGCTTTTTGGTGTCTGATTACGGGATCACTTGGACTGAGATGCGCGACGATCGCGAATTAATGAAGTTGGAAGGTGCAGAAGCAATCAGCCAGTTGCAGGAACTTGCCAATATTGTCAAGGAACCTACGCAAACTTCTACAAGTAACAAAACTCTAGCCAAGAAGTGTTAAAAATGCCTGTGTCTAATGGGGTATTTAGAAAAGCGAAACAAGGTAAATTTTAAACTTGGAAATTGCTTAGAGGTAATTAGCAATTGGTGAGGAGTCTGTTGGACGGGTTTATCGGCTTGTTCACAAAGCAGCGTCTCCGACAAAAGAAGGAACCACTCCTGATCGCACTTTTATTGTGGCTTGAAGCAATCGCTTATTACCTACACCCCATTATTACTCCCGGCAATTGGCTTTATTATTAAGCGATCGCCTTTGAGAAAATCACAAATCAAAACTTAATAAAACCATTCTTTTTGTCGCTTCTATCAGAATGCGTTTATTTTAAGTTAAAGTAAAATTCCCAATCTATCCTCAGAAAGAATTTGTAAAAAATTGGCACTTTGTTCTCAGGTAGTTTTTTTTGCTTAGATATCATAAACCATTGCCAATCAAAATGAAGGGTGCCCAATAGTAAGGATGATTGAAGCTACCGCCAACCCCTGCGGGTACGTTGTTACTACCGTTTTGCTGTTTACTGCTAGGGGATTTTCCGGTAATCAAAGCAATTTGGGCTTGTCTTAACGCTTCAGATTTTGTCAGCTTACTCGAAGCTAGGAAGGTATAAAAAGCAGTCATTAAACTTTCCGTACCGCCATCATCCACAGCCCATAATGAAGCGATCGCTGCCCTAGCGCCAGTTTTTTGCATTTGATAGCCAAAGCCTAAAATCTCTTCACCGTTGCCTAATTTGCCCCCCAAGCCGGTTTCGCAGGCACTTAATACTACTAATTCCACACCGGGTAATGACCAAGTAGCGATATCTCGCAAGTTAATGCGATCGCCATTTCCAAATAGAATAAAAGAGTTTTCTGGTCTACCCGTCACAAACGCTGCATGAGTAGCAAAATGGACAACTGTATAGTCATCCAATTGGGGCACAGTAGCAGCAGGGGAGAAAGCAGCGTCTAAAATTTTCTTAGTTCCAGGGACAGTATTTGCCAAGCTTTGCACTTCCTGCGCTGCAAAGGGCAAACCGGAAAAAGCAAACTTTCGATTACCAACTCTAATTTGATAATTACCTTTCGTAAAGGCAGCAGCTAAAACCCGCAATTTAGATTCGGGTTGGGTGTTGAAGTTAGTTAAGCTGGCAGCGGTGATGCGATTGATGCTGTAGCGCTGCACTAGCCATTGTGTACCATCATATAAAGCCGCTAGGGGAACGTAGCGCAACTGTTCATCTGGTGCATAAATTATAGTTTTTGCACCAGCTTGCTTCAAGTCCTTTTCTATCGGTTTAATTAGCCAGTCATATAACTGACTTCCAGGTTTTTTGGCATTTTGACTAGGAGTTTGTAAAGCTTCACGGAAGGCTGAGATTGTTTGGTTGAGGTTTTTGCGTTTGACAGCTACGGTGCGATGAATTGGTGGTGAATCAGGAGTTATCAGTACCAATTCCAAGCTATCTTCTAAAACTAGTGGATAGATGAGGACAGCTTTTTGTGGTAATCGTGCCAAATTATCCCGAATTTCGTTAAGACTCTCCAAATCTAAATTTTGCCGTCTGCTTGTGCGGCTAATTTGTTCGACCTGGGATCTCACTGCCGGACTATTGATAAAATCGTTAAATCGCTCCAGCAGTTGTTGTTGATTTGTTACAAGTTGGGCGATACGTTGTTTTTGTTGAGGCGATCGCTTTTCCGGAGAAATCTGACGTAATTTGGTTAGTTCTTTACCCAGAACAACAGCATTATCCACAGTTTGATCTAACTTTTCTTTCGTTGGTTTTTCCTCTGGGGATATTTCAATGCCTTTAGCAGTGCGTTGATTTCCAGGCACATTCCGCAGATATTCTTGTAGTTCCTCGACTTTGAGTAAATCCATAGCGCGCTGCGCTTGGGAAATGTGTCCCTGCGCTCGCAATAATCTTTCAGCCAAAGTACGATATGTTTGGGCAACAGTTATGCTGTAAGCATCTGGTTCCGCTCCTAGCGCTGCTGGTTGGAGACGTGCGCTCTCGCGGTTGATCAGACAATGTTTGTAGAAAAAAACTGCTAAATCTGGTCTATTTTGAACATCGAAGAGATAACCGATGTTACTGTAGGTTTTGCCAAGTTGAACGCGATCATTTAATTCTCTGTTAATGAATAAAGCTTGCTCGTAAGATTTCAGTGCTTGTGAATACTGACCTTGCTTTTGGTAAACTCTGCCAATATTGTTTAGCGTCACCGCTTCCCACCAGCGTTCTCCAGTGTCTGTGGTAAGTAATAGCGCTTTCTGCAATGTTTGCAATGCTTGTTGAGAGCCATTCGCGCCTAAAAGTTTAATTGCTTCTGCATTTAGCCGCCTTACCTCTGATTGGCTATTTTTCTGAGGTAATGCCTGAGCAATTTCCCCGTAATTATACTTGGGCATCGCATCGGAATTTACTAATTTTTTTGCTGATAATGCCGTCCCATAACTTGGGAAAAGAAGTAAACTAGCAATAACAAAACTGAAATAATAAAAATGAGGACGCATAATAAAACCCTCACCTTATTTGGTGAGTGTTAATTTTAAACCATTAAATTGTACAGAACAACTAATTTTTATACTATTACAATTGTAAAAAATCCCTAATTTCTGCTCAAAAAAGTGAAAATGTCTGAAGAAAAATCAAGTCAACCGCAACTACCGCCAACAAGTGCCATTGACACTCCAACCCTGAGGGCATTTGATAATTGGTTTGAATATCTTATCAGAGCGCAACCCCATCATACTGATTATGCAGGTGTTGTGTGGCACGGTTCTTATATTGCTTGGTTGGAAGAAGCGCGGATAGAATGTTTGCGATCTATAGGTATTGAATTTGCTGATTTAGTTGCTTTAGGATGTGATTTAGCAGTTGTAGATTTGTCGTTGCGTTATCATCGGGCAATTCGCTTAGGTATGACGGCAGTTGTCAAGACGCGCATGAGTGAGGTGACTGGTGTCCGTATTAATTGGGATTATGCGATTGAATCACCAGATAGGCAAGAGTTATACGTTAGTGCCAAGGTGACATTAGTCGCGGTCGACAAAGAAAGAGGTAAAATTATGCGTCAGTTGCCTACAACTGTTCAAGATGCATTAGCACGGCTTTCGGGATCGATGAATAATTGATTGGTTGTTGGTTAGTTGTTTGGGGAATATCGCAAATTTATCGCCGACACCCTACAAGGGTGCGGCTATACGAACAAAGGCTGCGAAGGCAGCCTAATCATCTTAGCCTGCGTTCGCGTAGCGTGTCGAAGACAAGGCAGGCTACCCTTCTCCTGTCGGAGACGCTGCGCGAACGGGAACGCCAAGGGCGAACGTTCGTATAGCCCCAGGCTTACAGCCTGTGGTGGGGGGTATTTTTAACGGTTATTTACCACCTTGTATCTGCGATAGACTTTGAGGCAAGTGAATTATTTGATTCCAAATATCTTGAGGAGTAACGCCATAACTTATTTGTAATAAAACAACGATCGCCGCAATAGTCATTGCAGTGCTGACGGTCGTTTTTACTATTTTCACTAATATTGTAAATACTATCCAGGATACAATCAGAGCAACGAACATATTGTTAATTCCTTAAGAATCACCCTTTAAAAAAGTCTTGCGTTGGAAAAGGTAAAATTTTACAGTTAGTAATAATTACTGCGGAATTGCTCTTTTACCAAAGTTAAAATAGTTACTATAATCAGGCTTTTTATCCTTAGGCATTTTTTGTGTAATTGTCCTGCGCTAAATATACAGGAAAGCAAGACAAAAAACGGTATGTAATATAACTTTTTATTAAGTAATTAATTACATAAACTATGTTGTTAGCCTTCAGTATGAGGCTGAAGGCTTAAGAAAGTAGGCTATTAATCTGGTTATCGTAAAGAAATAATACGTGACTGCTTTTCTAAATTTTCAGTTGCTGTTAAAACTTCTTGTCTAGCCCATTTATCTGCTGCCACAATGTCATCTAAAGAAGGTTTGGCAGAGTTATCAGAAGAAAAGCGATCGCATACCGATTCAATACAACGAGAAATATCTAAAAAGCGAATTTTCTCATCTAAAAATAACGCTACAGCTTGTTCATTTGCTGCATTCAATACGGCAGGCATAGATCCCCCAGCTTTACCCGCAGCGTAAGCTAATTTCATGCAAGGATATTTTTGGTGATCTGGTTCTTTGAAAGTTAAATTTCCGGCTTTCACCAAATCTAGTTGTTGCCAATCAGTGTAGATGCGATCGGGGAAAGATAAAGCATACAGTAAAGGTAAGCGCATATCAGCCCAGCCTAATTGAGCTAAAACTGACGTATCTTGCAGTTCAATCAGCGAGTGAATAATACTCTGGGGATGAATGACAATATCAATATTTTCATAATCCATCCCGAAAAGGAAGTGTGCTTCAATCACTTCCAATCCCTTATTCATCAAAGTAGCAGAATCTATAGTAATTTTCCGACCCATTGACCAATTCGGATGTTTGAGAGCGTCGGCAACAGTTACGTTTGTTAACTTAGACACATCCCAATCGCGAAAAGCGCCACCAGAAGCAGTGAGCAAAATCCGTCGCAAGCCCCCTTTGGGAACACCTTGCAAGCACTGAAATATAGCAGAATGCTCTGAATCGGCTGGTAATAGTTTTACATTATGTTTCTCAACTAACGGTAGAACTACAGGAGCGCCAGCGATTAAAGTTTCTTTGTTTGCCAAAGCAATGTCTTTACCAGCTTCGATGGCAGCGATGGTGGGTAGCAAACCAGCACAACCAACGATACCCGTGACAACAGTTTGGGCTTCGCCATAACGAGCAACTTCGATTACTCCAGCTTCACCAGCGAGTAAAATTGGTTGGGGATCGAGGTCAGCGATCGCTTCTTTGAGTGCAGGTAATTTATCTTCATCACAAATCGCTGCTATACTTGGTCGAAACTGACGAATCTGAGCGGCTAACAATTCTACATTGCGCCCAGATGCCAATCCCACAATCCGAAACTGATCTGGGTACTGGGAGACAATATCTAAAGTCTGAGTACCGATAGAACCAGTCGAACCAAGCAGAGTAATCGCTTTCATAATTGTTTAATATTTAAAGACAACTTTACTATAAATTGCTGAGGACAACGGAAGCGCAGCAATGGGATATTATTCTTATTTGGCGATCCCCTTTAAAAAAAAAATCACAAAATTCTGAAAATTAACACATTTATTGCATATTTGCCAGTAGAAGTAGCAGGATGCATAAAACAATCTCATAGAAAAGCTGAAATAATGCCTCAACAGATAGTTATAAAAAAAGCTGTATGGACAAATGACTTTCTCTATCCAGCAGCGATATGGCTAACAAGCCGAATGTTGATTTGGATTGTGATGTTGGTGATTGTGCCTTTATTGTCAACACCATCAGCAGGGATTGCACCGACATTTGGCTGGGGGGCATTTGATGCCTGGGATAGTGGACATTACCGAGCGATCGCTACTTCTGGTTATGAATATGCTGATGACGGAAAAGGACATAATCTTGCCTTTTTCCCGCTGTTTCCCTTAATAGTTCGGGCACTTATGGCTCTTGGTTTGCCGTTTGAAGTGGTAGGCACAGTAGTGAACAACCTAGCATTTTTGGCAGCGCTTTACTGCTTGTACTTTTGGGTAAAAGAGCAGCACGGCAAAGACTCTGCACGGTGGGCTACTGCTGTCTTGGCTTGGTGTCCGTTGTCGATGTTTGCAGCGGTGATTTATACTGAAGGGTTATATTTATTGCTGTCTACAGCAGCTTTGCGAGCCTTTGACAAACAGCAATATGGCTGGACAGCTTTTTGGGGTGCAATGGCGACAGCAACACGTCCAACGGGGATCGCATTGATACCCGCGTTAGCGATCGCCTCTTTTAAACAACGCAGACCACCGATTGCTTACGTTGCGTCTTTTGCGACTGCGATCGGCTTACTTTCATTCAGCTTGTATTGTGCAATTAAATTTGGCGATCCTTTAGCGTTTATCCATGCACAACGAGGATGGCGACCTTCTTTAGGCTTTGATTGGCACGGTTGGTGGAAAATGCTAATGCAAATTACAGTTGGTACAACCAATTGGAAACATGGCGCAATTAAAGACCCGTTGCATCCGCTGTTGTTTGCGATCGTTGTAGCTTTGGGATATTTATTGTGGCGCTTTCGGCAAAAATTAGGTTCTGCAAAGGTAGATTATGGTTTTGCGGCTTTATTCTTATTGCTGTGGCTATTAGCAGGCGATCCGTTGATTAATACAATCTCTGTCTTGGGTGGTATTTACTTGTTATGGTACTTACGCGCTCATCTGACACCAGTCACAGTGATTTATGGGTTCTGCGGGTTAGGCTTAATTTTTGCTTCTGGGGGAACTTGGTCACTGAGTCGTTTGGTCTACGGCATTGTGTCGTTAAGTGTAGCCCTCGGCATGTTATTATCTCGCCATCCTCGTTGGGGATACTTAACACTGTTCTTCTTCGCCATCTTACTTACCAGTTTTAGTGTTCGATTTGCTCAAGAACTGTGGGTAGGGTAAAGCGAAGTGATGAGAAGATAGAGAGAAATTAGCAATTATTGTTACAGCTAGGTGAAAAAATCAGTTTTTCAGCTTGGTGTCGGTTGGGGGATCGCCATCAGTGCCTTAATTCTATTCGCGTGCAGCAGTTTACGACATAGCGTGTTTCAATCAGGAGTTTTCGATATAGGAATTTACGACCAGGTTGTTTACTTAATTAGCCAAGGACAGCCACCTATCTCCTCTTTTTTGGGCTTTCATCACATGGGCAACCATGCAGCCTGGGCAGTCTATCCACTGGGTTTACTGTACAAGATTTACCCTAGCCCATACTGGCTCTTAGCTGTGCAAGCAGTGGCGTTAGCTTTGGGTGCTTTGCCTACTTACTATCTTTCGCTGCAAGCAGGACTGAAGGAAACTCAAGCAGCCACAATGGCAGCAGTTTATCTGTTGTACCCGTTAATTTTTAATGCCAATATTTTTGAATTCCACCCAGAAGTCATGGCTGTGCCCGTATTCCTGGGGGTAGTTTTGGCAGCGCGGCTAGGTCAAGTAGGGTGGTTTTGTATAGGCATTATCTTTATTTTGGGCTGTAAAGCCGTTTTATCGCTGACAGTTGCGGCGATGGGCTTCTGGCTGCTGGTGTTTGAAAAACGGCGCGTGTGCGGTGTATTCGCCTTAATTGCCGGGTGTGCCTGGTTTTTGATTGCTAGTCAAGTGATTATTCCCTTGTTCAGCAATGATGAGGTAGCAGCGGTAGAACGTTATAGCTATCTAGGCAACTCAGTTTTAGATATTGCCAGAAATCTCATCCTTCAGCCAGGGCTGATATTGGGGAGAATCTTTTCACTAGATACCCTGGAATATCTAGCACTGTTAGTTGCACCTTTGATCTGGGGACTTGTACCAAGGCATCTAACTCCTTTAGTGAGTGCTATTCCCGCATTACTTTTGAATATTCTTTCTGATAAGCAAGCGCAACGCGATTTAATTCACCAGTATTCTTTACCGATACTGCCTTTTTTGATCTTAGCTGTAATTGCCAGTTTGGCTGCGGGTAGAGGATGGCTGCGTTCTAGACGGGTTATTATTTTGTGGGCGTTGCTAGCTTTTATAGTGCTGGGAAAGTATGGTTATTTTTGGTCGCGATATCTAAGATCAATTGATAATTTGCAAGCAACACGAGAAGCGATCGCCCAAATTCAAACTAAAGGTGCTGTTTTAAGTACTCACAGTATTTCCCCGCATTTAACCCACCGACAGCAAATCCAGTTTGTGGATGATTTAAGCAATTTCACCCCTGATTTCGCCCAATTTGAATATATATTGCTCAATGTGCGTCACCCAGACGGTACTCACAATCCTAAGTTTGCTAGCAACTTAGTAAACAAACTGAAAAATACGGAATTTATGCGACTAAGCTACCAGCGTGATGACGTTTATTTATTTGTGAAAAAATCGTCAGCCAACTGAGTATGCACAAACTGAAAAATATTTTTATTCACCTGCTGATTATGTCTTTGTTTGTTGGCTTTGTACTTGCGATCAGGTTCAAGCCAATCACGCAATCTTTGGAATTAGACTACGACGAAGGGCTGAATTTAATTAAAGCTTTTCTTTACGGGCAAGGGTTTTCTCTTTACACCCAAATATGGAATGACCAAGCACCCTTTTTTACCGTTATTTTGTCGCAATGGTTTCATTTATTCGGTCAGTCTATCTTTGCTGCCCGCTTTCTAATCATCCTTTTTTCAGCACTATTAATTTGGTGCTTTTATCAAATTATCAATAGTGAACTCGGAAAAATACCAGCTTTTGTTGCCACACTTATATTATTCACTTCTGGGCTATTTATTCGCCTTAGTATTTCCGTGATGATTGGTATTCCCTCGCTATCACTGGCAATGCTTTCGATTTATTTTTTACATTTTTATAAAAAGCACTATCGTCAGCCTTTTCTGATTTTGTCTGGAGGTTTATTAGCGTTATCTTTACAAACAAAATTATTTACAGTATTTCTGATTCCTTTAATGCTTTGTTATCTGGCATTTCCAAATGTAACGATTTTCCAGAAAAAGCAACTGAAAACTATTCTTCAACCTTTTCTTTGGTGGCTTGGTAGTCTGGTAGCTGTTTTTTTATTAATAGGCTTGTGGTTTCAGCAATTTTCTCATTTAGACCAGATATTTGAATCTCATTTTCATCAACCGATTGAAACAAAATTAGGAAACTTTAATAATTTTGAATATCTTAAACGAATAATCAGTCAAGATTATGAATATGTCTTTCTAGCGTTTATCGGTATCCTCACAATTATTGTCAAAAAACAACGGAATGGTCTTTTTCCTTTAGCTTGGCTAGTAACTGCAACACTAATTTTAATAAAACATAAACCAATCTGGGATCATCATTACCTTTTGCTGACTATTCCTATCTCTTGGTTAGCTGCTTATGCTGTTGCTTCAGTTCGTGATTTCTGCAAAAGTTGGCATTTTGATTCTAACTCATTAAAAATAAAAGATTTCATATTTCTCATACTAAGTGCAACTTTCATTTTATTGATGATTACAACTCCAGCCAATCCGAAAGGTAGACCTTCCACAAATGTAGAAGTTATACAACTGTTATTAAAATACAAAAAATTAACTCATTGGGTATTTACAGACCGTCCAATCTATGCTTTTTATGCTGGGTTGCGCGTTCCTCCAGAAATGGCAGTAATATCATATAAACGATTTAATTCGGGAGATCTAACTTCAAAAGAACTGCTGGCTATCCTACAAAATTATTGTCCGGAACAAATGGTTCTTGGAAGGTGGATTTCTCAAATAAAAAGTGATAGTGACTTTATGGCTTATATTAATGAAAATTATTCAAAAACCTACACAGACGAAAAAAATACGGTCGAACATTATCTCTTAAAGGAAGTTCATAAATGTACACCCAAGCAATGATTTGAGGAGGCGATAGTTTAGAGTGAATAATAAGTAAGACTTTATGGACAAAGACTTTTACCTACAGTATGCATCCGTTGAAGATAAACATTGGTGGTTTGTCGGTCGTCGTCTGATTATCGAGCAAGCGATTCGTAAACTAAGTTTACCGAAAAATGCCCAAATTCTCGAAGTCGGTTGTGGTACAGGTGGCAACTTAAGAATGCTAACCCGTCACGGTCAAGTTTCCGCGATGGAGTTGAATGAAATCGCTTGCAAAATTGCCAATGAGCGGCAAGTAATTCCGGTAAAATTGGGTGGCTTGCCTGATAAAATTCCTTTTAGCAATGAGTATGACATAATTCTCATACTCGATGTTTTAGAACATCTTGATGATGACTTGGCAGCACTTTTAGCATTGCATACAAAATTAAAGCCTGGAGGAGCATTGTTAATTACAGTTCCTGCTTACCAGTTTTTGTGGAGCCAGCATGATGAAATTAACCATCATAAACGTCGTTATGTGTTGAAAAATTTGCAACAGGTTGTGAAAAAGGCTGGCTATACTGTGCATTACAGCAGCTATTTTAACTTTTTTTTGTTTCCTATCGTTGCAGGCGTGCGTTACTTGCGAAAATTGTTAAAACTTGAAAGTAATTCTATTGATAACAGCGATTTGCATTTGCCGCCGAAACATATCAATAAGTTTTTAAGTTTATTATTTGCAAGCGAACGTCACTTAATGAATTTCAGTCTTCCTTTTGGCGTATCTATTTTGCTTGTAGCACATAAAAATAAACAAACTTAATGAAGGTTATGATTTGCCATCAAGGTGGTTTGAATAAACGTAAGGAAGGAAACTATGAATTTATTTTTCAAAATTTACCTTTAAATATTAAGGAAGATGATGCTTATTAAATAAGCAGTGGACTTAACTGCGAAAATACACATAAGAACAGTGAATAAACCAATCTACTCTATAGTTATACCGATTTATAACGAAGAAGAGAACATCACCGAGATGTATCATCGTCTGAGTAATTTAATCGAGCAATTAGACGGTGAGGCTGAGTTAATTTTAATTGACGATGGAAGTCGCGATCGCTCTTTAAACATGATCCGCGAACTTCACCATTGCGATAGTCGCGTGCGTTACCTCAGTTTTGCACGGAATTTTGGTCATCAAATCGCGGTAACTGCGGGTTTAAACTTCGTTCAAGGCAAAAGTGTCATCGTGATGGACGCCGATTTGCAAGACCCCCCAGAGCTAATTTTAGCCATGATAGAAAAATGGCAACAAGGCTATCAAGTAGTTTATGCCCAGCGTCTCTCTCGCAAACAAGAAAGTTGGCTAAAACGCTTGACAGCTTATGCCTTCTATCGGATACTCAGGGTTTTAGCTGATGTAGATATACCACCCGATACAGGTGATTTTTGCTTGATGGATCGGCAAGTGGTAGATATTCTCAATGCAATGCCCGAACGCAACCGCTACATTCGCGGTTTAAGAGCATGGGTAGGTTTTCGCCAGACATCTGTACATTTTGAACGAGATCCTCGCTTTGCGGGCAAAGAAAAGTATACCTTCGGTAAGTCTTGGGCATTAGCAGTGAATGGAATAGTTTCCCTGTCAAAAGTTCCCTTGAGACTAGCCACTTATTTAGGAATGCTCTCGGCGGGTATAGCTCTATTAATGATACTCTTAGTGCTGTACTGGCGCTTATTCGATCCAGCTTCTCCATTAATTGGCTTCACATTAATTACAATTGGTCTATTTTTCTTGGGTTCTGTCCAATTGTTTTGTATTGGCATTTTAGGCGAATATATTGGTCGTATTTATGAAGAAGTCAAAGGTCGTCCTGTTTATACCATCAAGGAAATTGGCGATGTAAATCATGCATCAACAACACCCACGTCTAAGTCATCTCATCATTCCTCAATTTAATTCTAAGCAACATATATAAAAACACTAAATTTATATTTATCATAAGAATAATTTCAAGGAAAGTTTTGTGAGTTTACAAGAATTTAGTTTATTGTTGATGTCTGTTCTTGCCAGTGTGACAGGACAGTTTTTTTTAAAATTAGGCGCACTGAAGTTAGGCAAAGTTAATTTAGCCAATGCTCTTAATTTAGTTTTGGGCATTATTACAACACCGGAACTTTTAACCGGACTAGCTTTCTACGGTATAGGTGCTGTTGCTTACATTCTTTTGTTAACTAGAGTCAGCTTAAGTGTTGCAGGTCCTTCTGCATCGCTGGTTTATGTTTTTTCAGTGTTGCTGGGTTACTTCATCTTTAAAGAATCAATTCCCTCGATCCGCTTACTAGGCTTAAGCTTAATTGTTGGTGGAGTTATATTAGTTGTCTGGCAAAAATAAAAAATAATTCCGTAGCACAGTCTGGCACAAAATTAAATTCAATCCTTCTGGCTTTTGACTCATAAATTTATTATTGAGAAATTAAAAAGGTGAAAAATAAGTAAATGGCAAATTCATTTAATGAAAATCTCACCCAAGTAACAGCAGAGAAAAACAAAAATAGTTATCAAATCAGAAATATTCTCTTTGTAGTAGCAATGTGGCTATCGAGCCGATTTGTCATAGCCGTTACTATGCTGTTGATTGCCCCTTTACTTCCGGCTCCAGCAAATGGTAATGCTGTCACATTTAGCTGGGATGTTTTCACTGCATGGGATAGTGTTTGGTATCAGCAAATTGCAACTAATGGATATCAACCTTCCGATAATGGAGCATTATATTCAACTGCCTTTTTTCCGTTATTTCCTTTAATCATCCGAATATTTATGAATCTTGGCTTGCCTTTTGCAGTGGCAGGCACATTGATAAATAATTTTGCATTTTTAGGTGCTTTGATAATACTGTATTTTTGGGTAAATGATAGTTATGGTAAAAGTGCGGCACGGTGGGCAACTGCTGTTTTAGCATGGTGCCCTTATTCGCTTTACGGAACTGTAGTTTATACCGAAGGACTATTTTTGTTATGCAGCACATCTGCTTTGCGAGCTTTCGATAAAAGGCAATATATTTGGACAGCTTTTTGGGGTGGATTAGCTACAGCAACGCGAGTAACTGGAATAACACTTATACCTGGCTTTTTGTTTGTCTCCTGGAAAGAACGCAGAGGTTTAAAAGCCTACCTTGCTAGTTTAGCTGTAGGTAGCGGTTTTGTTTTTTATAACCTGTATTGTCAAATTAAATTTGGCGACGCTTTAGCATTTCTTCATGCACAAAAAGGATGGCGTTCTTCGGTGGGGTTTGATTGGCGCGGTTGGTGGAAAATGTTGATGCAAATAGTCGTTGGTCCAACTAATGCAAATGGCTCTATTCAAGATCCATTGCATCCTTTATTATTCGCAATTATTATCGGTAGCAGTTATTTTTTATGGCGTTTTCGCGGCAAGATCGGTGCTACTAAGGTGCGCTATGGATTTTATGTATTATGGATTTTCCTCTGGTTATTAACACGCAATTCCTTACCTAACGATCCATTTTCAAGTGAACCATTAATTAAAATATTACTTATCTTTGGTGGTGTTTATTTACTTTGGTTTTCCAGAAAGAAAATTCCTCTAGTTGCTGTTATATATGGTTTTTTCTCATTTGCATTAATCCTTAATACTGGACTTACCGCATCTGTTGAACGCTACGCTTATGGTATTGTGTCCCTGTCGTATGCATTTGGGCTATTGGTTGCTCGTTATCCACGCTGGGGATATGCAATTATGGGATTTTTTGCCATTATTTTAGCCAGCTTTGCTGTACGATTTTCTCAAGAACTTTGGTTAGCTTAGAGCAGATGATATTCGGTGGTATATATTTGTTATGGCTGTTACGTCGGGAACTTAGTTTAATTACTGTTGTCTATGGTTTTTGGGGGATCGGTATATTACTAGCATCGGGAGGTACAATTTCTCTAAATCGTCTGTCTTACGGTATTGTATCGAGACGCGATCGCATGCGGAGTGCTGCTTGCTCGTCATCCTTTTTGGAGACGCGCAGTTATGGGTTTATTTGCCATTCTACTGGCTAGCTTCGCTCTACGATTTGCTCAAGTTCAGTGGGTAGCGTAGAAAGTGTTTTTGGTCTGCTTTGTATCCTCACGTTAGGTGTCATAGTCGCTACAACACAAATTGAGAATCATATGATATTAATAGTTATTTAATTTGTAAACTTAGTATCTAAAAGTACATACTTGTTTATCTATTTTCAGCGTAGGTGGTATTCTTGATTGCAAACTAAATGCTTAAATCAGATTAAAATACATACTATTTTAACTGACTCAAGGAATTATTTTTGATTTTTCAGTATTTATAGTATATTCAATCACATAGAATTGTAATATCACTGAGGTAATAACTGTAATCAACTAATAGTTAAAAATTGCAGGCAAAAGGAAAGTAGAGTTATAGTCTATTTCCAAGATATTTAATAGGTAAAGTATCATAATTTAAAATTACTCCTGATTTTAATCATGATGCTAAGTAAATTACTAAAGATTATCCACGTTGACGAACTAGCACAACGCGATAAAAATAAAGCTACACTACAATTTAAAATTATTGAAATGCGTGTCTAGCAAGCATTTCTAATTTGAAATCATGACTTGCAAGGATAATGTCAACAAAGCGCTACTAGTGCATTCTGCTTCGTATCAAGTCTATTAAGTTAATTTACATTCAAGTAATTAATAGACTAAAAAATATAAATTGAATTAAATGAAAATTTAATATGTTTGAAAAGCGGAGGAATAACGTTTAACAATACAATATTTTTTCTTAATTATGACGAAAAAACTATGGCTTATAACAGATAAGAATGAAAACAAGAAATCAGCACTCTTCTCCAATAAAGAATGTTAGCCTTGGTTTACCACAGGAAAAGCATAAAACATCTGTGGGGTATTAACTTGATTTTTTTTATGACACTTATAATTCATATTAAAGAATAACAAATATGTTTAAGCAAATGATTTGTTTCTCATATAACTCTTATTAACTATTATCGCCTAAAGCCTGATAATCTAACCTTAAATTCAACTTGTGCAATTTATTTGCTCAATTTTTATTAAATTTCTGTTAATCGATTGTTAATTATTCAGGATTACCAGAAACTAACTTCGTATCTAATAATTACAAAAAATGTGCTATAAAGTACCGTCAGAACCGAGACTGATGGTTCGACCCTTGAAGGAGCTATGACGTGGAAAACAGTAAGTCGTTTTTTTGGTCGCAAGGAATCATAATTGCTCTGCTTGCCTTAGCTAGCAGTTTAAGCCTTGGTTTAATGATGCCTATTAACCCAAAAGCCTCCGAGGTAAAAAGTGATATTAGTATAAATTCAAACAATGAGCTTCGCCGAATAGAAACAACTCAGCGGATTGAGCAATTAAAATTGGCGATGCTTGGAACTTGGCAGCAACAAGCCAAAGCCAAGGGTCTTGCTTACAATGTGCCAGAACGTTTTCAAGGGGTAACGATCGCAGAAGCAAAACTCAGCCAAGGTCAGAAAGTAATTGCTCTTACCTTTGATGATGGTCCTTGGCCCACAAGTACAGCTAATGTATTGGATATTCTCAAAAAAAATAACATCAAAGCCACATTTTTTGTTGTTGGGCAGATGCTCAAGAATCATCCAGATTTGGGTGTGCGAATTGTGACTGAAGGTCATGTCATTGCTAACCATACTTGGACTCACAGATATCATTTCATGAATCCACAAGTAGCAGCTTATGAAGTTGAGAGCACATCTGACTTGATTTTTCAAACTACTGGTGTAAAAACAACTTTGTTCCGACCACCTGGGGGAATGATGAACAACGGGGTGGCTGCTTACGCCAGAAATCAAAAATATACAATAGTGATGTGGTCTGCTGACTCTGTAGACTACAGCAATCCAGCTTTACCTAGATTAATAAGTAATGTGACGAGGGCATCAAAACCAGGCGGAATTGTGCTTTTGCATGATGGTGGTGGTAATCGTTCCAGAACTGTACAAGCTTTACCACAAATTATTAGCCACTTTAAAAAGCAGGGTTATAGCTTTGTCACTGTACCAGAACTCTTAGAAATGCAAAATAAAGACCAAAAGCTAATGACAGCCAAAAAGCAATAGTTATTAGTTATTAGTCATTAGTTAAATTACTAAAAACTAAAAACTAATATATAATCCGGTTGATTAACCATTATATAAAACGACCACTAATATCTATTTAATAGAAAAGGGCACGCCTAACGACGTGCCCTTAGTAATAATCGACAACTAATTAGCGAATGACACATATTGTAGAGACGTTGCGCTGTCCCCGTCTCTACGAAGGACATGATATTAGTTGTAAAAACAAACAACTAAACAGAACTCAGTTGTTTTTGTGCAACAAACTGGGGATTTGCTTCTGGAGTTTCAGCTTCAGAAGGGGGAACCAACTGCCAAAACTTGGGTAAGAATTCTTGCCAGTTTTGCAAAATCATCTTCGCTTTTGGTGAATTAGTGCGATCGCCATGTGCTTTGATTAATTCTTGCAGTTGCTTTTCACCAGCTTCGGTAATCACCCGCTGAAGTTTGACAATTTCTCGGTTAACTAATTCTGGGAAGCCACCGTCTTCATCTAGGAAGTATGCCAGCCCACCAGTCATCCCCGCACCTACGTTGCGTCCAACTTTACCCAAGACGACAATTACGCCACCAGTCATGTACTCGCAGCAGTGATCACCTGCACCTTCAATCACAGCCGTACCTTTAGAATTACGTACCGCAAAGCGTTCTCCGGCTAAACCATTGGCAAACAACACTCCACCAGTAGCACCATAAAGGCAGGTATTGCCAACTATCACGTTTTGTGCTGGGTCATAAGTAGCAGTAGCCGGGGGTTTGATGATGATTTCACCACCATGCATTCCCTTACCTACGTAATCGTTCGCCTCTCCTTCTAATGTTAAATTCATGCCTGGGAGATTGAATGCACCAAAACTTTGTCCGACACTACCTTTGAAGTTGAGGTTAATTTGCCCTGCAAAGTTATTGTCGCCGTATTGAGATGCGATCGCTCCCGCTAATCTTGCGCCGACTGTTCTATCTGTATTGACTATTTTCCAAGTCTTGGTAACAGTAGATTGCTTGTCAATTGCAGCTTGAATATCTGCATCGGCTAGCAATTCGTCATCCAAAACCACGCCGTTGCTGTGGACTTCTTCATGCACCAACCAGCTACGGTTTTCTTTACTGTCGGGTAACTTCAGCAAGCAGTCGAGATTTAGCGATCGCGTTTTAGTAAGCTTAACGTCTTCCCGCTGTTTTAATAAATCGGCACGTCCAACAATTTCTGAAAGGGTTCGATAACCAAGCCGCGCTAACAGACTTCGCACTTCTTCCGCAAGAAAGTAGAAGAAGTTGACTACGTGTTCTGGCATACCAGTAAACCGCTGACGCAGTTCTTCTTTTTGCGAAGCGATACCTACAGGGCACTTATTGGTATGGCAAATTCGCGCCATAATACAGCCTTCGGCAATCATGGCGATGGAGCCGAAACCGAATTCTTCGCCACCCATCAATGCACCGATTACCACATCCCAACCTGTCTTAAAGCCGCCATCAACGCGCAGAATTACGCGATCGCGCAAACTATTTTCCATCAACACGCGATGCACTTCACTTAAGCCGAGTTCCCACGGCGAACCCGCGTGTTTAATCGAACTTAAAGGTGATGCGCCCGTGCCGCCATCGTGACCCGAAATCTGGATGATATCGGCGTTTGCCTTCGCCACACCAGCCGCAATTGTACCGATACCAATTTCTGCAACCAGCTTCACTGATACCTGTGCTTTCGGGTTAATTTGGTGCAAATCAAAAATCAACTGCGCCAAATCCTCAATCGAATAGATATCGTGATGTGGTGGTGGTGAAATCAGCGTTACCCCAGGCTTAGAACGCCGTAACATGGCAATGTAAGGACTAACCTTTGTCCCTGGAAGTTGTCCCCCTTCTCCCGGTTTTGCACCTTGAGCGATTTTGATTTCAATTTGTTTAGCGCTCATCAGGTACTCTGGCGTGACACCAAAGCGTCCGGATGCGACTTGCTTAATAGAACTCGAAGCAGTATCGCCATTCCGCAAACCTTTCAGGTGCGGAAGTGTTGGCGAATGTCCAGTTTCATCGACATCATCCAAAACTTTAAAGCGTACCGGGTCTTCGCCCCCTTCTCCAGAATTAGATTTACCACCAATTCGGTTCATGGCGATCGCTAAAGTTTCATGAGCTTCGCGCGATAACGCACCTAAAGACATACCGCCGGTGCAGAAGCGCTTGACAATCTCAGTTACAGATTCTACTTCTTCAATGGGGATGGATTGGCGATCGCTTTGCAAGTCTAGCAAGTCACGCAACGCCGTAATCGGTCTTTCTTGCAAATACTTCTTATATACCTCGTAATGGTCATAAGCAGTTTTGCCCGATGCACCGTTTTCTTTCACTTTAGCCAAGCCTACAGCGTTATGCAGCGCTGTTGCTAGTTCCGGACTGTTCATGTGGTACTCGCCACCACGACGGTACTGCACAAAGCCTAAATTTTCTAACTTCTTAGTTGTCAGTTCCGGGAAAGCCTTACAGTGGAACGAAAGCACCTCAGTAGCGAGTTCGCTGATACTTAAACCACCCACGCGGGAAGTAGTACCATAAAATCCCAACTCTAATAAATCTTGACCGATGCCAATTGCCTCAAAGATTTGCGCTGCTTGATAACTTGCCAGCAGAGAAATTCCCATCTTCGAGAGGATTTTCAACAAACCTGCTTCTACCGCTTTGCGATAGTTACCAAAAGCTTGCTCCAAAGTGAGAGTGGTTATTGTACCACGCTCCATAGACTTTTGCGTCTTTGGTTCTAACCACCAATCGCGTACAGTATCCAAAGCCAGATAAGGACAAACCGCACCAGCACCGTAGCCAATCAGACACGCAAAGTGATGTGTACTCCAGCACTGAGCCGTATTCACGACCAAGGATGCTTTCATTCGCAATCCTTCGCGGATTAAGTGATGGTGTACAGCACCCACTGCCAACAAAGGCGGAATATAAGTGTATTCTGTACCGATGCCGTCACTTACCTTGTCACTCAGAATTAAAATCTTCGCACCAGATCGCACCGATTCCACAGCTTGTGCTTGTAAAGACTTCACTGCTTCTTTCAGCCCATTTGGACCAGCGGCAATTTCAAACAGCGTTGACAACTCAGCCGTAGCAAATCCCGACAGCTTAATTGCTTCCAACTCTGCTGTATTCAGCACAGGCGATTCTAGCTTCAGCCTTTTAGCATATTCAGGCTTGGGATCTAATAAGTTACCACGTTCACCCAATTCTACTTTCAAGGACATCACCAAACTTTCCCGCAGCGGGTCAATTGGCGGGTTTGTCACTTGAGCAAAGCGCTGTTTGAAATAGTCATACAACAAATGGGGTTTTTCTGACAGCACCGCTAGAGGTATATCATCCCCCATGCAGAATGTCGCTTCTTTTCCATCCATTGCCATTGGCTGAATTACCATTTCCACATCTTCTGTGGTGTAGCCAAAAGCAATTTGATGTTGTAGTCTGGACGAGGTTCCCCCGCCCTGAGTGTCTATATTATTGGTTGTTGAATGTCCGTTACCGTTGGCGTTAGCATGTCCGTTGCCATTGCCATTAACAGATGATTCACTGACCAATGACTTCATATCTTGACGATATTTTTGCAACCATTCTCCATATGGCTGCTGTTTAGCGATGCGCTGTTTAATTTCCCAATTTTTCAGCACCTCATGGCTTTCTAAATCCACGGCAATCATTTGCCCAGGTCCAAGTCTGCCTTTCTCGATAATATCGGCTTCTGGTAAGTCTACTACCCCAGCTTCGGAAGCGACAACAATATAATCATCTTTGGTGATGCAGTAACGAGCTGGTCTTAAGCCATTGCGATCGAGTGTTGCCCCGACTTTCCGACCATCGCCAAATACCAAAAGTGCTGGACCATCCCAGGCTTCTTGCAGACCGCTGTAGTATTCGTAAAAATCGACAATTTCCGGGAAATTCCTTAAATTTGGTTGGTTGCGGTAAGCCTCTGGAACCATAATCATCAAGGCTTCCAGTGGGGTACGTCCAGATTGCACCAATAACTCAACAACGTTATCTAAAGTAGCCGAGTCACTGTTATCGATGTGAACAAAAGGCTTAAGTTCTTCTAAGCGATCGCCCCATACTGGATGATTTAGGCTTGCTTCTCGTGCCATCATCCAATTGATGTTACCCAATAGCGTGTTAATTTCACCGTTGTGACCCAAAAGCCGCATTGGTTGCGCTAGGGGCCATTTGGGCAGAGTGTTGGTACTAAAGCGGCGGTGATATACAGCCCATGCACTCTTATAAGCAGGATTTTTTAAATCCAGATAAAAGTCTCCCAATACAGCAGAACGCACCATGCCTTTGTAGACAATTGTCCGACTAGACAAGGAACAGATGTATAAATCTTCCCAAATGTGTTTTACAGCTTTGAAAATCCGACGACGGGCAATATATAATTGCCGTTCCAATTCATCGCCGCTTTTGTCAGAAGCTAATAAAACTTGTTCAATTTGGGGTTGATTTTCTCTTGCTTGTATCCCCAACAAATTAGGCTGCACCGGCACTACTCGCCAGCCCAGTACAGTCAATTTTTCTGACGTTGCTACTTCCTCAATTATTGCCTTACATGAAAGCGCTGTTTCTTGGTCTTGTGGGAGAAATATCATCCCTACAGCAATATTTTTGGTAGAAGTCAGTTCCACACCTTTTGTGGCAAACTCAGCTTGGAACAACTCCCAAGGAATAGCTGTCAATATTCCCGCGCCATCACCGGAATCTTGATCTGCACTACAACCACCCCGGTGTTCTAAGCAAGTCAAAGCAGCTAAAGCTTTGGTAACAATTTCATGGCTAGCTTTATTTAGCCGATGGGCGATAAAGCCCACACCACAAGCATCTCGTTCTTCTACTAACCATCGAGGACCCTGGTAGGTACAGCTTGAAGACGTATCCGAAAATGTCATTTGTTGGTCTTGATTCATGGGTTGATTATTCATATTTTATTGCTGATAACTTGAGTTATGAATTTTGCTACTACTTGTGAGAAAAAATTTCTAAGTTTTAAAAATGGAAAAATACAGAATCACCTAAAATTAGGAAAAAAAAATCTAACTTCAGGTTTTTTTGGTTCACCCGTGTTAAACTAATCGCGTTATTTTTTTTGTTTATTTTATTATGCGGAATCAACAGTCTTTTATTTATATCGTGAAGCTATGTATTTCCTCAATTACTTCTTTTTATTAAATCAAAGCTAGTTTTTCGGTACAGCCTTTCTCGACTTACCTGGAACAAAACTGCTTTTTAAAGCTTCACTGTCTTTAAAGCTGAAATTCTTTATATTTAACAACATTTAGCAGCGTATTACACTATATGCCCATTTGACAATTCCTAAATATCTCTGTTGTTATTGAATTTTTTCACTTCTACCCATTGCCACTTGTGTTACTACCACCCAAACCTCGCTTAAGTTGCAACCATCCGTAAGGATGCAACACTTAATTCAACTTTAATCACCAACACTACAGTTATCGTCTGGCTGGCTTAAAGTGTTAGTCAACACACTTAATTGCAGTGGTTTTGGTAGGTAAACTACTAGTTGAATTTTATAAAATACAACACTCCAAGATCTACATTATCACGTTGTAGTTCAAACTTGATGTCAGGATTTTTTGATATTAGGAAACATTAGTTAACTTCTGTTGTCCGTAATAGTTTTCCAAATTACCTAGTAAGTTATGGTGAAAATGCTCAATTTTTGCCGAGAAGAAGACCGTAAAGCTATTGCTAATAAAGGCAATAGAAAATTTTTTCCAACTTTCGTCTCGCCAATAATTTCAACAATACTGTGCTTATATGCTACCTCTCCTACTCTTGCCCAGCAGTCTCCCGTAGAAGCAAAATTAGCACCAATTTTGACTCAACAGTCACCTCCACCTCCTTTGACAGGGGTGATCTCTTATGGTAATCAAATTTTCCTCAATGGTCGTACCTTACCAGGTACTTGGTTACAAAAACGCTCTAAATCTGGCTCATTTACCACTCATTTAAGTGATGGGGCACTCAGGCAACTAGTTGGGGTAGATTTATTAAACAGCACCAATCCCAGCAGACAGCCAGTACAGTGGTTTTCGCTCGTCACAAAGCCAGTGGTTTTAAGCAGCGTATTGGCGGGAGGATATCGCTATTTAGATATCACTAATTTTGCTAAAACAGCCAAATGGCAGATGCAAGTTAATGGCAACACATTGGTGATTTCCACCCCAGCCGCGAAAGTAACAGATATTAGTCAAAGTCCGCAATCTTCAACTGTCGGCGTTGCCCCTCTTCAACAGGCTCGCATCGTTGTAAATTTAGATCGCCCAACTGCTTGGCAAATTAGACAAGGGTTACCAATTAAAAAAGCGCTGCCACCCGACCCCGATACAGTCACACCCAAAACCTCTGCACTGCCAAATAGAGAGTGGATAATTACCTTAGATGGCATCGCCGACCCGGTTTTGCTGCAACGCTATACTCCCCCTTCACCAGCACCACTACAACAACCAAATTTTCTCAAACAGTTACCACCAGTCATAATACCAGCGCCAATTCCTGAACCGACCCCGGAACCGACCCCAGAACCACTTATTCAACAAGTGGAAGTCGTCAATAATCAAACTATAATCCATCTGAGTGTCCCCTTTGGTCTAGCACCCCGAATTAGCACTGTAGTAAATCCCGATCGCCTGATAATCGATATTCGTCCCGATGCATTGGTAGAGAAAGATATTACTTGGGCACAGGGAGTGCGCTGGCGACAGCAAGTTGTCAATTTAGGCACAGAACGATTTCCCGTTGTTTGGTTAGAAGTTAATCCCCGCACCGTGGGACTAAAGCTCAAACCAATGGTCACGAACGCCAATACTCTTACAGGGACTGCTCCTTTAATTCAAACAGCACAACAAGACATTGCCGTAGCCGCAATTAATGGTGGTTATTTTAACCGTAATAATCGATTACCCTTAGGTGCGATTCGTCGGGATAATCAATGGTTATCTAGTCCAATTCTCAACCGGGGAGCGATCGCCTGGAATGATTCCGGACAATTTTACTTTGGTCGTCTCACTTTGGCAGAAACTTTAGCCACCTCTAATAACCAGCAGCTACCGATTCTATTTGTCAACAGTGGCTACGTTCAGAGTGGTATTGCTCGCTACACCCCTGCTTGGGGAACCTACAGCTTCCTTACCGACAACGAAATCATTCTCGTCGTCCAAAACAACCAAGTTACCAATCAGTTCTTAGGCGGGAAAGCTGGTGAAAGCAGCATCCCTGTAACTATTCCCCAAAATGGCTACCTGCTAGTCTTACGCGGTAACGCCGTCAATAGTGCAGCGCAACTTCCTATTGGCACCACTTTACGCATTTCCAGCGCTACCACTCCCGTTGATTTTAGCCGTTACCCCAACATTGTCGGCGCAGGACCACTATTAGTACAAAACAATCAAATTGTCCTCGATGCCAAAGCCGAAAAATTCAGCGATGCCTTTATTGCCGAAAAGGCTATTCGCAGCGCCATCTGTACAACAGCAACAGGCACAGTAATGATTGCTGCCGTGCATAATCGTGCAGGTGGTGCCGGTCCCACCTTGACAGAACACGCCCAATTGATGCAGCGTATGGGATGTGTGAATGCCCTCAATTTAGACGGCGGTAGTTCCACCAGTCTGTACTTAGGAGGGCAACTACTCGACCGTTCCCCCAACACAGCCGCCCGCGTCCACAACGGAATCGGTATTTTCCTCCAACCCCGATGAGGGAGAGGGGGAGAGTGGGGGATGGGGAGATGGGGAGCACGGGAGACAAGGAAGAAAATTCACCTCGTCCCCCTTGTCCTCCACTCCTCCACTGCCCCACTCCCCCACTCTCTTTCTTAAAGGTTAGTCAAAGCTGTCCTCTTACTTAATGAAGACTTGGTGTAGATACAGAAATTTCAGTAGTTACCGATTACACCATGTAATTTGGTCTGCTATGTTTGGCAAAGGTGAACTGAATTGCTTATTTTCACGGTTGCTACATTGCGCCATATTTTTTCATCAATGGTAAAGAGTACAAACAATTTGTCATGTCTCCTAATGAGGTAACTATGGCTCAATTTTCTGAAACAACACAAATCAACACACTCCCCATACCCCCAGCCGGCACTCCTAGAGGCGTTGCTGCAACTGAGTTGCGTCCTTGGGGTTCTTTCACCGTTTTGGAAGAAGGGCGCGGATACAAAATCAAGCGCATTGAAGTTAAGCCTGGACATCGCCTTAGCTTGCAATTGCACCATCACCGCAGCGAACACTGGATTGTCGTTTCTGGTACAGCTAAGGTAGTTTGTGGCGATCTAGAAGTGGTATTGAGCAATAATCAGTCAACCTACGTACCTCAATGTACAACTCATCGTCTAGAAAATCCTGGTGTCATTCCTTTGGTATTAATTGAAGTCCAAAATGGCGAATACTTAGGCGAAGATGATATTGTGCGCTACCAAGACGACTACGCCCGTAGTAGTAGTGATGAAAAGTCAAAGACTGCTGTCAAAAGTAGATAATTCGTCTTTCTGTTTCTAAACTGATATCTCCCACCTGCACCCAAAAAGGGTGCGGCTACACAAACAAAGCTAGACCAGCGCAGGCGGACTTTCTACGCACAACGCCGCAGGTTTTAGCCTGTCGGCGACTGGTATCAGGTATTTCTAAAAAAACGTCTTTGTGAACTGCTGTGTGAATCGCAAGTCAACTAGCTAGTTTGCAAACCAGTCTTAAATGCTAACCCCATCTGTAATATGAAGATGGGGTTTTCAATTTAAGAACGTAAATTCTATGATTGAACTGAGTCAAGGAGCCAGAAGCGAAATCGGGCGATTAAAATCAAAGCAGCTGCCATCAAATATTTTCGTTCGCTTGGCAGTAAAGCCTGGTGGTTGTTCGGGGTGGTTTTATGATATGTCTTTTGATGAAGCGGTAAAACTTGACGATCGCTTAGTTGATTGTCACGGCATCCAAATACTGATAGACGCTGCCAGCTTAAATTACATCAACGGTTTAATAGTTGATTATTCAGAGGATCTTATGGGCGGTGGTTTTCGCTTTCATAACAAGAGCGCGATCGCTACCTGCGGCTGTGGCAATTCCTTCTCCACCAGTCAGTACATAGTGGTTAGTGGGTAGTCGGTAGTAGCAACTAACAACGCTCCAACCAACAACCAACAAATATTTGACACAAAACCCGCCTAAAACGATATAATAAGGATTTGTTGAAACTTAGACCTTAAAGCAGCTTCACGCGCTGTAACTCATGCCAACCATACAGCAGCTTATCCGAACTGAACGCGAAAAAGCGCGTCAGAAAACCAAGTCCCCAGCTCTAAAGCAATGCCCCCAACGTCGGGGCGTATGTACCAGAGTATACACGACTACACCGAAAAAACCTAACTCAGCTCTACGTAAAGTAGCAAGAGTCCGACTAACTTCGGGATTTGAAGTCACAGCTTACATTCCCGGAATTG
>JAHHID010000025.1 GCA_019359015.1 Spirirestis rafaelensis WJT71-NPBG6
TGTGATGATTCGTGGCGGTCGGGTCAAGGACTTACCAGGCGTGAGATACCACATCATTCGTGGCACCTTAGATACAGCCGGAGTCAAAGACCGCAAGCAAGGTCGTTCCAAATACGGAACTAAGCGTCCGAAAGAAGCGAAAAAATAAATGATAGTTAATTAATCGCTTTTTATGGGATTAATTGCTTCATGAAGTGTATAGCGCCAAAAAACGGTTAACGTTAGTGTAGACGTAAGGCAGCTTCCTCAAAAGTATGCTCCTTTGCTGGAGGCTTGCTCAGAAACGGCAGCAATCAGAGATGCTAGCACGTTTTGAGTGAAATCAAGTTAAATTGATAAAGCTTCCACCTACACCTGGTGCGTGCAGGAAGTTTTTAGAATGCTGTCAGCGACAGCAGCATTTTAATGTTTGATATTAAGGTATATAATGTTGTCGCCTTGTTGTCGCAAGTTTTGGGCAACAAGTTAACTTATTCAGCGTCGCAGCGATCGCATGTAACGCACATAATCTGGTTCGCAAATCCGAAGTAAGGGTAAAGTATGTCTCGTCGTGGTGTTATTAAAAAGCGCCCAGTTCCGTCTGACTCAGTGTATAACAGTCGTCTTGTTAGCATGATAATTCGGCGGATAATGCGTCATGGCAAGAAATCACTTGCCGCACGGATTGTTTATGAAGCTTTGAAAACAATTGAGGAACGCACTGGAGCGAATGCCTTAGAAACCTTTGAAAGAGCAGTGCGGAACGCAACGCCTTTAGTAGAAGTAAAAGCTCGTCGGGTTGGTGGAGCAACCTACCAAGTACCGATGGAAGTACGCAATGATCGGGGTACCACCCTAGCATTGCGCTGGTTGGTCCAGTTCTCAAGGGCTAGACCCGGACGGACAATGGCAAGCAGACTAGCAAATGAATTAATGGATGCTGCCAACGAAACCGGAAACGCAATTCGCAAGCGCGAAGAAACGCACCGGATGGCTGAAGCTAACAAAGCTTTTGCTCACTATCGTTACTAACAGGCAGATACCTGTCAGAAATGGCAGGATGCCTAAAATACGTAGAGAACCGATATATCGCCAGTAAAAAAGCGATGTATCGTGGATTTCTATAAAAAAAAGGCGGTTTTCCGTAAAAGTATAGAAACTTAACAAAGTGTAATATACAAGATATCATGGGCGAAAGCTATAGGAGGCAGCTGTGGCACGTACGATCCCACTAGCGAAAGTACGCAACATTGGTATTGCGGCGCATATAGATGCGGGCAAGACAACAACAACAGAGAGAATATTGTTTTACTCTGGAATTATTCACAAAATCGGCGAAGTCCATGAAGGAACAGCCGTAACAGACTGGATGGAACAGGAGCGGGAGCGAGGAATTACCATCACTGCCGCTGCGATAACAACCAGTTGGAAAGATCATCAAATTAACATTATCGATACACCGGGTCACGTTGACTTCACGATTGAAGTTGAACGGTCGATGCGGGTGTTGGATGGTGTAATAGCAGTATTTTGTTCAGTGGGCGGCGTGCAACCGCAGTCAGAGACAGTATGGCGGCAAGCAGACCGTTACAAAGTGCCTCGGATCGCCTTTATCAACAAAATGGATCGCACAGGCGCGAACTTTTATCGAGTTCACGACCAGATGCGCGATAGGCTGCGAGCGAATGCGATCGCTATTCAACTGCCCATCGGTGCCGAAAACGACTTCAAAGGCATTGTTGACTTAGTGCATATGCGTGCATATATGTACAATAATGACCAGGGAACAGATATCCAAGAAACAGATATCCCCGCCGAAATGCAAGAGAAGGCGCAAGAATACCGCGTCAAGCTAGTGGAAGCAGTGTCAGAAACCGATGACAATCTGATGACCAAGTACTTCGAGGGCGAAGAACTGACAACAGATGAAATTCGTACGGCACTACGCAAAGGCACAGTCGCAGGTACGATTGTCCCGGTACTATGTGGTTCAGCCTTTAAAAACAAAGGCGTGCAGTTGATGTTGGATGCGGTTGTAGATTACCTGCCAGCACCAAGTGAAGTACCACCCATTCAAGGCACACTTTTGAATGGCGATACCGTTGAACGTCGAGCTGATGACAACGAACCCCTATCGGCTTTGGCATTCAAGATTATGGCTGACCCTTACGGTCGCCTTACCTTCGTTCGCGTTTATTCTGGGATTCTGAAAAAGGGTAGCTACGTCCTCAACGCTACCAAGAATAAGAAAGAACGCATTTCCCGTCTGGTCGTTTTGAAAGCAGATGATCGACAAGATGTCGAAGAACTGCGTGCAGGTGATTTGGGAGCAGCGTTGGGATTGAAAGACACCTTGACAGGTGACACCATCACTGATGAAGGTTCACCAGTAATTCTGGAATCTTTGTTTATTCCTGAGCCTGTCATCTCGGTAGCGGTTGAACCCAAAACCAAGAACGACATGGACAAGTTGTCCAAGGCTTTGCAATCACTTTCAGAAGAAGATCCAACCTTCCGGGTTAACGTTGATCCGGAAACCAACCAAACCGTGATTGCAGGGATGGGAGAGCTACACCTGGAAATTCTTGTAGACCGCATGTTGCGAGAATTTAAGGTGGAAGCGAATGTCGGTGCGCCGCAAGTAGCTTACCGCGAAACCATCCGTAAAGGTGTCAACAAAGTAGAAGGCAAATTTATCCGTCAGAGTGGTGGTAAAGGTCAATACGGTCACGTTGTGATCAATTTGGAACCCGGAGAACCAGGAACAGGCTTTGAATTTGTCTCGAAGATTGTTGGTGGTATCGTCCCGAAAGAGTACATCGGACCTGCCGAACAGGGAATGAAAGAAAGCTGTGAAAGCGGTGTTCTCGCTGGATATCCATTAATTGATGTCAAAGCAACATTGATTGATGGTTCTTACCACGATGTAGACTCCTCGGAAATGGCTTTCAAAATCGCTGGCTCAATGGCGATGAAAGAGGCTGTGATGAAAGCCTCACCCGTACTGTTAGAGCCTATGATGAAAGTTGAGGTAGAAGTTCCCGAAAACTACCTTGGAGATGTTATGGGCGACCTCAATTCCCGTCGCGGGCAAATTGAGGGGATGGGATCTGAGCAGGGAATTGCCAAAGTAACTGCTAAAGTACCATTAGCAGAAATGTTTGGCTACGCTACTGATATCCGGTCTAAAACCCAAGGTCGGGGCATCTTCTCAATGGAGTTTAGCCGTTACGAAGAAGTGCCTCGCAACGTGGCTGAGGCAATCATTGCTAAAAGCAAAGGGAACGCTTAATTAGATAAAGGAAACGAGGATTAATGGCACGCGCAAAGTTTGAAAGGAATAAACCCCACATAAATATCGGTACTGTTGGACACGTTGACCACGGTAAAACTACGTTAACGGCAGCTATCACCATGACCTTAGCCGCTAACGGTCAAGCCATCGCTAAGGGTTACGATCAAATCGATAACGCACCCGAAGAAAAGGCACGGGGTATTACAATTAATACCGCTCACGTTGAGTACGAAACCCAAAATCGTCACTATGCCCACGTGGACTGTCCCGGACACGCTGACTATGTGAAGAACATGATTACCGGTGCGGCACAGATGGATGGAGGCATCCTTGTAGTAGCTGCTACCGATGGTCCGATGCCCCAAACTCGCGAACACATTCTGTTAGCAAAGCAGGTGGGTGTACCCAGCTTGGTTGTCTTCTTGAACAAAGAAGACTTGATGGATGACCCAGAACTCTTGGAACTAGTAGAACTAGAACTGAGAGAATTGCTCACCAGCTACGATTTCCCTGGTGACGACATCCCCATTATCAAAGGCTCTGGTCTGCAAGCTCTGGAAGCTATGACCAAGAATCCTAAGACCCAACGCGGTGAAAATGAGTGGGTAGATAAAATCTATGAGTTGATGGACTCTGTAGATTCCTTTATCCCCACTCCAGAGCGAGATGTGGATAAGCCTTTCTTGATGGCGATTGAAGACGTATTCTCCATCACAGGTCGCGGTACTGTTGCCACAGGTCGGATTGAGCGGGGTATAGTCAAAGTAGGCGATAACGTTGAACTAGTAGGTATCAGAAACACTCGCGCCACTACCGTAACTGGTATTGAGATGTTCAAGAAGAGTCTTGACCAAGGTATGGCTGGGGATAACGCCGGTGTACTACTGCGTGGTATTCAGAAAACTGATATTGAACGCGGTATGGTGTTAGCAAAACCCGGTTCGATTACTCCCCACACCCAATTTGAAGGTGAAGTGTACGTACTTACAGAAAAAGAAGGTGGTCGCAAGACTCCATTTTTCTCTGGCTATCGTCCTCAATTTTATGTGCGGACAACAGACGTAACCGGCACGATTACAGCATTCACTTCCGATGATGGTAGCGAGGCAGAAATGGTGATGCCAGGCGATCGCATTAAAATGAGTGTGGAATTAATCAACCCGATCGCTATTGAACAAGGTATGCGCTTCGCTATTCGTGAAGGTGGTCGCACCATCGGTGCGGGTGTCGTATCTAAAATTCTGAAGTAACACTTCTGTAATTTAATCAAAATATGGAGCAGAGATGGTATAATACCTCTCTGCTCCTTTCTCTGACCTCAAATTTAGGGACTAAGGACTAGGCATTAGGGACTAGGAATTACGGATTTCAAGAGGGGAAAAGGGGTGCATAGGAAAGGGGAAAAGCCCAATTGCCTATTACCCCTTCGCTCCTCGCCAGTCGCTCGAAGTACTGCTTCCCCAGTCCCACCCCAGTCCCGACTCCCCACTCCCCTAATTAATCCGAACCTGGACAATTAAAGATGGCAACTCTACAGCAACAAAAAATTAGAATTCGCTTACAGGCTTTTGACCGTCGCTTACTGGATACATCTTGCGAGAAGATTGTAGACACAGCTAACCGGACTAACGCTACAGCCATAGGACCGATTCCTTTACCAACAAAACGCAGGATATATTGCCTGCTGCGATCGCCCCACGTCGATAAAGACTCACGGGAACACTTTGAAACTCGCACCCATCGCCGCATTATTGACATTTATCAACCTTCTTCTAAAACTATTGATGCTTTGATGAAACTTGATTTGCCATCTGGTGTGGACATTGAAGTTAAATTGTAAATAGTTACTGGTTTGTAGATAGTGGTCAGTCGTTGGTGGATGACTGTTAATGGTTAACCATCAACTAACAACTGACATTATGTGGTATGAATATTTACAAAGCCCTGAATAAATATGTCTCAGGGCTTTTTATTTAGCCAAAAAACAAATGATAGAATGTAAGGAATAAACGGGAAAAGCAAAAAATAATATCTTTTAAAGATTAAATTTATACTAAGGCAACAATGACATCTTCTTCTAAAATTGCGGTTCGCGAACTACCTCTGTTCCCGTTACCGGAAGTAGTTCTATTTCCCACCAGACCGTTACCCCTGCATATTTTTGAATTTCGCTACAGAATCATGATGAACACGATTCTGGACAGTGATCGCAGGTTTGGTGTCTTGATGTTCGATCAAGCAAAAGGCGCGATGGCAAATGTTGGCTGCTGTGCGGAAATTATTCATTACCAGCGGCTACCAGATGACCGGATGAAGATGCTAACTTTAGGGCAACAGAGATTTCGCGTCCTAGAATATGTCAGAGAAAAGCCATATCGTGTTGGTTTAGTTGAGTGGATTGAAGATGAACCGCCAAGCAAGGATTTACGACCTTTAGCAACAGATGTAGAACAACTCCTACGAGATGTTGTACGTCTATCATCTAAGTTGACTGAACAAAACATCGAACTGCCAGAAGACTTGCCAGACTTGCCAATAGAATTATCTTACTGGGTAGCGAGTAACCTTTATGGTGTAGCGCCAGAGCAACAGTTATTGTTAGAAATGCAAGACACTGCCGCTCGCTTAGAACGCGAAGCTGAAATTTTGACTTCTACTCGCAATCATCTTGCGGCTCGCACTGTTCTCAAAGATACTTTTAATGAGAAATGATGAGTTAATAGTCATTGGTCAAGAGTCAAGAATCAAGCTTGAACAGTTAAAGTATCTTTAGACTATGGACTTTAGACTAATGACTGTTAAGTTATATAGCGTTGGCTGGTAGAACATTGTAACTACCGAAATTTTTTAATAATTCTGTGTAATTGCTCAATTCAGCTAAAGCAGATTGCATTTTTGGCTCGGTGGAATCTGCTTCTAGATCAATAAAAAACAAGTATTCTCCGAGCGATCGCTTCGTAGGGCGAGACTGAATTTTGCTAAGGTTAATATTAAGTTCGGCAAATATTTGTAGGGGTTTGACCAGAGAACCGGGTGTATTGGCAGGCATACTGAAAGCTAGAGAAGTATGACTAGCACTTGCTGAAGCTATTCGGTAAGCTGTGTCTACTTCAGTTTGACTTACCACCAAAAAGCGAGTACAGTTTTCTGGATAGTCGTTAATTCCCCTAGCTAGTATCGGTAAGTTGTACAATTGTGCCGCTCTACTAGAGGAAATTACTGCTGCCGTTTTGTCGTTTTCTAAGTATTGTAGCGCTTCGGTTGTAGAATTAGTGGGAATCAACTCTACACTAGGCAGAAACTTTTCCAACCATTGCTGACATTGCGCCAAACCTTGCGGGTGAGAAGAAACTGTTTTAATCTTATTTAAGCTAGTAGCGCAGGAAATTAACGCATGAACAATCGGCATTACCAAGGCCATTTGAATTCGCAAAGTTTCCAATTGCCATAGCGAATCGAGCGTCATTGTCACGCTTCCTTCAATAGAATTTTCTACAGGCACAACAGCTAATTGTGCATTATTTTGAACAACGGCTTGGAGTGATTGGGCAATGCTGGGATAGGGGCACAAATTAGCTTCAATTCCCTTGTTTTTCGCCAGCCAATTGAGATAAAAAAGAGCCGCTTGTTCGGCGTAAGTGCCAGGTGGTCCTAAATGTGCAATTGATTGATTCATCGCCTTGAGCCTTTAGTTGCCGCTTATATTCATAACAGATAATAAGGGCGATCGCATGAGAACTAACTTCAAATTATTAAACAGATATTGTCACAATTAACTGCTTTCAAGTACGAAATCTCAAGTAAATGTATCAAAACGCAGTATTGTTGATAAATTAAATCAATAATTCTAACTGGAGTTAGATATTGGGAGACAACATTAAAGGATATACTTAAATAGAGTAGGAAACACTGACTCACCATAACTTGACCGCGATCGCACGTAAAGCTGCAACTATTAAGGAGTGAAGAATTTATCAAGCAGCTTTGTAATTAGTGATTTATTCGGAAAAATTTAAAATTATTCTACTATACGCAGTATCGTTTGCTCATGGCTACTAGGTTTACTGCCTCTTTATCGGTTGAAATCGCTGTTCCAGAGCAGCCCATCCCCATTCAACACTACTTGCGTCAACCCCAACGTTTGGTTAATGCTTTAGTTGACCCAACTCGCATTCAGCAACTTTCTGAAGAAGTATTTCGCTTGAAAATGCGTCCGCTGACTTTTATGACACTCAGTATTCAACCGACTGTAGACATGAGAGTGTGGGCAGAATCAAATGGAACTATTTGTTTGCGATCGGTGGGTTGTGAAATTCTTGGTGTTGAATATATTAACCAACGTTTTAATCTAAATTTAAAAGGGTATTTGTCTCCTCACGAGCGAGAGGCTGACACTCTCTTAAAAGGAAAAGCTGATTTAGAGGTGCAGGTTGATTTGCCACCGCCATTTTCCTTCATGCCGACATCAATTTTGGAAGCTACCGGTAATGGTTTACTAAAAAGTGTTTTGATGACAGTTAAACAAAGATTGTTACATCAATTATTGGCGGATTACCGCCGTTGGGTAATATCACAAACTAAGGAAATAGAACTAGCTGATAACAGTACTGAATTGCCTATACTCGGTACAGAGTGATTTTTTTAGTTTTGCAGAGTAATTGTTGCTAGTTGACTTTCAATCGTCAACTAACAACTAACAAATAACAATTAACTCTTTACTCAAAGCTGAATTTGGCAAGGACGAAATGACCGACGATGCAGCGGTGAAGCACCGTAGTCTTGCAGCGCTGTTAGATGCCGCTGGCTACCATAACCCTTGTTCCGCTCTAGGTCGTACATGGGGTATTTTGATGCCAGACGCACTACCAAATCGTCACGCCACACTTTGGCAACAATGCTAGCAGAGGCAATGGTAAGCGATCGCTCGTCGCCTTTGACTATGGTTTGTTGCGGCATTAACAAGTCTTTTACCAACTGATTGCCATCAATCCAACAAAGTGCAGGCTGTACTTTCAGCTTCAGCACAGCCCGCTTCATGGCTAAAAGTGTTGCCTGCAAAATGTTTATAGAGTCAATTTCGGCTATTGTTGCAAAACCGATTTTCCAGTCTATCGCTAAAGCACAAATTTGCTGCGCTAACTGAATTCTTCGAGAACTAGACAGCTTTTTACTATCTTTAATTTTAGCCGCCATCAGAACGGGCATTGCGCTTTTTGGTAGTATCACTGCTGCCGCAACTACAGGACCAAATAGCGCACCCCGTCCCACTTCATCTACACCTGCAATCAACCCTTCAATGTCTGAATAGCCAGACAATTCCAGCCAAATCGATTCTCCTGGGGATGTTGGCGATCCTAGAGAAACGACAGCTTGCTTTTTCTGTACCATTACGAAACTTCACTTTCAGCCATCGTTAGACGCATCGAGATCCATAGAACCGCGACGGCGACGACGACGTTTGTCAACAGGGGCACTGTTAGCTTCAGTTTCATCCACAATCGTGGCAAAACCCGATGGCTGAGTTGAATTCTCGGTAAACAATTCCAGTTGTGGTTCAGGTTGTGGTTCTGGTTGTGGTTCTGGTTGTGGTTCTACTTTTGGCTCAACCTTCTTAATTGGAGTTACTCCACTACTTACTCTTTCCGGAATACTTACTCTTTCAGGAGCAGTTGATTCGGAAATACTTACTCTTTCGGGAGTGCTTACTTCTGAGGTAAATTCAGGCGGTGTAGCGGGAGTTTGTCCTGGTGGAGTGACGTTAATAATCACAGACTTGGGATTTTTAACTTCCCGATTCAAGCGCACTAAGGGAGAAATTCCCATCAAAGCGAAAACATCCTGTTCTTCAGATGTCATTTCTACAGAAACAATCTCCGGTGGTTCTACCACTGGTTTGACTGGTTCGCCCTTAGTGATTTTTATCCGCTCTGTTCTATCAGTCCAAGGAGCTTTGCTAATGCTAGGCGAGGATATTTCTGGAGTTGCTGGTAGTTCGGGTTCGTTATCAATTTCTAAGTCTGGCTCGTTGACAAAAGACAGCGGATTGGTAATTAGCCGTGGCTCTTCTTTGCCGTTGCCCCCATTTATACTAATCCGACGACGCCTGCGTACACCACCGCCACGCTTGTTATCCCCTATCTCTTGATAGCTGGGATGATTTAGATTCAGGGGATTCAATTCCGAGTCAGCATCTAATCCTTCGCCAAATGCATCGTAGCTTTCCCGTCGATCCGTCAAGCTGGTTGCTGGCAAACGCGGTTCTTTATGGGGCAAAGATACAAAACGCTCTGGTAATTCTGCTGGTGTTGGCAACCTGTTTTCAGTTTCTCCCGGCAGATGTAGTATATGCCCTAAACCACCACAGGTAGGACAAGTTTGACCAAACAATTCGTAGATGTTTTGCCCTTGACGTTTGCGGGTGAGTTCTACCAAGCCCAGTTCGGTTAGTTGAGCAATCTGGGGACGAGCTTTGTCTGCTTTGAGAGCTTTGTTGAAATGTTCTAGAACCTGCAATTGATCGCGCCGCGATTCCATATCGATGAAATCGACAACTATCACCCCAGCAACATTTCGCAGACGTAGCTGGCGGGCAATTTCGGTTGCGGCTTCGCAGTTGGTCCACAGAACGGTTTCTCTAGCTGTTGCCGATCGCGTAAATGAACCTGAGTTGACATCTATCACTGTTAATGCTTCTGTTGGCTCAATGATGATGTAGCCTCCAGAAGGTAGGTCAACTCTTGGTTTGAGAGCCTCGCGAATTGCGGCATTTATGCGGAAGTATTCTAATATCCCAGAGCGATCGCGATGATGGTCAATCAACAATCCTTGTGGTGTCTGCCCACCACTCCAGTTTTGCAAGTACTGCTTCACCCGCTTCAAACCAGTACTCGAATCAACCACAATCCGATTCACATCCGCGCCATACATATCTCGCAGCACGCGCTGAATAAAATCATCGTCTCGATTCAGCAGTGCTGGTGCGCGGGTAGATTGAGCTTCTTGTTGGATTGCTTCCCACTGCTTTTGCAGCACTTCTAAATCTTCGATAATCGCTTCTTCTGGCTTGCCTTCGGCTTCGGTGCGAACTAGCAAACCCATTCCTGCGGGTTTAATTAAAATCGCCAACGCCCGCAACCGGTTACGCTCGTTTTCACTCTTAATCCGACGGGATAAATTTACACCTCGCCCATAAGGCATCAGCACTACATAGCGCCCTGGCAAGGTGATATTACCTGTGAGCCTCGGTCCTTTGGTACCTGTTGGCTCTTTCATTACTTGCACCAACACTTTTTGCTGTGGTGTCAGTAGTTCTGTAATTGCCGCTGCGGTACGCTTCAGCTTTAATGGTCCTAAATCAGTTACATGAATAAAGCCGTTGCGCTCTGGATCTCCTATATTGACAAAAGCCGCATCAATCCCAGGTAAGACATTTTCTACCACCCCTAAATAAATATCACCTATTTGGTGATGACCGGTGGCGACTACGAGTTCTTGTATTTGATCTTCGGAAAAGACCGCAGCAATCTGATGCTGTTCCGCGATTATAATTTGTTTTGGCATTCAATTTCCTCGAAAATTGGCAGCACAAATAGTTCTGGAGTCGGGTTATACCTCTTGCCCCTGCCAGCCCAAAAATGTGTTGCTGATAATATATATTGCGAATCTAGGCTCAAAGTTAAAGAGCGATTGACTAGGGAGTTGCGTTTACACGCTTGATTATTCGAGAACGGCAGCATATTGTTGTAAGCAATTAAATCAACCGTCCGTGGTTGATTTTTGATGCATCGCCATTACCAGCTGGGCATAAGGCATTCAGCAATTGTTTGAAATAGCATACGAGGAATTGCTGACGGAGGCTGTTATTGATTGCTGATTCACAGCGACATAGCTATAAAAGAGTGTGTTCTTTAATCTGCCTCAGCAAGTCTTGGATAAAATCCTACAAGTTACACTTCTTTTATCTTTGCTTTCGCCCCGGATTATCAGGGTAGTGAACCAGATTGATCAATGCAGCGCCAGAAAATTCTCTTCATCTAATTCTAACGCAACCTTGCTAAAAATCAATTACCATGATCTACTGTATCTTGACAACTACTAGCAAGTTGCCCGCACAGCGATTCTAGTCCCAAAATTAGCCGATTTCGGTGGATGTGCAGTAATTGAAATTCTACACTTGCCACTTGTTCTAGCATAAACAGGATTTGTTCAGGACGCAACAGCGTACCATCATTACGACAGCTACCTACATAACGCAGGATACTTATAGACTCTGCTAGTCGCGTTTTAGTTTCTAATAATTCTATCTCGAATAGGCGATCGCGCAGATTTATCACATGAGTCTTGCCTGACTTAGTTTTTTGCTCGTACCAAATCTCATCTTTTGTTTTGATTATATCAATCCACTCTTGCCATTTTGTCGATGGCATCTCTTCAAATGCAGCCACGGTAATTAAATACTCCGCAGTCTCCAAAAGTTGGGTAGCGGCACTAGCTTTTAAATCTAATTCTTCCACATTATATATGGGTATGTCTGTGGGTAAAGCATCAGCTAACTGTTGGCGGAAAGCGTCTGCTTCAACGAATTGATTTAACTCAAAATCGACAATTTCGCCACTGCTGCTAGCTCCCAACGCCAAGGCATTTGCCAATGAAATGCGCGGCATCGGATGAAAACCACCAGTAAAAGAAATTGGCAATCCCGCACGTCGCAAGGCTCTATCAAACAAACGCAGCAAATCCAAGTGACTTACTAAAGCCATATCGCCTTGCTTGCCAAACCAAACACGCAGCCGTTGTGCCTTAGTGGTGTTAGGTACAAACTCGCCAGCGAATTCTGGAATTTGCGGTGGGGGAATTACAATATTATGTCCGAAATCGGTACCGCAAACGCCACAGTGAGAACAACTATCAAAAGAACAATCAGGGACAATTGCAGCATCTAATGCGCGTTGCAAATCTTCCTTCAGCCAGTTTTTATCAATTCCCGTGTCGATGTGGTCCCAAGGCAGGGGGGCGTCGAGGGAGGGGAGGGGAATAGGGGGGGAATTCAAAGAAGCTTTTGTTTTATCCTCCTTGCCTCCAAGGAGTCCCGTTGTCTCCAAGGAGTCTCCTTGCCCTCTTGTCTCTACTCCAAACAAATTCCATTCGCCATTTTCGACTTGGCGGTATTTCCACAACTTACCAGCTTCGCTGATCGCTTGTTCCCAAGCTTGAAAAGCTTGCTCTACATTGTCATACCAGGAATCCATTCCTGCACCCAATTCCCAAGCGCGACGGACTACTTTAGATAAAGTGCGATCGCCTCGCCCAACAAAGTCCTCCATTGCCGAAATTCGCACATCGGTGAAATTCACCTTTACTGCTTTCATCCGGCGAAATTCTTGCCGTAGTAAATTTTGCTTGCGTTTAAATTCAGCGGTAGAAACTGAATGCCATTGAAACGGCGTATGCGGTTTAGGAGTAAAGTTAGAAATTGTCAAGTTAAAATTTAAAGTTTTTCTTCCTTTTTCCCAACATTCTCGCTTTAGCCAGCTTACTGTTTCCGCTATGCCTAAAACATCGGCATCGGTTTCACCCGGTAAGCCAATCATAAAGTATAACTTGATTTTATTCCAACCTTGCTCACTCGCTGTTTTCACACCGCGCAACAGTTCTTCGTTAGTCAAACCTTTATTTACAATGTCGCGCATTCGCTGGGTTCCCGCTTCTGGGGCGAAGGTTAGACCACCTTGGCGCGTACCCCCTAGGATGTTGGCGATATTTTCATCAAATCTATCTACCCGTTGGCTTGGTAGAGTCAAAGAAATATTCTCATTTTTTAAGCGATTTTTGATTTCCATCCCTACTGCTGGCAGGGACAAATAATCTGAACAACTCAAGGATAAAAGAGAAAACTCATTATAACCAGTTTCCCGCATTCCTTTGGTTATTGCTTCTACCACATGCGCTGGTTCTACATCCCGCGCTGGTCGGGTGAGCATTCCTGGTTGACAAAAACGACAACCGCGAGTACAACCGCGCCTAATTTCAATTGTCAGGCGATCATGTACCGTTTCCATATAAGGAACCAGCCCGGTAGAATATGCGGGTATGGGAGTCGCCACCCGTCGCAAAATTCGTTTTGGCACATCTGGGCGCAGAGGATGAACTGAGCCATCTTCTGCCATGTCGTAAAATTGGGGAACATATACGCCTGGTATCTGCGCCAAATCAAGCAACAACTCTTCTTGGCTTAAGCCAGATGCTTTACCTTCTGACAACACCAAGTTAATTTCTGGTAGTAGTTCCTCGCCATCGCCCAAGGCAATAAAATCGAGGAAGTCGGCGTAAGGTTCAGGATTTGATGTTGCGGTTTGTCCTCCAGCAAAAATTAAAGGATAATTTCCCTTTAATCTTTCTTGCCAAGTAAGGGGAATCCCAGCCAAATCCAACATTTCTAGGATATTGGTTGCGCCTAGTTCATAACTGAGGCTAAAACCTAAAATGTCGAATTCAGTTAGCGATCGCTTTGACTCTACTGCAAACAGCGGTGTATGCGTTGCCCGTAGTTTTGCTCCCAGATCTGGTGCTGGTAGGTAAGCGCGATCGCATAACGAGCGCGGCTGGGCATTCAAAATGTTATAGAGGATGATGTGCCCTAAGTTGGATGCACCGACTTCATATACTTCTGGATAAGTTAATACCCAACGTATTGTCGCCGTATCCCAAGGCTTATGTACTGCACCCAGTTCGTTACCCAGATAACGAGCTGGCTTTAAAATATCCGATGTAATTAATTTTTCAACTGGAACAGCCACTGTGCTATCTTCTAGCTACTTAAATTCTTATACTCTCACCTCCAACCTTAGCATTGATTAGGTTTCTCAACATCGCTTATTTGAAATTAAAACTCTTTTACATCAATGGATAGATGTGGAATAGCATTTTTTCCCGCATATGTTGTCTAACCTCAGCTTCCGCATTACCCCCTTCAAATTAAGTCAGACTGCGGGCAGTTCAACTGTGCCTTCAATTATTTCAAAAACTTCATCAAGTTGGGTTAATTCAAATATAATTTTTATCGCTGGTGAAACAGTGCAAAGGCTAAACCGCCGTCCTAAACCTTGAGCCAGCTTCAGCGCCGAAACTAAAGCCATCAAACCAGCGCTGTCTAAAGATTCCACTGCTGCCAAATCTACAACCAACATAGAAATATCATTTTGTGTCAAGGCTGCTGTCAAGTCTCGCTCAAATTCTAAGGCGTTTGCTGCATTTAAACAGTTTTGTGGACGAATAACAGCAATTTTTGGAGATTCAAGTACGGCTTGCATTTTTAGATCCTATTAAAATTATTCAACTGTAAAGATAGATGTATTTGACCATAAACTCTTTTCTCTCGCATCGACCATTCGTATTACGTCTCTTTGCTGAATCTTTATTACCAGAGCTTATATGTTTAAAGATTGTCAAAACTATATAAAAAACAGTATTTAAATATACAAAATTTTTACCCTACTTAAAAAACAATCAACATAGACAGCCCTAGGGTAGATGATTCATCTGTCGTTATCTGGATAGACCCTTGTCAACCAATGAGTCAAGCTGATTGAATCTTTGCTTCAATTATCTCTGTATATCTCTTTTTATGTTCGCAGATGCTGACTCAACGGCAAACCATGTACCCGACATTGTTGTGATTTAGATCACAGCTAGATGATGAACTAGATCACTTTTTATACCAGACAAGACCTTGGATAATTGGTAATAATTACAATTGGTTTATTGTATATGAAAACTCAGTACGCTATTCGTAAGTTAGTAGAAAGAGCGCTTTTTATCAAAAAATTAACTCCAGAAATTGAAAATGAAATTAACTTAGAATTAACTCAAACGGGTTATATTTCTGATGTTGATTATGAAGCTTTAGAACTATTAATGGCAGAGATGGATGCAGGTAGAATTAAATTGGTTCCTAGCCTTGGACTGTAGTTTTGATTGTTCTGTTTAAATAATTTTTGAATACATTACGTTAATTTGCATTTTTTAGCGAAACTATCAATTTTGTTTTGTGCATAGATAACACAAATTTGTAGTAAAGGCAGTGCAGGAATAGTGGCAATACCACTGCTGGGATTTTTCTACTAAGTTAACCTTTGGTTTCTTGGCATAATTTAAGCTGTGAAAAGACCGCTTCCAGATTTTCACTTCTTTCAGTAGTTAATTGCCATGCATGCAGAATATCATTAACGCAGATGCGTTACAAACGCGGAAAATTATACAACGTTAAAAAAACTATCTAATCTTTATTTTCTGTTTTTTGTTTCTGCGCTTGCCAAATTTGCTGCAAAAATTGATTGAGTTGCTGTTTAGCGTCTGAATCAGGTTCGTGTTTTGGTTCTTTGGCGAAAATCTGACTCAACAGCGTAATTACTTCTGTGTCTAAAGCGGGTCGAAATAAGTTTATCGACCAAAGCAGGTCAGAAGCATCTCGAAGGTCAGTTATTACCGGCGGTTCTTCGATGAAAGCAACTAACAGCAAAGGACGCACCCAGCACAACTTGCGGGAAACTACGACTTGAATCACTTCTGCATACAGGCGTTTTGTGTCATGCTCTAAAGACACAATTTGTCCCGATTGAAATTGGTTAATGTTCATAATTACGTTACAAGGGTAGCGGCAACGATTGTATTGCTGCTTTCTTCATTTTAAGAGCGTGAAAGTATGGTATCCTAGGAAGATGCTGCAAGAATAGTGAGTTATCACGCTTGGTAAAAATGGGATGCAATTATCAGACCTAAGCAGCAAAAGTTTTTCATGACCATTTATTTGTGGTTGTATAAGATAGAATAGGCAAATAACTGTTAAGCGATCGCGCTTACAGAGACTTTGTTGTAGATAAACCAGAAAAGAGCAAAGAGCCGTGTCAGTCGAAACCATTGAGAAGCGTTCAACAACCCGTAAGCTAGCGCCTCAGTATCGCGTTTTGCTCCATAACGATGACTTCAACCCGATGGAGCATGTGGTGCAGGTGCTAATAACCACAGTGCCAAACCTTACCCAGCCCCAGGCTGTTAGTATCATGATGGAAGCTCATACAAATGGGCTAGCTTTAGTTATTACTTGTGCTCAGGAACACGCTGAGTTCTATTGCGAAACCTTGAAAAATCACGGTTTGACCAGCACAATTGAACCTGACGAATAACAATCAACAGGCAAAAGGTTTTTGAAAGTTAATTTTCTTCGTGTGTCTCAATACCCTGCCCCTGTTCGGCTGGGTATATTTATTTTGGCATTGTTGTTGCTGTGGTTGCCTTTAGCTGCGCCGATTCGCTTGTTAATCCGCGATGACAATTTGGTAACTATTTTGACAATGCCATTGCTGTATGTAGAGTTTATCTTGCTGCTGCGGGTATGGGGTAAAAAAGTTTACAACCAGCCCCAGATACTGAGGCATTATGGTTTAGAAAGAACGCCGCAAAATGCAATCGATTTGGTGCGTGGCTTGGCGATTGGGCTAATTAATATTTTGATTTTATTTGCGGTAGAAGGATTGCTGGGTTGGGTAGTGTGGCAAAAACCCAGTATTATTTTAGTGAAAATTATTTTAGAGGGGTTGATTGTTGCCTTGGCTTATGGATTTGCCGAGGAATTACTATTTCGGGGATGGCTGTTTGATGAGTTGCAACGCGATTACAATCCTCGTGTGGTAGTTTGGGCAACTGCGCTTATTTTTGCTGTCAGCCACTTTATTAAACCACTGCCAGAAATTATTCAGACATCGCCACAATTTTTTGGCTTATTACTGCTGGCGTTATTTTTGGTGTGGGCAAAACGCTGGCGTAGAGGGCGTTTGGGCTTATCGATAGGACTTCACGCTGGTTTACTTTGGGGTTATTACATTATTAATGTTGGGCAATTAACTAAATATTCTGGTGCGGTTCCGGATTGGGTTACTGGTGTGAACCGAAATCCCTTAGCTGGGTTGATGGGGTTGCTGTTGTTGAGTGCGTTGGCTTTGTGGATGGGGAGGAAATCGAGAGCGATCGCTCTCATAAGATAATAAACACAGCACTAGCACATTATTTTATTCGTAGTCAGCGCAAAGAACGCTTATATTTTAGGCACTAAACTGCTTACTACAAGCCGAAATTTACATTTTATCTGTGACACGCAGCTTTAGTCCTGACAGCTACAAATTTACATGTTCTTCTCTACCCAAAGACAGATTATGATTTACATTAAATTTTACCTGTAGCAAAAGCCTTTCAACAAACAGCCAGGATGCCTACCACAAAGGCTTTTTACCACTTTGAATCTTGACTGAATCCTTATGCTACTTGCATAGCAACTTACTACCTTTAGCATAGCTAAAACAAAGATATTGGATATAATGCAAACTTTCAATTCCTCCGAGGGCAAGAGGCGTTAAATTCGGGAATGGGCAACAATGGCATTGTAGAAGTTAAGTAAGCGCTGCAAATCAAGATAAAGTTTTAAGATTTGTGCCGAACACTTATTAAATAGCTTCTAAAAATTTGGGAGGGAATTAACTATGAGAATTAAATCTTTAGCTGCGGTAGCTTTTTTAAGCGCAATATCTCTGGGTGCTTCCGTTCCCGCTAAAGCTGCAAATCCTGTTCAAGTACAGCGTTTGCTACAAACTGGAGAATGTTTTAAATGTGATTTAAGCGGAGCAAACCTTAAAGGTGCTCATTTGATTGGTGCAGATTTGCGGAATGCTAATCTCAAGGGTGCTAATTTAGAAAATGCTAATTTAGAAGGTGCTGATTTAACTGGCGCTAACTTGGACTCTGCTAATTTAAAAGAAGCGTTCGTAAATAGCACGACTTTAAATAATGCGAATCTTAGCAATGCTAATTTAAGCAATGCTACCTTATATAGTGCCGAGTTAGAAGGTGCTACTTTGATAGGTGCTAATTTAAGGGGTGCTGACGTGTTTAATACTAATATCGGCGTAGGTGGCGGTGAGTAATGCTAATTTGGGTGATTAGCGATAAGTTAAGAATTAAATTAACTCTTAACTTATCAATCCTAACTCCTAAGTGTTACTCGCCAGTAATGGACAATTCATCAATCCAAATTCTCGGACAAACGCCTCCGGGTGTCAATTCTGGCTCTTTCTCAACATAAATAATTGATTTGAGAACTTCGAGGAAATCGCCTGCAACTGTTGCTGACTCGATACTAGTTTTTACACCCTTATTGACTAACCAACCATCAAACGGTAGTGAAAAAGAGCCTTGTAAGGATTTCACTCCCGCATGTAAAGCTTGTAAATCATCGATAAGAATTACATTTTCCGCAGTTTCTAAGTTTAACTCTTGCTCAGAATTAGCGGCTGCAAATACATGGTAAAAGTTAGGACTGACGCTGACTTTTGCACCAATGCTTGCATTACCTGTAAGATTGGCGTTCATTCTTTTGGCAGTACCAGCGCTGTGCAGAAAGCCTGTTAAAACGCCATTTTCGATTAGCGAAACTCGACGCGTAGGAGTTCCTTCGCCATCAAAAGCTTCCGCACCAATGTTAGCTGGATGCAACGCATCATCGCATACAGAAAGCAGTGGGGAGGCGATTTGGTTTCCTAGAGAATCAGGGGTAGATAAACTTTGGTTGTCGAGAATACTTTGAGCGTTGAATAAGTTAGAAAAACCACCCAACAAACTCAAGAAAGCTTCTGCCGAAAAAACTACTCGATATTTACCAGTTGTAACTTTTTCATAGTTCAAATGGCTAATAGTTTTATCTGCGGTTTCTTTGATACAACCATTAATGTCTAGGTTATCTAAACTATGGTTGATTCTAAAAGCACCAGCACTACGCGGTTTTTTACCTTCTTCTTCGGTTTTGCTGTAAAGGTATATCGATGCTAAAGAGTGAGATTCGGTTCTAATTGCACCATTGCTGTTGAGATAAAACCTGTCAATATCTCTTTGCGCTAAACCGTTATAAGGTACTCCTTTAATAGCCGGATGAACTGCTAAAAGTTCTTTTTCGGCTCCTATCAGGCTTTCTATTAGTTGGGAAACTGGTGCTTGAGCGGCTTTGTCACTCTTATTATTGTCTATCTTGACAGTTGCTTCTGGACTAAAATCAGGGACGTTTTCCTTGACACCGAAGAAACTAGCTTCGTAGGCAGTTTTTAAAGCTAGTTCGAGTCCTTGTGGATCTACATCTGTGGTGCTGGTGACACCCATTGTATTGTCTTCGTTCCAAACACGAACGGTCACACCAGACCGATTTGAAGCTTTGACTTGTTTTGGCTCACCTTGATCCACTTGTACGCTGGTTTCATCTACAGTTGAGCCGTAAATGTCAAATTTATTAATGCCAAGTTTGTTAGCAGTTTCCTTGGCTGAAGTTGCAATTTCGTTGATATTCGGCATAGTTAATTCTAGATTCCAAATTCTTCGGAAATTTTGAATATTTTGTAGTGAGCGCTTTAGGGCTTAAGAAAGCACTAAAGTGCTTACTACGAGTTAGAGAGGTTAGCGTCCGCCTACGGTGATAGAATCAACTTTGATGTGGGGTTGTCCAACTGTGGTGTAAATACTGCCACTGACAGAGCCACAAAAACCGGCAGCTAATGATAAATCTTGGGAACACATGGAAATTTTATTCATAATTTCCTTTGCTTCACCGATGAGGATGGCTCCTTTTAATGGCTTGGTAATTTTGCCATTTTCTATTAGATAAGCTTCGTCTACACCAAAGTTAAATTGTCCTGTGGCGCCTACGCTACCACCACCCATTTTTTTACAGTAAATGCCTTTGTCAATTGAGGCAAATAAATCTTCAGTGCTGTATTCACCGGTAGCTATATAAGTATTTCGCATCCGGCTAGCAGCTGCATAGGTGTAATTTTGGCGGCGTCCGCTGCCGGTTCTGGGGTGTCCGGTTCGCACTGAACCTGTTCTATCTGCTAAGAAGTTCTTTAAAACGCCTTTTTCAATTAATAGCGTTCTTTGTGCGGGCATTCCTTCGTCGTCCATGTCAATTGTGCCGAAGGCGTTTTCAGAACGTCCTTCATCCCATGCTGTGAGACTTTCGTGGGCGATTTTTTCGCCTTTTTTGTCAGCAAAGGGTGTGGTGTTACGTTCAATTTGCGTGGTTTCTAGCAGGTGTCCGCAGGCTTCGTGGAAAATTACTCCGCCAAAGTGATTCGCCATGATGATGGGGTATGTGCCGGATTCTACGTAATCAGCGTAAAGCATTTTACCGGCTGATTCGGCTATTTGCTCGGCGGATTGTTGGTAATCCCAGGTTCTCAGGAAGTTAGCATCGCTGGTATTGCCTGCGCGTTCGGCAATGGAGGTGCGATTTGCACCATCAGCGCACAATACGTTAAATCCTACAGACTGAGTGAGGCGAATGTCACGGGCAAATGTACCATCACTAGCAGCGATTAAGACTTCTTGCCAATCGCGGAAGTAGCTGGCGCGGCGAGATTGAACGTGGCTGGCTTTTGTGTGCAAGTAGGCGGTACCATCAAGGAGGACTTCTCCCATTTCGCGGATGGAGCTACATAAAGGTAGCCATTTATCTTTGCCTCTTTTGGTTGCGTAGTCTCTGAGTAGTTCGAGGTTGATTTCTGGGATGAAAGCGTTAGCTCCTGGTAGTTCCAATCCTAAGATGGAAAGACCTTTTTCTAATGCGGCTTTCAAACCCGTAAATGAAAGGTTGTTGGTGCTTACGTAGCAGTCGGCTTTGCCACGAAATACTCTCACTCCCGCACCAGTAGCCAGACTGGGTGAAATGCTGGTGATGGCATCGTCTTCTGCAAGGCAAGTAATATAGTTGCGACGTTCTAAGAAGAATTCGATGAAGTCAGCGCCGGCTGCGCGTCCTAGTCCCAGGAGGATTGCCAGGGGAGCTTCCCAGGTTTCATCGAATCGCTCTGGGGTGGAGGTGTATTGCAGGGTGGGGAGTTGATTGGAGAGAAGTAAGGAGTTTGTTAGCATGGGTTGCCTTAAAATGCTGGCATTATCAGAGGTTTAACTGAAATATCCTGGTGTGTGTACTCTAGCAAATTTAAGAAAATGTCCGTGTGAGGTAAGTAGATAGGTGTAGGTAGGGATGGTACTACTGCCGAACAAGTGGAAGAAGTAACGCACCCGAATTTAGCATTTAAGTTGGTGCGTTAGGACGATACTCCGTAACGCACCCTACATTTATCTAGTAAATGTTTTTAGTAATTACGCAAGTGTCACAAGGAATCTGAATTAAGCGCTTAAGCGCTTACTACGTTAGAAAATCACTAGGATGAAAATGGGTATCTATTTAAAATTTTAAAGAAAAAATCTGAAATTAATATGAATTCGACGTTACCTTTGCCCGATCCTCATGAAAGCGATTCTTCCAGTTGGGAGGAAGAACTTGATAAAGCTATTTTCAGTTTTGAAGATATTCAAGCGGAACTCAATTATAAGCAGGCACAAACGGCATTAAGAAGTTTGGTAGCAAAACTTGACCTGACTCCCCAAGAAAAACGCGGGCTAGAAGCGGAAATTGGCGATTTAGAAGTCATGTTGGGCAAGTTAGACCGCATGGCGGTGCAAATTGCGGCTTTTGGGATGGTGGGACGCGGTAAGTCTTCGTTACTAAATGCTTTGGTTGGACAATCGGTGTTTGAAACTGGTCCTTTACACGGTGTCACTCGTGCTGCACAGCGAGTTAATTGGAGTATTACTGAGGAGGCAGTTGGAGAGAACGATCGCACTTTGCGTGTCACTTTACCTGGAATCGGTCAATCTCAGGTGGAATTGATTGACACTCCTGGTTTAGATGAAGTAGATGGGGAAACTCGCACCGCTTTAGCTGAACAAGTGGCAAAACAAGCAGATTTAATTCTGTTTGTTATTTCTGGCGACATGACGAAAATAGAACATGAGGCTCTTTCTCAGTTGCGCGAAGCTGGTAAACCGATAATTTTGGTGTTTAACAAGGTTGACCAGTATCCAGAAGCCGATCGCATGGCTGTTTACCACAAAGTCCGAGATGAAAGGGTGCGGGAATTACTTTCACCGCTAGAAATTGTCATGTCAGCCGCATCACCGTTGGTAAAGACAGCGGTTCGACGTGCCGATGGTACTAGGGGGATACAATTGCGTGCAGGTAATGCCCAAGTTGAAGAATTAAAGCTGAAAATATTAGAGATTTTGCACCGCGAGGGCAAAGCTTTGGTTGCTCTCAATACGATGATTTACGCCGATAATGTGAATGAGCAGTTGGTGCAGCGAAAATTGATGATTCGCGATCGCGCTGCGAATGAGTTGATTTGGAAAGCGGTAATGACTAAAGCTTTAGCGATCGCTCTCAATCCCGTTACAGTGGTGGATATACTGAGCGGTGTAGTAATTGATATTGCTTTAATTCTCGGCTTATCCAAACTCTACGGCATCCCCATGACCGAAACTGGAGCCGTACAATTATTAAAAAAAATTGCCCTGGGGATGGGCAGCATTGGTGCTAGCGAACTGGTAGCAACTCTCGGTTTAAGCGGGTTAAAAACTTTACTTGGTATCTCTGCACCCGTTACAGGTGGCGCTTCTTTCGCTCCTTATGTATCAGTTGCGATAACCCAAGCCGGGGTAACTGGTGTTGCTTCTTACGGAATTGGACAAGTTACTAAAGCTTATTTAGCAAATGGGGCAACTTGGGGTTCTGATGGACCCAAAGCAGTTATTAGTAAGATTTTGGCAACCCTTGATGAGACTTCAATTCTCAACCGCATCAAGGATGAGTTGCAACAGAAGATGAAGCGAAGAAATTGAACGAATTATTGGACTTCTTGCAAAAGTACCCGACGACTGAAGTCGCGGCTACACGAACTAAGTCCGCCTGCGCGGACTAAAAACGTAAAAAATGGATTTAGCCCACCTACGTGGGCTTTGTTTGTGTAGCCCCACCCTTCTAGGGTGAGGGTATTTTCGATTTTTGCTGATTGGTCTATTGATTACAAGGCTGGTGCTGGGAGTGGTTTTGCTGGTGCTGACAGCGGATCTATCCCACCTTGCGCGACTTCAAACTGACTCATCATGTCGTGGTCTTCGTGAACCATATTATGGCAGTGGTACATGTACTTGCCTATGTTTGGTCTAAACTTGCCAATTATTCTTACCGTCTCGTTTTCACCAACGTAGAACACATCTTTCATACCACGTTCGTAAGCAAAAGGTGGCTGACCGTTACGGTCGAGAATTTGAGCGTCAATTAGGTGAAGATGAACCGGATGAAACCAAAGACCGGAGTTATTATGCAACGTCCAAATCTCGATTTGTTCTAATTCGGGATTAGCATCAACTCGGTTTATGTCCCAAACATTGCCGTTGATTACCCACAATCGATTAGTGTGCTCAAATGTAAAGTCACGCGATCGCACTGCTGAAGATTCTGGAAAAAATTCAATATTGCGTAGTGTGCTAGGAATAGAGCTGTTATCGCTCTCTTCACGTACCACATCAAAGCGCATAATCTTATTTGTGTTGCCGGTATTATCATTGTTAGGAAGTCCCAGATTTTGCAATACTACTTGGGTTCCTAAAGGATATTTAGAAAAATCGATTATCAAATCATAGCGCTCTGCCATGCCAATACGCATCTCTTTAGTAGTTACTGGTGCAGACTTTAATCCAGCATCAGTACCAATTACGATCAAGTCATCACCCGTATCCAGAGCAAGTTTGTAAGACCGGGAAATTGATGCGTTTAACACCCGGAAGCGGTACTTGCGGTTTGCTACCTCCATACGGGGATAAGGAACACCGTTGACTGTAATCACATCACCCATCAAACTGTGTTGAGCTTGATCATCAAAAATTAGTGAACCGTCAGCCGCGAATTTTTTATCGTGAATGATTAAGGGAACATCATAATCATTCTTGGGAAGTGGCAGATTAAGTTCATTTTCATCTTCGACAATATACATTCCCACCAGCCCCATGTATACGTTTCGCGAAGTTTGATGAACTGCGTGGTCATGATACCACATAGTGGCAGCGTTGGTGTTGGGATAGATATAGTCTTTGTAATATCCTTGAGGAATTAAATCCTCAGCGTAACCATCGTACTGGGGTAGCGATACCATCCCATGCAGGTGAACTACGGTTGGTGTACCAACATCATTAATAAAGCGTACAACTGACTGCCGATTTTTACGTTGTCTAATTGTCGGACCGGGAAATGTACCGTTATATCCCCAAATTTCTGTCGTTCGCCCTGGTAACATTTCTACAGTAGCTTTCTGTATTCTTATCTGGTAATAATCAGTTGTGGAATCGCTACGTACAGGATTTAACACTGGTGGGGTGCGAAAGGCAAGTGTAAACGGTTCGACTCTCTCATCGGTTCTCTGAGCATATCCGCGATGCTGAAATAGTACGGGTAGCATCATAGAACAACCGGCAAAACCTACAAACATCAAGGCTTCACGTCTGCTAATTTTATTCATGGTAGTGTCCCCTGTCTCAAACGGCAGTACGAACTTTGCTTGTTTGAAAGCAGTCAACAAAGATTTTCTCTATATAAATTATGTCAAAAGATATATGACAAGACGCTTAAGTTAATTTAAGTAATAATACTAAGTATTAAGTATGAATTTTTGTATTCGTTTTTCTCAGCAGACAACTATGTTGTTTAAAAAAACAGAAGCGATACCTACGGTAAGCTACGCTAACGCTCTCAAAACCCAAAACTTTCAGCTTTAAACTCGGAACTTTGTGCTTGGAACTCGAAACTTCGTGCTCGGAACTCGGAACTTCGTGCTCAGAACTCGGAACTTCGTGCTCTGAACTCGAAACTTCGTGCTCAGAACTCGAAACTTCGTGCTCGGAACTCGGAATGTCGTGCTCAGAACTCGAAATGTCGTGCTCAGAACTCGAAACTTCGTGCTCTGAACTCGGAATGTCGTGCTCGGAACTCGAAACTTCGTGCTTGGAACTGCAACAACCGAGATCCAAAGGTGAATGATGGTAACAGACAACTCTAATATCTATAGATGGCTCGTTACGCGCTTGTTGTTGGCATTACAGATTACAAAAGTCCGATTAACAACCTCACAAAACCAGCTACAGATGCAGAAGCGGTACAACAGGTACTAAAAGCGCATGGTGATTTTGAGGATATTGCTGTTCTCAAAGGGAAAGTTAGTACAACTAAGTTGGCTGAAGCTTTAAAAACACTTTTGCAACAACAAGCAGTTAAAAACGAAGCTCTAATTTACTTTACAGGGCATGGCATCACCGTATCTGACAGCTTAGGAGCACAACAAGCATATCTAGCAACCTCTGACTTGACAATTGTCACTCAAGGCAAGGAAATTATTGAACAAACAGGCGGGATTAATCTTCTGAGTCTGAACAATTTAATTAGAGACTCCGACCTGAGTAGTCTAGTAGTGCTGTTAGATTGCTGTCATAGCGGTGAATTTTTAGAACGCAATCTCATCGAAAAAACTCTTACTGCCTTTATTTCACAGCGCGATTACTACTTTATTGCTGCTTGCAGAGGTTTTCAACAAGCCTATGCCAAAAAAAGCGCACAACACAGTATTTTTACAACAGCTTTGCTGGCTGGTTTGTCACCAGAGAACACTAACGATCGCGGACAGGTGACAGGCGATCGCCTTTTCGATATACTTGCCACAGAACTCAAAGGTAGTGGACAAGAACCAATCCGCATGGGTTGGGGGCGTTCGATTACTTTAATTACCCACAACAATCAAACACAAGCTGAAACCTTTGAGGTAAAGGAAGAATGTCCTTACCAAGGTTTAAAAGCATTTGAAGCGGAACAAAAACAGTTTTTCTTTGGACGCCAGCAGGTTATAAGGACGATTCTGGGGAAACTGGCAGAAAAGCCCTTTGTTTCGATTATTGGCGCTTCCGGGAGTGGTAAATCTTCTGTAGTTCAGGCGGGTTTGGTTCCAGAATTAGATCGTAGTGTCTGGCAAATTTTACCGCCAATCAAGCCAGGATTTCAGCCTTTGCAGGAATTGCGAGGAGTTCTGAAAGCATTTTTTCCAGGCGCGAAAAAAGAAAGATTGCTTTGGGAGTTGATTACTCAAGAACCGAATCCTTTACCTGTAATTTTGCAGCATCTCACAGGTGCAGAAAAATTTTTATTGGTAGTAGATCAGTTTGAGGAACTATTTACTGTTGCAGTTGCTGAAGACAAGCAGAGATTTATTGAATTGCTGACTCAGGTAGTAGAGATGACCGATTCGCGGTTGAAAGTTGTGATTACCATGCTATCGGATTTTCTCGAACCATGTTTAGACTATCCCTCTTTAAATAAATTGATTGAAAATCAGCTTGTTTTGATGCCGCGTATCACAGGAGTTGATTTAAAAGAGACAATAACCGAACCAGCTAAACTTCAAGGTCATAGTGTTGAAGAAAGATTAGTACTGAAAATTTTAGAAGATGTTGGTAAAGAACCGGGATATTTGCCGTTAATGGAGTTTGCTTTAACTAGACTCTGGGAAAAACGCGACCAACAAAAGCATCAACTCACTTTAGAACAGTACGAAAACTTCCAAGGATTGACAGGAGCGCTGAATTTTCATGCAGAAAATGTTTATTTTTACGAAGATTATCAGCAGGATTCCCCGACTCATGAACGAAATGAACAAGAGAAAGACTGGATTAAGCAAATTTTCCTGCGATTAGTGCGAACGGGAGAGGGAGAAAAGGACACCCGACAGCGCCAACCAAAAGCTGAACTATTAGCCATTGCTGGTAATGACCAAAAACAGCAGCAAGCATTAAGTGAATTGCTAGATGAAGGATTGGTGAAAGGACGTTTGCTGGTTGCTGGCAAAGATGAACAAGGAAAAGCTTGGATTGATTTAGCCCATGAAGCTTTAATTGATGGTTGGCAGCGGTTTGCCCAATGGCGACAACAAGACCGAGATTTGCGGCGATTACGTGATAAATTAGCCGATGCCTTGCGAGAGTGGTTGCACAAAAAAGAAGATGAACAATACCTCATGCCAAGAGGACTGTTAGCAGAGGTGCGGGACAATTGGGAAAAGTTACAACCTGATTTATCATCGCAGGCTAAAAAGTTTTATCAGTGCAGTGATGCCGATGAAAAAGAACGGAATGCCGAACGGCAATTTGCTCTCAGAGTCCGCATTGAAGACTTTTTGCAAAAGAAAACAGCAAATATTAAGAAAATACTTCCTGCCCAACCCCTCACAGCTTCGGTTATGGCAATACAAGTCATAGGTGAGAATCTGGAGAAAATGCCAGAGCAAATTCTCACTCCAGTTCAGAATAGCCTGCAACAAGCGATAAAGGTCTTAACTCCCTTCCGTGGTCATGAGGGTGGCGTCATTTCTGTCGCCATTAGCGCGGATGGGCAGACGATTGTCAGTGGGGGTGGTGACGGCACAGTGCGGTTGTGGAATTTCCAAGGTCAGCTTTTGGCTGAACCCTTCGGTAGTCATCAGGATACGGTCTGGTCTGTCGCCATTAGCGCGGATGGGCAGACGATAGTCAGTGGGGGTGGTGACGGCACAGTGCGGTTGTGGAATTTCCAAGGTCAGCTTTTGGCTGAACCCTTCCGTGGTCATGAGGGTGGCGTCTATTCTGTCGCCATTAGCGCGGATGGGCAGACGATTGTCAGTGGGGGTGGTGACGGCACAGTGCGGTTGTGGAATTTCCAAGGTCAGCTTTTGGCTGAACCCTTCGGTGGTCATGAGGGTGGCGTCTATTCTGTCGCCATTAGCCCGGATGGGCAGACGATTGTCAGTGGGGGTGAAGACCGCACAGTGCGGTTGTGGAATTTCCAAGGTCAGCTTTTGGCTGAACCCTTCCGTGGTTATCAAGGTCAGGTCAATTCTGTCGCCATTAGCCCGGATGGGCAGACGATTGTCAGTGGGGGTTATAACGGCACAGTGCGGTTGTGGAATTTCCAAGGTCAGCTTTTGGCTGAACCCTTCGGTGGTCATCGGGGTCAGGTCAATTCTGTCGCCATTAGCCCGGATGGGCAGACGATTGTCAGTGGGGGTTATAACGGCACAGTGCGGTTGTGGAATTTCCAAGGTCAGCTTTTGGCTGAAGCCTTCGGTGGTCATCGGGGTCAGGTCAATTCTGTCGCCATTAGCCCGGATGGGCAGACGATTGTCAGTGGGGGTGGTGACGGCACAGTGCGGTTGTGGAATTTCCAAGGTCAGCTTTTGGCTGAAGCCTTCGGTGGTCATCGGGGTCAGGTCAATTCTGTCGCCATTAGCGCGGATGGGCAGACGATTGTCAGTGGGGGTGGTGACGGCACAGTGCGGTTGTGGAATTTCCAAGGTCAGCTTTTGGCTGAACCCTTCGGTGGTCATGAGGGTGGCGTCTATTCTGTCGCCATTAGCGCGGATGGGCAGACGATAGTCAGTGGGGGTGGTGACGGCACAGTGCGGTTGTGGAATTTCCAAGGTCAGCTTTTGGCTGAACCCTTCGGTGGTCATGAGGGTGGCGTCTATTCTGTCGCCATTAGCGCGGATGGGCAGACGATAGTCAGTGGGGGTGGTGACGGCACAGTGCGGTTGTGGAATTTCCAAGGTCAGCTTTTGGCTGAACCCTTCGGTGGTCATGAGGGTGGCGTCTATTCTGTCGCCATTAGCGCGGATGGGCAGACGATAGTCAGTGGGGGTGAAGACGGCACAGTGCGGTTGTGGAATTTCCAAGGTCAGCTTTTGGCTGAAGCCTTCGGTGGTCATCGGGGTCAGGTCAATTCTGTCGCCATTAGCCCGGATGGGCAGACGATTGTCAGTGGGGGTGAAGACGGCACAGTGCGGTTGTGGAATTTCCAAGGTCAGCTTTTGGCTGAACCCTTCGGTGGTCATGAGGGTGGTGTCAATTCTGTCGCCATTAGCGCGGATGGGCAGACGATTGTCAGTGGGGGTGGTGACGGCACAGTGCGGTTGTGGAATTTCCAAGGTCAGCTTTTGGCTGAACCCTTCGGTAGTCATCAGGATACGGTCTGGTCTGTCGCCATTAGCCCGGATGGGCAGACGATAGTCAGTGGGGGTTATAACGGCAGAGTGCGGTTGTGGAATTTCCAAGGTCAGCTTTTGGCTGAACCCTTCGGTGGTCATCGGGGTCAGGTCAATTCTGTCGCCATTAGCCCGGATGGGCAGACGATTGTCAGTGGGGGTGAAGACGGCACAGTGCGGTTGTGGCGGGCTGACTGGCGTGCATGGTTGCAAGTCTGTTGCGACAGGTTGCGTTACCATCCCATCTTCACCAATCCGCAAACAGAGGAAGCAAAAGCCGCTTGCGAAGTCTGCCGTAAATATGTTTGGAGTAAAGAAGAAGTTAAAAGCGGGGATTAATGAGAAGAAAACAGGATTAATAAACCTCTAAGAGTACTCCAAGTAAAAAAATGCCCAATTGTCCGCAGCGAATGGAGCAAAGTGTAGCAAAGCAATCGCAAAGTCTTTGAGATTGCTTTGCTACACTTCTCTACGAGACGCTACCGCGAATGTTTCGCTCGCAATGACGGGTTTTGGATCATTTATTTTTTGGAACACTCTCAATACGGTTCGGTTAAGGCAAGAGACGCGATAAATCGCCGTCTCTACAAAAAACTGATTATTGTAAAGACGGCGATTTATCGCGTCTTTGTGATCTATAATTTTCATCAAAAAATATTATCCGAACCGTATTGGGAACACTCTAATCTCCAATGTTGAGGCTCAAAACTCCCATTTTCACCTTCAGAACTCGGAATGTTGTGCTTGGAACTCGGAATGTCGTGTTTTGAACTCGGAAGTTTGTGTTCGGAACTCGGAAGTTTGTGTTCTGAACTCGGAAGTTTGTGTTCTGAACTCGGAATGCCCTCACCCTAGAAGGGTGGGGCTATACAAACGAAGCCTACCTTCGTAGGCTGGTAGAATTTAAGCCTACGAAGGTAGGCTTTGTTCGTATAGCCTCAGGCTTTAGCCTGAAGGCTACAAAATTGGGATGCTGTTTTTTGAAGGCACAATTACCGAGATTGAGGGGTAATGTGCCCCAACTCATGAATTACCCTCTACTTTTAAAAGAGTTTAACCATTGTTGAACTTGATCGCGGGCAATATCGCGACCACCTAGACCAAAAGCTAGGGCAATGGAAACTGCGATCGCACCTAATAAAAGTCCAAAGGCTAAGTTGACAATATCACTAGCAACGCCAATTTGTTGCAGTGCCATTGCCGAAACCAAAGCGATAATCGCAATCCGCGCTACTTGAGCCAAAATCCGTGCTTGGGCATTTCCCGAACTGGAAATGATGCTAAAAGCCAGATTTGCTAAGAACAAACCAACGGCAAATACAATCAATCCAGCCAAAATGCGCCCGAATATGACTACTATCCCACTTACCAGTGCTGTGAGCGCGGGAATATTCAGGATATTAACCGCAGCTACTGTGGCAAACAGCATCACACCAACTAATACAACGATACCAGCAATTTCCGATGGGGTTCGGGCTGGGAGAGGTGCTTCTGTTTCTGCTGGGTATGTGGTGCGTCTGACAGGTGTTGGCAGACCTAAAACAGAGAAGATGTTGTTAAACCCGATACTTGTGAGAATGTTGGTAACGAGTTCCGCCACAAATCGCCCGACGAAATAAGCAACAATCAAAATGGCGATCGCTGTGAAGATCGCAGGTAAGGCATTGAGGATTTGCTGCAACATGGCGATCGCCGGCAAGGAAATCGCGTCAATTCGCAAAGCATTCAGCGAAGCGATCGCTACCGGAATCAAAATCAACACATAGACAATCGTGCCGATAATCGATGATAAAGATTGTGCCCCCGCAGTAGACGAAAGTCCAAAGCGTCTGCCCAAATCATCGATTCCAGTTGCCGCTAATAAATTGGTGACAATCCGTCGCACTATATTAGCCACGAACCAGCCGACAACACCAATCAATACCGCCGCTAAAATATTCGGCAGAATTGATATAATTTGCGTCACCAGACTTTGTACTGGTTGTAAAGCCTGTTGCAGCCCCAAAGTATCTAAAACTGGGATGAGAAACAGCAAAAAGATGAACCAATATAAAGCGTTGCCAATTGTCTCACTCAGAGACAATTGATTTAGATTTGGGACGGCATCTCGTGGTTCTGGGGGATTCAAACGCTCATCTAGCCGTAAAGCGCTGAGTCCGCGTATAGTTATCAGCTTGACGAGGGTAGCTACTAACCAAGCTATTAAAAGGATGACTCCCGCAGCCACTAACCTTGGTAAGAACTGACCAATTTGATTGAGAAAAGAGTTGAGTGGCTGAGAAGCTCCTCCCAAATCTAGGGCGTTCAAAACGGCTACTGCCGTTAACAGCAGCACAGACCAAAAGACCAAGCCAGAGACAAATTTCTCTACTTGAATAGTATCACTACCAGTCAACCCAGCAGCAATGCGGTTGTCTATTTTGGTGCGATTAAGAACACCCCGTACTATCGCCGCAGCGATCGCCGCAATCAGCCAGCCTACCAACAAAATCGCTACAGCCCCTAGCAAACGGGGCAGATATGCAACTACCTGTTGGATACTTCCTTGTACGTAATTGACTGCATTTGATTGATCTGGTGATAGGGTTGGCGACTGTGCCAAAAAATGCTGCACCCTCATCGACAAACCAAGCTCCATTACCTGGGTTATTCCTTGCCAAGTTGTGTTCATGGTTTTCCCAAATTAAGGTAAACTGTTATTTCAAAAACACGTCAGATTCTTATGGCGTGTATTGTATAGCACAAATATACATGCCAGTTAAGTTACCAGTGTTTTGCCTATAAATCTACCAGTAAAATCATATATAGAGTTGATATCAAGAGTATTTTTTTTACTTGCTTGCTTGACAACTCGTTTGATAAATTACTAGTGCCAAAACAGTAAATTATCACTGATTTTGGTGTAATTGTATATAGTTTTATTTCTAAAGTTGAGTTGGCTTTAGTATTGATTTAGTGTATTATCAACGCTAAATTTAGCGTTGCTGTAAGTGCGGCAATAGCTTGAAAGATGTAAAATGTCTCAAGTTTTTGAACAGTCAATTGAAATTAATGCTACAGCGACAGTGGTTGAGAGATGTATTACCGATTTAACTCTCATGCACCGTTGGCTTAATCCCGTTCTGCGTTGCGAACCTGTCGGCGAAACTTGGAGTAGCGATTTAGGTAGTAAAAGTAAGTTTGTGATTCAAATACCGATAATAAAACCGACATTAAATAGCACAGTTGTGGAAAGACAACCGGGTTTGGTAGTGTGGGACTTTGACGGATTTTTCACTGGACGCGATCGCTGGGAATGTCAACCAGTTGAAAAAGGAACGCGTCTAGTTAATCGCTTTGAATTTGAGATTCCTAACCCCATAATTAGCTGGGGCTTCAAAACCTTCGCCGAACCCTGGACAAAAAAAGACATGCAAGAACAACTGCAACGACTTAAGCGAGTAGCGCAGGAAGTACAGCAAGGGTTTCGGTAGGAGTCAGGAGTCAGGAGTCAGGAGTCAGGAGTCAGGAGTCAGGGGTCAGGGGTCAGGAGTCAGGAGTTAGGAGTTAGGAGTTGGGAGTTGGGAGTCAGGAGTCAGGGGTCAGGGGTCAGGAGTTAGTAATTTCCCCACTCCCCCACTCCCCCACTCCCCCACTCGCCCATTTCCCTCACCCTCTCGCCATCTGGGTCAGTAACCGTCGAATCACCGGCGCATCTTCAGCATCAGGAACTCTTGTTAAATAACTTTGCAAGTCTTGAGTAGCTTGGGAGTAAAGACCGAGTTGATAGTAAAGCAAACCGCGATCGCGCAATTCTGAAATCATATCAGGCAATAGCAGCAAAATTTTCTCAACCGCTCCTAAAGCCTTTTCTATATCCTGCTGTTTCAAATAAATATATTTCAGATTCGTCAGCATCCTCACCAAAAATTGCCGATGGTTCACCGCTACTAAAAATTCCGGTTGTAGTGCCACGCTTTGTTGATAAATTTGCGAAAGCCTTTCTTGGCAATCTTGGGCAAACATTACTTCACCGTTATTAAACGCATCAACAAAAATTTCCATATCGGGAATATCTGGACGAATCAAAAAATGTAACGGCATTCCCACCCCCACCATCGGGAAATCAACTCTACGGGCAACTTCTATGTAAACCAGTGCCAAAGTAATCGGAATTCCCAATCGTCGATCAATCACATCATTAAAAAAGCTATTTCGGGGGTCGTAATAGTCTTTTTTATTTCCTGCAAATCCCAAATCATCGTAAAGATACTGATTAATATTTTGAATCACCCGCAAAGGATAACGTCCGATTGGCAAGCGTTTTTTAGCTTCTGCTGCCATTGTATCGAGGGTGTTGAGGTATTGCTCTACATCAATGTCGGGATATTCTTCTTGTGCTATATATAACGCCGCCTTTGCCAAATCGATATTCTCGTCAGGCTGTTGAATCTCCTGGTAAAAATTTTGTCGCGCTGACGAGATATTCATATATCTTATGCTGTGTCAATGTGTAGGATAAAACTAAAGCGCTAAAAATGAAAGTTGTTTTTTGTGCTTATCCTTATATTAAAGACAATCAGAAGATTTGGACATCTACCCACACAGCTTTTATCAAGGGCTACTTGACAGCGACCAATAAGCTAACAATTACTAACTTTTCCTCACTTTCTTTGACAGATCGCGAACAAACTCACGCAGCACATCTGATTTAGTCCTTGAAACCTGCTTGCAGTATGCGTCCAATAAGTCGAGTTCTTCTTGCGGAATCCTTATTGTTAGCTTCTTTTCGTCTTTCATTGTCTGTCTATATGCTGTACAATGTAAATATGCTACTAGGATTTAAGACCGAACTCAAGATTAACAACAAACAACGCACTCATTTGTTAAAACATTCTGGCGTGGCTCGTCATGCTTGGAATTGGGGACTGGCTTTGACCAAACAAATTCTTGACCACAACAAAGCAAACCCTGGTTCCAAAATCAAATTTCCTAGTGCTATTGACCTGCATAAATGGTTAGTAGCATTAGTGAAATCTGAAAATGAATGGTACTATGAATGTTCTAAAAGTACGCCACAGCAAGCATTAATGGCTTTGCGTGAATCTTGGAAACGTTGTTTTAATAAGACTGCTGGTGTTCCAAAGTTCAAGAAAAAAGGTAGACGCGACTCTTTCACACTTGAAGGCACAGTCAAAATCTTAGGAAACAACAAGATTCAAGTACCTGTGATTGGTGTACTCAAAACCTATGAGCGTTTACCACAGATTAAACCAAAATCTGTCACGATTAGCCGTCAAGCTGATAGATGGTTTATCAGTTTTAGGTTTGAAACAAAAACTCAAGACCTAGGCAATGCGGATGTTGTCGGCGTTGACTTAGGAGTAAAAGCACTAGCTACTCTGTCTACTGGTGAAGTAATTATAGGTGCGAAGTCCTACAAGAAATACGAAGCCAAGTTAAGCAGAATGCAGTGGTTGCATCGTCATAAAATCATCGGTTCCGCTAACTGGAAGAAAGCGAGTGTGCAGGTTGCCAGATTGCATAGAAAGATAGCCAACATCCGCTCATGTACATTGCACAAGCTCACCACACTGTTAGCCAAGAACCACGGAACAGTAGTGATTGAAGACCTCAATGTATCTGGCATGATGGCTAATCATAAAATGGCTAAGGCAATCGCTGACATGAGTTTGTTTGAGTTTCGCCGCCAATTGACTTACAAGTGCGAACTGTATGGTTCAAAGCTGGTAGTAGTTGACCGTTGGTTTCCATCCAGCAAAATTTGTTCTCAATGTCGAACAAAGAAAAAGTCACTATCGCTTCAAGAGCGTGTTTTTAAATGTGAACACTGCGGGTTTCAATGTGACAGAGACTTAAACGCCGCGGTTAATCTCAAAAACGCGGCGAGTCACGCCGTGTCAGCTTGTGGACTGGTGAGTGCCGACACTACCAGGATGAAGCAAGAAGATTTCAGTTTGTTAGCAAACGTTAGTAAATTATGAACGGTAACTGCCAGATGTATTCAAATTTACTTCATAAGTTATTACATTTAAATTAATCAGGTTTTGCGAAATGTCATTGGCATCGCTTGTTTTAGATATTCAGAGTGAAATGGTATAGAACTGCTGATAGCGCGATTGATAGTGCGATCGGCAGCTTTTTTCTTTTCGGCGTTTAATGGTATAATTTGCCAGCAGTATGTAGAGCGAATATTATTGCTACTTTATTCGCCCACGAGGAAATATAAAATTATTGTGCTAATACTAGGCACGAAGAGGCAACAAGCCAAGGTTTTTACCAAGCGCTAATCCTCTATGCCTAATCCAAACGGTTTTTTTGCTATCTAGTCTTCCCCAAAGCCTTTTGCATCAAGTCTGCTGCCTACTTGACGACATCAGTCTTAAGAATCAATTTATGGCGAAGATAGGAGTCGTTCGGTGATAACCTGGAAGATGAAAGAGCGTTAATCTTAAGTCGAACACGACCCTATCACCAAATATAGCTTCATTTATTAGGACCCAGCATGGTCACCACCGCAGAAAAAACAAACATAGGCTACATTACTCAAATCATTGGTCCGGTTGTAGACGTTAAATTCCCCACCGGGAAAATGCCGCAAATCTACAACGCTTTAATCGTCAAAGGCACGAACGAAGCCGGACAAGAAATTTCGCTGACCTGCGAAGTGCAGCAGTTGCTGGGCGATAACCAGGTGAGAGCCGTTTCCATGAGTACCACCGATGGCTTAGTCCGTGGCATGGAAGCCGTTGATACTGGCGCTCCCATCAGCGTGCCAGTTGGCAAAGCCACCTTAGGACGCATTTTCAACGTTCTTGGCGAACCTGTAGACAACAGGGGACCTGTAAATGCTGAACAAACCTTACCCATCCACCGTGATGCTCCCAAATTCACAGAACTGGAAACCAAGCCTTCCGTGTTCGAGACTGGGATTAAAGTTGTTGACTTGCTGACTCCCTATCGACGTGGCGGTAAAATTGGTCTGTTCGGCGGTGCAGGGGTCGGTAAAACCGTGATCATGATGGAGTTGATCAACAACATCGCCACCCAGCACGGTGGTGTGTCCGTATTCGCTGGTGTGGGTGAACGGACTCGTGAGGGTAATGACCTTTACAACGAAATGATGGAATCTGGGGTAATCAATAAAGACAACCTCAACGAGTCTAAAATTGCTCTAGTTTATGGTCAGATGAACGAGCCACCCGGAGCAAGAATGCGGGTTGGTTTGTCGGGTTTGACAATGGCTGAGTACTTCCGAGATGTGAACAAGCAGGACGTACTGCTGTTTGTTGACAACATCTTCCGGTTCGTACAAGCAGGTTCTGAGGTATCGGCACTACTAGGTCGGATGCCGTCTGCTGTAGGATACCAGCCTACACTAGGAACCGACGTAGGCGCACTGCAAGAGCGGATTACCTCTACAAACGAGGGATCTATTACTTCGATTCAAGCCGTGTACGTACCTGCGGATGACTTAACTGACCCCGCACCTGCAACCACCTTTGCTCACTTGGATGGTACAACAGTACTGTCTCGCGGTTTGGCATCGAAAGGAATTTATCCGGCTGTAGATCCGTTAGGTTCGACTTCTACCATGTTGCAACCCAACATTGTAGGTGATGAACATTACAGCACTGCTCGTGCTGTACAAGCGACTTTGCAACGTTATAAAGAACTGCAAGACATCATCGCCATTCTTGGTTTGGATGAATTGTCAGAAGACGATCGCCTGATCGTATCTCGTGCGCGGAAAGTTGAACGCTTTCTGTCTCAGCCCTTCTTTGTGGCAGAAGTATTCACCGGTTCACCTGGTAAGTACGTGAAATTGGAAGACACCATCAAAGGCTTCCAGATGATTCTTGAAGGCAAGTTGGACGATCTGCCAGAACAAGCCTTCTACTTGGTAGGCGACATTAACGAAGCGATCGCTAAAGGCGAAAAGCTTAAAGGTTAAATAAAGGCTGAAGTATGAAGTCTGAAGGCTGAAATTCAAACTTCATACTTCAGGCTTAAGACTTCACACTTTATACTTTTTATGACCCTAACTGTTCGTGTAATTTCTCCAGATAAAACAGTGTGGGATGCCGCAGCTGAAGAAGTAGTCTTGCCGAGTACTACTGGTCAGCTAGGTATTCTCACAGGACATGCGCCACTCTTGACCGCTTTGGATACAGGTGTGATGCGAGTGCGTGCGAATAAAAATCAGAATTGGACAGCGATCGCCCTCATGGGTGGTTTTGCCGAAGTCGAAGAAAACGAAATCACAATTCTGGTTAACGGTGCGGAAAAAGGCGACTCAATTAACCTTGAAGAAGCCCGTGCTGCTTTTAATCAAGCAGAAGCTCGCGTGAATCAAGTGCAAGCAGAAGACCGGCAAGCACAAATTCAGGCAACACAAGCTTACAAACGCGCTCGCGCACGCTTTCAAGCTGCCGGCGGTATGGTGTAAACATTCAGTCTGCCCAAACTCAAGTTAGGGAATTATATTATTCCCGACAAATCAAAACTCCTCCTAAAAACTTTCTAGGAGGAGTTTTCGTAGTAATCCAGAACAGCGCTTAATTCCGACACCTTAGTGCCCACAGTGATTGTTAGTGGCAGCAGGGACAAGACAATTAAACTTTGGCAGCTTGTAGAATCACAAGAAACTTAATTATGCGATACTAGGCGCTACCTGTGAAGGTAACTTCCGGAAATTTCAGTTGGGCTTCAGCCATTGGACGGTTTCTGCCTTCCTCTTGCCAGTAGTTGATTACTTCTGTTCCTTTGTTGAGCAACTCAACACGATCAACGTCAGTAATCCAGTGTTTTGACTCTAGCTCTTTTTTTAACTCTTCCCAGGCGTCATTCCTGGGCCAGAAAAAGTACTTAGTCAAAGGACTTGTGCCTTTGCCGACAACTTGATCGACCGCCAAGGCGACGTTTTCATCCAACCACAAAATTTTCAAAATAAACTTGGTCAATCATACCTCCGCTAATTTGTGTGCCATACTCACTAACTCATGCGATCGCTTATTCTAACCCAATTCTTGACAAGTTGACTAAATAAGAATGGAAATGGAGATTTTAAAGAGGGGGAAAGGGAAATCCCCAATGCGAGCGTGCCCAATTACCAATCTAAAATCTAAAATTCTATGACTGAACAAACAAATCCGCTGGTTATTTTCGATATTGATGGTGTGATCCGCGATGTTGGCGGTTCTTATAGACGAGCGCTGGCAGATACTGTAGAGCATTTTACCGATTCTGCGTATCGTCCTACACCATTAGATATTGACCAACTGAAGTCTGAAGGCATCTGGAATAACGATTGGGAAGCATCCCAAGAGTTAATTTACCGCTATTTTCAAAATTCCATACCTCGCGAGCAATTACAACTTGACTACAGTACGATTGTCGCGTTTTTTCAATCGCGTTACCGAGGACCAGACCCCAACAATTGGACGGGTTATATCTGCGATGAGCCATTATTATTACAGTCTAGCTATTTTGAGCAACTTACATCAGCTGGGATTCGCTGGGGATTTTTTAGCGGTGCTACTCGCGCTTCCGCTACCTATGTTTTGCAAAAACGCCTTGGTTTAAAATCGCCTGTACTAGTCGCGATGGAAGATGCACCGGGTAAACCAGACCCTACCGGGCTTTTCGCGACTGTTCGTCTGTTGGAGCTTGACAAATTACAGCCAGTGATATATGTAGGAGATACGGTAGCAGATATGTACACAGTGGAAAAGGCGCGAAGTGTTGAGCCTAACCGTACTTGGATTGGTGTAGGTATTTTACCGCCTCATGTACAGGAGACGATAGCGCGTCGTGATGCTTATGGGCAAACATTGCGACAAGCGGGAGCGACGATAGTTTTGAGCAATGTGCAAGAATTAACACCGATGCAGATTCAGGAATTGTTGCGCTAATGGAAACATAAATAAATTCTGGAGATGTTTGGATGTGTGACAAAAAAGACTTACGCTAACACCAAAGATTTCTCATAGAAATCTGCATCTACCAAAGATTTTGATTAAGGCGATCGCATGACCAACGGCGTAATAATGCAATATTTTCATTGGTACATCCCCGATGATGGTAGCCTATGGAATCAACTGAATAAAACGGCTCACGAGTTGGCTAGTGCAGGCTTTAGCGCTTTATGGTTACCACCAGCTTACAAGGGTAGTGGTGGCGGTAGAGATGTGGGATACGCAGTCTACGATTTATTTGATTTGGGTGAGTTCAATCAAAAAGGTAGTGTCCGCACAAAATATGGAATACGCGATCAATATCTGACAGCGATTAAAAGCGCTCAAAATGCCGGCATTCAAATTTACGCCGATGTAGTTTTCAACCACAAAGATGGTGGAGATGAAACACAACGCATCTCAGCAGAGGAAATGAATTGGGATGACCGCAATCGCCCAAATAGTGACTGGTATCAAATTGAAGCTTATACCAAGTTCAATTTTTCTGGTCGTGGAGATAAATACTCTAGCATGAAGTGGCATTGGTGGTGCTTTGATACATTATCCTACAATGCAGCTACCAACAACACTGATAAACTCTACCGCATCAAGAACAATAACTTTGAGACAGAAGTTAGTCACGAACACGGTAACTATGACTATTTGATGGCGAACGACTTGGATATGGGTAACGAGTTCGTGCGCGGTGAGTTGATGTATTGAAGACGTTGGTTTGTTGACACTACAGGTGTAGATGGTTTCCGGATTGATGCTGTCAAACATATTCGTTCCAGCTTTTTCCGCGATTGGCTCAACCATCTACGAGTTCATTTTGGCGGGCGAGAATTGTTTAGTGTGGGGGAGTATTGGTCACAAGATATCGAAGCAATACACGGCTATATTGCTGCTAGTGATGGACGATTATCGTTGTTTGATGTGCCTCTTCACTTCAAGTTTCATCAAGCAAGTCGCCAAGGTAATAGTTTCGATATGCGATCGCTTTTTGACAGAACTTTAGTTAAGGAACAACCTGCCTTAGCTGTCACCTTTGTGGAAAATCATGATACCCAACCGTGTCAATCGCTAGAGTCTCCCGTTGAACCTTGGTTTAAGCCTTTGGCGTATGCGCTGATTTTGCTGCGTCGTGAAGGCTATCCTTGCGTTTTTTATGCAGACTATTACGGAGCGCGATATCATGATAAGGGACGTGATGCAACACTTTATTCTCACCGTTTCTTGATTGACAAGTTCCTGAAAGCGCGTAATGAATACGGTTTTGGCGACCAACACGATTATTTTGATCATCCGAATACTATCGCTTGGACGCGCTTAGGTGACAGCGAACATCCGGGGGCAATGGCAGTAGTGTTGACTAACGGTGAATCTGGCAGCAAGTGGATGAATATGTTCCGACCGAATGCAGCTTTTTACGATTCCACCGGACATATTCAGGATATTGTTTATACCAACAGCGACGGATGGGGAAATTTTTCTTGTCCGGGTGGTTTGGTGTCAGTTTGGTTGCAAAAGTAGTGCGAAATCGGGAAGGTAAGAAGAAAAATGTAAAAAACTTTTTCTTTTTATCTTTTTCCTGACTAGCACGATTGCCATCAGTCTCGAACATTAGGCGGACGGTATGCTAAATTTAGTAACCAGGATAGGCAAAATACGATTGCGCTTTCTGGCTGGCAACATAACTATAACAACTACCAAAAACATGATCGAGATAGAAGTTAAATATTTAATCAACGACGTACAGCATAGACATTGAAGTTATCGAGTGTATCAGGCACTAAATTATTTTTTTCGATCGTAATATCAAATCCATAGGTTGTCAGAAGTTTTTGGATTGTATCTACTCTTCCTTCCCTGTCATCAACTTCAACAACAACTTGCTTTATTTTGCTCCATTGATTGTGGCTTATACCTTGCAAAACTTCGTATTCTTCACCTTCTACATCTATTTTCAACAAGTCTATTGATATAATATTAAACTCATTAATTACAGAAGATAAGGTTTTGACTTCGCTCTTTACTTCTTCGTTTTGAAAAAGGTAGTCCACTATATCTTTGTTTAACACAGCATTCATCACCTCCCGCTGTTCTAATTTTTCCAATGGTTTTGTTGTTGAATTGCCAGCCATATTTGGATAAAAAGTAAATAATTTATCAGACTTATTTTCTGAACTCAAACCATAATTGAATTGAAATATATTAGGAATAGAGTGCATACTAGCATTTGCTTGCAATACATCAAATATTTCTTTTATGGGTTCAAATGCATAAATTTTTACTTGCTTGTTAAGCATACTTAAAAATAGAGAAAATATTCCAATATTTGCTCCTATATCAAAAATACAATCTCCTTCATTTATAGTGATACCATTTTTGATATATTGCTGTTCAGTAAACACTTCAGAAAATATATATTCTGTTTCTTCTTTACCAAGATAGTAACATTCTAAATTATTTGGTAAAATCATTTTTTTCATGCTCATCTTTTAATTAGTCCGTCACATTAAATTACTGTATGGTTTACATTGACAGTGGCTTTTTTCAGATCGATATACAGTTTGAGCTTATTCTATTGAATTTTTGTTGAGAGTTTCTAAAACGCTACTCAATAATCCTCAAAAATTATTTTTTGTAATGCTTAAGAAAGAACTGGCTTAAGCGTAGATACAGTTTGTTCAATAATATCCGCAGCGCGACTAACACCACCTGCACGGCGAATCGCTTCTTGTAACCTAACTGCATTCTGTTTTTGACACTCCCACTGCTTGAAGCAGTGGGATTCTTGTTTCAACCAGTCAACTTACTTAGAGGAGTTTCCCCACCTAAGCAGAGGTTGTTCTGTCCACAAGCTTGAGATTCCGTATGCCCTACGGT